>URJB01000107.1 GCA_900548145.1 uncultured Eubacteriales bacterium | reverse complement strand
GGGGTGCAGGGGCACTGCCCCTGCCTACCACATTTTGGCCATTTTGGAGAGCTTGTCCACCTGCTTCTGAACCTGCTTCTTCATTTTCTGGTTGCCGGGCATCAGCATCGCACCCGCGCCGACCGCGAATCCGACGGCCCCCGCGACCGCCGCTTTCCAAGCGCTCATTCCCATGCCTCCCTTCTGGAACGTTCCCGAAATTCCGCCCATGTCATCAGCTCGGATACCATCGTCTGCTTTCCGTCGCCTGCCACCCGGTAGGAAACCGTGTAGGCACAGCGCCCCAGAAGCGCGTAAACCGGCCCCGGCGTGACCTCCAGCGCCACCAGCCGCAGTGTCAGCCCGCTGAAAAGCGCGTCGCTGACCAGCCCCGCCCGCTCGCCGGTGGTCAGATAGGCTTGCAGGGCGGAATCCGTCAGGCCGTCGGGCAGCGGCTCCGGCTTGGCCCCGGCCAAAACGCAGGTGCGCCCCACCAGACGAACGCTGCTGGAAGGCAGCCACCGCGCCAGGCCGATGCCTTTGCGGATCACCAGTCCCCGCAGCCGCCGAGCGGCTGCGTCCGCGATCGCCCGTTCCACACATCCGATCTGCCGGTCCTGCCAGATGACGGGCATTCCCGCGATTCGATTCAGACTGGTCAGCATCGCTTCGTTCTCCTTTCCGCGCCGTCTGCATGAACGTATGGCTATCTTGCCCCGACCGACGCTTTTTTCGACAAACAATGCTTGCCAGCGCCGCCCTCTTTCGTCCGTAAAGGAAGAAAAGCGAAATTGCAAACTCAAAGGCCGGGAAATTTCTGGAAGGAGACTTTTCTCAAAAGCCGACGCTCCTTCTTTTCCCAAACACAGGTTGGAAACGGTTGGAAAAAACGCGCTTTTCTGCCCCTCTGATTGGCTTGGATTCCTTTATTTTCCAGTATTTTTGTGCATGAAGCCGTCCTCTCTGTTCGTCGGATAGGCGAATGGCACGGAAAACCAACCGCGCCATAAAAGAAAAGGAGGTATTTCATCATGCAAAAGACCCGTCTATACAAAAGATGCCTCCCGGTGATCGCTCTGGTTCTGGCTCTGGCCCTTCCGCTGGTTTCGCTGGCGGAAAGCTATAAGGTCGTGACCGGCGGCGGTCTGAATCTCCGCAAGGAGCCCAGCCTGAACTCTTCCGTGCTGGGCCAGTACCCCACGGGCACCTGGATGACCGTGCTGGAAACCACCGGCGACTGGAGCAAGGTGCAGGTCAATGGTAAGACCGGCTACGTTCTGTCCAAGTACCTGACCGACTCCAACGTCAACAATACCCTGACCGTGCGCACCAACACCGGCATCGGCCTGAACGTGCGCACCGCGCCTTCCCTGACCGGCGATATCGTGACCAGCTTCAAGAACGGCTCCACCGTGACCGTGCTGAGCAAGGGCAACGGCTGGTATAAGGTGCAGCAGGGCGACGTGGCCGGCTACGTTGCCAGCCGCTTCCTGTCCGGCAACGCGGGCAGCACCACCAAGCCCAGCGGCAAGCAGGGCGTGGTGAAGAACCCCGGCGCGAATCAGGTCCTGCTGCTGCGGGAAACCGCCAGCACCGACGCCCGCGTTCTGGGCTATTACCGCAACGGCACCGCCGTCACCATTCTGGGCGAAAGCGGCAGCTTCTACAAGGTGAGCGTAGGCGGCAAGTCCGGCTACATGATGAAGAAGTTCATCTCCGTGGTGGGTTCTTCCTCCGGCGCTGCCTCCACCCTGCCGAAGGCCCCCTTCACCGCCAAGCTGGTGAACCCCAACGGCAACGGCATCGTGAATTTCCGCAAGGCCCCCGGCCTGAGCGCCTCCATCATCAAGGCGTACCCCATTGGCACCGAGATTCAGGTGACCGAAGTGGGCGATGTGTGGTGCAAGGCCACCATCGACGGCACCGAAGGCTATGTGAGCCGCTACTTCTTTCAGGTCGTGAAATAAGACGGCTTTCCCTTCCCAACAGCAAAGACCAGCGTGTTCCGAATACACGCTGGTCTTTTTGCATTCTTTTTTGGGTTTTCCATCGACCCGGCAAATGTCAGCTTCACCGCGTCCTGCTCGGCTTCCCCCTATCCATTTTTGGTGCGGAAAACTTTATAAAAATGCCAGCGTGGTTTTCACTTCACGCTGGCATTTTATGTGAGCCGCGAGGCCCGTCGCCGAGCGGCGGCCTT
>URJB01000106.1 GCA_900548145.1 uncultured Eubacteriales bacterium | reverse complement strand
AGTCCGGGGTTAAGGGGCACTGCCCCTTACTGGTTGAGGGGCTGGCGGGCGATGGTGTCTTCCATGATCTGCTTGCGTTCATCGTCGCTGATGCCGGCCAGAATTTCGTTGATGGAATCCATCAGGGGGCTGCCCTTGGCCAGACCGACCGCGATGGACGTTTCGCCTTCCGCCACGGTGAAGCCTTCGCCCTCGTCAAAGGACAGATAGGTCAATTCCGGATTGGCCATAGTGTCCGCCATGGCTCCGGGGCCTTCGGCAATGTAGCCGTCCACCGCGCCCGCCTTCAGCGCCACGATCATGGCCGGGAAGGTCTCCATGGCCATGGCCTTGTTCACGCCGGGAATCTGGCCGATCAGGCCGTAGTGGAAGGTGTTCAGCTGGCCGGTGATACTGGCCCCGCTCAGATCAGCCAGCGTCTTGGCATTGGCATAGGGGCCGTCCTTGCGAACGACCACAACGGGCTGCACATTGTAGTACGCGTCGGTAAAGTCAATGGTGGCCTTCCGTTCTTCAGTGGGGCTCATACCGGCGATGATCGCGTCGAACGCGCCGGTCATCACGCCCATGGGCAGACCGTCCCATTCGGTCTTGACGATCACCAGCTCCTTGCCCAGCCCTTCGGCGATCTTCCGAGCGATCTGCACATCGTAGCCATCGGCGTATCCGCCGCCGCCTTCGATCTCAACGGCATACTCGCTGGCATTGGCCTGTGTCCAGTTATAGGGGGCGTAGTTGCACTCCATGCCTACGCGGAAGGTGCCTTCGGCAAAGGCGCTGGCGCAGCACAGCATCATCATGGCGGCAAGGAACAGGGCAAGGATCTTTCTCATCGTGGTTTCCTCCTTCAAAAAATGGGGAATGAAAAAAGCAGGAACGGCGCAACGCCATTCCTGCTTTGATCACAGCAGAAAAACGGTCGAATAGCGCCCCACAGCCACTTTTGGCTGTGACAGTCGACGAAATGTTATTCCGTCGCCCAACGGACGCGCTCACACCCGAACGCCCGTTTCGGCGGCCAGCCCTTTCGCGCGCGGTCACAGCCCGGTGAGGGGCTCCCGCGCGGTACTGATGCAGTCCGCGCCTCTATTCCCTTCCGGCTCGACCGGAAGTTATGCCTATTGTACCCCACAATTTTTGTTTGTCAAGGGGCGAAACCACAAGTACAGGAAAAATACACCCTACACCCGCAGGGCCATCTCGATCTCGCCGTCCTCGTCCTCCGCGCCGGTGGGCGCAAAGCCGTAGCTTTCGTACAGGCGCAGCGCCGGAAGATTTTCCTTGTGGCAGGTCAGCTTCACCAGATCAGAATCCCCGAAGGGCTTCTGGCGGATGTAGTTCAGAAACAGTCCTACCGCCGCTTTGCCGTACCCCTTGCCCTGCTGCTCCGCGTCGATCATCACGTGCCAGAGGTCGTACTCCTCCTCGTCGTAATCGTAGATCACCATGCCGTAGCCCACCATTTCGCCGTCGGCCACCACGCCGAAGGGCGTGCACTGCTTGTAATACACGTACGCCTGCGCCAGACTGCGGATGGGATGGGAAACGAAGCGCTCCTGTTCTTTTTTCAGTTTCAGGTTGAAGCAGTCGATGAAGTTGCTTTCGTCAATGCGCCGAAGTTCGATTTTGCTCATGAAAAATCCTTTCTGTATTCCAAATCATCTGCCGGTTTCAGCAAAGTTCAGTATAGCATTCTTTTCCCGTCTGTCAACGGACGCTTTACTTTTTTTCCCGGCTGTGGCATAGTGAAAGCGGACAATGCCCTTTTGAAGGAGGTTTGCGCACATGGCGATCAAATATCCCCTCCCCCCCACGATCGACCCGGCCCGTCTGCCGAAGCACATCGGCATCATCATGGACGGCAACGGCCGCTGGGCCCACCAGCACAAGGTGAAAATCGCGCTGGGGCACCGTGCCGGGACGGAAAACCTGCGGGAGATCATCCGCAACTGCAGCGACATCGGCATTCAGGTGTTGAGCCTGTACGCCTTTTCCACCGAAAACTGGAAGCGTTCCAAAACTGAAGTGGACGCCTTGATGCAGCTGATTCTGGACTTTTTTGCCAGCGAGATCGACGAGCTGGTGCGCAACAACGTCCGCATCACCATTCTGGGGGACAAGGCCGGTCTGCCCGCGCCTCAGCGGGAAGCGCTGGAGGACGCGGAGCGCCGCACCTGCGGTCTGCCCGGTCTGCGGCTGAACATTGCCGTGAACTACGGCGGCCGGGCGGAACTGGTTCGGGCGGCGCGCCAGCTGGCGGCGGAAGTCCAGTCCGGGGTGCTGACCGTGGATCAGATCGACGAGCAGGCCTTTGCGGATCATCTTTACACTGCTGGTCTGCCGGATGTGGACTTACTGATCCGCACCAGCGGCGAAATGCGTCTGAGCAACTTTCTTCTTTTCCAATGCTCCTATGCGGAATTTCTCTTCCCGGAGAAGCTCTGGCCAGACTTCCACGTTCCAGACCTGCACGAATGCATCCTCCAATTCCAGTCCCGCGACCGCCGCTACGGCGGCAGGCAGCAGGGCTAATGCCCTGCACCCCACACCGCGCCCATAGGGCGCGGGGCTGCTCGAGGGAAAGCTGGTTGGCCGGGGTTTTACCGCCGTGGCA
>URJB01000105.1 GCA_900548145.1 uncultured Eubacteriales bacterium | reverse complement strand
TTCATCATTCCCGTTCCAACAACTTTCCTATGAGACCCCTCCATTGGCTTTCCCCCATTGAGTTCATTGTCCAATATGTTTGACAAACCTACACGGCAAAGCCGTGAAGACCCGCGAACGCCTTCCTTCCGAAGCGAAAAAGCCAAAAGATTTGACTTTATGGCAGATCAATGTATAATCGGGTCATGATACATTTCGTGGAAAGAAGGATCCCATGGCCAGACGTTACGACAGCAAAGACGCAAAGCGGCGCATTCTGGCCGCCTGTGTTCGGCTTTTTCTGGAAAAAGGCTACACCCATACTCGTGTGGCGGAAATTTTGAAGGCGGCGGATGTGTCCGCCGGTTCCTTTCAAAACATTTTCCGTACCAAGGACGGTGTACTGACCGAGCTGGTGGGCATCATGTTCGACCGTCAATTCGGCGCAGTCAGGACGGCAGCGGCGGCGCTGCCCTCGCCAGTGTATGTCTACGCCATGGAAACGTCCCTGCAGCTGGCGCTGACGGAAATGAACGAGAACCTGCGCGATATTTATGTGGAGGCGTACACCTACCCCGCCACGGCGGAAATGATCCACCAGCGCACGGCGAAGGAACTACAAAAGGCGTTCGGCAGCTACCTGCCGGACTGCGCCGAAAGTGACTTTTACGAGATAGAGCTGGGCACGGCGGGCATCATGCGCGGATATATGGTTCGAAAGTGCGACCCCTATTTCACGCTGGAAAAGAAGATCAGCCGCTTTCTGGAAATGAGCCTGAGCGTCTTTCAGGTGCCGCCCGAGGAACGGGCGCGGATTCAGGCCTACGTGGCCGCGGCGGATGTGCGCGCAGCCGCCCAAAAGGTCATGGGCTCGCTGTTTGCTTCCCTGTCCGTGACCTTTGACCTGACGGAATCCGCTTCCCAAATGGAGAACGTGAAGCAGTAAAAGAACGGCTGGCCGTTCCATGATGAAATCGTTCCCTTCCCTCTGACCGAGAATGACCTCAGCCTTTGCCCCGTGCGTCCTCCCTTTTTTCGCCCAAAAGCGCCGCAAATCTTGAAAAATCAACGGAAACCGCCATTGACATTCCCTGCCGGGCGGACTATAATAATTCGTATTCTCTCAAGCTGCGTTGCAACGTGCGGGCGCTTTTGGCGGGCCGAACGGTTGCGGCGCTGTGTTTATGAAGGGATATTCCGGCGGCATAGCGCCGGGAAAGCGCGGCATCTACCGGGGTTCAGCCCCCCGCGCATAGAGAAAGGGGTTTATCAAAGATGGCAGAAGAAAAGAAAGTCATCCTGACCCGCGAAGGCTACCAAAAGCTGGAGCAGGAGCTCAATTATTACATCAGCGTCCGCCGCAACGAGATCTCTGAGCAGATCGCGATCGCCCGCGGCTTCGGCGATTTGAGTGAAAACGCGGAGTACGACGAGGCCAAGAACGAGCAAAGCCGCATCGAGGCCAAAATCGTCGAGATGGAAAACACCCTGCGCAACTGCATCGTGGTGGAGGACGACGAAGTCACCACCGAGACCGTGGGCGTGGGCAACACCGTGAAGGTGGATAATCTGACCCTGAAGCGGGAACAGACCATCACCATCGTGGGTGCGAACGAAATCGACCCCCGCAACATGAAAATTTCCTCCGACAGCCCCATCGGCGGCGCGCTGCTGGGCAAGAAGGTCGGTCAGGTGGTGGACGTGGAGGTTCCCGGCGGCACCATGCAGCTGAAAGTGCTGGAGATCAGCCGCTGAGCCCCATTCATTCGATCAACAAAGGAGGCAGCCTCATGACCCCGGAAATTCAGCAGGTTCAGGACCTGAGCGAACAGGAGCAGATTCGCCGCGCCAAGCTGGCCAAGTATCAGGAAGAAGGCCGCGATCCCTATACCATCACCCGTTTTGACCGCACCCACACCTCCGCGCAGATTCTGGCGGATTTTGACGCGCTGGAGGGCAAGACCGTCCGCATCGCGGGCCGGATGATGAGCCGCCGCATCATGGGTAAGGCTTCTTTCGTCCACATGCTGGACGGCGACGGCCAGATTCAGGCCTATGTGCGCCGCGAGAACGTGGGCGAGGACGTATACGCGGACTTCAAAACCATGGACATCGGCGATATCATCGGCGTGGAGGGCGTAGTCTTCCGTACCAAAACCGGCGAGGTCTCCGTTCATGCTCACCAGCTGACGCTGCTGACCAAGTCCCTGCGGGTGCTTCCGGAAAAGTGGAACGGCCTGAAGGATCAGGATATCCGCTACCGTCAGCGCTACGTGGACACCATCGTCAACCCGGAGGTCAAGGATACCTTCATCAAGCGCAGCCAGATTTTGAAGGCGCTGCGCGAGTTCCTCGACGCCCGCGGATTTCTGGAAGTGGACACTCCCGTTCTGCAGACCATCGAGATCGGCGCCAACTCCCGCTCCTTCGTCACCCACCACAACGCGCTGGATATTCCCATGTACCTGCGTATTGAGACCGAGCTGTACCTGAAGCGGCTCATTGTGGGCGGCTTTGACAAGGTGTACGAGGTGGGCCGTATCTTCCGCAACGAGGGTATGGACACCCGTCACAATCCCGAATTTACCACCATCGAGCTTTATCAGGCCTATGCCGACTATCACCAGATCATGGATCTGGTGGAGGAGCTGTACATCTACGTCACCAAGAAAGTCTGCGGCACGCTGAAGATCCCCTATCTGGGCAAGGAAATCAACATGGAAGGCCCGTGGGCCCGCATGACCATGGCCGAGGCCGTGAAAAAATACTCCGGCATCGACTACTACGTCTGGGAAAGCGACGAACAGGCCCGGGCGGACTGCGAAGCCCACGACGTGCATGTGGAAAAGGACGCGGTGAAGGGCCAGTGTCTGGAAGAGTGTTTCGACGCTTTCGTGGAGCCCAATCTGATCCAGCCTACCTTCATCACCGACTATCCCGTGGCGATCTCTCCGCTGGCCAAGCGCAAGAAGGACGAGCCGGAGATGACCGAGCGCTTCGAGTTCTTCATCAACGGCTTTGAGTTCGGCAACGCCTTCTCCGAGCTGAACGACCCCATCGACCAGCGCGGCCGCTTCGAGCGGCAGGCCGCCGCCAAGCGGGCGCAGGGCGGACATGCCGACGTGGATGAGGACTTCCTCTGCGCGCTGGAGTACGGTATGCCCCCCACCGGCGGTCTGGGCTTTGGCGTGGATCGTCTGGTCATGCTGCTGACTGACTCCGCCTCCATCCGCGACGTGCTGCTCTTCCCGACCATGAAACCCTTAGATGGTGTAAATAAGAAAAATGATGTAAATAATACAGCTTCTGAAGCACC
>URJB01000104.1 GCA_900548145.1 uncultured Eubacteriales bacterium | reverse complement strand
GCGCAGCACCGAGGACGAGGACAGCCCGAAGGGCTACCGCAGTCCGAAGCCCGCCACGCATAGCGGGGCAGGCCGCAAAGCGCTGTTTGCGGGCAACGGCGGCCAACTCGGGGGTCTTCGACAAACTGTCGGGAAGCCTCACAGCTTCCCGGCAGAATCGTGTTTCTGTGTCCGAATTACTCGAGCGTCATTTCCACATGCTCCAGATAGGTGTTGACGATCTCGGTCTTGTGCTCGGCGATATACTTCATGGAATAGGTATCGAACAGCTTGATCTCTTCGTTGGGGATCATCTTAGCGTTGGTGGGCACACCGGCGCGCAGGGGGCGCAGGTTCAGTTCGGCGGCAACGGCGGTCTGGCTTTCTTCGGACAGCACGAAGTCAACGAACTTCTTGGCATTCTCCATATGAGGAGCGCCCTTGATGATCTGCACGGACTGACCGGGGAAGATGGTGCCTTCCACCGCGTACACGACCTTAACGGGCTGCTCGCCCTTGGCCTGCAGTTCCACGCAGGGGTCTTCATAGCTCAGGCCCACCGCATATTCGCCGTTGGCCACGCCGTTGTACACCTGAGAGGAAGAAGACGCGATCTTGCCGTCCAGATTGACCAGGAACTTATCGATGAAGTCCCACGCTTCGGCGCTCATGGGGTCGCCGTTGCCCATGCCGTACAGCATGCCGATCAGGCACTGGAAAGCGGAGGAAGAGTTGGCGGGGTCAGCGGAAATGATCTTGCCCTTCAGCTCGGGCTGAATCAGATCGGCATAGCCGTTCACTTCGATGCCCAGTTCCTTGAGCATGTCGGTGTTCACGATCATCACGTTGGGCTCGGCGTAGGCGCTGTTGAAGCAGTTGGTGCCGTCGTTCTGGAACTGGGGCATCATGGCGTCGTTCTCGGTGGAGACGTACACTTCGAACAGGTCGCGGTTGGCGGACAGCATGGTTTCGTCAGCGGCCCAGTGAATATCCACGGTCACGTTGCCGGTTTCCACTTCGCTCTTCACGCGCTGCAGCACTTCGCCGGAGGAACCGGTGATCATTTCTACCTTGATGCCGGTCTTGGCCTCAAAGGCGGGAATGACGATGTTGTTCAGGCGCTCATTACGGGCGCTGTAAATCACCAGCGTTTCTTCCGCAAAAGCGCAGGTGACGCCAAGCAGCATGGCGACAGCCAGGATACAAGCCAAGAACTTCTTCATGAAAATGAAACCACCTTTCAGTTGTTCAGGGAATCGCACCCTTCATTGGTAGAAACATTTTATCCTTATTCAAACTTTTTGTCAAGTTCTGGTCAAATATTTGACAATTAAAAATTGTAATAAAACTATAAAATTCCGTTATGGTTCATCTCCACTTCATAAATAAAACACCCGTGAGCATCAGCCCCACCCCGGTCCACTGCCGCCAGTCGAAACTCATTTTTTCCTGCCCCATCCAGCCGAAATAGTCGATCGCTGCGGCCACCAGCAGCTGGGCGATCAGAATCGCGGAAATCGCGATGGTCGGGTTCAGGCCCTTGATGGCCAGCATGACCGTGACGGTAATGACCAGTCCCAGCGCGCCGCCCAGCAGATTCCACCACGGCGCCGCCGTCAGGCTGCGAAGGCTTCCTTTTCCGAAGATCCACAGAACGATCAGCGACAGCACAAAGGCCGTCCCCTGCACAAAGGCGTTCGCCTCCCACAGCCCTACATTTTCCTGCAAACGGGTATTCATGACCCCCTGAACGCTCATGGCCGCCCCGGCAATCACCGCAAACAAAAAACCAATCATTTTCATTCCTCCCCTATCTGCAGTGTGGCACGGGACAAGAAAAATATGCAAAGCCTTCCATGCTGTGCGTTTTCTTTTTCGCCGGCTTTGCGGGATTCAGATTTTCTTTCGCTTCAGCAGCTGCAGCCTTTTCAAGCGGATGCTCCATGGCTCTGATCTCCTGACGCACCAGGTTGATGAATCCATCCAGCACAGCAGGATGCGTTTCCACAGCATAATCATGCCGGCGGTCAAAGACCAGCTCATTGACAGGATCCGGGAAGTCAAAGCTGAATGCCCAGTCCTTATTCGCCGTCGAGAAGCGGCCGTCCCAGGATTTAGCCTGCACTGTCGCCGCCAGTACCAGCGCGACACGCTCCGCCCCGAAGCGCTCAATCACTTCCGGCGCAGCCTTTCGTTCCAGACGCATTCCGTCAAAGTGTGCTGAGACTGTTTTCTCTATATTCCGTTTGCAGTCGATATTGGCGCGATGCGACTGCCTGTATTGTTCCAGTTCACCATGCTCCCGCGCATAAGCAGCGGACTGATGATAGACCGGTGTTTTCACGATAGGTTCCATACTGATGGCCTCCCTTTGTTCCTGCTCATCCCGCAGGTAATCGTTCACGATTTCCAGCTTTTCCGGTTCTTCGCCGCCCTGCAGCAGATCCAGATCGTATTCCACCATTTCCAGCTTCCGAATGGCTTCCATAAAACGGGGATGCGTTTCCTCATCCGGAGTCCGCGGCGCATACTGCTGCTGCCACTGCACCAGAAGATTCCGATAGCTAGCAAGCTCCTGATAGCAGTAAGACACCTTGTGAAGGAAAACATCCTGATCGCTTACAGTGTGCTGTTTTTTTACCGGCATATCCTTCTGATTTCGGTCATGCTGAATCCCGAAATCATCGGCCAGCTTCTGCGCTGCCGCCATGGGCGTGAGATTAAAAAGGCGGCTGGTGAAATCAATCACATCACCATCCGCCTGGCATCCAAAGCAGTGAAATCGTGTGTCAATCTTCATGCTTGGATTCTTGTCATTGTGGAACGGGCACCTGCACATGCCCCCGCGCTTCACCCTCAGGCCGTAGCGCTCAGCGGCCTGAAGGGTGGTCACGTTGGTTTTTACTTTTTCAAACAGCGTCATTCACATCACCGTTCCTGTTCCGGCTTCTTCTTTTCAGCCTGTGCGGCAGGACGATCCAGATTCAGCTTTGCGTCCAGCTCCGCCAAACGTGCGCTCTTGGATCGCAGCTCTTCCTCCTGCGGGAATGGCTTGCCCAGCTCAGCCTTGGCCGTAGCCATCTGCTGATTCAGGTCGTTCAGCTTGTTCTCCACATTCTGCATACGCCTCGGAATGCCAGCCAGTGCATTGTCGATCCTGGTGATATTGCCGCGCGGATCGGAGCCCAGTTCCACCTGATGGGACATCGCGCCCTTCAGCGTCAGCTGATACATCTGCGACATTGGATTGTACATGATGCTCATGGAGAAGCCGCGGTACTCGCCGAGAGCATGGTCATCAGTGAATGTCGATTAGAAATCGAGCTGAAAAATTAGAAATCTGCTAACAGGGACTATCTTCTGTTAGCAGATTTTTTGTGTTCGGTAGTGTCCTGAAAAAGAAAAATCCTACCAGCTTCACAGTCGTCTTTTTTGAGGACAAATCTGTCGAATCTGGTAGGCAAAATGGTGATCCCGGCGGGATTCGAACCCACGGCCTGTCGCTTAGGAGTAGACCCGATACGACATCGGGAAGTGGCATCTAATGCTTAAAAA
>URJB01000103.1 GCA_900548145.1 uncultured Eubacteriales bacterium | reverse complement strand
AAAGGGCTTTCCTCGGGGCAAACAATCGGCGCGGCCCGCACTGCCGTGCGCTCCGATTGCTATTTGCCTGCATCCCTCCGGCTCCTTTCCGAAAAGAAACGAACTTCCCAGCAAACGGCCAGCCCTTCCCTCACACGAGGGCGGCTCATCCCCATTTTCCCATCAAAACAGGGCCGCTCTCCTTCTCAGAAAGCGGCCCCTGTTCATTTTCGTTTGTCAGTCCTTCAGCGCGTCGCGGTCGACTTTCGCGTCAGCGGCGGCGACCCACTCGTCCACAGCGGCGTTGTACGCGTCGTCCTGCTTGGTGCTCAGCAGAGATTCATAAATAGTGTCCTTCACATCGTCGAAAGCCACGGGGCCTTCCACCGCGTCGCTCACATACTTGATGAGATGGATGCCGTAGCTGCTGCGCACAGGCTCGGACACATCGCCCACTTTCGCCAGCGCCATGGCGGCGTCACGGAAGGATTCCACCCAGTTGGTGCTCTGTTCGCACACGGCGTAGCCGTTGGTCTTGGCGGGCTCGTTCTGCATCCCGGTGTCCTCGCCGTATTCTTCCATCAGCGCGTCAAAGTCTTCACCAGCAGCCAGCTTCGCCTGAATTTCTTCGATAACGGGCTGCAGGGCGGCGTAGGCAGCTTCCTCGGCGGCCGTCTTCTGCGCCTGCAGATCGGCGATCTCAGCATTCAGCGTGGTCTGCGTGTCGGTCAGCTCCTGACGGTTCTTGGCGATCTCCTCGGACTCGTCCTCCGTGGCTTCGCCCAGATCGCTCAGAGAGGTTTCCACATTGCTCAGCTGGGTCTGCTTGTCGGTGATCTGGCTCTGGATATCGTTGATCTTCTGGTTATCCTCGTCGGAGAACTTGCGCAGGATGTTCTTCACATAGCGGTATCCGGCGGGGGTGTAATAAACGGTGGTGCCGTTGGTCACGCTGGTGCCGTAGGAGCCGGGATTGCTTTCATAATCGCTCTTGGCCTTTTCCACGCGGCTGTCGTATTCCGTCTGCACTTCTTCGTCGGTGACGGTCACGTCTTTGACGACTTCCGCCTTCAGCTTTTCGGTGCGCTTGGTGGTCTTGTTGTTTTCCACGATCTCGTCCAGCGTGGGATAGCCGTACTGCGTCATAGTTTCCTCAATCGCGGCTTCCAGTTCGTCGCCGGTCAGTTCGGTATCGGAGTAGACGGCGCTCTTGATGGTGTCCTTGTAGCCCTGATAGGTGCTCTCAGATTCCGTCTGAATCTCGGCCAAGTCTTCCTCGGTCAGTTCGATGCCCAGCTCGTCCATCTTGGCATCCACCACAGCCTGCTCGATCAGGCCGCTAATGACGCTTTCCTGCGCGGAGGAAATGGCGCTTTCGGAGGTCGGGTCAAAGGTCATGCCATACATCGAATACATAGAAGCCTGATAATTCAGCGAATTCTGCACCAGAGCGTTCACTTCGCCCTTGGTGAAGGTCTGCCCCACCACGGTGATAATAGGCGTCTGGGCGTCTACCTCAGCGTCCTTGACGACGAGGGAACAACCGCTGGTTACTACCATGGCCACCACGAGCAGCAGGGCCAGAACAACACGCTTGCGCATAAAAAGTCTCTCCTATCCTAGTGAAAGTAATGAAGTTGCTCGCATTATTATACGCGATTTCCGAAGCAAGGGCAAGGTCTTTTTGCGATGTTCACGAGTTCTTCATGCTTTTTGGGTCTGTTTTCCGTCAAAAAAGGCGGAAGGTCTTCAGCGTTTCGCCCGTTTCCAGCGCTTTGATGGTGAAAACGCCGTTTTCATAGACCATGTAGCTCTTTTCCTGATTTTCCTTGGGCAGAGCGGCGGAGCCGGGGTTGACATAGAACATATCCCCTGCAGGCTCGGCGGCGTATACGTGGAAGTGACCGTTCACCAGCACGTCTCCGGGCTTGTGGGGCGGCAGATGCTCCCGGTCGAAAAGATGACCGTGGGTCAGGAAGGCGCAGCTTCCGTTTTCCAGCGGCAGCAGGGCGTAATCCGCCATGATCGGGAAATTCAGCACCATCTGGTCGATCTCCGCATCGCAGTTGCCCCGGACGCACAGGGGCGTCAGGGGGCTTTCATTCAGCAGACGAATGACCTCCTTGGGCGCGTAGCGATCGGGCAGGTCGTTCCGGGGGCCGTGGTACAAAAGGTCTCCCATCAGAATCAGCCGATCCGCCTTTTCGGTCTGTACCCGCTCCAACACCTTCTCACAGGCGCTGGCCGAACCGTGAATATCCGACGCAAACAAAATTTTCATGCTTCTTCCTCCATTCCCTTCAGTTCCAAAATGACCGGGCAGTGGTCGCTGCCCATGATCTGATCGTCAATGTCCGCCGACACGATGTTTTCCGCAATGCGCCGACTCACCAGAAAATAGTCGATGCGCCACCCGATGTTCCGCTCCCGGCTTTTCATCATGTAGCTCCACCAGCTGTAGCGATCCCGTTCCTCCGGGTGCAGGTAGCGGAAGCTGTCCACAAAGCCCCGCTCCAGCAGGGCGGACATCTTGTCCCGCTCCTCCTGCGTAAAGCCCGCGTTATGCACGTTGGTTTTGGGGTTCTTCAGGTCGATCTCCCTGTGGGCCACGTTCATATCGCCGCAGACCACCACGGGCTTCTGTTCGTCCAGCCTGACCAGATAGTCGGCGAACGCATCCTCCCACGTCATGCGGTAGGCCAGCCGGGTCAGCTCCCGCTGGCTGTTGGGCGTGTAGACCGTCACCAGATAAAATTTGGGAAATTCCAGCGTGATGACCCGGCCCTCGTGATCGTGCTCGTCCACGCCCATGCCGTAGGTCACGTTCAAAGGGTGCATCCGGGTGAACACCGCCGTGCCGGAGTACCCCTTCTTGTCCGCGCTGTTCCAGTACTGCGCATATCCCTCAGGCGCAAATTCGGCCTGCCCCTGCATCATCTTGGTCTCCTGAATGCAGAAAGCGTCCGCGCCGGTCTGATCGAAATAATCCTGAAAGCCCTTGCCCAGGCAGGCTCTCAGTCCGTTGACGTTCCACGAGATCAGCTTCATGCCGCCCGCTCCTTTCCGAAAAATGCCCATCCGATTGTAGCATAGCCCGCCCCGAATCGCAAGTTGACAGCCGCTTTTCCCACTGCTATACTAAGCGGCGATACGCAGGGGTTTCACCCCTGCACCCCGACAAGGGCTTTGCCCTTGACCCATTCTTGAGCGCGTATGCGCGCTCAAAAGCGGGATCGTTAAGGGCGAAGCCCTTAACTGCAGGGGCAGGGGCCGCACAGGCCCTGCCGTCCCCACTCGTTCGCCAAGGGAGGAAGATAGAGATGATCGAGACCCGCTGCGGCATGAAATGCAGCGAATGCAAATACCGGGACGTCATGAAATGCCCCGGCTGCCTGAAAATGAAGAAGCCCTACTGGGGCAAGCGCTGCCCCATCAAGGACTGCTGCGAGGGCAAAGGTTTGGAAAACTGCGGCTTCTGCCCCAACTTTCCCTGCAAGGAGCTGCACGAGTTCGCCTACGACCCGCTGACAGGCAGCGAAGGCGACCGCATCGACCAGTGCCGGGACTGGGCGGAGGAAAAGCAGTAAGACGCTCCATGGCCGCGATCCATCACGGTGCATGAAAGCCCGGAGAAGCCCTCACGGCATACTGTTTCAGTTGATGTGAGGGCCTTTCTCAAACGACGGGCATTTTGGCTGCCTGCCAATTTTCTGTGATCGGATGGAATGCGGGCTGTATGGAATATCCGTTTACTAAATCGGAATTTATTAAGGAGGATATGGATGAAACTGTTTTTATGTTCGCACTTTTCAAGTGTAGGAAGTTTGATAAAAGAAGAAATTG
>URJB01000102.1 GCA_900548145.1 uncultured Eubacteriales bacterium | reverse complement strand
ATCCCTTATTTAGTTTTTTTTGAGGTGGCCGTTGTAACGCAACCTTAGGAGGCGACCGCTCTATCCTGCTGAGCTACGGGACCATACTCTCGAAAGTCCTTATTTTTCAAGGCTTTCGAGGAATCGGTGATTGCTCACCGTGGAGCTTGGGGGGCGTTTTTGCTAATCAGGAAGGTCGATTTCTAATCAGCTTTTCTAACTTTGGCGGTAGGACATTTTCCCACCTGCTGATTTTGACCTTCGGTTCAGGGGCGTCGGAGTGATCGGGATTCCGGGTCACTTCCGAACGCAGTTTCCGCTTTCAGCTTCTGGAAAAGCGATGGTCGGCCTTCTTCTTAGGAGGCGACCGCTCTATCCTACTGAGCCACGGAGGCAGATTCGGAAACGCTGCGCAGTTCGTGAAAAGATGCTGCACAGCACAAGGCCGTTTCTTATTATAACAACTCTTTCCCTCCTTTGTCAAAGTATTTCTTTCTGCTTCTCGTTCATGAAATATATACGGAACGTTGGATTCCATTCAACGCAAATATTGCATGTAATGCAAGCGTTTGCGTAATTCATTCAATTTTTACGAATTTTCCGTTCAAAAATGTTTGATTTTATTTTTAGCACGTGATATACTACTGTGAGCTGGGTTAATCAGCTTGTTTTTGGTACTCTTTATCCCTGTGAAAAGAGGTTTCCCGTGCAATACGCTATGCTCTTGAAGCCGCACTCGAACGTCAGATACCGTCATTCGCTGGAAAAACTGGCAATGACCGAACTTTCCTGCGTTCTGAATGCATGGAAGCTTCCGTCTGATATGGAGCTTCGCTCTCTGGGGGGAGAGCCTTTTCTGGTATTTTCCGTTCCAGAACTGACCGTCCCGCAATGGCGCGATATTTCCGCAAACGCTGGCTGCTGCTTTGCCGCCGAGCTGCGGGAAGACGGTTCTCTGGCTCCTCTGCCCCGCGCCGGACGCAGCTATTACCCGGAAGAACTTTCGGAGCTGATGAAGTACAAGGGAAAAACCAACGCAGATTTCACCCGGCTGCTTTTGCACTGCGCCCGCGCGGCCTCCGGGTTCGCGCAGAGCGACGCTCCGCTGACGGTACTCGACCCCATGTGCGGAAAAGGAACGACACTTTTCTGCGCGCTGGAAGAAGGAGACCATGCCGTCGGGATGGACGTGGACGCAAAAGCATTGCTGGAAGCGGATCAATTATTGGGGCGTTCCCTGAAAATGAACCGCTTAAAGCACAAACGAGAAGAAAGCTCGCTCACGGTTCCGAAAGGCAAACCGGTCCGCAGCGTAGGCTACCGTCTCAGCACCAGTCTCGAAGGCTGGAAAAACGGAGACGAGCGTACGTTCCGGCTTCTGAACGGCGATCTGGGCGTGCTTCCAGCTGTCATGGCGCGGGAAAGCTGCCATCTGGCGGTGGCCGATCTGCCCTATGGCGTACAACATGCTCCCAGCGAAGGGAGAAAAGTCATGTCTTTGGCGAACTTTGCGTCAAAGGTATGTGAAAGCTGTTTTGCCGTGCTCAAGCACGGGGGCGCGATCGCGCTTTCTTTTAACACGTACACACTTGCCCGCGATTCCGTGCTGCAAGCCATGGAGGGCGCCGGTTTCATTCCGCAGAACGAAGCGCCCTACAACGGTTTCGCCCATTGGGTGGAACAGGCTGTGGATCGTGATGCTGTGCTGGCCGTTAAGCCGTAAAGACAGGCAGTTTTGAATGGTTGTTCCGGGAAGGGAAAAGGAGGGGTTTGTTTGCAGATGAAAGAATTGCAGTCGATGACTGTCGTGCAGCTTCGGGCGCTTGCACGCGAAAACAAAGTAAAGCTGAGCGCCGGCATCGATAAAGAAGGGATCGTACAGCGGCTTTATCATGCGCTGGGCGATTCGGACGAAAGCACCGCGGCGACTCAGGAGGAAGCAGCGCCCATTTCTGCAGAAGGTACTGTTTCCGCCGAGAGTTCCGCAGTGCCGCAGGAAAACCGGCTGGAGGAATCTCTGGCGGCCGATGTGACTTCCGTTCAGCCAGGCAGCGGCTACCGCCCCTGGGGCAGCGAACGGACGGAAGAAACAAACGGCAATTATCACCCGGTTTTCCGTCAGGGATGGCAGGCGCGCACCGCGCCCCAACGGGAGACTTCTCCCCGTCCCGCATGGCAGCAGCAGCAGCGGCCCGTAGGCACGGCCAACCGTTTCGGCCCGCAGGCGTCCGCCCCTTCTCAGCCCGTGGTTCAGCAGGAAGAACGGCAGGATTCCTATCAGCCCCGCATTCCCGAAAATGCGCCCCGGCTGGACGGCTACCGTCTGGGCTACCGCGCCGCTCCTCAGCGGCCCAGCTACCAGAACCGGGATAACGGCTACCGCAATTCTTCCTATAGTGGAGGAAACGCTTCCTATAATAATGGATACAATAATTCCTATAACAACGGTTACCGGCAGAACAACTTCCGCCAGCAGTCCGCGCCCGCCTACGGCGGCTATGGCCAGCAGCAGCCGATGTACCCGTCTCGGACCCCTGTTGACAACCGTCTGAGCGACAGCATCTATCGGATGAGCCGCGACCAGCAATTTACGGAGCAGGCGGAAGCGGGCATGATTCCCGATCTGCTGAAGGTGCCGGAAAGCCGGCCTGTCTCCGGCATTCTGGAAGTGCTGCCGGATGGCTACGGTTTCCTGCGCAGCAGCACTTTGCTGCCCGGCCGAGATGATATTTACGTCTCCATGGCCCAGATTCGCCGCTACGACCTGCGCACAGGCGATTTCATCGAGGGTGGAGCCAAGGCCCAGCGGGACAATGAGAAATTCGCCGCCCTGCTGGTGGTGGAAAAAGTGAACGGTGCAGAGGCCGTCGAAAATCCGCAGCGGCTGAACTTCGACCAGATGACCCCCGTTTACCCCAATAAGCGCGTCGTATTGGAAGCGCCCGACGGCAGCAGCAGTATGCTGATTCGTCTGGTGGATCTGATCGCCCCCATCGGCTTCGGCCAGCGGGCCATGATCGTTTCTCCGCCCGGCAGCGACAGTCTTTCTATCCTGCGCGATATCGGCTGCGCCATCAAGCGCAACGATGAAAACGCCGAGGTGCTGATGCTGCTGATCGACGTAGCCCCTGAAGAAGTGACGGAGATTCGTGAAAGCGCCGCCGGAGAAGTGTTCGCCTCGACCTTTGCCGATTCGCCCGAAATGCAGACCCGCGTCAGTGAAACGATGCTGGAACGGGCCGAGCGTCTGGTGGAAAGCGGCAAGAACGTGGTCATCCTGCTGGACAGCCTGACGAAGCTGACCCGCGCCTATCAGGGTACGCTGGTGCAGGGAAGCCGCCCCATGAGCAATACCGTCACCCCTGCCGCGCTGGTGCGGCCCAAGCGTTTCTTCGGTGCCGCCCGCAATACCCGCGAGGGCGGCAGCCTGACCGTGGTGGCCACCATCAACATCAACACTGGCTCTAGGGTGGACGATATCATCTACGAGGAGTTCAAAGGCACTGCCAACATGGAGCTGTATCTGCTCAGCCCCAGTGACAGCGACCCTATCCACCCCATGATCGACCTGCAGCGCTGCGGCACCAAGAAGGACGACATGCTGCTGGATGAGGCTCGCAAGGAAAGCCTGCGCTCCATCCGCAAGGTTCTGGGCAGCGCTACCAACGGCGAGGCCGTGGTGCAGCTGATCGACATGATGAAAAAGACCAAGTGCAACGAAGACTTGATGGCCCGTTTGAAGGAATGGGTCGCGCTTTGGGAAAAAAGTGGCTATTTGAAGAAGTGATTCTTTCCCGGCCAGCCTGAAAGGGTTGACCGGGTTTTCCTTTCCCCCATTTTGAGTTTTTTGAAAAAAACTCAAAAAAAAGCAAATTTATGCTTGACACTTTCCCGGAGCTGTTATATAATAAATCTCGTTCCGCAGGGGACGGCAAACAAGCGACTGGGTGTGGCGCAGTTTGGTAGCGTGCTTGAATGGGGTTCAAGAGGCCGGAAGT
>URJB01000101.1 GCA_900548145.1 uncultured Eubacteriales bacterium | reverse complement strand
TGGTACTTTCTTTCGCGCCGAAAGAAAGTACTACCCCCTTCGGGGCGGCAGCCCCTCCATCTGCGCCGTAGTCGGCGCGTCAAGCCCTCATCGGGAAAGCGGGGGCTGCGTCTGCGGGCGCAGCAAAGGGCTTTCCGCTCGCCCTTTGGAAACTTTCTGGCACCGAAGCTGACGAGAACCCCATGAGACGGCAAGTCCCACTCCGCGTCGGAGTCGGCGCGTCAACCCCCGCCGATGGGCTTCCTTACGGCCAAGGCGGCACATACTGTTGCTTACAGTGGGCTCCCCTCGGGGCAAACAATCGGCGCAGGCCGTACTGACGTGCGCTCCGCTTGTTGTTTGCCTGAACTATTGGGGGATCCCCCCTGCCCCATTCCCGCGCCATTCAGCACACTTTCTTCCCCCTTCCCCCAAAAAATACAATGATTACGCCGTGTTCTTTTTTCCCTTTTGGGATAACCTACCATTGCCCCGCCACCGCCTTTTCACACCGGGAGACCCTCCCCTCCGCTGCCCCGCCCCCCTTTGCTTTTTTGGTTGCCTGTGGTATAGTATGCGGGACGACTCCCGTACCGTCCGCCTGCGGCCCGCGTGCCGGAGCGTCGATAAGCCTATCGAAATTGTTTCAGGAGGACCTCTTCAAATGAAAGAAATCCTGTTGACCCTCGTTACCGCCGTCGCCGCCTACCTGCTGGGGTGTATCTCCACAGGCACCATCGTGTCCCGCCGGGAGGGCGTGAATATCCGCAATGAGGGCAGCCATAATACCGGGGCCAGCAACGTGCTGCGGGTACTGGGCCTGAAGGACGGCCTCATTACCTTTCTGGGCGACTTCGCCAAAGCTGCCCTCGCCTGCCTGATCGGCAACCTGCTGGTGCCGTCCGCCTTCGGCATCGAGGGCCTTGGACGGATCGTGGCGGCGCTGTTCGTGGTCATCGGCCATAACTGGCCCGTGTTCTATCATTTTCAGGGCGGCAAGGGCGTGGCCTGCTCCACGGCGGTGGTGCTGCTGATCCACCCTCTGTGCGGCCTGCCCTCCATCCTGCTGTGCGTGCTGGTCATTGCTGTGACCAAGTACATCAGCCTTGGCAGCATGACCATGCTGCTGACCTATATGGTGCTGATCTGGATCGTGTGCTTCGGCCAGTGGGCGCTGTGCATCTTTGCCACGCTTTTGTTCATCATGTGCGTATACCGTCACCGGGCCAATATCCAGCGGCTGCTGAATGGCACGGAAAACAAGATCGGCCGCCGCGTCCAGCCCCAGAACACTGAAAAAAAATAAAATTCGGCTTATCTATTGACAAAATCCGCCGGTCATGCTATCCTGCCAGACGACAACTGAATGCGTGTCCTTTAACCACGGTCCCGTGAGGCCGGGAAGGCTGCAAAAGATATGCCAGTGAATGGTCGAAATGTGTGTATCTGCCTTGCCCTGCCGTGGGCAAGGCAGTTTTTCATTTTCTACCAAAGGCGCGCAGGGTTGATCTTTCCGACTGGAGGAGAACGAACCGATGAAACTCGTGTACGACGTCAACCAGAGGCCGCCCCTGAAAAAGAACCTTGTGTATGCCTTCCAGCAGCTGCTGGCCATCATGGCCGCCACCCTGCTGGTGCCGATCCTGGCCGACGCCACCGGCCTGTACCTGAACCAGCCCGCCGCGCTGTTCGGCGCCGGAATGGGCACCCTGTTCTACATTCTGGTGGCTACCCGCCGCAAGAGCCCCGTGTTTCTGGGCAGCTCCTTCGCCTTCATCAGCCCGCTGGTTAGCGCCGTGGCGTATGGCTTCGGCGGCATCCTTCTGGGCTCCGTGTTCGCCGGTCTGGTGTATGTGCTGATCGCTCTCATCATTAAGAAGACCGGCTCCGCATGGGTCAACAAGCTGCTGCCCCCCGTGGTCATCGGCCCCACCGTGGCCCTGATCGGTTTGAGCCTGTGCGGCAGCGCCGTGAACAACCTGAACAACACCGCCGCCGGCAGCTACAATCTGGTTTCCATTCTGGTGGGTCTGGTGGCCTTCTTCATCACCGTGTTTGCCTCTGTGAAGGGCTCCAAGAGCATGAAGATGGTCCCCTTCATCATCGGTATTCTGGGCGCTTACGTCATCGCGCTGGTGATGACCCTGATCGGCAACGCCACCGGCTGCGAAGCCCTGCAGCTGGTTCACCTGTCCGCCTTCGACAACATGCAGCTGTTCAAGCTCCCCCGGTTCACCTTCCTGGGCATGTTCGGCGTGTACAAGGACGCTCCCAACACCATCACCAGCTGGGCTGACGTGCTGAGCCTGTTCCTGCTGTTCGCCCCCGTGGCCTTCGTTACGCTGGCCGAGCACATCGCCGACCACAAGAACGTGTCCAGCATCATCAACCGCGACCTCATCACCGACCCCGGCCTTGACCGCACCCTGATCGGCGACGGCGTAGGCTCCATCGTGGGCGCCTTCTTCGGCGGCTGCCCCAACACCACCTACGGCGAATCCGTGGGCTGCATCGCCATCACGGGCAACGCCTCCGTCAGCACTATCGCGCTGGCCGGTGTGTACTGCATCCTGCTGAGCTTCTTCGACCCCTTCGTCTGCTTCGTCAACTCCATCCCCTCCTGCATCGTGGGCGGCGTGTGCATCGCGCTGTACGGCTTCATCGCGGTCAGCGGCCTGAAGATGCTGCAGCCTGTGGATCTGGGCGACAACCGGAACCTGTTCGTGGTCGCTGCCATTCTGGTGTGCGGCATCGGCGGCCTGACGCTGAACTTCGGTTCCGTGCAGATCAGCTCCATCGCCACCGGCCTGATCGTGGGCATCCTGGTGAACGTGATCTTCAACAAGCGCTCTGCCGAGGAAAAGGGCGAAGCCAAGGCCGAATAAGAAAAGCCTTGACGCAGCTGCAACTTTGGGGTATGTTTCTCAAAAAGGAACATACCCCTTTTCCAAACCGAAAAGGTTATCTATCAGGAGGAAAAAGACCATGTCTGAGCAGCAGCTCAAAGCCAAATTGATGGACGCGCCCGCCATGCAGCGGGCCCTGAGCCGGATGGCTCACGAAATTCTGGAGCAGCTCGATCCCCCGGAAAACATCGTGCTGGTGGGCATCAAGCGCCGGGGCGTGCCGCTGGCCCAGCGGCTGGCCGCGCTGATCGAGCGTTTCGAGGGTGTACGGGTGCCCGTGGGCGAGCTGGATATCACCCTCTACCGGGACGACCTGACTACCCTATACGACCAACCCCAGTTGAAAGGTGCTTCCCTGCCGGTAGATATCAACGGTAAGCTTGTGGTGCTGGTGGATGATGTGATCTACACGGGCCGCACGGTTCGGGCCGCGCTGGACGCGCTGGTGGATCAGGGCCGCCCGGCTCGCATCTGTTTGGCGGAGCTGGTGGATCGCGGCCACCGGGAGCTTCCCATCCGCGCGGACTTCGTCGGCAAGAACGTCCCCACCGCCCACAGCGAGCGCATCGCCGTCCGAGTCACCGAGATCGACGGCGAAGACAGCGTCGCCCTCTACAGGTAAGGGGTAGTACCCCTTAACCCCGGACTGCGCGCCTATGGCGCGCAGGGTGCTCGGGGGACATGCTGGTTAGCCGTAAAGCTACCGCCGCTCGGCGACAGGCCTCGCGGCTCGCGGGTTCGGTGTGGCTCCCTGTTAGTTGAATAGAAAAGACCGCCATTCGGCAACGGGCCTCATGGCTCGCATAAAAAGCCAGCGTGGATTTGAAACCCCGCTGGCTTTTTGCGTTTCAGGAAACTCTAATACATGTCGAAATATCCAAACAGACATTATTTGAGTACGGTTTATGCCAACCACAGAATAAAAATCAAGCCTGTTTTTCCGCGCTGTACTATCATCCCGGTCGCACCGAAGCATCCCAAGCATCGCCGTTTGAGTTTGCCCAGCGCCACCTGCGGCGAAACAGAGCGGCGATAGGCAGCGGAGGGAAAAAGGCCCGCCTATTTTGACGGCGGAAAAAGGCGAGCACGAGCGCGCTC
>URJB01000100.1 GCA_900548145.1 uncultured Eubacteriales bacterium | reverse complement strand
TGGATGACATAGACCGCCGTGGCACGACGGGTGCCACGGCTCGCTGAACAGTCGCTGTTATTTTCGAAAACAAGCCAAAAGATAAAGAAGCAGGGAATGCTTTCCGAAGGATTGGAAAACATTCCCTGTCTTTCTATTGTTGGATAAACCAAAGCCTATTGAGGGGTATGCCAGCCATGAGGCCCGTCGCCGAATGGCGGCCTATACTCGCCACCCGGCAGGGAGCCGCACTAGACCGGCGAGCCGTGGCGCGGTAAAACCCCGGCCAACGCTCATGTCCCCCTACGCCCCTGCGCGGCTACGCCGCGCAGAGATGGGTTCAGGGCTTTAGCCCTGGAAGTCGGCCAAGAGGGAGGCGAAAACGTCCAGAGCCGCTTCGATGGGGGCGGGCGTGGACATGTCGATGCCCACCGTCTTCAGCTCTTCGATGGGGCTCATGCTGCCGCCCAAAGTCAGGAAACGGCGGTAGGCCGCTACGTCCTCGGGCGTGCCGTGCAGAATCTTTTCCGCCAGAGCCACAGCCGCGCAGAAGCTCGTCGCGTACTTGTAGACGTAGAAGGAACGGTAGAAGTGGGGAATGCGCATCCACTCGTTTTCCACCACTTTGTCCACCCGGCAGCCGCCGCCGTAGTACTGCTTGTTCAGGTCGTAGTACATGGCGTTCAGGGATTCCCGGGTCAGGGGCTGGCCCGCTTCTTCCATGGTGTGAGCCTTCATCTCAAATTCCGCAAACATGGTCTGGCGGAAAACGGTGGTGCGGAAGCCTTCCAGCAGACGGCCGATCAAAGCCTGCTGCGCCGCCTGATTGCCCGCAAACTTCTTGCGCAGGGCGTTGATGGTCAGCACTTCGTTGCAGGTGGAGGCCACTTCCGCCACAAAAATGGTGTAGTCGCTCTTCACGAAGGGCTGGGCCTGATTGGAATAATAGCTGTGCATGGCGTGACCCATCTCGTGGGCCAGCGTCAGCAGGCCGTCCAGCTCGGGCCGGAAGTTCAGCAGCACGTAGGGATGCACCCCGTAGGCGCTGCCGTTGGAGTATGCGCCGGTGGTCTTGCCCTTCGTCTCGTAAACGTCGATCCAGCCGCCGTCCTTGGCGGAACGCACCACGTCCTGATAGTCCTTGCCCAGGGGGGCGACGGCTTCCAGCAGCAGCTCATAGGCCTCGTCAAAGGTCAGCTTCATCTGGAAATCCTTGGTCATGGGAGCGTACAGGTCGTACATATGGACGGTAGGAATGTTGAAGGCTTCCTTGCGCATGCCGCAGTAGGCGTGCAGCACGGGCAGCGCCTCGTGAACGGCCTTGAGCAGGTTGTCATACACGCTGACAGGAATATCGTCCGGATACAGGGCCGCTTCCCGGGCGCTCTGGTAGCCGTGAGCCCAGGCCAGGAAAACGTCGCCCTTCACATTGCCCGCGTAGGTGGCGGCAAAGGTGGAGCCGTAGGCGGCATAGGCCTTCATCATGCGCTCGTAGGCAGCCTTGCGCACAGAGCGGTCAGGGCTTTCCAGCATAGAGCCATAACGGGCATGGGTCAGCTCGACCATCTTGCCGTCTTCGTCCTTGACCTTGCCCAGACTCATGTCCACGTCGGTAAGCATGTCGTATACATTGCCCGTCGCGCCGAAAACTTCCTGACCGCTGGCCAGCAGGGTCTCCACTTCGGTGGACAGAGTATGGGGACGCATCCGCTCCAGATCCTTCAGCATCACGTCGAAATCCGCAAAATCCGGGTCGGCGATGTAGCCTTTCAGGGTAGCCTTGGGCAGCTTCAAAAGCTCGGGGGAGATAAAGGCCACGGCGGCGCTGTACTGGGCGTACAGGGACTGGGCGCGGGCCATCACGCCCTGCTGGAAGGAATCGCCGTTGTCCACGTTCAGGTTGCAGCTGGCATAGGTATACAGGCGGCTCAGGTGCTCGTTGGCCTCCGCATAGGTTTTCAGCAGAGAAAGCACAGTATCCTTGCCGTTCTTCAGCGTACCGGCATAGGCGGCCAGCTCTTTGGCCTTTTCCTGAACCCACTGGAAATCCTTCTCCCAATCCTCCTGAGAGGCATAAACGTGGCTGGTCTGCCACTTCGCCTGCGCGGGAACGTCCTTGCGCAGCAAAACTTCGCTCATGATGAAATCCTCCTTGCCGCCATCAGGCGGAATTTGTTCAAAAGTATTGTAGACCAAAGGCATGGAAAGAATCAAGGGGAAAAGGCAAAAACAGGCAATTACAGCCGGTAGCAGCGGTAGGGAACATCGTCCCGCTGGCGGGTAAAGCGGCTTTCCTTCATACAGCGAAGGGAACCGGCCAGCTCCCGGCGCTCGAACAGCTCCGTGACCCCCAGCCGGGCCAGCTCCCCGGCAAAGGCGTCGATGCGCTCGTTCCGTCCGGGCGCATCAAGGGGCAGACGGGCCAGCTGCACGTATTCGAAGCTGAGCCGCTCCCGTTCCAGCCGCTCCCGGCGCAGGGGATCGGCGGTCCGCGACAGCGCGTCCGCCAGACAACCGTCGGCCTGCTCGATGAGCCCTTCGTCCAGATAAGCCGCGTCGGGCATGTCATAAATGCCCATGTGGGTCTGGGAGGCGGCGTTTTCCATCAGGGACAGGCATTGCAGCACGCCGGGCTCCGCCTCCGGTCCGTAGTAGCCCCGCACAAAGGAGCGGATCAGACCGTCCGTGTCCGCGTCCGCGTTCCAGAGAAGCCTGCTCAGCAGATAAATGCGCAGCGGCGCAAATGCACTGGTCTTTCCGGGGGAATAGTTGCCCTGCTCCAGCACGCCCTCTACGCCCAAACGGCGGAACAGCCGCAGGTTCTCCCCCATCACATGCCAGTTGGGGAAGGGCTGCAAATAATTGCTGAAATTGGTGGTGTAATCCCAGAGATACAAATGGGGCGCGATTTTCGCCCAGTCGGCCAGATCATCCGTAAACGCCTGCCCAGACAGGGCAAACCCGTCGGCGGCGTTGTTCTCCACGTCGATGCCGCCTATGGCCTGACGGCACACGGCCATGGGATGGCTCTGACAGCACTCGATGCTGCACAGCCGGACGATCACGTTCTCCCGGGGCCGGAGATACCGGGGCGCTTTCCGGGTATACAGATAGGCGAAGGTGTGAATGCGGTTTTCCGGGAATTCCTCCCGGACGGCGTCCGCCACGGCGTTGACGAAGGCCAGCATGGTTCCGGCATGGCTTTCCTCCCGCCGATCCACGGCCTGACAGCGCTGGCACTCACAATAGCCGTACCAGTCGTTCTGGGCCACGGAAAAAATCCGGCACTCCGGGTGCTCCCGCATCCAGCGGCGTACTCCTTCAATGCAGATTTCCAGCACGTCCGGGTTGGTCAGGCACAGCTGGCTATGCTCCCTTTGACGCCTCCCGTTCACCAGCGAGAAATATTCCGGGTGAGCGTCGAACCACTTTTCCGGGGGAACCAGCTCCTCAAAGGTATGGGAGTAGCGATAGAAGCTGATTTTGCCGCCCATTTCCGGCGAAATCTCCGCCCGGGCGGAGTTCAGCCCGCATTGCAGGGCAAACCGCCCGTTCAGCGCACCCCGCCAGTACAGATCCCGATAGGCGAAATCGGGCCGGGAGGAAAAGCTCATGGGCTTCCACTCCGTGACGGAAGGCAGAATTTCACAGTCCTCAGCCAGAAACTGCGCCCCCAGCCGCTCCAGCAGGGCGTATACGCCGTAGACCGCCGCCCGGGGGCTTTCGCCCTGAATATCGGTATGACGTCCAGTCACGGACACGCGGTAGCCCTCGCCCCGGCCGTGCCCGGCGGTCACGGTGAAGGGATACCCCTCCGGGCAAAGCTCCGCGCCGGTCATGGCGGTCAGGCAGCGGCTGAGCTCGGATTGGGCGAAGGGCATATTGCCGGTGATAAAGACGGACTGGGGAAAGCGCATGGAAAAACTCCTTTTTTTGGCTCAATCGGTGATAGAAACGGGCGGATGGATGGCGGTTTCAGTATAGCAGAAAGGTGGAGAGAAGGGAAGAGGGAAAAGGGGAAAAAGCCCTTTGGTGCGCCCGCAGGCGCAGGCTTCCTGCCGGTGGGGACTGACGCGCCGACTGCGGCGCGGACGGTGGGGCTGCCGCCCCGAAGGGGGTAGTACTTTCTTTCGAAGCGAAAGAAAGTACCAAAGAAAGCACGCGGCACGGCGAC
>URJB01000099.1 GCA_900548145.1 uncultured Eubacteriales bacterium | reverse complement strand
CGCGCCCTATGGGCGCGGAGTGGGGTGCAGGGGCTCTGCCCCTGCTAGTCGAGTTCGACGACGCCGGGGTATTGGGCGATGACCTCCTGCTCGTCATTGATAAAGGTGGAGCGGGTGTCCTTAGGAAGGGCGGGCTTCTCGCCGTCTACCAGCACTTCCACTTTTTTCACTCCGGGGAACTGGGAGCAGGTGAATAGAATCGCCCGGACGGCCTGCTTGCCGCCGTCCGTCTCTTCCATGGCCTGCTTGAACTCCTTGGAAAAGTTCACCGTCACGACTCCGTCCTTCATGACGACGCTCTTGATGCCGCAATCCTCCGGCAGGGCGCGTTCCAGACCGCTGTCGCTTCTGGGGCCCTTGGCCAGCTCCAGAAGGGCGGTGCTCACGTCCGCATTGCTGAAGACCGCCCGGGTGACGGGCACCAGCAGACGGCCCGTCTGGGAGGGGAAGTACAGTTTGACCAGATTCGCATCCTTGGAGAACGTCTCCACCGATTCCAGATTCAACTCGTCACCGGAGAAAACGCCGCTGACATCCGTGCCGTAGGTCAGCTTGCTGCGCTTCTTGCCGTCAAACTCAAAGGTGACTTCATCCACGGTGGAAAAGCAGCTCAGCGCCCCGGTCACCGCGTTCACCATCAGATTCTCCTGCTCCGCCCCGGAACAGGACAGGGCTTCCTTGCTCATGTTCACGTTGGCGCGGCCGTTGGCAATGTCGATGTCGAAGGTCGTGCCCTCGGGGATCACCGTCCGCAGACCCAGCCTGGCTGCCTGCATGTCGTTTTCGCCGCTCTTGACCATCAGGTTCAGCGTGGCCTTGGCAATGCCGTCCGTCTTTTCCACCTGACGGGTCACGGGCACCAGATAGCCGTCCCCATCCTCGTAGTACACCACGGTAGAGACCGTGTCGCCCTTTTGGGCCGCAAGGGTCTGCTCCACCGGGGTCTTCGCCGTCTCCACCAGCACCTGCGACGTGGTCTGTCCGCCGCTCCGCAGCGCCAGAACCACCACCAGCGCCGCCGCGCACAGAATCAATATCCGCTCAATGTCCGCCCGTTTGATCTTCATAAACCAATCCTCTCCTCTGCGTCGATTGCACTTTCAATGTATGAACCAAAGAGAGCGAACATGACGAATTGTACTTTTGCGCCGGATATGCTATCATGACGGAAGCGTACGCCGGAAGCCTCCGGCGGCGCGGCAAACAGGAGGTTTCATCATGCCGATGGATGGATTTACCCTGTCCTTCATGGCCAGGGAGTTAAATGAAAAACTGACGGGCGGCCGGGTGGATAAGGTCAATCAGCCCGAACGGGACGCGCTGACGCTGCTGATCCGCTCCGGCGGGGGCAATCACCGGCTGCTTTTGAGCGCCAACGCCAATCAGGCCCGGGCCCAGCTGACGGGACAGAATTATGAAAACCCCGCCGAGCCGCCCATGTTCTGTATGCTGATGCGCAAGCACCTGCTGGGCGCGCGGGTCCTCCGGGTGGAGCAGTTATTCGGCGACCGAATTTTGGCCGTGCGTTTTGACGCGCTGGATGAAATGAGCGACCACGTGGAAAAGACGCTCTATCTGGAGGTCATGGGCCGCTACAGCGACCTGACGCTGGTGGGGCCGGACGGCGTGATCGTGGACGCCATCCGCCACGTCAACAGCGAAATGAGCCGTGTTCGCACCCTGCTGCCGGGAGATGAATACCAGCTTCCGCCCCGGCAGGAAAAGCTGACCCCGGAGGAGATATCCGCAGAAGCGCTGCTTGCCCGTCTTTCCGGGCTGAAAATGTCCCTGAGCAAGGCGCTGATGGAGTCAGTCAGCGGCATGGCGGGGCTGTGCTCCAAGGAAGTCTGCGCCCAGATCGGTGTGGAGCCGTCCTCCCAGCTGGACGAGCTGAATCTTCCTCTCGTGTGTGGCAAACTGGCGGACTTCTTTGCGGGTCTGGCAGACCGTTTCTCCCCTGTCACACTCTATGACGAGACCGGGCTGGCGCAGGATTTCTTTCCCTTTCCCTACCGCAGTTTTCCGGCGGAAAACCAGAAGCCCATGGAAAGCCTGAGCCGAGCCATGGACGAGTTCTATCTGGGCCGGGACCTGCGGATGCGGATGCAGCAGAAAAGCGCCGGTCTGCAACGGCACATCAAAAGCGCGCTGGAGCGGGTGGAAAAGAAAAAAAGCATCATGCTGGAGACCCTGCGGCAGAGCGACCAGACCGAAAAGAACCGAATCTACGGCGACCTGCTGACCGCCAATCTTTACCTGATGGAAAAAGGCCAGAAAAGCATCCGCGTACAGAACTACTACGAGGAAGGGATGCCGGAGGTCGAAATTCCGCTGGACGCCCGCAAAACGCCCAATCAGAACGCCCAGAACTACTATAAAAAATACCGCAAGGCCAAGGTGGCAGAACAGTATGCCGCGGAGCAGATGGTGCAGATCGACAAAGACCTGCTGCTGCTGGAAAGCGCGCTGGAAGATCTGGAAAACTGCCAGACCACGGCGGACATGGGCGAGATTCGCTACCTGCTGGCGCAGAACGGCTTTCTGCGGCCGGAGGGCAAGCCCCGCAAGCAGAAGAAGCTGCAGGAGGGCAAGCCCTACCGCTTCACGTCTCCCGACGGAACGGTCATCGAGGTGGGCAAAAACTCCATCCAGAACGACCGGCTGACCCTTCACGCCCGGGGCAACGAGACCTGGCTTCACGCACAGGGCATTCCCGGCTCTCATGTGATCGTCCATACGGAGCAGGAGCCCAGCGACGCGACGCTATTGTATGCGGCCAAGCTGGCGGCCTATTTCAGCAAGGGGCGCAATCATCCGGCCCTGCCGGTGGACTACACCCTGCGGAAATATGTGAAAAAGTCCTCCAACTCCCCGGCGGGTCTGGTGACGTACACCAATTTCAAAACCCTATTGGTGGGCAACAGCCCGGAGGAACAGGCGGCCATTCTCAAACTGTGCGGAGGAATGGGAAAATGAACGAACACATCCATCTGCGCGCCGCCCGGGAAAGCGACGCGGCCTTTCTTCAGGAAGTGTACCGCTACTACATCGACAACACCGAGGCCAGCTACAACGACCGCGCAAAGCCCGTGGCGGCCTATGCGGAAAGCATTCGGGAGCTTTCGAAACAATATCCTTTTCTGATCGCGGAGGACGAAAGCGGCAGGCCCGTTGGTTTTGCCAATGCCGAGCCCATCCGTCCCCAGAGCGGCTACCGGCACACCGCCGAGCTGACCATTTATCTGCATCCCGACTGTCCCAAGGGGCAGGGCGTAGGCTCTCTGCTGTACACGACCCTGCTGAATTGCTTGGAGGAGCAGGGTTTCTACTGTGCCTTTGGGGTCATCGACTCCCAGAACGAGGCCAGTCTCGCCCTGCACCGGCGCTTCGGCTTTGTGGAGCACCATCGCATGGACAACGTGGCCTTCAAGCACGGCAAATGGCTGACCACGGTCTACATGCGCAAGCAGTTCCGCGCGCCGGAAGGCACTCCCGCCGAGACGCTGCCCTTCACGGAAGCACTGCGTTCCTATCCCCGATGACTGGTGGCAAGTCCGGACAACAAGGGGGCTTATCCGTGGATGAAAAGACCTTAACTGTGCAGATCAGAGCGATTTTAACTCAGATAGAGGCCAGACAGGCTATCCATTCTCGGCCCGTTTTTTCCACGCTTCATAACCGATAATGAAGGGCTGCTCTGCTGTTTGGAAAGCCACGGCGGGTCTGACGAGCTGCGAAGGCACAGCATCTGCGGCAGCGTCCGGGCTTATCTGGACGCCTGCAGCAGCTACGACGATCCTTTATTAGAGGAAATGCACCGGGCGGAAAAGGGGTATCTTGAGCTACTAAAATGAAAAAGAATGTCAACCGCCAGCAGAGTGTTGAAGGTCTGCTGGCGGTTTTGTGCTAGGTGAGAACACACTCTTTGGCGCGGAAGCGGGACTTACCGTTCTTGTGTGGCGTTCGTTTGCTTCGGCGGGCGAACCGAAGGGGGCAGGGGGCGAGTGGAAAGCCCCCTGCAAGCATCAATGTACGCCAACTTGTCCGTAAGGGAACCCTCGCCGGGGGGTGACGCGCCGACTCCGGCGCGGACGGTGGGGCTGCCGCCCCGAGTGGGTAGTACTTTCTTTCGACGCGAAAGAAAGTACCAAAGAAATCCAGCGGCACGGCGACTCCAGAGGCGGCCCGCCCTGCTGCGCGTTATTCGCAAATATCGGCGTTCCGTGCACTGCCGTGCCCGGCTCTTGTATTTGCTCAGGCCTGCCAGTCGCTAACTGCCT
>URJB01000098.1 GCA_900548145.1 uncultured Eubacteriales bacterium | reverse complement strand
GGTGCAGGGGATCATCCCCTGCCAGACCGGCGAGCCGCGAGGCCCGTTGCCGAGCGGCGGTAGCTTCACGGCCAAGCCGCATGTCCCTCGAGCGCCCTGCGCGCCGCAGGCGCGCAGTCCGAAAGGGGCTCAGCCCCCCTGCAGAAGGTGGCTGGGCTTGATGACGGTGTCCAGACGGGATTCGACGTAGCGGCGGAGAAGGTCAAAAAGGGTGGAGCCATCGCCGCGAGGGCGGACGGTCAGGCCGTTCAGGATGGTCTCCTTCATCCAGTCGATCTGGGCGGAGGTGACGGGAATGGTGGAACGGCTGGAACAGTCCGGGCAGCAAAGTCCGCCCGCCTCGACATCGAAACGCCCACCGGAGGTCACGTCCAGCGGACGGCGGCAGTGGGCGCAGCGGGAGAGCCGGGGACGGTAGCCGCATTCGATGGCAAAAAGAAGCAGGAAGGCGGATGTGGTTTCCAGCGCGTCCGCATCTGTGTTGTAGGTCAGATAGTATAGCCCTTTCAATAGGAGGGCGTATAGACCACGGGATTCCTGCCCGGGCTGGACCGCCGCCTGACAAAGCGCCGCCATGTAGCTGGCGCAGGTCAGCCGGTAGGGCTCCAACCGCAGGGGATAAAAGCTGTCCGCCAGAGCGCAGGAGGTCAGGGTAAAATGATCGTGGCTCTGATAGAGGACGAACTCGCCGCTGACGAATAGCTCGCTGACGGGCATCAGGGGGCTTTTCGGACGGCGGCACCCCCGGGAAAGCGCGTCGATCCGGCCATAATCCGGACTGAGAATGGTCAGCATCCGATCATGCTCCCGGTAATTGGCATAGCGAAGCACGATCCCCTGCGTGGTAACGGAAGGCATGGGCGGGCCTCCTTTCGGTGATAAGAAAACCCCCTCGGCGCGGGGCGCACAAGGGGGCGAAAGAACGGGTTTCCTTAGCCGCGCACGGTCTCCACCAGCTTGGTGAAAGCGGCGGGATCATTCACAGCGATATCAGCCAGCATCTTGCGGTTGATCTGGATGTTCTTCTTCTTCAGACCATCCATCAGCACGCTGTAGCTCATGCCATTCAGACGAGCGGCGGCGTTGATACGGGTGATCCACAGACGGCGGAAGTCGCGCTTACGCATTTTGCGGCCTTCATAAGCATAACGAAGGCTGCGGGCGACCTGCTCGCTGGCAGCGCGGTACTGCTTGGACTTGGCGCCATAGTAGCCCTTGGCAAGCTTCAGCACCTTGCGGCGCTTCTTGTGGGCGTTAACGGCTGCTTTAATACGTGCCATTTTCTTATCCTCCTTGAATCGTTAGCAAAGCTTATTTGTAGGGCAGCAGCTTGTGGATGGTACGGGCTTCGGCCGCGTTGTCCACCACACCGTCCGCACGCAGGTGACGGGTGCGCTTGGTGGTCTTCAAATGCACCTGATGGTTCGCGTTCATCTGCTTATGCATCACTTTGCCGTTCTTCGAGAAGAAGAAGCGTTTGGCTGCTCCACGATGGGATTTCTGCTTAGGCATAGGGGTTGTCCTCCTTCCGTGTGCTATCCATGAAATGCCGGGGCTTGGCCCCGGCAAAGGATGGCCATTCCATGGGTCAAATCATATTTTCGCTTTCGCGCTTGACCTTTTTCTTGGGCTGCGGCTTGGGCTCCCTGGGCGCTTCGGCCGCTGCGGCCTGATTGGCGGCGTGCTTTTCCTTGCGCGCCTGAGACTTTTCGGCGAAGCTCTTCTTTTCCGCCTTGGGTCCCAGAATCATGATCATGTGGCGGCCCTCCAGCATAGGGCGGCGCTCGATGGTGCCGTATTCCTCGATGCGGCTGGCGAAATCCTGCATGATCTTCATGCCGATGTCCGCATGGGCGATCTGCCGCCCACGGAAGCGGATGCTGACCTTGACCTTGTCGCCGTCCTGCAGGAACTTGACGGCGTTGCGGAATTTGGTCTGAACGTCGTTTTCCTCGATAGTGGCGGAGAGCTGCACCTCTTTGAGCGTTACGACTCGCTGATTCTTGCGCAGGTCGCGTTCCCGCTTGGACTGCTCGTAGCGGTGCTTGTCGTAGTCCATCAGCTTGCAGACAGGGGGCTGAGCGTTCGCTGCGATCTTTACCAGATCCAGACCGGCCTGTTCGGCCATTTCCAGCGCCTGACGGGTGGGCATAACGCCCAGCTGTTCGCCGTCGGCGGAAATCAGCCGTACCTCTCTGTCGCGGATTTCTTCATTGATCATCGGCTCGTTGATGTGGATACACCTCCAAATGGTTTTTGGGTTCTTCACCCGGTCTTTTTTGAAGCAACAAAAAAACGCCGGGCACACACTACCCGCCGCAAGCACCCCATGGACTTATGTGCCATGACCGACGCAACGTCGCTACGCGGTGAGAAGCGGGCAGCTTCTTCTTACAAAAGAGAGTATAACACCAGTGTTTCAGACTGTCAAGCCATGAAATAAAGAAAAACAGGAAAAACGACCGAAAAAACCGAGAACGAAGCGGCCGCGAAGGGAAGCTTCGTTTTTTCCATCAGCAAGGCGGCCGGTCGCGAACGGCCAGCCGCCTGAAAGGTTCAGAAACCCCGGAATTGGCAGGGGCCGAACAGCCATTGGGGATAAGCGTCTTCCGGGCGGGGACGGAACGTCTCGTTCCTCCCTCCGGCGGAAGCAAAGCGGATTTTCACCTCGGCGGTGGATCGGCGGTTCATGAGGCATTCCTCCCTGATGATCGAAAGTTATTGAATGGTGATGTCGCCGGAGACGGTGTTCACATCCAGCAGACTGGCGCTGTCCGGCTGGCTTTCCGGGATGCGGTCGATGTTGCCGGAAACCGTGTGGCAGCGGATCTGGGGCCGAACGTTTTCCGGAAGCTCCACGTCCACGTTGCCGCAGGTGCTTTTCAGAATGATGCGCTGAAAGGCTCCGTCAGGCCGCAGCTGCACGTCGCCGCTGACCGTGTTGAGGGAAAGGGCGGGGAAGGGGCCTTCCACCGTCAGATCGCCGCTGATGGAGCTAATCTCCGTTTCGGGGCATTGCCCTTCCCAGCGCACATCGCCGCTGGTGCTGGTGATTCGGGCATGCTGGCGGACGGTCAGCCCGTCCAGCGTCAGGTTGCCGCTGGTGGTGCTCAGTTCCACCTGATCGCATTCCCCATTCCAGATCATATCGCCGCTGGTGCTGGCGAGCCGGGCGTGATCCCGCACACGGACGTTTTCCAATGTCAGATTGCCGCTGGCGCTGCTTATTTCGGCCTGCACGGCGGAGCCGGACCAGCGCGCGTCGCCGCTCTTGGTGACGAGACGGAGACTTTTTTCAACGGCCACGTCCTCCAAGGTCAGATCGCCGCTGGCAGTGCGGAGCGATAGTTCTTCCAGCGTCAGCCCTTCCAGCAAAGCGTCGCCCGAAGAAGTCTCCGCCTGCAGAAACAGACCGTCCGGAATTTCCAGCGTCAACTCTTCCCCGGAGGAAAAACCCATGCTGCCCAGCTCCTTGGAAATGCCGGAGATCATTTTGCTGACGCTGTTCATGAGCTGGTTCAGATTGCCGTTCCACTTGAAGCCGCTGTCCATCTTGATGTGCCGGGAAGAAGCGGGCTTTGCGCCGTTCGCCTGACGTTCTACGATCAGACGGTCGCCTTCGGTGCGAGCCTTCAGTACGTGATTGGGGTCGTGAAAGGTCAGACGAACAGTTTCGTCCGGGGAACGGCGCACCTGCAGGTCGGCGCTGCCCAGCCGAAGCTCGGTATAATGAACGTCGGTGTAAAGCTCCGTCCGCTCGTCCGCATCGTCTTCTTCCTCCCCATGCGCCGTCTCCGTTTCTTCGGCCTCCATGGGGGAGACAGGAGCCTGCGGAGCGGCGGGACGGGCATTTTTGCGGGGATAGTCCGCCAGCATTTCCTGCATCCCGTTCAGGCTGTCGATGACGGCCTTGGTGGCTTCGTCCGCCGTCATGCCGCCCGCTGTCAGGTCGGCATAGCGCTCCTGACAGTTTTGCAATATTTCATCATGGAGCGCGACAGTCTCGTCGGTTTCTTCCAAATCTTCAAATAAAAGCGCTACGATCTTGGTGATGGTATCGTTCATTTTGACTCCCCTCCCAACAGTTGATCCAGCACCTGACGAGTCTCCCGCCAGGTTTCGCAGTCCTTGAGCAGCTTTTCCAGCCCTACGTCCGTGAGGGAATAGTAGCGTCGGCGCGCGCCGCTTTGTTCGTCGCCCCAGTAGGAGCGGATGCAGCCGGCGGCTTCCAGCCGCCGAAACGCGGTGTAAAGGGTGGCTTCTTTTAATTCCAGCCCGCCGCCGCTTTGCTCGGCCACGGCCTTGCTGATGCGGTAGCCGTAGCTGTCGCTATTCGATAATTGTTTCAGGATAATGGTATCCGTATATCCGCGAAGAAGATCCGCAGAAAGTGCCATAACCTCACCTCCGGGGTAAATTGTACATCGAAGTACTTCACCTGTCAAGGTATTATTTCACACAAAATAAATTTTGTAAAAAAGCCCCCTTAAAAGTACGAACAAAAAACAATTCAGGAAAAAAGCGGTTGACAATAAGGAAGAAAACTATTACAATATCCCATGTCTGGTACTACGGCCAATGCGGGCGTGCGGGTGTAACTCAATGGTAGAGTTCCAGCTTCCCAAGCTGGCTACGTGGGTTCGATTCCCATCACCCGCTCCAACCGCATGAAACCATACCGGATAAATACAGAAACTGTAATTGAACAGGAGGTCGGTTTCCCATGGCGAAAGCGCATTTTGAACGTACGAAGCCCCATGTAAACATCGGCACCATCG
>URJB01000097.1 GCA_900548145.1 uncultured Eubacteriales bacterium | reverse complement strand
CGCCGCGCAGCCCGGGGTGCAGGGTACTGCCCCTGCCTAGAGGACTTTGTCCAGAAATTCTTTCGCACGGGCGGATTTGGGTGTGGAGAAAAAGACGTCCGGCGGGGCATTTTCGATGAGTACGCCCTCGTCCAGGAAACAAATGCGGTCGGAGACTTCCCGGGCAAACCCCATCTCGTGGGTGACTAATACCATGGTCATGCCGATCTGGGCCAGCTTTTTGATGACCTCCAGGACCTCCTTGACCATCTCCGGGTCAAGGGCGGAAGTGGGCTCGTCAAAAAGTACCACGTCCGGCTCCATGGCCAGCGTCCGCGCAATGGCGACCCGCTGCTTCTGACCGCCGGAGAGCTTGCCGGGATAAGCGTTGATCTTGGAGAGCATCCCGACATTGTCCAGAAGCTCCCGGGCCTTGGCGACCGCCTGTTCCTTCGGCACCTTGTTCACCTTCATGGGAGCGTAGATCATGTTTTCCAATACCGTCATGTGCGGGAAAAGATTGAAGTGTTGGAACACCATGCCCACCCGGCGGCGGACGGAATAGGTGTCCTCAAAATGATCCTTCATGATCTGCTTCATCAGCCTCTGATAGGCCATGCCTTCCCGGGGCTTGAGCAGGTCTTCCTTTTTGATCTTCATGATGGCGAGTTCATCCTCCATCCCCTGCGCTCGAAGCTCGCCGTAGGTCTTGGAGGCACGGATCACGTCCCAGTGCAGATAGGGATCGGGCGGCGTAATGAGCTTGCCCTCCACCCAAATTTCGCCGTAAGTCGGCTTTTCCAGCAGGTTAATCGACCGAAGCAGCGTGGATTTTCCGCTGCCGGAGGGCCCGATGATGGAGATGATATCGCCCTGCTCCACATTCAAACTCACGCCCCGCAGCACGTGCAGCGCGCCAAAATCCTTGTACAGCCCTTTAACCTCGATCACTTGCGTTCACCTTCTTTTCCAGCGCCTTTCCAAGGAAGGACAGGCCCAACACCAGAACATAATAGAACACCGCAATGGCAAAAAACGGTTCGAACGCCCGGTACGTCCGGGCCTGGATCCGCTGGCCCACGCTGAGGATATCCACCAGACCGATGGAGGCAATCAGGGTAGTATTCTTCAAAAGACTGATAAATTCGTTCACCAGACTGGGCAGCACGCTCTTGATGGCCTGGGGCAGGATCACATCCTTCATCATGGAGGGATAGTGAACGCCCAGCGCCATGGCGGCTTCGTACTGGCCACGGTCGATGGCGCTGATGCCGCCCTTCAGGCTTTCGGAAATGTACGCGGCGGAGTTCATGGCGAAGACCAGCGTACCGGCCTGAAAGGCGGTAAAACGAACCGGCAGCACCAGCGGAATGCCGAAATACATCATGAACACCTGCACCAGCAGCGGCACACCGCGGAAAACCGAGGTGTAAAAGAACGCAAACCACTGCAGGGGCTTCAGATTGGAGATCTTGCACAGCGACAGCGGAATGGAGATCAGCAATCCCAAGATCAGCGAACAGACGGTGTTTTCCAGCGTCACCAGCAGCGCGTCGCCGAAGGCGGGCAGCCAGTCCAGAATGATTCCAAAATCCAGTTGCACGGCGTTCCATTCCTTCCTATCAGAACGTTTCGAAATACGCAACTATGCGGCGCTCCCGAAGCCTTGCGGGGAGCGCCGCGGAAAAGGGCGGAGCTTTCGGCTCCCGCGCCTTAGTACAGCCAGTACTGAATCAGTTCTTCCAGCTTGCCGGAATCCTTCAGGGCCTGAATGCCTTCGTTAAAGATGGCGGTCAGCTCGCTGCCCTTGGGGAAGGCCATGCAGTATTCGTCGGCCCGGGCGCCTTCCAGCGCGAAGTACTTCAGCATGGGGTTGCCGTCCGCGTCCAGCATGGTAGTGGCCAGCTTTTTGGCGCCGTTGATGCTGGTCAGGCCGGCAGCTACGCCATCGGTGGCCTCGGCCACGGCGGTTCCCACAGCGGCCTGACCCTGATAGGTCTTGAGGGTCGTGCCGGGGATGTCCTCGATCATCATTTCATAGTTGGTGCCCTGAGAGCAGCAGACGATCTGGTTCTGCAGGTCTTCAAAGCTGTTGATGTCGGAGTCTGCCTTGGTGACGCAGCCCACGCTGGAGGTACAGTACACATCGGAGAAATCCACGATCTGCTTGCGTTCCTCGGTGGCGGTCATGCCGGAGATGACCATGTCCACACTGTTGGCCTGCAGGGAGCCCACCAGCGAGGAAAAGCTCATGGGCACGATTTCAAATTCAAAGCCCAGCATATCGGAAAGTTCCTTAATAATGTCAATATCCAGTCCTTCGTAGCCGGTGGGGTCGGTCTCGGAAACCGTTTCAAAGAACATGAAGTTGGGGCTCAGGGCAATGGTCAACTTTTGGCCCGCCAGGGGTTTGGTCTCCTCGGCCACTGCCATACCGGCAACACAGCTCATCATCAGGATAGCGCAAAGCATCAGGGCGATCATCTTTTTCATCGTTGGGTGCCTCCTTCGTTGGAATGGTGTCATAATAATACAGTTTTTTCCTGAAGTCAATCCTTATTTTTAATTTTTATGCACAAATTTTCGAATAAAAAGTGCATTTATTCAATAAAAATACAAATATGCGAATTTTTATACTGCATATTTATCGTTTTTTATTGCCAAAACCTGCGAAAAGTGGTATGGTTCTTTCGGAACAACCCTACGATATTCCCGATCAACAGGAGGACGACGATATGAAGCTCTGGGGCGGCCGCTTTGAAAAGGAAACCAACGCCATGGTAGACGCATTCAACGCCTGCATCGGTTTTGGCTCCCGTTTATACGAACAGGATATTCTGGGTTCCATTGCCCACGCCACCATGCTGGGCGAAGAAAACATCATCCCGCCGGAGGACGCGAAAAAGATCGTGGAAGGCTTGAAAGGCATTCTGGCCGACGCGCGGGAAGGAAAGATCCAGTGGTCCACCGAAGCCGAAGATATCCATATGAATGTGGAAACGATCCTGATCCAGCGGATCGGCGAGGCCGGCAAGCGGCTGCATACGGGCCGCAGCCGCAACGACCAGTGCGTGCTGGACACCCGCATGTATGCCCGGCAGTCCTGCGTGGAGACGCGTGCCCTGCTGGACGAGCTGATCGAGACCCTGCTGACGATCGCACAGGATCACCTGAACACCATCATGCCGGGCTATACCCATCTGCAAAAAGCGCAGCCCGTCACGCTGGCCCACTACATGATGGCCTATGTGCAGATGTTCCTGCGGGATCGGAAGCGTTTCCAGTACGCCTACGACGCGGCTAACGTCATGCCGCTGGGTTCCGGTGCGCTGGCCGCCACCACCTATCCTCTGAACCGTCAGCGGGTAGCGGAGCTGCTGGACTTCCCTGCCATCACCCAGAACAGTCTGGACGGCGTCAGCGACCGGGACTTCCTGCTGGACTATCTGTCCGCCGCTTCCCTGTGCATGATGCATCTGAGCCGCTTCTGCGAAGAACTGATCCTGTGGAATTCCTCCGAGTTCCATTTTGTGGAGATGGACGACGCGTTCTCCACCGGCTCCTCCATCATGCCCCAGAAGAAAAACCCCGACGTGGCGGAGCTGCTGCGGGGCAAGACCGGCAGGGTCTACGGCGATCTGTTCTCCCTGCTGACCGTGATGAAGGGCATTCCGCTGGCCTATAACAAAGATATGCAGGAGGACAAGGAGCCCTTCTTCGACGCGCGGGACACGCTGCTGAAAAGCCTGCCCGTGTTCACAGCCATGCTGCGCACCATGACCTTCCGGGAGGACGTGATGGAAAAGGGCGCAGCGGGCGGCTTCACCAACGCCACGGACTGCGCGGATTATCTGACCAAGAAGGGCGTTCCCTTCCGGGACGCCCATCGGGTAGTCGGCGAACTGGTGAACTACTGCATCAAGGCCGACGCGGCGCTGATGGATCTTTCTCTGGAAGAACTCAAGTCCTTCCATCCCGCCTTTGAGCAGGACGTATTCGAGGCCATAAGCCTGAAGACCTGCGTGGAAGGCCGCTGCATCCCCGGCGGGCCCGCGCCCTCCGCCGTGCAGTCTTCCATCGACGAAGCCCGTGTGCAGCTGAAACTATAAAAAACTTGACTTTTTAGACCGTTTTTTTATATCCTAATGATTGGCAGTAAACCCATCTACACACGCGAAAGGGGTATACAACAAATGAAAATGAAGAAACTCTTGGCTCTCCTGCTGGCTCTTTCCCTCTGCATGGTTTGCTTCACTGCTTTTGCAGAAGAAGCTGCGGAAGACGAGGAAGAAATTACCGCCATCACCAACACCGTTTCTTATGAAGGCGTGGAAGTTTCTCTGGCCGATATGGGTCTGGTCTTCCTGCTGCCCTCCGATTGGGTCGAAGTAGCCGCTCCCGAAAACGCTCAGTTTGCCTACGCCTCTCCCGACGGTGTTATCACCATGTGCGGTTTCCTCTGCTCCGACTTTGACACCGTTGCTGCCGGCATCGACGAGCAGCTGCAGTCCGGCGATATCCAGCCCGAAGTGAGCGAAGTGACCATCAACGACTGGTACTACATCCTCACCGCCACCGCCGACAACCTGACCTCCTACGCTTACCTGTACATGACCGAAGAGAACATGTTCTGCTTCTCCTTCACCGCGCAGGATCCCGATCTGGAAGCACCTGCCTACATCATGGAAATGCTGGGCAGCGTGACCGAGGGCGCTGCGGAATAAGCTGGTCGACTGCAAGAAATAACCACGCGGATAAAAATCCCCTGAAGTTTGAAACTTCGGGGGATTTTATTATAACTTGCCGCGTTCAGGACTGTGGTTGGAGTCGATGCGCCCGCGCTGGCGGATGTTGGTCTCAATGAGGCAGCGGA
>URJB01000096.1 GCA_900548145.1 uncultured Eubacteriales bacterium | reverse complement strand
TCACCGTCGCCCAGTGGGCACAACCGCCGTAGGCGGTTAGCGACCCGCAGGTGTGTCACGAAACGAGCGGGGACTACGGCAGTAGTCCTCCGCGACGATTGAGTGGCAGCAGTGCCTCCTGCACCTCCACTTTTTTGACACTCTGCCGGGAAGCCGTGAGGCTTCCCGATTTTTGAAACGAGGGAGATACAAATGGGCGTCGCCATTCAAATTGACAATGTAACCAAAGCCTACGGCAAGAATATTGTGATTCAGGGCCTTTCGGCGGAGATCCAGCCGGGCGAGTTTTTTACCCTGCTGGGCCCCTCCGGCTGCGGCAAAACCACCCTTCTCAGGATGATTATCGGCTTTAACTCCATCGAGGGCGGCGAGATCCGCGTGGACGGCAAGGTCATCAACCAGATCCCCACCAATCGCCGCAACATGGGCATGGTGTTCCAGAATTACGCCGTATTTCCGCACATGAGCGTCCGGGATAATGTGACCTACGGTCTCAAAACCCGCCATGTGCCGAAGGCCGAGCGCTACAAGCGGGCGGATGAAATTCTCAAGCTGGTGAAGATCGACGATTATGCCGACCGGATGCCTACGCAGCTTTCCGGCGGACAGCAGCAGCGCGTGGCGCTGGCCCGCGCTATCGTCATTCAGCCCGAGGTGCTGCTGATGGACGAGCCCCTTTCCAATCTGGATGCCAAGCTGCGCGTGGAAATGCGCAACGTGATCAAGCGCATCCAGCGGCAGGTGGGCATCACGACCGTCTACGTCACCCACGATCAGGAAGAGGCGCTGGCCATTTCCGACCGAATCGCCGTCATGCACGGCGGCGTGATTCAACAGATCGGCACGCCCAAGCATATTTACCAGCGCCCGGCCAACGAGTTTGTTTCCAGCTTCATCGGCCTGAGCAACTTCGTGGACGCGGAAAACGAAAACGGCACGCTGGATTTCGGCTGCGGCTATCGGGTGCCCATGTCCACCCTGCGGCCGGACGCGGGACGGAAGGTCTGCGTGGCCGTGCGCCCCGAGGAATTCCTGATCCGTTCCGCCGAGGAGCCAGGTATTCCCGCCACGGTGCGCTCCAGCGTCTTTTTGGGCATGACCCAGCACTATTTCCTCACGTTGGGCGAAGAAAAGGAAATCGAAGTGGTGGTTCCCAGCGACCGCAGCGACCTGATCCCCGACGGCGAAAAGGTGTCCCTGCAGATCGTCGCGGACAAGGTGAACGTCTTTGACGGCGAAAGCCGCGCTACCGTGATCCGCGAGGGAGTGTGAGCCCATGAACAAGCAGAAGCACTCGCCCATCTGGACGTTTCTGGCGCTGCTGGTGCTGGCGCTGTTCCTGATCTTCGTGGTGTATCCGCTGGTGCTGATCCTCTATAAGAGCGTAATCAACCCCAGCGACGGAAGCTTTACGCTGGAGAACTTCACCCGTTTCTTCACCCGCAAATACTACACCAATACGCTGATCAACTCCTTCAAAGTGACCATCGTGGCCACGCTCATCAGCGCCACGCTGGGCCTTCTGATGGCCTACATCACCCGGCAGTATCAGATCGCGGGCAGCAAGTGGCTGAACATCTGCATTGTGGTCAGCTACCTGTCTCCGCCCTTCATCGGCGCTTATGCGTGGATTCAACTGTTGGGCCGCAACGGCGTGATTACCCGCTTTATCAACGGGCTGTTCGGTGTGACCTTCGAGGGAATCTACGGCTTTGCCGGTATCGTGCTGGTTTTCTCTTTGCAGTCCTTCCCGCTGGTGTACATGTACGTCTGCGGCGCATTGCAGAATCTGGACAATTCCCTGAACGAAGCAGCGGAAAGCCTGGGAGCAAGCAACTTCCAGCGAGTCACCGGCATCATTCTGCCGCTGGTGCTGCCCACGGTGCTGGCTTCCTCTCTGCTGGTGTTCATGCGGGTGTTTGCCGACTTTGGCACGCCCATGCTCATCGGCGAGGGCTATCGCACTTACCCCGTGGTGCTGTATAATCAGTTCATGGGCGAGGTCAGCAACGACAACTACTTTGCCGCGGCGCTGTGCGTGATCATCGTGGCTATTACCATGGTGTTTTTCTTCCTGCAGCGCTATATCGCCCGGAAGCATTCCTATTCCATGTCAGCGCTGAAGCCCATGCAGCCCCGCGTCCAGCGGCCGCTGCCGCGGTTCCTGTGCCACCTGTTCGTGTATCTGGTGGTGTTGGTGGCTCTACTGCCGCAACTGACAGTGATCGTGACCTCCTTCCTGAAGGAGTCCACGCCCGGCATCTTTACCAGCGAATTCACGCTGATAAACTACCAGACCATCTTTTCCAAAAATCCACGGGTCATTCCCAATACCTACATGTTCGGCCTGATCGCCATCGCACTGGTAATCGTGTTCGGCGTGCTGATCGCCTATCTGGCGGTACGTCGCCGCTCCATCATCACTTCGACGGTGGATACGCTGACCATGCTGCCCTACATTATTCCCGGCTCGGTGCTGGGTATCTGCCTGCTGTACGGCTTTGCCAAGCCGCCGCTGGCGCTGACGGGTACGGCCGCGATCATCATCATTGCGCTGATCATCCGACGGATGCCCTATACCATCCGTTCCAGTACGGCCATCATCAGTCAGATCAGCCCCTCCATTGAAGAAGCGGCCGTCTCGCTGGGAGCATCGGAGCTGCGTTCCTTCCGGGAAGTGACCCTGCCCATGATGATGCCCGGCGTGATCTCCGGCGCGATTATGAGCTGGGTGACGGTCATCAGCGAGCTTTCGTCCTCCATCATGCTGTACCGCGCCTCTACCCAGACCTTGACGGTGGCGGTGTACACCGAGGTTATCCGCGACTGCTTCGGCAACGCGGCGGCCTATTCCACCGTGCTGACGTTCACCAGCGTACTGTCGCTGCTGCTGTTCTTCAAACTGACGGGACGGCGGGACATCAGCGTGTAAGAAAACCCAAATTCAAAAGACGGGCTGCCGGTTTTCCCGGTAAGCCCGCCTTTTTTAGCTTTCGGTGCCAAGAATGCCCACCATCTGGTCGGTCAGCACAAAGGTTCCGCCCTGCCAGTCCAGCGTGTTGAGAAAATAACCCAGCGAATCGGCATTATACAGTCCGGCGATCCGCTGCCAGGCCAGCAGGGAAGACTGGCCGTCGCCGTCAAAGTCGATGGGGTAAAGCCCGCTGAGCGGATTGACAAAGCCCTCCATCGGCTCCCGCAGGCTTCCGTCGGCATTGTAGAGCTGATTGAGATAGTCGCTGCCTTTCCCGGTCAGGTCGATGAAATACTCCTGCCGGTTCAGCTGGCTGGCAGCCTTGACCGCGTAGCCGTCCAGATACTGGATCTGATAAGTATAGGTGGCGTTATAATCGTCGCTGGCAAAAATTTGCCGGAAGGTTCCGTCGTCATAAGTATAGATGATATAATCGATGATGCCGCCGCTTCCGCCGGTGGGGAGGGACAGCAGAATATCCCGTTTATCCTTCCCGGTCAGGCTGACCAGAGAAATGGATGGGGCATAGGCTGCGTCGTCCGGCAGGGCAATGGCGGTGATGCGGCCGGTCGCGCCGTTTTGAATGACCAGACTCATCTGCTGCCATGCGTTGGAATCTCCGAACTGGACGCCGATGAGGGAGACCGTATCCGGAATGCCGTCATAGGTAACGTCTCCTTTGACGGAGGTGATAATGCTCGCTGCCATAGAAAGGCTCCTTTCCTGTTGCTGAGGTCAGCCTATGCGGGGCAGCGTGGGAAAATGTCCTGTTGCCGGGCAAAGAAACGATGAGGAGGGATCAGGATGTACGAAAAGAAGTTTGCGGTCATGCTGACCGATACACAGGAAATCAAAACACTGGAATGTGATCCGCAGGAAGAGCTTTTCGAGATTGCCCGCGGTACCATCGGCTGCGAGTGGATCGAACTGGTGGAGGCTGAACCTCTCGCAAAGAAGGGTTACCTGATGCTGATCGATGAGGAAGGCAAGCTCAAAAAGGGACCGGTCTCCATTAACTGTCTTGCCAACGATCTATATGGTGCTGACCGTCATGGAGACGCTATCGTCGGAAACGTGATGGTTGTTCGTGCTGAGAATGAACGTCTCACGCTTCTGACAAAGGAAGAAGCGACTGCTCTTGCTGCTGGACTTGAAGCAAAACGTGATCTGGCTGTTGAGAAAATCTCAGCCGCATTCGGACTGAAACCAATCGTGAAGCCTGAACTTGAAATCGTGGATTTGTCCTGGCGACAGAGTTGCAGGAAGAATAGCATGGAGCGATAATCATGATGACGGAAGAAAACAACTGGGTGGTTCACCAGTCTTTCAGAACCACGGAAGCCGAAGACGAGCTCATCCGTCAGAAAATGAAAGTCTTCGGGATCAGAAAGAAGTCGTTACTGTTCCGGGCGATGGTTCTCAATGGATACTTGCTGAAGCTGGATCTCCCGGAGATCAGAGAACTGATTCGGCTCATGAAGAACCTGACAAACAACGTGAATCAAATGGCGAAAAATCTGCACGAACAGGTCTCCATTTACGAGACGGAGATCGATGATGTCAAACAAAGACTTGATCAAACCTGGGACATTCTCAGAGAAATCCTCTCGAGATTGGATCAGTCAGAGAAATAGGAGGAATCGAAAATGATGAAGCGCACACTGAGAATCGCGCTGACCCCCTTTATGCTGATTGCAAGACTGGTGCTTGGCCTGGCTGCGTTCATCTCTTCTATTGCCTCGGCGGTTATTGGATTGACGGTTGGACTGTTTGCCGTTCTCTCTGTTATCGAGTTTGCGATCGGCTACTGGCAGAACGGTATCGCCTTTATGGTGCTTGCTTTGCTGGCCAGTCCGATTGGACTTCCGGCAGTTGCGAACTTTCTTCTGAACAGAATGGATCACATCCTTGGATTCTTTGAAGGGCTTCTCTGCTGAGAATCAGCAGTAACACGACGGCGGTTTGTGTGAATCACAGATCGCCGTCTTTCTTTTTATGGAGGTGCACATGGCAACGACACGCATCATTCCGATGCACATCAATAAGGGCAAAACGATTGCCCAGTGCATGAAGGCACGGATCGATTATGTGAAGGATCCGGACAAGACAGAAGATGGAG
>URJB01000095.1 GCA_900548145.1 uncultured Eubacteriales bacterium | reverse complement strand
GCGACGATTGAGTGGCAGCAGTGCCTCCTGCACCTCCACTTTTTTGACACACTGAAAGAAGCGTCCGAAGACGCTTCTTTTGGAAGGTTGATTGAGTTGTAGAAAGAATGCCACCTTCGGGAATTACTCCTCGTCCAGCAGCGCCAGATCGGGATCTTCGTCCACGTCGGCGTTGGCACGTTCTTCGTCGGTGGGGGCTTCTTCCCTGGCTACGCCCTTTCCAGCGGCCAAAGCCTGCTTGGCTTCGTCCCGGATGATCTTGTCGATCTCGGCGGCGATTTCGGGGTTGTCCTTCAGGAACAGGCGGGCGTTTTCACGGCCCTGTCCGATGCGCTGATCCTTGTAGCTGAACCACGCACCGCTCTTGTGGATGATGTCCCGATCCACGGCCATATCCAGCAGCGTACCCTCAGTGGAGATGCCCTCGCCGTAGATGATGTCAAACTCGGCCACCTTGAAGGGCGGGGCCACCTTGTTCTTGACGACCTTGACCTTGGTGCGGTTGCCGATCACTTCGGAGCCGTTCTTCAGCTGCTCACCCCGGCGCACGTCCAGACGGACGCTGGCGTAGAACTTCAACGCCCGGCCGCCGGTGGTGGTCTCGGGGTTGCCGTACATCACGCCCACCTTTTCGCGCAGCTGGTTGATGAAGATGGCCACCGCGTTGGTCTTGGCGATGACGCCGGTCAGCTTGCGCAGAGCCTGGCTCATCAGACGGGCCTGCAGACCCACGAAGCTGTCGCCCATTTCGCCCTCGATCTCCGCCCGGGGCACCAGCGCGGCCACGGAGTCGATGACCACCATGTCGATGGCCCCGGAACGCACCAGCGCTTCGCAGATCTCCAGCGCCTGCTCGCCGGTGTCAGGCTGGGAAATGTAAAGCTCGTCCACATTTACGCCCAGCTTCCGGGCGTAGACGGGATCCAGCGCGTGCTCCGCGTCGATGAAGGCGCATACGCCGCCCATCTTCTGGGCCTCGGCCACGCAGTGCAGGGCCACGGTGGTTTTACCGCTGCTTTCAGGCCCGTAAATTTCTACCACGCGGCCCCGGGGCAGACCGCCCACGCCCAGCGCCATATCCAGTTCCAGACAGCCGGTAGGGATCACCTGCAGATTCGCGTCCGCCGCCGCGTCGCCGAATTTCATGACCGCGCCCTTGCCGTAGGTCTTGTTCAGCTGGGCCAGAGCGCTTTCCAGCGCTTTCATTTTTTCTTCCCGAAGATCGCCCTGCTTGCTGGCGATCTCTTTTTTGGCCGTATCCTTTTTCGGAGCCATGCCCTTTTCCCCCTTATGTATCTAAGTCGAATGATCGTTTGTTATTTAGAATGCAGGACGTCCAGCGCCAGCCGCAGCGCCGTTTCCACCGTCTGGCGGCGGACGCTCTGCCGGTCGCCGTCAAAGTGAAAGCAGCGGGCGACAGTTCCCTCGGCAGTGCTCACGCCCAGCCAGACCGTGCCCACGGGGTTTTCCGCCGTGCCGCCGGTGGGCCCGGCAACGCCGGTGGCGCTCAGGGCAACGTCCACCTTCAGCAGTTTCCTTGCCCCATCGGCCATCTGCAGGGCGCAGGCCTCGCTGACCACGCCCACGCCGTCGATTACCTCCTGCGAAACGCCCAGCACCTCGCGCTTTACGCGGGGGTCATAGCTGACCACGCCGCCCATCAGCACCGCCGACGCGCCGGACACATCCGCCACCGTAGCGGCGATCAGGCCCGCTGTCAGGCTTTCCGCCGTGCCCAGCGTCAGCCCCTTTTCGGTGAACTGCCGAACCACCTGCGGAGCCAGAGAGGACTCGCTCATTTGGTTTCCTCCTTCAGGCTCAGTACGGAACGGTTCTTCCAGAAATAGTCAATGCCGGACCACAGGGTCATGGCCACGGAAGCCCAGACCATCAGCTTGCCCACCGTGAAGCCGCCGGCGCTGTAGGCCCGGCCGTCCAGCAGGAAAATGATCAGGGTCAACAGCTGGGTGCAGGTCTTGATCTTGCCCAACTTTCCGGCGGCGATCACGCTGCCCTGCTGGGAAGCCACCAGCCGCAGCCCGTCCACGGCCAGCTCCCGGAACAGCACCACAATACAGGCCCAGGCCGGAAACTCGCCCAGACCGCACAAGGCGATCATAGTGCTTAAAACCAGCAGTTTGTCTGCCACCGGGTCGATGAATTTGCCGAAGGTAGTGACGATGTGCTGCCGCCGGGCAATTTGCCCATCCAGAAAATCGGTAAAGGCGGCGATGCAGAACACGATCAGCGCCGCGGTGCGGGCGGTCTGACCGGGCAGGTACAATAGCAGCACGCATACCGGCACCAGACACATGCGCAGGATCGAAAGACGATTCGGAATATTGAGGTTCTTCATGGACGTCAATCCTCTCTGATGCGTTCGGCGCGCAGGTCATAGACCTCCGCGTCGGTGATACGGGCGCGAACGAACTGCCCCAGATCGGCCTCGGAAACGCCGGTGAGCTTGATCACGCCGTCGGTGTCCGGCGCTTCCTGCGCGCTGCGGCCTACGCCGTGGCCTTTGCCGTCCACGGTCTCCACCAGCACCTTTTCTTCCGTGCCGATCCGCAGCCGGTTCCGCTCCAGCGAGAAGGTCTGCTGAGCGGTCATCAGCTCGTCCAGCCGCTTCTGCTTGATCTCCTCGGGAAGCTGGCCGTCCATCCGGGCGGCGGGGGTGTCCTCTTCCGGCGAATAGGGGAAAGCGCCCAGCCGGTCGAATTGAATTTCCCGCACAAAGCCCATCAGATGGGCGAACTGCTCATCCGTCTCGCCGGGGAAGCCCACGATAAAGGTGGTGCGCAGGGTGAAGCCCATTTCCCGGGCCCGGTGCAGCAGCTGACGGGTCTTTTCCGGGTCGCCCCGGCGGTTCATGCGCTTCAGCAGCAGCGGGTCGGCGTGCTGCAGGGGCAAGTCCAGATATTTGCAGATGTTGTCATGACGCGCCATAGCGTTCAGCAGTTCTTCGTCGATCTCATCCGGGTAGCAGTAGAGCACCCGCAGCCATTCCACGCCGGGAATCTCCGCCGCCCGCTCCATCAGCTCCGGCAGCTGAGAATATCCCACCCGGTCGATGCCGAAGCGGGAGGTATCCTGCGCCACCAGCACATGCTCTCTCACGCCTTTTTCGGCCAGCGTGCGAATTTCGTCCAGCACGTCCTCCATCTCCCGGGAACGGAAGCCGCCCCGGATCAGGGGGATGGCGCAGTAGGCGCAGCGGTTGTCACAGCCGTCAGCAATGCGGATGTAGGCGGAATAGGGCGCGGTGGTCAGCACCCGCTCGCCGGACAGGATGGTATTGTCCCGGCCGCAGAAGCTCTGGCGCTTGCCGTGCAGGGCCGCCTCCAGCGCCTCCGGCAGACGGGGGTACTGGCTCACGCCCATCAGCAGATCGATCTCCGGCATATCAGTCATGAGCTCTTTTTCATAGCGCTGGGCCAGACAGCCCGTGGCCACCAGCACCTTGCACTTGCCGGTGCGCTTGTATTCGGCCATCTGCAGCAGAGTGTCGATGCTCTCCTGCTTGGCGGGGTCGATGAAGCCGCAGGTGTTGACGATCAGCACCTCGGCCTCCTTTTCATCCGCGGTAATGGTATAGCCGTGCTCCTTCAGGATGGAGAGCATCAGCTCCGTATCCACCCGGTTTTTGCTGCAGCCAAGGGAAATCACGCCGACTGTGGGCACTCAGGTCGCCTCCGAAATTAAAAATCAAAAACGGGATAACAAAAGGCGAAAGAACCAAAAAACGTTCTTTCGCCCTTCATTTTATCATACTTTTCCGGGATTGAAAACCCTTTTCCCGTTCGGTGCTACAGGGCGTTTTCGCCCTTGGAAGGCAACAGAGAAAGCTCCTCCAGAATCCAGTCCAGCTTTGCCTGCCATTTCAGGAAATCCATGCAGCGGATGTAGGGGGCTTCCAGCCGGTCATGGAGGGCTTTGGCGGCGGAAAGCTGCTCCACGGCCCGTTGGCAGAGCAGTTCATAAGCGTTCTGGTCGAAGCGTTCTTCCTCCCGGGGCTTCAGGGCAAAGAGTTGTTCCGGGGGGAGAGCGTCGGGAGTATTCTCAGGGGCGCAACCAAAAAGCAGGCCGTGACCCGGCAGATAGAGCTGCCGCACGTGCTCCGGCTCCAACGGGTCCAGCAATTCGATGCGGTCAAGACCGCGGGCGGCGACGATATCGCCCAGCCGCTTCATCAGGCCGTCCGGGTGGCAGCCCAGCGGGCAGCAAAGCTCAAACCGGCGGGTCTCCTTGGGAAACTCTGTGCGGCGAACCAGTTCCGCCGGGGTGAAGGCCTCGCCGAACAGCTGGCGGCAGCGGCCTTCGCCGCCCCGAAGGGGGAGAACGTCCGTCCACTCCTTCAGCAGGGCGCGCATGGCAGCGGGCTTTTCCTCTCCGGCACAGGCGGCCTTTCGCACCTGCGCCGCCGCGGCCAGATAATGGTAGCACCGGGCGAACCGGGCGGAAATTTGACGCTGGGTCTCCTGCAGTTCCTCCCGGGAGCTGCGGAGGGCCTTTTCATCCAGAAAATCGCCCAGTGAAACAAGGGTATCCCTCGCACCGGGGAGAACGGGGTCATACACGTGGGGCGCGGTGCCGTCCATCAGGGCGGCGCCTTTTTCGGGAATAGCCACGCCGTCCAGACTCTCCGGGTCGGAGGAACAATAGAAATATTCCACCCGGAGGCCCGCGCTCTCGGCAGCTTTGCCTACGGCCTTCATCAGGCTGCTTTTGCCCACGCCGGGGCCGCCCTTGAGGTAGAACATTCGTTTCTGCTGTTCTTTGGGCAGGATGTGGTCGAAACGGGTACAGAATCCCTGTGATGTATTACCACCGGCGAAATAGCGCATGGGGCGTTCCCTTCCTCTCTGGAGCTGGGAGTGTGATTTGGCTCCGGGGAAAGTCTATGCGGGGGAGGGGAGGGGGTAGAACCCGGAGGGGCCGGGGTGGCTCTTCTTGTGACCGCAGGTGTGGGGTTTTTGCAAGCGGCGATTTTGTTTGGGAGAAAAGCACCCCTGCTTGTGTCGTTGTACGCCAACTCTGGCGTGGAAACAAGACTTGCCGTCTACGGGTTTCTCGCCAACTTCGGTGCCCGAAGGTTTCCAAAGGGCGAGCGGAAAGCCCTTTGGTGCGCCCGC
>URJB01000094.1 GCA_900548145.1 uncultured Eubacteriales bacterium | reverse complement strand
CACGAAACGAGCAGGGACTACGGCAGTAGTCCCTGCGACGATTGAGTGGCAGCAGGGCCTCCTGCACCTCCACTTTTTTGACACACTGAGCAGAGCGCCGAAAGGCGTTCTGCCTGAAAGATGGGAAGGGGTTGGGGGAATCGTTGAGAAGCCGCGGCAAGCTTTTAGGAGGGCCTTACGGCCAGTGGATGGGATTTGTGCATGGGCGGTCAGAGGGTGAATTTACTTGGACTTTCCTCCCGCCGGGCTTCCTCCGTTTCCCTTCCCGGCTGACAGAAAAAACGGGGCGCAGCGTTCCGCCGCGTCCCGTTTGACTCTTACCCTTCGTAGCGCAGGGCCTCGATGGGGTGTTTCTTGGCCGCCTTGTTGGCCGGGTACAGGCCAAAAATGAGCCCCACCCCGGAGGAAAACACCACCGCCAAAATCACCACCGAAGGCGACATGCTGAAAACGATGGTGCTGTTCAGCGCGGTGGCAATGGCCAGTATGCCGCCGGAAAGCGCCAGCCCGAAGAAGCACCCTAGCAGGCTGATGAGCAGGGCCTCGATCAGGAACTGGGCCATGATGCTGCGCCGGCTGGCCCCGATGGCCTTGCGGATGCCGATCTCCCGGGTACGCTCGGTGACGGAGACCAGCATGATATTCATAATGCCGATACCGCCCACCAGCAGGGAAATGGCCGCAATGCCGCCCAGCAGCAGGGACAGGGTGCCGGTGATGGTATCCATGGCCGAGGAAACGCTGGACATATTCAGGATGCTGAAAGAGTCCTCATCCTGCTGGAAGCGCCGCAGCAGATACTGGTTGACGGCAGTCTCCGCGTCGTCGTTGCTGCCGGAGGAGGAAACGTAGAAGGACATGATGTCCGGCTGACCCGCCATGCGGCTTTCCACCGTAAAGGGCACATACAGTGTGCCGCTGTTCATCATGGAGACCATCATGGAGTCGCTTTCCTTCAGCACGCCCACCACTCGGAAGCTGCGCCCGCCGACGGTGATGAACTGATCCAGCCCGTCCTCGTCCCCGAAGAGGGTCTCGTGCAGATCGTGGGACAGCACCGCCACGTAGGAGCGGTTGTCCACATCTGCCGTTTTCAGGAAGCGGCCCCGATCCAGCTCCAGACCCTGAATGTCCGCGTAGGCGGGCACCACGCCGTAGACGCTGACGGAGGTCTCGGTGGAGCCGCGCTTGGCCCGGGCGTTCATGGAGCCGCTGGGGGACGCTTGCCGCACGCCGTCCAGCCTGCTGATCTCCTCCAGATTTTCCAGCCGCAGGGGCGCGGATTTATCATCCATGACCGTGACCATCAGCATGTCGTTGCCCAGCGACTCCACCTGACTGGTGATGGCTCCTGTGGCGCCATTCACCAGCGAGACCAGCGTCACCAGCGCGGTCACGCCGATGATGATGCCCAGCATGGTCAGAAAGGAGCGCATTTTGTTGCTCTTGATGGATTCCCACGCCATTTTCAGGCATTGGATGCTCATGCGTCCTCACCTGCCTTTTCGGGGGATACTTCGGCAGTGCCGAAGGGGTCGGTCTCGTCGCCGCAGTCCCGCACATGGCCGTCCATGATGCGGATGCGCCGGTGGGCCTGCTGGGCCACGGCTTCGCTGTGGGTAATGAGAATAATGGTCTTGCCCGCTTCGTTCAGCTGGCAAAACAGGCTCATGATCTCCTTGCCGGTCTTGGAGTCCAGATTGCCGGTGGGCTCGTCGGCCAGGATCAGCGCCGGCTCCGTCGCCAGCGCCCGGGCCACGGCCACCCGCTGCTGCTGGCCGCCGGAAAGCTCCGTTGGCTTGTGCCCGGCGCGGCTTTCCAGCCCCACCCGGCGCAGCACTTCGGCCGAGCGCTTCCGCCGCTCCGCCGCGCTCACGCCCTGATAGATCAAAGGAAGCTCCACGTTTTCCTGGGCGGTCATCTTGGGCAGCAGATTAAAGCTCTGAAATACGAAGCCGATTTTCCGATTGCGGATACGGGCCAGCTCGTCCTCGGAATAGTGCTCGATCTGCTGACCGTCCAGCAGGTATTCGCCGCTGTCGGCGGTGTCCAGACAGCCCATGATGTTCATCAGCGTCGACTTGCCGCTGCCGCTGGGGCCGATGATGGCCACAAATTCCCCTTCCCGGATGGTCAGGGTGGCGTGGTCCAGCGCCCGGACTTCCTCGCCGCCGATGTGATAAATTTTGGTGATATCCCACATTTCAATGACGGGCTTTGTCTGCACGTTTTCCGTCATGGCTGCTCCCCTCCGAAGCCCGCCCCGCTCATGGGGCCGAAGCCGAACATTCTCCGGTTGGAGGCGGGGGTGTAGGCGATCTCGTCGCCCTCGTTCAGGCCGGAAAGGACTTCCGCGTTGCTGCCGTCGGACAGGCCCGTTTCAATGGCGGTTCGCTCCGTGGAGCCGTCCGCAGTGACCCGGTTCACATAGGAGCCGTTTTCGTCCTCGTGGACGGCTCCCAGCGGGATCAGCAGCACGTTTTCCTTCCGTTCGGACAGAATCACGGCGGTGCCGTTCATGCCTTCCAGCAGACGGTCGTCCCCGGTCAGCATCAGGTCCGTCTCATACACGGTGATACTGCCGGAGGGCTTGCCGATGCGGGAAATGCGGCTGACCTCGGCGGCAAATTTCTCCCCGGAGAAAGCGTCCAGCGTGACCTCCGCGCTCTGACCCACCTGCACCTTGGCCACGTCCAGCTCATCCACCTCCACGGTCATCTTGACCGCGCCGCCGCTGCCCAGCGTAAAGGCGGTCACATCGCCGGAGCCGTCGGCAGAGGCGGTCTTTTTGCCTTCCTCCACGCCGATCAGCTGCACCGTGCCGTCCGCGGGGGCGACCACGTTGCGGCTGGTCTGGAGCATCAGCATGTCCTGCAGCTGACCGGCCTTTTCATTGCGGTCGGACAGGGCCTTGCGGTAGCTGTCAGTATCCGGCTCGTTTTCCAGCGTAAAGAGGGTCGTGCCCGCATAGACGCGGGTGTTGACGCTGTAGCTGACCTCGGAAATGGTGCCGCCGTTGCCGAAAATCGCCAGCGGCGCGTGAATTTCCATGACTCCGCTGCCCAGCAGCATGGAGTCCGAATATACTTCCGCCGTTTCCTGATAGGGAGCCTTTTCGTCGCTGAACGTTACCAGCCAGCCGCCGTCCAACCGACTGACCAGCGTGCCCTCGGCGGAGCCGCCGTCCCACTGGACGGTGACCTTGTCGTTCAGGGACAGAGCCGCTTCGGTCTGAAGGCGCACCTCCATACTGCCGTCGGTGGAAAGGATCGCCAAACAGCCGTACTCGTTGACGGCTTCGATCACATCGTCTCCCGCGGCGGCGGGCTGGTACTTGACGCGGCCTTCCACCGGGGCGGTGATGCGGCTGCGGGTCTTGCGGGAACCCAGCTGCTGATCCAGCGCAGCCAGTTCGGAGCTCAGCTCCGCCGCCCGGTACTGCAGGGAATCGCCGTCCAGCGCGGCCAGCACGTCGCCCGCCTTGACCGAATCGCCCTCCTTCACAAACAGGGTATCCACCTTCACGCCCACGGGCAGGGTCACATCCGCCGTATCGGGCGTTTCCAATTTGCCGCTGCCGGTGATGGTAACGGACACATTTCCCCGGGTCACGGTGTAGGTATTCTGAGCACTGGCGGCGGTCTGCATCGCGTCGTTCATCCGCTTCATGGCATACCACCCGCCCCCGGCCAGCGCAAGCAGGACGATCAGAACCCAAATAAGCACTTTTTTCTTTCTGCTCTTTTTCTTTGCGTTTTCCATGCGTTCCACTCTTTCCTTCCATAATTCCGGCAGCCGCAAAAAAGGCGGCGCGCCGATACGCTTTCCCAGTTTATCATACACGACCCGCATGAAGAACTCACTGCAAACCTGTGAAGAAACCGTAAATAAACGGGTCATCAAAGAAAAAGCGGCGTTATCTTCATAAAATTTTGAAACAGGTTAAGAACCTGTCTGTTTTTCCACAGGCTTATGGGAAAACTGCCGCGGGTATGCTATGATGACCGGGCAGTTTGCCAATGAAGGAGGAAAAAAAGAATGGCTCATTCCAGCGAAACAACGAAAATGACCGCCGGTCAATGGCTGATGCACGTGCTGCACGGCGCTCTGATCGGCGTGGGCGCAATCTTGCCCGGCGTCAGCGGCGGCGTGATGTGCGTGCTGTTCGGCATCTATCAGCCCATGATGGCGCTTCTATCCCATCCGGGCAAGGCGTTCCGGCAGTACTACCGGCTGTTTATTCCCGTACTGATCGGCTGCGCCATTGGGTTTGTAGGGCTGTCGAAGGTGGTGGAGCTGGCCTTCGGGGCAGATTCGGCCATCGTGACCTGTCTGTTCTTCGGGTTGATCCTGGGTACGATCCCTTCTCTCTGGCGGGAGGCGGGGTTAAAAGGTCGAAACGCCCGCTGCGGCTGGGCGTTCGGGTTGAGCTTTGTGATCCTGCTGGGGTTGTTGAGCCTATTCAAGTTTTCTTCTGCTGCGGCCATTCAGCCAAACAGCGGATGGTATTTCTTCTGCGGGGCGGTATGGGGGCTGAGTCTGGTTTTGCCGGGACTTTCGTCCTCGTCCATCCTGATTTTCATGGGGCTGTATGAGCCTATGACGGCGGGCATCGGTTCCATCGCCACGTGGGTGAAGGATGTTTTCGCCTTCTGGATGGGAAAGGGCGGGGCCTTTCCTTCGCTTGCGCAGATCCAGTGGGGATGCATTCTGCCGCTGCTGTGCGGCATTCTGTTGACGGCGCTTCTGACCGCCCGGTTTGTGAACCACTTGCTGGAGACCCACTATGCACTGGTTTATCACGTGATTCTGGGCGTGGTATGCGCGTCTACGCTGATGATCGTGCCCCTGCATTATGACAGCGTATCGCAGGGGATCGCCTGCGCGGCCTGTGCGCTGGCCGGGTTTGCGGCGGCGCTGGCGCTGGACAGGTTCGGGGACGGGGTGAAGGAGAAAAACGGGGTTTGAGGGCTGGTGCGCAGCCGGTCGGCGAGGGGTTCTGCACTGCGTGGCAGTTGAAGCGCTGACAGCGGAGCTCACGGCAGTGAGGGGCGCTTCGAGGAAAGCCCCCCTTTGTTCTTTTCAAAAAGCGAATATTTGTCCGCGAGAGCGATGGTTACAGCCCCTTCGGTTTCTTGCCAACTTTGGTGCCCGAAGGTTTCCAAAGGGGAACGAAGGGAAGCGGGTATCCAGTGGATACA
>URJB01000093.1 GCA_900548145.1 uncultured Eubacteriales bacterium | reverse complement strand
CTCGCCGGGCTGGTCGGTCAATGAATGCCGGGCTGAAAAGCGCCGGTTGCCCGCCGCTGTCTGCACTCCATCCCGGCACAGGCGTTCTGTCGAACAAAATCGTCCCTTTTGGTTCTTCTCCCGTTGCGGTTCATCCGCACACTCTACCAAGGAGGAACACACCCATGAAGATTCTATTGACCGGCGGCGCTGGGTTTATCGGCTCCCACACCTGTGTGGAGCTGGTCAGCGCAGGGCACCAGCCGGTGATCGTGGACAACTTCTACAATGCCAGTCCCAAGGTGCTGGATCGGCTGAAAACCATCACCGGTCAGGACATTCCCTTCTACGAAGCGGACGTAAGCGACGAAAAGGCCATGAATGCCATTTTCGAAAAGGAACGCTTCGACGCGGTCATTCACTTTGCGGGTTATAAGGCCGTAGGCGAAAGCGTTTCCAAGCCGCTGGAATACTACCGCAACAATCTGGACACTACCCTGACACTGTGCGAGTGTATGCGCCGCTACGGCGTCAAGCGCATCGTGTTCAGCTCCTCGGCCACGGTATACGGCCTGTGCGAGGAGGTTCCCTTCCGGGAGGACATGCGCTCCATGGGCTGCACCAATCCCTACGGCTGGACCAAGTACATGATCGAGCAGATTTTGAAGGACGTGGCCTTTGCCAATCCGGACTGGTCCGTGGCGCTGCTACGGTACTTCAACCCCATCGGCGCACATGAAAGCGGGCTGATCGGCGAGGATCCCGTGGGCATTCCCAACAATCTGATGCCCTACATCACGCAGGTCGCTTCCGGGCGGCTCAAGCAGCTCAGTGTTTTCGGCGACGATTACGACACCCCCGACGGCACCGGCGTGCGGGATTACATCCACGTGGTGGATCTGGCCAAGGGTCACGTGGCTGCGGTGAACTATCTGGCAGATCATCACGGCTGCGAGATCATCAATCTGGGCACCGGCGTGGGCTACAGTGTGCTGGACATGGTCAAGGCTTTCGAAAAGGCCAACGGCATTGAGATTCCCTATCGCATTGCTCCCCGCCGCCCGGGCGATATCGCCACCTGCTATGCCGACCCGTCCAAGGCCAAGGAACTGCTGCACTGGACGGCGGAAAAGACCTTGGAAGACATGTGCCGCGACAGCTGGCGCTGGCAGAAAAACAACCCCAACGGCTATCGGGACGCCTGATCGGTTACGGCCCACCCTGCTTGCGCGTCGTGGGCTTCGGGCTTGCGGTACCGCTGTGCGGTGTCCTCGACCCTCGGTACTGCGCACCCTTTTCGGAACACAAAAAGGACAGTCTGCAGAAACGCAGACTGTCCTTTTCATATGTCACTTTATGCCTTTTTCTTTGGTGCGGTGAGAATCCCGGATGATCCACCCGCCAGCACCAGAAACACATCCCGGCTGTAAAAGACAGTTCCCAAGGCGGCGACTGCTGCAAATGCGCAGAACGCCGTCCAGACCTGTGCCCGGCAGGGGCTCTGCCGAAGGCCTTTCAGTCCCCCGCGGAGCATAATGCCCTCCATGGTCAGGAAGACCGCCGTGCCCAAAACACCCAAGCCGGACAGCAGATCGAGCACTTCGCTATGCTGGCTCAACTGCTTCGTGCCGCCCAGAAGCGAGCCCACCAGCGGCGAAGCGCAGAATCCTTCCCACGCAACACGGTAATGGCTCAAGCGATTTTCCCCTTCCAGTGCGCCGCCCTCCAAGGCAGTCAGCAACTGATGCAGACTGTGGGACACACTGCTCAAGCCCTTTGCGTCACAGAAAGCCGCGGCCGCATTGACCAATGGCACCCGGAACAGGAACACCAGCATTAACGGAACCAGCGCCCACAGCAGCGACGGGCCCGTTTTCAGCTTTGCCAGCTTCCGCAGGATCAGCGCCAGTAGTTCCACCGCCAGAATGGCCGCGGTGAATACCATGGCGTAGGTGTACTGGCTCAGCATCACCATGACGGCCTGCGCCAGCAGAAAGGCCGTAAAGCCCGCCCGTTTCCAGCCGCGATTTTCCGAAATGCCCACGCAGGTAAAGGGCAGGGAGACCACCGTGGCATAGACGAAATCATAGCCGCCGATATTGCGCAGCATCAATTCCTTCAAATAGGCTTCCCGCCCCGGCTCCGCATAGCCCAGCGAACGGGAATAGGCGTAGATCCTGCCGCCCCGGAGCATTCCCTCGATCAGCCAGCCGATGGTGGTCAGGGTGGTCAGCGCCATCGCCCCCAGCAGCGCCCATTTCCAGTACCGCCACAGGCGATGGTCGTTCTTCTGGCGGCTGTAGGACAGATAGATCAGCGGGAACCAGAGCATGGCGTTCTGCACGTAAAATCCGGCGAACCCCGTACCGCCCCGTTCCAGAAAGAAATACAGGATCAGCGGCGCACAGGCCGCGCAAAGCGCCTGTCCCACCAGCAGCGCCCAGTGGGCCCGAAAATATTCCCAGTCCAGCAAAACGCCCAGTCCAAACAGCGCCACTGCCGCACAGCCGGTCATGGCCCGGCACGTGGTCTGAATCGCCGGGATCAGCAGCCACACCGTATACAGCACCATGGAGGCGGCGCACAGGCGCACGGCCGCTTCCTGCCGGGACAGCTTTTTTTCATCGTTCATGAAGGACCCTCCTTATTCGTTCCGCGAAGGGACGATCAAAAAGCGTTTCCCGTGCTCAGCAGGAAATACAGGTAGTACACGCCCGAAGCCGCGTGCCAGCCCATCAGCGCAAAGCCGACAGCATAGGCGGCCTTCCGTCCGGAGGACAGAGTCCTGGCCTTCAGACCGGAAACGAACTCCCGGAGGAAAATGCCCGCCATGACGACCCACAGCACAAAGGAGCTGGAATTGGCGGCCCAAGTGAAGTTGCCGTGGCCTTCCCGCAGGCCGGTCTCCCGGAAGGCCATGCCCTCCAGCAGGCTGAAAAACACCATCAGCAGGGCCAGCACCAGCATCCGATCCTTGAACATTCCTTTTTTATAGCAGCACACGATGGCATACAGCGGGAACACGGACATCATCACCGTGGAGCGCAGCATACTCAGGAAGCTGTCCAACGTCACGCCGAACTCCACGCCGCTGGTATATTCCACCACTACGCCGGTGTAGTACAGGTATTGCAGCAGAAAATACGCCACCGCAGGCACAAACGCCAGCACGATCTGCCCGAAATAGCGCCAGCAGCGGGGGCGGCGGCACAGCTCCACCAGAAACATCACGAACGCCGCCGGAATCAGCGCCTGCAGGAAGGTGGGCTTGCAGGCCAGACTGCCCATCAGGAAGACCGCCAGCAGGATCACCTCTCCCCAGGGCAGCAGCGTTTTCTCGCCTTCCTCGGGGTAGCGCCGTTCAAACTCGTACCAGCAATGGCACAGAAGGGGCAGCACCATCAGTGCGGAGACCAGCACCGCCTGTTGCGTGGGGTTGTGCCACACGTTGGGGGAACCGATGGTATAGCCAAAGCCGCGGTACACCCGGTCGTTCACGCCGGGGATGAACACCGCTGTCACCACGTTGACCAGCACCGCCGCCAGTGTGAGCGTGTTTTCCTTCACCTTGCCCCGGCACAGGCCCACCAGCACCCGCTGGGTCAACACGAAGGTCAGTACCTTGCACAGGCTGCAGATCACCGGTGCGGCCCATTCAATGGGAAGCCCCAGCTGATAGACGCAGCTGGTCATCAAATGCCACAGGGGATAGGCCAGACGGCTGGTGATGGAGTGCAGGTCGGTAAAATCGAAATCCGCCGCGATGTTGGCGTGAACCGCCAGATCGGTCAAGGAAAACTGCATCTCATAATGATACAGAAACAGCGTGGCGGCGTAGATCGCCGCCGCCGAGACCAGCAGCAGCCAGCCGGGCCGGTGTTCCTTCCGCCATTCCCGCTCGTTGAGCATTACATCCAAAGTCATTTCCGGGACTCCTTTCGGGCCGTCCGCCGGGCGGACGGGTTGGGCGGGAAACGGCAAAAGCCCCGATTTTCCGCTCTTTTTTGCATGGGTCAGTGTATCAAAAAAGGCAGGGAGTGTCAAATGGCGGCCCCTGTCCTGAAACGGCGCGCTTTAGGCATAAGCAAAACCGCCGCATCTTTCGAAGCGGCGGTTTGACAGGCCTTTTGTTTTTTCAGCCCAAGAACATCAGAACGATGGAAAGCGCGACGAACACACCAGCGCAAATCTTCGTCGTCAGCGCCAGCTTCGCTTCCATGCCCTTGGCCTTATTCTTCCCAAAAAAGGTCTCGGCAGCACCGCTCACGGCGCCGATGCCGCTGCTTTCGCTGCTCTGCAGCAAAACAGACACGACCAAGATCAGGGCGGATATCAAAAGCAAAATGCCTACGATCCACTGCATAGCGGTCATCTGGGGTCCCTCCTTAGCGAATGTACATGTTATCTTACCATTCTCTCAAGGAAAAAGCAAGCTTTTCCGCAAACAGAGACGGAATTTTGTATGCATCCTGCCGCCGTTCATGACAGCCGAGCAGGCTCGCAAAAGAATTGACCCTGCCCTTCCCGTGATGATGTTCTATTAAATAAATGATCTAAGCTGTTCCCTTTGCAATTATCGGACATACATTAGATTCCAATCGAATCCTTCTCCAAATTCGCCGGAGAAAAACACTTTCCCGTCTTTGGTGTAAATCGTTCCTTTATGGTAATTTCCCGTATATGAATCGATACAGCATTCACAGCGGAGACTTCCGTCCTCCCGATATTCTTTCGCTTCATAATGACCGTGTTCATTTGGTTCGTAGTTAATCCACACGTATTCGTCATTAGACTGACGCATCATACCGCATAGCAGCCTGTTTTCTGTAAAAACTCCCTCTTCCACTCTTCCATCATCCCAATATTGGCCACCCTCGCCAGACATTTTTCCATTTTCCCATTGACCGATATAATGCCAATTTATGCCGGAAGAATTGGCTGTTTCAAAAACACCAAAACCGTTCGGAATGCCATTCACGGTTTCGCCAGAATAGGCTCCCTTGCGAATCACGTCCGGGAGCTCAAGAACATAATCCATTTTGGAGGCAAACTCTAAATCGGTTTCTTCTGCCATGGCAACTGAAAATAGACAGACGAGTACTAAAACCAGCAAAAATATTTTTTTCATGGGAACGGCCTCCTTTTTCGAAGAGTATAGGCCGTTGATAAAAGTAAATCAATAGGAAAATCGACAGAAAGCGCAATGTTAATGAAGACAGCGATGCAGAAATTGCCCGCAGCAGTACGGAAAAATTCCGATGCCACTAATAAAGCGGGTGCATCCTGTAACATTCAGCCTGTGTAGATTTGTCAAACATATTGGACAATGAACTCAATAGGGGAAAGCCAATGGAGGGGTCT
>URJB01000092.1 GCA_900548145.1 uncultured Eubacteriales bacterium | reverse complement strand
GCACTGCCCCTGCCTAGCCCCTGCTTTCGCGGAAGTAGGCGTTGCCCAGACCGGCCGGGGGCTGGTCTTCCCGCTTCTTGCGTAGACTGGTCAGCACCAGAACAATGATCGTGACCAGATAGGGGAGCGCCTTGAAGATCTCCTGCATACTCCGGTCCAGACCGGGAACGTAGAGATAGAGAATGTACAGGCCGCCGAATAACATGCTGCCCCAGATGGCGCTCAGGGGCCGCCAGCGGGCGAAGATCACCAACGCGATGGCAAGCCAGCCGCGGTCGCCGAAACCGTTGTTTACCCAGGTGCCGCCGGTGTACTCCATGACGAAGTACAGGCCGCCCAGACCGGCCAGCATCCCGCCGATGCAGGTGGAAAGATACTTGTAAAGAGGAACGTTGATGCCCGCCGCATCCGCCGTGCCGGGATTCTCGCCTACCGCCCGGAGATTTAAGCCCACCCGGGTACGGTAGATCATCCAGCTGAGGATGATGGTGGCAATGATGGCGAAGTAGGTCAGGAAGCCGTAGCTGAACAGCAATTCGCCCACGACGGGCAGATTGCTGAGAAAGGGAATCTTCGCCCGGAAAGCGCTGGCCGTGACCTTGGTGGAGATCTGGCCTACGCCGCCCGCCAGCTTGGACAGGGAGCCGCCGAAGAAGTTGCCGAAGCCCATGCCGAAGGTGGTCAGCGCCAAGCCGGTCACGTTCTGATTCGCCCGCAGAGAAATGGTCAAAATGCTGTAGAGCAGTGCGCCCAGCCCGGAGCAGACCAGCGCGCAGATCAGCGCGATCAGCATTCCCACGATGGGAGAGGGGGTCGCCGCGCTGTTTTCATAAAGGAACGCGCCGATCAGCCCGGCAACGCCGCCCATGTACATCATGCCGGGAACGCCCAGATTCAGGTTGCCGGTTTTTTCCGTCAGAATTTCGCCGTTGGCTCCGTAGAGAATGGCGATGCCCTGCGCAATGGCCTTTTGCAGAAATACGATGATGATGCTCACGCCTTCGCCGCCTCCTTTTCCCGCTTGCGCAGCTCCACCTGATAGTGGATGAAGAACTCACAGCCCAAAATGAAGAACAGGATGATGCCTGTGATGATGTCGCTGGCGTTTTCGTTCAGGTTGAACTGGGTAGCGATCTGCCCCGCGCCCTTTTCCATAAAGACCAGGAAGAAGGCCACAAAGACCATGGCAAAGGGATTCAGCTTGCCCAGCCACGCCACGATGATGGCCGTGAAGCCGCGCCCGCCTGCCAGCCCGGTGGAAATGGTGTGGCCCACGCCGCTGGCCAGCAGATAGCCCGCCAGACCGCCGATGCCGCCGGAAATGGCCATGGTGCGGATGATGACCCGCTTGACGTTGATACCGGCGTAGTGGGCGGTGTTTTCGCTTTCGCCTACCACGGCGATCTCATAGCCCTGCTTGGAGTAGTTCATGTACAGGTACATCAGCACCATCAGCACCATCACGATGATGATGGGCAGCAGGTAGCCGTTGCCGCCGATGGAGGGCAGCCAGCCGGCCTTGGTCTGGTTGTTGATTAGGCCCACGTGGTTGGAACCCTTGGGGGTCTCCCAGTAGACGATGGCGAAGGACACCAGCTGCATGGCGATGTAGTTGAGCATCAGGGTGAAAAGGGTCTCATTGGTGTTCCAATGGGCCTTGAAAAACGCGGGAATCATGCCCCACAGACTGCCCGCCGCGATTCCGGCAATGGGGCAGAGGGCGTACAGCGTCCAGCTGGGAAGGTCGGCACCGTAGATCATCACGGCGGCGGTGGCCATGGCCCCCACCAGCACCTGCCCTTCGGCGCCGATGTTCCAGAAGCGCATCCGGAAGGCGGGCAGCACCGCAAAGCCGATGCACAGAAGAATGGCCGAGTCCCGCAGGGTGACCCAGGTGCGCCGGGCCGTGCCTACCGCGCCGCTCCAGATCCCGGCGTATACGCTCAGGGGATTCATGCCCGTCATGCCCATAATGACGAACGCGCAGACCACCAGCGCCAGCAAAATGGCAACCAGACGGATCAGCGACGCACGGACGAAGGTCACGCCCTCCCGCTTGACGATATGAAACAGGGGTTCTTTGGTGGATACCTGACTCATGCTTCCGCCTCCTTGTCCGCTTCGCGATAGCCGTGGTTGGTCATCAGCAGACCCACGTCCTCCTTGGTGGCGGTGCGCGCGTCTACAATGCCGCTGATCTTGCCGTCAGCCAGCACCAGAATGCGGTCGCACAGGGCCAGCAGCACGTCCAGATCCTCGCCCACGCAGATAACGGCGGACCCCTTCTTTTTCTGCTCGTTGAGCAGGTGATAGATCGTATAGGAGGAGTTGATGTCCAGTCCGCGGACGGGATAGGCCACCATCAGCACCTGCGGAGAAGAGGAAATCTCACGGCCTACCAGCACCTTCTGCACGTTGCCGCCGCTCATGCGGCCTACGGGCCATTCCACGCTGGGGGTGACCACCTCCAGCTCCTTCATGATGGTCTCGGCCAGCTCCCGGGGCTGCTTGCGCTCGGAGAAAAAGCCGTGGCCGTGGCGGTAGGAGCGGAGCATCATGTTGTCCGTCATGCCCATGGAGGAGACCAGCCCCATGCCCAGACGGTCCTCGGGCACGAAGGCCAGCCGGATGCCGATCTCGCGGATCTCCTGCGCGCTCATTTCGGTCAGTTCCTTGATGTGGCCCTTGCGGTTGCGGTACTGGATGCGGCCACTGGTCAGGGGCTGCAGACCCGCGATGGCCTCCAGCAGTTCCTTCTGACCGCTGCCCGCAATGCCCGCAATGCCCAAAATTTCGCCGGTGAAGGCTTCGAACTCGATGTTCGACAGCACAGGGCGGCCTTCGTGATCCACGGCGTTGACGTTGGTCAGCTTCAGCTTCATGATGGGATCGACGGGATCGGGACGTTCGATGTCCAGCTCGACCTTCTTGCCCACCATCATTTCGGTCAGGCTGCGCTCTGTCGCATCCTTCGTGTCCACCGTGCCGATGGATTCGCCCTTGCGCAGCACGGCCACGCGGTCGCTCAGGCTGAGCACTTCGTTGAGTTTGTGGGTAATGATCAGGATGGAGTGCCCCTGATCGCGCATGTTACGCAGCACCTGAAACAGCTTTTCCGTCTCCTGAGGGGTCAGAACGGCGGTGGGTTCGTCCAGAATGAGCACGTTGGCTCCGCGGTAAAGCATCTTGACGATCTCCACCGTCTGCTTCTGGGACACGCTCATTTCATAGATTTTGCGCTCGGGATCCAGCTCGAAGCCGTACTTTTCCGCCAGATCACGAATTTCCTTCGTGACCTTCTTCATGTCCAACTTCAAAGGGCCGGGCAGACCCAGAATGATGTTTTCGGCTGCGGTAAGCACATCCACCAGCTTGAAATGCTGATGGATCATGCCGATGCCCAGAGCGAAAGCATCCTTGGGCGAACGGATGACCACTTCCTGACCGTTCATGTAGATGTGCCCGGCGTCCGGGAAGTAGATCCCGGCCAGCATGTTCATCAGCGACGTTTTGCCGCTGCCGTTTTCGCCCAGCACGCTGAGAATCTCGCCCCGGCGCACGGTCAGATTCACGTTTTCATTGGCGACCACCGAGCCGAAATGCTTGGTGATGCCGCGCATTTCGATCAACACGTCGTTTGGCTGCAATTCGATCCCTCCGCAATCCATGTCCTGATTCCATCATACAACAAAGCGCGCCGGAGGGCTGATAGACCCTCCGGCGGCTTTAGACCAGCCGCAGCCCCGAAACCGCGTCCGGGGACTGCGGTGGAACGGTTTCTATTATTCCACAACAGCGGTGATGCCGTCAATGAGAATGTCGAAATAAGGAGCGCTGCGGACGGAGCTCTCATGGAACTCGCCGTCGGACACCATTTCGATGCCTTCCAGACCATAGGCGGTGGTGTAGGAGGTCAGGGTCTCGCCGTTGACGGTGAAGGCGGAAGTGTCGAACACCTTGACGGTGCCAGCCTTGAAGGCTTCTTCCAGCTCGGCGACCTTCTCGGCAGTGCCGGGGGCCACGATGCTGTCGTTCAGTTCGGTGGTGTACACAGCGCCTTCGGCGTAGCCCTTGCACCAGTCGCGGGCGATTTCTTCCCCGTCGATCAGGCACTTCACGGCGTAGGTCACGTAAGCGCCCCAGTCGCCGGCAGCGGAGGTCAGAGCAGTGTTGGGGGCAACGGGCAGCATGGAAATGTTGTAGCCCACGCAGGGAACGCCGGCAGCTTCGCAAGCGGAGGGAGCGCCGGTGGTGTCGGCATGCTGGGAAATGAGCACGCAGCCGTCAGCGATCAGAGCCTCAGCGGTTTCCTTTTCCAGAGCCATATCGCCCCAGCTGTTGGTGTAGCGGACTTCCATGGTAACGGAGGGGCACTGGCTGCGGGCGCCCAGGAAGAAGGAGGTGAAGCCGGAGATCACTTCGGCGAAGGGGAAAGCGCCCACGTAGCCGATCTTGGCATTTTCAGCAGTGATGGTGCCGTCCTCGATCATCTGAGCCAGCTTCATACCGGCGACCACGCCGCTGACATAGCGGGATTCGTACACCGCGTAGAAGTAGTTATGCACGTTGGTCAGTTCGCTGTTCATCGCGGAGTTGCCGGTGGCGTGGCAGAACTGAATGTTGGGATATTCGGCAGCGGCCTGGAACACATAGCTCTCATGGCCGAAGCTGGTGGCGAAAATGATATTGCAGCCCTGCTCCGCCAGGTCGATGGCGGCTTCATAGGCGTCTTCGGTCTCGGGCACGTTGTACTTGCACAGCACCTGATCGTCGGAGATGCCCAGAGCAGCCTGAGCTTCCTTCAGACCATTGAGGTGGTTGGCGGAATAACCTTCGTTTTCATCACCGATGGTGATGTAGCCGATTTTGACCTGTTCCACGGGGATACCGGCGGCGAAGGCGCTGGTGCAGCCGGCGATCAGGCAGAGGGCAAGAAGCAGACCGAGAATTTTCTTCATGGGTTTCATCCTCCTGTAGCTGGTTCATAGTCAGGTTCGGAATACAGGAATTATCATACACCCAAAAAAGGGATTTGTAAAGTAAAAATCCGAACATTTTTTTTAGATATTTTTTGTTTGTTCGTTAAATAGGGGATTTGGGAGAGAAAACGCGGAAAAAAGGTAAGCAAATGTTTGCACATGGCGGTTCTGCTGTCCCATTGGGTGTTTATTTGCTGCGGTGGTGCGGGGAAAAGGAAAATTCTCTGGCGGTGTTATACGTTATCTTTGCCGTAGGCAATTTTCTGATACGGGGCCTGACGCGCCGACTCCGGCGCGGACGGTGGGGCTGCCGCACCGAGGGGGGAAGTACTTTCTTTCGAAGCGAAAGAAAGTACCAAAGAAAGCAGGCGGCACGGCGAC
>URJB01000091.1 GCA_900548145.1 uncultured Eubacteriales bacterium | reverse complement strand
GGCACCTTTCGTGCCACGGCGGTAAAACCCCGGTCAAGCGGCATGTCCCCCTACACCCCTGCGCGCCATCGGCGCGCAGAAGCGGGTGCAGGGCTTTAGCCCTGCTGCTGCAAGGATTCTTTTTCGAATTGGCGGGGGTAGAGGTTGTAGTAGTGGCCCCGTTTTTTCATCAGCTCGGCGTGGCTGCCCCGCTCGACGATCTTGCCGTCGTCCACCACCAGGATCACGTCCGCCTTGCGGATGGTGGAAAGCCGGTGGGCGATGACAAAGGACGTGCGGCCCTCCATCAGCTTGTCGATGGCCTCCTGAATCCAGCGCTCGGTCAGCGTGTCGATAGAAGACGTGGCCTCGTCCAGAATGGCGATGCGCGGGTCGCAGAGAATGGCCCGGGCAAAGGAGATCAGCTGCTTTTCGCCGGTGGACAAAAGGTCGCCGCCCTCGCCCACGTCGGTGTCGTAGCCCTTTTCCAGCTTTTCGATCACCCGGTCGGCGCAGACGGTCTTTACCGCCTTGTCGATCTCCTCCATGGTCGCGTCCGGCTTGCCGTAGCGCAGATTTTCCAAAACCGTGCCGGAGAACAGATGAGGCGTTTGCAGCACGTAGCCGATGTTCTGGTGCAGCCAGAGCTGGCTGCGCTCCCGCGCATCCACGCCGTCGATCAGGATCCGGCCGGAGGTCGGCTCAAAGAAGCGGCAGACCAGATTGACAATGGTGGACTTGCCCGCGCCCGTCTCTCCCACGATGGCCACGTTGGAGCCTTCCGGCACTTCCAGATTGAAGTGCTCCAGTACGTTCACGTCGCCGTCGGGATAGCGGAAGGTCACGTCGTCGAAGGTGACGCGGCCCGCCAGCGGCTCCCAGTTTTCCTTCTTGGGATGGAAGCAGTCGCCGTACTTTTCAATAACCTCCGGCGTGTCCTTCACGTCGGATTCCGTCGCCAGCAGGTTTGTGACGCGCTCAATGTTCACCTGCACGGCGATCAGGTCGGAAATGACCCGGGCCAGCCACTGCACCGGCTCCATCAAACCCGTAGCGTAGGTCATGAATACGCTCAATGTGCCGATCTGCATGATGAGCGGCGCGTTCTGGGCGATGTCTCCGCCCTTCCAGAGCACCATGGCCAGCGCAATGGCCGAAGCAAAGATCACCAGCGAGACGAACAGCGCCCGGTAGCGGGCCGTGCGCACGGAGACCGAGCGCATTTCGTCTGTCAGCCTGTGGAAGTCCTCGTCCATGCGCTGCTCCACCACCAGTGTTTTGGTGGTCTTGGCTCCGGTGATGCCCTCGTTGAAGCCGCCGGTGATCTTGGAATTGGCTTCACGGATGCGGCGGTTGCCGATGACCAGTCTCCGCTGGAAAAAGGCGGAGATCAGCGCCACAAAGGGGATGATGATGACCACCCAAAATGCCAGCTGGGCGTTCAGGCAGAACATGGAGATCACGCAGCCGATGACGTAGGTCACGTTCCAGACACCGTCGAACATGCCCCAGCACAGAGTGGAGCCGATGCGGCCCGTGTCGCTCATGACCCGGGCGTGGATGTAGCCCACGCTGTTGGTGTTAAAGTAGGAAAAGGAAAGGGTCTGCAGGTGCTGGAACGCGTCCCGCTTCATGTCGCGGCCCACGTCCATTTCCAGCTTGCTGGCCCGGTAGATGCTCGCCCGAATCAGCAGCGCCTCCGTGACGATCAGCGCCGCATAAAGGATGGTAAAGGGGACAATGCCCTGAGTGGTGTTTCCCAGCACGAACACGTCGATGGCGTATTGCTGAAACAGCGGCAGGATGATGTCCATCAGGCCGTTCATCAGCACACAGGCGAACATGACGGCGATCATGCCGCGGTACGGCTTGAAATACCGCGCGATGCGGGGAATGCCAAACCAGGGAAGATGCACGCTGCTCAGCTGTTCCTGTTTGCTCACGCGTCTTCCTCCTCTTTCAAAGACATTTGCAGGTCGTAAATGCGGCGGTACATACCGCCCTCCTGCTTCATCAGTTCTTCATGGGTGCCCAGCTGGGTCACGCGGCCCTTGTCCATCACCATGATCTGGTCGGCCTCCATCAGGGTGGTGACGCGGTGGGAGATCAGGATCACAGTACTGTCCTTCATGCGCTCCCGCAGACGGGTGCGGATAAGGACGTCGGTCTGCGCGTCCACGGCGGACAGGGAATCGTCAAAGACCAGAATGGGCGTTTTGCGGGTCAGGGTGCGGGCGATGGCCGCGCGCTGCTTCTGACCGCCGGACAGGGTCACGCCCCGTTCGCCTACGATGGTGTCGTAGCCCTTGGTCAGGCTGTCGATGGTTTCGTCGATGCAGGCAATATGAGCTGCTTCACGCATTTCCGTCATGGTCAGTTCCCGGCTGGCAATGCCGATGTTCTCGCCGATGGTGCGGGAGAACAGGAAGGGCTCCTGCAGCACCATGCCGATGTTCTGGCGCACCCAGTCCGCCTTCATGTCGGCGATATCCACGCCGCCGATGGTGATGCGGCCGTTTTCCGGCGGTAGATCATACAGGCGGTTCAGCAAGTGCATCAGTGTGGACTTGCCCGAGCCGGTGGACCCCAGAATGGCGAAGGTGCTGCCAGCGGGGATGGTGGCGTTCACGTCCTCCAGCACCCTGTGTTCGCCGTCATAGCCGAAGGACACGTGCTCGAAGCGGATATCCCGGTTCAGGGGCGGCGTGCAGGCGTCGGGCTTGTCGTGCTCCTCGGGAGAATCCATGATGTACTGGATACGGTCGATGGAAACGCCCGCCTTGCTCATTTCGGAAATGGTGCGGCCCAGCGAACGCACGGGCCAGATCAGCATGGAGTTGTAGGAAATGAAGGAGACCAGCTCGCCGGAGGTCATATCGCCCCGGACGCACATCACGGTGCCCAGCACGATAATGAGCATGACCTGGATCATGCTCACGCAGTCGCCGATGGCCCAGAAATGGCTCAGCGAACCGCTCAGTTTGACCCACAGATCGGTCATGTGCTCGTTTTCCTTGTCGAAGCGCTCTTTTTCATACAGCTCCCGGCCGAAGGCGCGAACCACCCGCACGCCGGTCAGGTTTTCCTGCGCGATGGTGGAAAGCCTGCCTTCGCTTTCGTCGCACTCGGTGAAGCGCTTGGAAATATGGCGATGGAAGTAGGTGGAATAGCCCACCACGATGGGGATGCTGGCCAGCGCCACCATGGACAGCCGCCAGTTCATGCGGATCATGAAGCTCAGACCCAGCACCAGCAGCACCGCCACCCGGAACAGCTGAATCAGTTGCTCTGTGACGAAGTTGCGGATCATATCCACATCGGAGGTACAGCGCTGGATGATGTCGCCGGTCTGGTTTTTCATATGCCACGAGAAGGGCAGGCGCTGAATATGGGCGAACAGATCGTTGCGCATGGTGCGCACGAAGGTTTCCGAGGCCTTGGTGGTCAGCGTCATGTTGCCGTAGCGGAAGAAGGCGATCACCAGTGCAATGGCGATCACCGCCAGCGCGATCCACCACAGGTGGGTGCGCAGGGCTTCCACGCCGCCCAGCCGAAGCCACGCAGGCTCCAGAAAGGCGGGCACGTTCAGCGGCAGCTGTCCCAGCACGTTGTCGATGGTGATACGGATCAACTGCGGCGTCAGCATGTCCAGAAAAGTAATGCACACAGAACACAGCACAGCGGCCAGATAAAACCGCTTGCTGCCCCTGAGGAAGTACCACAGCAACCGGGCTTTCTTCCCTCCGGCCTGTGTCTTTGTTTGAGGCATGGCAAATATTCTCCTTTGGTCTTGTCGAATCAGGAAGCAACGATATGGGTCATATTTGAAATGCGCAGCCGCTTCGGGGGATCATCCCGGGACGGCCGGCGTGCGGCGTTGGGTTGTCTCGCTCGCCTATCATACAAGAAAAAATCGGAGTTAGCAAGAGGAGAACTCCGATTTTCCAAATGAAATTTGAACGTAATTCAATTTTATTTCTTTTCCCTTGCCGGGAGGCAGCATGTCAGTGCCCCCGTCAGTCCGAAAACCGTCACGCACAGGGCGCGGGACGTGAAGAAGGCATGATTGTAGGTATGATTGGCGGTGAAAAGATACCACCCCAGCGGCAGCAGCGCCACGCAACCCAGCGCGGCGGCCAGTCCGCGGCTGTTTTTCTCCATCGGGAGTTTCCGGGCCCTGCGGCGGACAAATACGGCCCCATAGCCGAAAAGCGCCGCCGCCCCGGCCATGAAGTAGGGCTTCTTGAAAAACACGGACGCTGCCTTCCACAGAGCGTCCAACCGGCCGATCTCCCCCACGCCCCGCACCTCGTGGGACGTGCGCACTTCCAGACTGCCCACCAGCGTAGACCAAAAGCCCTCGCTGCCGTACAAAAGCGCCAGCGCCCACTTTCCGGCCCACATGCCCGCGTAGCCCAAAGCCCAGCACAGACCGCAGCGCACCATCCGCCAGAGGCAGGCCCGCGCCGTCTCGTCCCGGTGCAGCAGCAGCCACACGATCAGCGGCATTCCCAGCGACGCAACGGGATAGGTCAGAAAATCAAAGTAGCTGGTCGCCATCCCCGTCAGCAGGAAGAACACGTCCTCCGCCATCGGCGTTTTCATCCGCCGCGGTTTCCAAAGCAGCGCGGCCGTGGCGGCAAGCGCCACCAACAGCGTGGTGGAGAATTGCAGCGACAGCCACGTCACGCCGGGCGTAATGCACAGTAGGGACAGGCCGAAGGGCAGCACATACCGGCCCAGCCCCCGTTTCTGCATCAGGCAGCACAGCAGCATGACCAGCCCCAGCTGCACGATCATATTCAGCATCCGAATATCCATGTAGTTCAGGAACAGAAGCAGCGGCTTGAGCACCACCAGATAGCCCAGCCAGTAACGGGCGGTGGCGTTTTCCTGCATTCCCTCCGAGCCGCTTTTTCCATAGCGCAGCAGTGTGCCGTACTGGCCGAAGCTGTCTGGATCCTGCCATGTATAGACATTCACGGCCTGATCCACTGCGCTTTTATCTGAACGATGAATGGCGCTCAGCAGCATATAAGCATCGGTGGAATTATCCAGCTGGGTGGAGGCGTAGCCCTTGAGCACCTGCTCGTAGGACTCCTCCCCCGTGCCCCATTCGCCGCTCAAAGCGGGGATCGAAGCCAGCACGTGCTCCTCCATCGCGTCCACCGGCAGCAAAAACACTGCCGTCAGCAGCGCAAAGCCTACGGCGATCCCCGCCAGCAGGATGCCGCAAAGCCCCAGCATTCTCCGAAAGAGCCCCTTGCCCGCCATTCTCTCCGTCCGCCTTTCTCCGATGGTTTCATCCCATTATAGCGAAATCGGCGCCGGGAATCAAGAACGCCCCGGGCGAAGGGTCGGGGGTCATAAGAAAGTAATATCGTATTTTCTCAGGAACGGCGTGGCTTCGGTCACGCCGTTTCCTGTTTCAGCAGTTCTTCCACAGGAATAAAGCCCACAAGGTCATAGGAAATGCGGATGCCCTGATACCGCTTGCCGCTGGACTTATCCGGGGCTTCAATGTAGATCGCCTTGACAAGCTCCCGCAGCGCATACGGGGTAA
>URJB01000090.1 GCA_900548145.1 uncultured Eubacteriales bacterium | reverse complement strand
AGTCCGGGGTCAGGGGTACTACCCCTGAAATTGTGAAGAAATTGTTGCAATCTACTTGATTTTTTTCATAATTAGTTTTACAATGTAAACAAGGCTGTAAATAAGTCTTTTCAAGGCAAAGCACTGCAGAAAGGAAAGAATTTCCCATGGCGAAACGCATCCTCCTTGTTGACGATGAGCCCCTGATTGTTAAGGGTTTGAAATATACGCTGGAACAAGAAGGCTTCGAGACGGATTCCGCCGCCGACGGCGACGAAGCGCTGACCAAGTTCTTTGCAGGCCATTACGACTTCATTCTGCTGGACGTGATGCTGCCGAAGGTGGACGGCATCACCGTGTGCCAGCGGATCCGGGAGCACAGCAATGTACCTATCATCATGCTGACCGCCAAGGGTGAACAGATCGACAAAATTCTGGGGCTGGAATACGGCGCGGACGACTATATGACCAAGCCCTTCAATATCCTTGAGGTCAAGGCCCGCATCAAGACCATCCTGCGCCGCACCGCCGCGTCTAGCCAGAACGACGTGCGCCGCACCATCCGCGTCCACGATATGGAGATCAACTCCGTCAACCGCTCCGTCACGCTGGGCGGAAACGAAGTCCGCCTGACCGCCAAGGAGTTCGACCTGCTGCAGGTGTTCGTCAATAACAGGGGCAAGGTGTTCAGCCGGGAGTCCCTGCTGGAAACCGTGTGGAAGTACGACTACACCGGCGACGCCCGCACCGTGGACGTCCATATCCGTCGGCTTCGCGAGAAGATCGAACGCAATCCCGCCCAGCCCGAATTTATCTTCACCAAATGGGGAGTGGGTTACTATTTCACCGACAAGGACTAAACATGCCTTTTCTTCCATCCGATGGAAGATCATGCTCGCCTTCCTGCTCATCGTGGGGGTCAGCTACTATCTGGTAGCGACCTCCCTCATCGGGCTGGTGGGCGATTCTTTGTTCAGCGACAGGATGCGGCAGGATCACGCCGCCGCCGATAAGCTGGCGGCGGAGCTGGGGCCGCTGTATGCCGAACGGGATATGGAAAAGGCCCAGCAGCTGCTGGAATCCGCCGGGGGCGAATTGGGCGGACGGCTGATGCTGCTGGATCAGAGCGGCAAGGTGCAGCTGGATACCTTCTGCGAGCTGAATGGCTCCCGGCTGGAGCTGCCGGAGGTGGTGTCGGTTTTGTCCATGGGCAGCGCGTCGGACTACGGCGTTCACCGGCTGGACGATAACGGCGGGGAAAACAGCTGGCTGCAATGGCTGCGGCCTTACGATCCCAACGCGGAATGGGTGGCTTATTGCACCTCCGCGCTGACGGCAGACGGCGTGGTGCAGGGCGTGCTGCTGTATTCCTCCCCGGTGCAGGAAATGATGGACCGCCTGTCCTCCCTGCAGACCCGGATGGTGGCGTACTTCCTCATCGCGGCGGCGGCGGCCATGGTGATCGCGCTGATCTTCTCCCGAGTGCTGACCCGGCCTATCGTGTCCCTGACCAAGAGCATCCAGCGCATGGGCCACGGCGACCTGTCCGTGCGGGTGCCGGTAAAGGGCTCCGGCGAGCTGCGGCGGCTCAGCGAGACGTTCAATACCATGTCCGAAAAGCTGCAGATGCTGGATACCAGCCGCAACCAGTTCGTCTCCAACGCCAGCCACGAGCTGAAAACGCCGCTGGCCACCATGAAGATCCTGCTGGAAAACATCATCTATCAACCGGAAATGGACGCGGAGATGCGTACCGAGTTCCTGACCGACATCAATAAGGAAATCGACCGGCTGAACAGCATCATCAGCGACCTTCTGACGCTGGTGAGCATGGACTCCAAGGCCATGCGCCTGAATCGCACCACCTTCAGTCTGGCGCAGGTCATCACCGATACGGCTCATCGTCTCCAGCCCGTGGCCGAGAGCCATCATCAGGAATTGAAGCTGGCCTTGAACGACCGCTGCGAAATGTACGCCGACTGCGCCAAACTGACGCAGGTGGTGTACAACCTGATGGAAAACGCCATCAAGTATACGCAGGAGGGCGGCGCCATCAAGGTGCGGCTGATCCGCTCCGGCCGGGACGCGGTGATGACCGTCACCGACAACGGCCCCGGCATCCCCCGGGAGGATCAGGCTCATATCTTCGACCGCTTCTACCGGGTGGACAAGGCCCGCAGCCGGGAGACCGGCGGCACGGGTCTGGGCCTGAGCATCGTGCACCAGATGGTGCTGATGCACGGCGGCAGCGTGTCCGTGGAAAGCGAAGAAGGCAGGGGTTCCACTTTTACCGTGGAACTGCCCATCCATCAGGGATGAGCCAAGGAGAGACGTTTATGAAAGGAAATCGAAAGCGCCGGGGAATGCTGGCGGTTCTTCTGGCGGCGCTGTGCGGGCTGCTGTGCTCCTGCACCCGGGCGGCGAATCCGCTGGTACAGGCCGAGGCCACGCCGCTGCCAGGCGTGGAGCAGCGCCTTCACGCCGCCACCGCCGCGGAGGACAACGCCGCTTCGTGGGATGTGGTGCTGTATTTCCGCTATCTGGATTATTCCATGCTGGCGGGGGAAAGCCGCACGCTGACCGTCCGAAAGGACGAAAGCAGCGAAGCGGCGCTTGTGCGTGCGCTGCTGGCCGGGCCGTCCGCCGGGGAGATGAATCTTCGTCGGGCGCTGGGAGAGGACGTAGGGCTGAAGGAAGTCACCGCCAGCGGTGATATGCTGTTCATCACCCTGACCAATTCCCTGCTGCGGGACGGCATTCCAGACGGCTGGCGCTCGGACGAGTTCTGGGCGGAGGAAGCCCCTGTCCGCCGCCGGCTGGCCATGGCCAGCATTGCGGACACGGTGATGGAGAATCTGCCCTACACCCGGGTGCAGATTTTGATCGACGGGGGAGAGAGCGCCGCCATCCGGCTGGATCGGAGTTATTACCTGACCGGGGAACAGGGCCCCGCCGACCCGCTGAGCCGGGACGAAAGCCTGCTGCTGAGCCCGTACAACACCGCCGCCCTGCTGATGGAAGCATGGCGAAGCCGGGATTTTGATACGATCTACGATTTCACCGTGGCGGAGGACCTGCCGGTGCCAGAGCAGTTCCGGGCGGAGATCGACGCGGCCCCCAGTCTGTCGGACTACACGCTGACCGCCGGGATGGTCAACGGCGAACGTGCCGCCCTGAATGTAGACGCTTCCCTGCTGACGGACGGCGCGTCCACCGCCCTGGAGGCATGGCCGCTGACGCTGGAAAAGCAGGGCGGCGTGTGGAAAATTCCGCTGGAGACCCTGCGGCGGCTGATGGGATTGTAAGAAAGAACACATTGTTATCCAGAGAACCGCGACCAAGGGAGGCCGAGCACAAGCAAAACACAGGGCTTGGCCGCCGTGCGAAGCACCGAGGACGAGGACAGCCCTGAAAGGGCTACCGCAGTCCGAAGCCTGCGACGCAAAGCGGGGCAGGCCGCAAGAAGGGTGCGAAGCGCCGAGGACGAGGACAGCCCTGAAAGGTCTATCGCAGTCCGAAGCCCGCGACGCAAAGCGGGGCGGGCCGCAAGAAGGGTGCGAAGCACCGAGGACGAGCACGCCGTGCAGCAGAAGCATCCTTCGCGGGTGCTGCCGTCCCATTCGTATCGATATTCGATCATTTGATCCAAAGGCATTGGAAAGAGGCCTTCGCCTACGAAGTACAAGAAGGAGAGAGGACTGCCGTGAAAGGGAAGAAACGCGCGTTGGCGCTGCTACTGGCGGCGCTGCTGCCGGGGCTGTGCGCCTGTCAGGCCGGGGACGGTCTGCCCGCGTCCGAGGCGTCCCCGGAGATCACCTTGCCTCCGGCGGTTCAGAGCTATGTGGCGCCCATCGGTGACGCGGCGCTGGAATACACCGCCGACGCTACGCTGTACCTGCCCCGGCACAGCGGCGGCCGTCTGACCGCCGTGGTCAGCCCGGTGACGTTTTCCGCATCCCGGCCCCGGGCGGAAAGCCTGGTGCGGGCGCTGCTGAACCACTCGGGTACGTCCACTGCCGCCGCGCTGGGCGGGAATGTAAAGCTGGCGCTGTACGGGGCCAACCCGGTGGAAGTCAGCCGGAACGCGGCCACGGTGAATCTGGCGGCCTCGGCGCTGCAGCTGAACCGGGGCGACCTGTACATTGCTTTTCAGGCCATCGCCAACACGCTGACGGAGCTGAAGGAGATCGACTATGTGAACTTCCTGATCGTCGATCATCCCGTAGGGCTGGACGTGGCCAACACTCTGCCTATGGGATCGTTCAGCCGGAGCCTGAGCGAGGACCTGTCCTCGGTCTACGAGCAGCGGCTCAGCCGCCGGGTGGGGCTGAACGAAAGTGCGGAGGACAAGTCCCTTTCCGCCAACGTGACGCTGTATTACCCGCTGGCGGGCGTGCCGGGACTGCTTAGCGAGGTGCGCTCTCTGAGCTTTGCCAACCAGAAGCCGTCCGATATGATCGTCCAGATCATGCGGGAATTGAGCAAGGGCGCGTCGGTTTCGGAGATCGACTCGCCGCCGCTGAATCTGCTGGTGGAGATGCTTACCGGAGACCCGGAGGTCACCTATTCCGACGAGCTGGGCGGCAGCGTCATTACGCTGAATTTCTCCTATTCTTTGAACGACATGCTGGAAAAGGCGAACGTGAGCCGGGCCAACTGCATGGCTTCGCTGTGCTACACGCTGTGCAGCTTTTTCCCCGCCGCGTCGGGCGTGACGGTGACCATCGGCGAGCAGCCGGTGGAGACACTGATGCTGACGGACAGCTTTACCAGCTCCATCGTCTTTACCGATCAGGTGATGAAGCGGGCGGATTTTGCCCCGCTGCTGTGCGACCTGTGCACCCTGTACTTTGCCGACGGCGAGGGCCGGGGCCTACAGGCCAGCAGGCGGCCGGTGGTCTATTATCAGAAGCAGAATCCCCGTGCGCTGCTGTTGGAGCTGAGCAAGGGCCCGCAGCCCTATGACGAGGTTCCCGGGCTGGCGGCGGTGATGCCGGTGGGCAGCCTGTCAGACGCGGACATTCTGGGGCTGGCGCTTTCCGGCCGGACGGTTTTGGTGAATTTCGCCCCGGCATTTCTGGAGGCGGGGCAGGGCATGGACGGCCAGCAGGAGCGGCTATTTGTCTACGCCATGACGAACACGCTCTGCGAGAACCAGACGATCGGCAGCGCGGCGTACTTTGTCTCCGGGGCGGTGCCGGAGGGGTTCTCCGGGGAGATCTACTGGGGCGGGGAGTTTTATCCCCTGAAATAAATGGGAGAGCGGAAGCGGCGCGGAGCATGCGGCTTCCGCTTTTTTGTGCGGGCATTCAGGCGTGGGGATATTTTTCGGCGGGGCCTGACGCGCCGACTCCGGCGCGGGAGAAGGGCTTGCAGCCATATGGGGCGCTCTATTGCTTCGGTTGGCGATCCGAAGGGGGTGTAGGGGGGCGAGCGGAAAGCCCCCCTGCTTGCTCCGCAGAGAGAAACCTCTGCCGAGGAAGTTCCCCTTTGGCGGGGCCTGACGCGCCGACTCCGGCGCGAATTGGGACTTGCCGTCCCATGGGGCGCTCACACTTTTCTTTCGGTGGCGAAAGAAAAGTGTGCAA
>URJB01000089.1 GCA_900548145.1 uncultured Eubacteriales bacterium | reverse complement strand
TGGCTCCGCAAGCCCGAAGCCCGCGACGGCCTGAAAGGCCGGGGTGGGCCGAAAAGAAGGTTCCGCGAAGCGGAACGAGGGGCGAGGACAGCCACGAAGTGGCTCCGCAAGCCCGAAGCCCGCGACGGCCTGAAAGGCCGGGGTGGGCCGAAAAGAAGGTTCCGCGAAGCGGAACGAGGGGCGAGGACAGCCACGAAGTGGCTCCGCAAGCCCGAAGCCCGCGACGGCCTGAAAGGCCGGGGTGGGCCGAAAATGCAAGAGATACTTTTTGAGATACTAAGTGCTGCCGTTGCCGCCTGTGCGACGTTCATTGGCTGGATTTTGACAAAAAGAAACGGCCACGATGGTGAAGATCGTGACCGCTAAGCAAGCAAAGGTCATGTCAAAACCCTTTGCACCGTTATTATAGCATGGGAAAAGACAAAGTCAAACGAAAGCGTCAGGCAATCGTCGGGCGCTTTTTGTATTGGGGGAAAGGGGGATGCGCCATTCAGAAACTGATCTACGAGAACCTGCACGGCGAGACGGCCGTGTTTTTTCATGCGCCGTGGGTGCTGGGCCGGGTGAAGGGCGTGGGCATGAGCGACGTGAAGGTAGTGGCGGCGGAAGGGGCCTACCAGCAGGGGGAGAGCATCACCGGCCTGCGGCGGGAGGGCCGGACGGTAAAGGTGACGCTGCACCTGCTGGCCCCTTCCCGGCAGGAGATGTACCGGCTGCGGGCGGAGCTGCTGGGGGTGCTGAGCCCCGACAAGGCCTTCGACGGTACGAGGCGGGCAAGGCTTTTGTATGAAAACGACTTCGGCCGGCGGTGGACGTGGGCCGTGCCGGAAAGCGGGCTGGACTGGGGCCAGCGCAAGCAGAACGCCCAGCCGTCGCTCAGCCTCAACTTCCGCTGCGAAAGCCCCTACTGGTACGGCATGACCCGGCAGGAGGCGGTGTTCAAGGCCAAAAAGGCCGGGTTCACCCTGCCCATGAAAATGCCGCTGGGGCTGGGCAGCAAGTCCTTCGTGTGCCAGGTGGACAGCGCCGGGAACGCGGAAGCACCCGCCGAGATCGAGATCACCGGGGCGGGAGAGATGCCCACGCTGGTGAACGAGTCCACGGGAGAGAAAATCTGTCTGGTGCAGCCCCTGCCCGAGGGGGACACGCTGGTGCTGGACACCGACCCCGCCCGGCTGAAGGTGCGCATCCGCCACGGGGACGGCAGCGAGGAAAACGGCTTCGGCTACCTGAGCCCGGAAAGCTCGGTGGCGGAGTTCGGGCTGCGGCCCGGCGAGAACCTGCTGCACTACGTGCCCCAGGGGGATGGCAGCCGCAGCGTGATTCGGGTGCGGTGGTACGACTGCTGGGAGGGGGTGTGATGATGCATTCCCTGATGATGGCGGGGCCGGATCTGCGGCTTCTGGGCGAGCTTCCGCAGTACGTTAGCCTGCGGTTCAAGCGGTGCTTCTGGGAGGTGGGCAGCTTCCAGCTGACGGTGAAACGGGGAACACCGGGATGGGACAGCCTGAGCCGGGAAACGCTGCTGTACCTGCCGGAGAGACCCGAAACGGCGCTGCTGGCGGAAAAGATCACCGTGGACGAGGAGAAGGTCACAGTCAGCGGCGTGCCCCTGAAGGGCCTGTGCAAGCGGCGCATCTGCGTGCCGCAAAGCGTGCAGGGCGACCAGTACGACGGCTTCGGGTGGGATCGGTTCACCGGGGACGCGGAAAGCGCGTACCTGCACTACGCGGCGGCCAACCTGACCGACCCGGAGGATGCGAAACGGAAAATTCCCGGACTGGTGCTTTCGGAGAACCGGCACCGGGGCGCGGTGCTGCCCTGGCAGGCCCGGTTCGACAAGCTGACGGAGGTGTTCGCCGACATCGGCAGCGCCACGGGGCTTGGGTGGGACATCGTGCCCGATCTGAAAGAACGGGTGCTGCGGTTCGTGGTGACGGAGGGCGTAGACCGAACCACCGGCAGCCGCCGGGCGGTGCTGTCCCGCCGGCTGGGCAACGTGGACGGGGCCAGCTGGACGGAGGACGGCACCGCGGAGGTGGGCACGGTGTACGCCGGGGGCAGCGGCGAGGACGAGAAACGGCTGATCCTCAGCGTGGGCAACACGGCGGAAGGACTAAACCGCCGGGAAGGCTGGGCCAGCCTGAACGGGGTCAGCGACGTTGACATGCTGCGGCTGGGCGCGGAGCGGAAGCTGTCGCCCCGAAAGGACAGCGTGACGGCGGAGCTGCTGGACAGCGGCCTGTGCCGGTACGGGCGGGACTACGACCTGGGGGACATGGTGACGGTGGTGGCCGACGACCGGCAGAGGAACGCCCGTTTGACGGCGGTGGAGGAGACCTATGAGGATGGAAAACGGACGCTCAAGGCTACCTTTGGGGAAGGGCCGGTGACGCTGACGGGGCTGATCCGGGAGAGAATGCGGGGGAGCATTGCGTGAGCGGAGGTGCAGGAGGCACTGCCTCCTGCCGGGGTTTTAGGGGCAGCGCCCCTAAGCCTTGTGCCGCAGCACAAATATTCCAGCGAACCAGCGCAGCGCTGTTCGCGGGCGATATCGGCCAATCAGCAACGAAGCCAGAAAGTAGCGCTGCTCGCAGTTGGCAGCAGCCTAGCCGTACCGCAAACCGAAGCCACGCGGGCCGGAATGGGCCAAAAAAGACGAGCAACCGAAGAAAACCGAGCGTTGACCGCAAGCCCGAAGCCACGACGGTCTGAAGGAGCAGCATAGCCCGAACGCAGCGCTGTTTGCGGTGAGTATAGCCAACCACCAAGGAGGGAAAAGATGGCAAAGGAATTTTACGGGTATTTCGACAGTCTGGTAGAGGATGAACGGGAGTACGACGCGGCGCAGTTCGCCCATATCCTGCGGGCGGGGATGGTCAACGGCGTCACCAGCCACGCCGGAGGCGGGCTGCAGGCGACGGCCCCCGGAACGGGCATGACCACGCAGGTGAGCCCCGGCGGCTGCGTGGTGAACGGGTATCTGTTCGTGCTGGAGGACGACGGCGGCGGGGTCAGGAGCTTCAGTCACCAGCCGTCGGCGGCCAGCGACCGCTGGGACAGGATCGTGGCGCGGCTGGACACGTCCGCCGCCCAGCGGAAGATCACGCTGGAGGTGCGGGCCGGAACGCCGGGGGCCGACCCCGAGCCGCCCGCGCTGGAGCGGGACGGGAATGTGTACGAGCTGGCGCTGGCAAAGGTGAAGATTCGCGCCGGGACGGAAAGCATCGAGACGGCGGACGTGGTGGACGAGCGGGCCGATGCGCAGGTGTGCGGCTATGCCGTGCCGGTGTGGCTGCGGGGGCTGACGGGCTTTGACCCGGACGAAATGGCGGCGGAAGTAGGCCGTAAGGCCGAGACGGCCTTCTACACCGCCGTGCTGACCGCCGTCGGGTGGACGGGCAGCGCCGCGCCCTACGTGCAGGAGGCGGCCGTGGAAGGACTGCTGGGCAGCGATTCGCCCATTGTGGCGGTGAGCATGGAAAACGCCACCACCGACAACTACGAAGCCATCACGGAAAGCTGGGCGAACGTGAGTACCATCGACGCGGGAAACGGGAAGATCACGGCAAAGTGCTTCGGGGAGAAACCGACAGCGGATCTGACATTGTTAATTAAGGTGGTGCGTTAGTGTGGCGGAATGTTTGCTTTTGAAAAGCGGAGGACAGACGAAGAAGCTGCCGGTACTGAACGCCAGCTACCCGGCCAACGTGACCAACTGGCAGGGGGAACAGGCCACGTTCAAGGTGGAGATTTCCACGCCGGGCGTGCCGGCGGAATACACGTACCAGTGGTACAGGGACGGAGCGAAGTGGACGGGAGCCACGAAAGCGACCGTCAGTTGGAGCAGTGCGGCGGTTGGCAGCCACAGCATTTATTGTGTGGTGACCAACAAGGCCGGGGAAGTGACCAGCCGGGTGGCCACGCTGACGGTGAAAGATCCCAACATGACCTACACCTACACCGGCAGCCATGAGAAGATCGACGACGGAAGCGGCAACTGGCGCATCAAATTAAAAAGCAGCGGCACGTTGAAATTTACCAACCTTGGCAAGTGGGACGGCAAGCTGGACGTGTTCTGCGTGGGCGGAGGCAGTGCGGGCGGCAGCGGAAACTGGGACGCGAACAACGGCTACGGCAAGGCGGGCAGCGGCGGGTATACCAAGACCCAGAAGAGCATTCAGGTGGAGGTGAACAAGTCCTACAGCATCGTGATCGGCGCGGGCGGGCAGAGCGCTTTTGCGCCTGGCGGAAGCACCAGCGCATTGGGCGTGACGGCTGGCGGTGGCACGAAGCTGGGCGGCGGCAGCGGCGGCGGAGCCTACGGCAACGGGCAGGTCTATAACGGCGGCTCTGACGGCGGCAATGGCGAACCGCAGAACGCCGCCAACATCGGCATCGATCATTGGGGTTCCCCCGGCAAGGGACAGGGGACCACGACCCGCGAGTTCGGCGAATCCACCGGCACGCTGTACGCGGGCGGCGGCGGTGCTGGCGGCAACGGCTCCACACAGGCCAAGGGCGGCAGCGGGGGCGGCGGCAACGGCGCTTACAGCGGAACGAATGCCCAGCCCACCAGCGGCGCGGCCAACACCGGCGGTGGGGGCGGCGGCATGTACTACGGCCTGACGAACGTCGGCAAGGGCGGCAGCGGTATTGCCGTTATCCGAAACCACAGATAAGGAGGCAGAAGCATGAACGAGACGTTTTACGCGCTGGTGGAAAACGGCGTGGTAACGAACGTGATGGTGCTATACCCGCCCAGCGCGGCGGAATTTGAGGGGGCTGTGCCCTGCGGAGACTTGCCCGTGGCGGTCGGCGACACCTACGACGGGCAGCACTTCTACCGGGGCGGCGAAAAGCTGGACAGCCCCCTTGCGGTGGCGCAGCAGGAGGCCCAGACCCTCAAGGAGGACATCCCCATGCTGAAAGCCCAAATTCAGGCCATCAGCGACCGAAACGATTTTGTGGAGGACTGTATCGCTGAAATGGCGACGGTGGTGTACGCAGATGAAAAGTAAATGTGGAGGGTGCAAAGCACCGAGCCGTGAGGACATGGCGCAGCCATCCGCAGCGGCGAAGCCCGTAACGCGCCGAAGGCGTGGAACGGGCCGAAAGAAAGGGTGAGCAAAGTGAACCGAGCGTTGAGGACAGCGGCGAAGCCGCTCCGCAGACGCGAAGCCCGTAACGCGCCGAAGGCGTGGAACGGGCCGACAAAGGCGATAACGGCTGCAAAGCTGTTCGCAATAAAAATCATCTTTGGAAAGGAATGGTGTATCATGATGGCTATGTTCTTTGCGCAGCGGGTGATCCTGGGGAAGACCACGTTTGCCAATGTCCCGAAGGCCCTGAAGGCTGGCGTGGCGGAAGTGCTGATCGACAGCGGCCTGCCGGAGCTGGTGCCGACCGAATACGGCGGCACGGCGGACGGGGAGTAAGGGAGAAACGGGTCTGCGACGGCCCGAAGCGAAGCCCACGACCCGCCGTAAGGCGTGGGCGTAGGCCGAAAAAGGGGACGGATGGAGTTCATCCGTCCCTCTTTTTTCAGAGAGGAAGGGAACCAATGAGACCAACAGGAAAAATGGCCGCTGCTGCTGCGGTGGCGCTGGCCCAGAGCTACCACAGCTATCAGGAGATGGACTGTCAGGCCCTGATCGAACAGGCCGTGCGGAACGTGGGCGGCCAGATGGACTACCGGGGCAGCAACGACATGGCGCGAAGTGCGGCGTGGCTGGGGACCCTTGAGAACGCACGAGCCGAGGGAAAACTGGTGCCGGGGGCGCTTTTGTTCATCCATGAGGACGACGAAAGCGGCCTTCCGGCGCAGTATCAGGGGGATGGACTGGGGGATTTCAGCC
>URJB01000088.1 GCA_900548145.1 uncultured Eubacteriales bacterium | reverse complement strand
CGCTTCGAAAGAAAGTACTACCCCCTTCGGGGCGGCAGCCCCACCGTCCGCGCCGGAGTCGGCGCGTCAAGCTCCACCCGGGGCAAGGGGTATGCGCCTGCGGGCGCACCAAAGGGCTTTTCTTTCCCCCTTTGGAAACCTTCGGATACCGAAGCTGCCGAGAAACCCATAGGGGGAAAAATTCCAATCCGCGCCGCAGCCGGCCCGTCAAGCCATCGCTAACCAAAAACCGCCCGGCAGGAAAACCCACTTTCCCGCCGGGCGGCAACGATATTCCCAAAAATCAACCCTTTACTGCACCCGCCATCACGCCGGACACAATGTGCTTCTGACACGCCAGATAGAAAATCACGATGGGCAGGATCGCCAGCGTCAGCATGGCCATCATCGCGCCCATATCCACCGAGCCGTAGCCGCCTTTCAGATACTGCACGGCAATGGGGATGGTCTTGTACTTCTTGATGTCCAGTACCAGATAGGGCAGCAGATAGTCGTTCCAGATCCACATGGCTTCCAGAATGCCGGTGGAAATGTAGGTCGGCTGCAGAATGGGCAGCACGATTTTGAAGAAGATGCCCAGCGGTGTGCATCCGTCGATCATGGCCGATTCCTCAATGGCAATGGGACAGGAGCGCATGTACCCCGTAAACATGAATACCGCCAGGCCTGCGCCAAAGCCCAGATACACGATGGGGATCGTCCACGGCGTGTTCAGCTGCACCGTGTTGGCCAGCTTGCTCAGGGTGAACATGACCATCTGGAAGGGCACCACCATGGAGAAGATGCACAGCAGATAGACCAGCTTCGTCCAGCCGTTGACGACGCGGCTGATGAACCACGCGCACATGGACGTGCACAGCAAAATCAGGAACACCGACAGCACCGTGATGACCACGCTCCATACCATGGAGCCCCAAAAATTGGTGCGGGCAATGCCCAGCTCGTAGTTGGCCAGCCCGGCGAACATTTTGTCCGTGGGCAGGGCAAAGGGTGCGCGGCTGATGAAGGCCTTCTTCTTGAAGCTGTTCAGCACCATCATCACCAGCGGGTACAGATATAGAAGCGACACCAGCGAGAACACCACCGTCAGAATCTTGTTGGCGATCCGCGTTTTCTTTTGCAAGCCTTTCTTTGCCATTACTGCTGCACCTCCTTGCTCCGGGTCGCCCGCAGCTGGATCAGCGCGATAGCGACAACGATGATGCAGAATACCACTGCCTTTGCCTGACCGGCTCCGGCCCAGCCGGTACGGCCATAGAAGGTGTTGTAGATGTTCAGCGCCAGCAGCTCCGACCGGGAGGACGGCATACCGTTGGTCAATGCCAGGTTCTGGTCAAAGAGCTTGAAGCCATTGGTCAGCGTCAGGAAGGTGCAGATGGTGATCGAGGGCATGATCATGGGCAGCTTGACCCGGGTCAGCACCTGCCAGCCGTTGGCCCCGTCCATCTCCGCCGCTTCGATCAACTCGCCGGGGATGGAGGTCAGGCCGGAGATGTAGATGATCATCATGTAACCCGCCTGCTGCCAGAGCATAACGATCATCAAACCCCAGAAGCCGTACCATTCGTTATATACCAGCGTGCGGCCGTAGTTGGCCAGCACACCGTTCAGGATGACCTGCCACAGCCAGCCGAGGACGATGCCGCCGATCATGTTGGGCAGAAAAAATACCGTGCGGAAAATGTTGGTGCCCTTGAAGCCGCGCACCAGCAAAAGGGCGATGGCCAGACCGAACAGGTTGATCAGCACGGTGGAAATGCCTGCAAACGCCGCTGTGAACCACAGGGCGTGCAGAAAATCGCTGCTGGTGTCGGTAAAGGCCTTCACATAATTGGAAAAGCCCACAAACGTGGCGTTGGAAACCGTGGTAAAATCGCAGAATGAAAGATACAGTCCCGAGACGAACGGGATCAGGAAGCCGATCGCAAAGGCCAGCATCGTCGGCAGAACAAATACGGGCCAGTAGCGCTTGATGGTATTCGTCATTACTTCGTCCCCCCTGTGCGGGTCTTGCGATAGTTCGCCTGCCATACGGCAGAGAGTTTTCCCCATTCCGGGGCATTTCATTGGTTCTTTTTCGACATTGGACCGGAAAATCCTGCCATTCATCCCTTCGATGAAAAAGCCCCGCTTAAGGACACCCTCAAGCGGGGTAGGCGGCCCGGAATCATCCGGGCCGCTTTCAGACGGGATCACTTCGCCAGCGCGGCGTATTCAGAAGCCCAGCCATCGACGAACGCGGTCTTCACGTTGTCCCAAGTGCCGGTGCCCTGAGCGTACTCCAGCAGAGCGGCGCCCAGATTGTTCTTCCAAGTCTCGGAAGGCATGGTGGGGAAGTTCCAGCTCACAGAGGTCTTGCCCTCGGCGATGTAACGAGCGGCGGCGTCCAACAGAGCGTTGTGGGCGGTGTAGCCGTCGTCGAATGCCTTGAAGGGGGTCACGAAGCCCATCTGGTTGGCCAGAGCGTCGCGGCCTTCATCGCTGGTCACGACCCACTTCAGGAAGGCCAGAGTGGCGTCGATGTTCTCCTGAGGAGCCTTCTTGTTCACGCACCAGAAGTTTTCGGAGCCGGTGCACAGGCCCTGATTTTCCTCGCCCTCAGCGCCGATGTAGATGGGCAGCATATCCAGCTGCTCGTCGGTCATGCCGCCGTTGATGCAGTCGTTGTAAGCCCAGGTGCCGTTCTGATAGAACACTGCCTCACCCAGGGTGAACTCGGCCACAGCGTCTTCACCGGTCTTGCCGCCGATCATGGCAGGCTCGCAGGTAGCGTCGTTGATGTACAGATCCCAGATCTGCTTGTAGTTGTCCAGATAGGTGCCCTTGATGGCCTCGGTGGTGCCGATGCCGTCGGCCTTATATTCATAGTAGATGGGCAGGTTGGCCAGATGGGTCTTGAAGCGCCAGTCAGAGCTGGAATCCATGCCGGCAGAGGTGAAGGCACCCAGCACGCCCAGCTCGTCCTTCCGGGCCTGAATGTCGTCGGCGACGGCCTTCAGGGTCGCGAAGTTGTTGATCTCGGAAGCGTCCTTGATAACGGCGTTATCCAGCGCGCAGTACTTGGCCAGCAGGTCCTTGTTGTAGATCAGGCCGTAGGTCTCGATGACGTAGGCCAGACCCAGCACCTGACCGTCCTGCTTCAGGGCGAAGTCGTCGCTCTTGAGTTCCTTGTAGACCTCGGTATCGCTCAGATCCAGGCAGTAGTCGCTCCAGGTCTTCAGACCCACGGGGCCGTTCACCTGAAACAGGGTGGGTGCTTCGGGCTTTTCGATCTCGGAGCGCAGGGTGTCTTCATAGGTGCCGGAGGCGGCGGTCACAACGGTCACAGGCACACCGGTCTGTTCGGTGTACACCTTGGCCAGAGCTTCCCACTGTTCAGCCTGCTCGGGCTTGAAGTTCAGGTAGTAAACAGAGCCGGTAGCGGTGGTCTCGGCCACGGCGAAGATGTTCACCATGCCAAGGATCATCGTAGCGGCAACCAACATGGCCAGAATCTTTTTCATAACTGGTTCCACTCCTTTTCGATTCGTCTGCGCAGCATTCAGTATTCAAATGCTGCGCAAACGTTTTCATAAGTTGATTATACTCATTTTTTGTTCTTTGTCAATTCTAAATAAAAAATACTGGGAAAAATTTATTTTGCGGCGAAAGCGCTTTCTTTGCAAGGGATTGAGGAACCTCCCCGGCAAAAAATGCTTCTGAGACGCCCGAGGCGGAACGCCGCGGCTATGAAAAACCGGGGGGATTTCAAATTGATTCCCCGCTCCGCCCGTTTTATAATGAGAGCACCTGCAGGAACACGCGTTGAAAGGAGCTAGCCTATGGAAGGAAGCGGCAAATACTATCTGATAAGCCATCTTGTTCTGCTCACCGGGCTGACGGACCGCACGATTCGCAAATATATTTCCTCCGGGATCCTTCAGGGAGAAAAGATCGACGGGCTCTGGCATTTCACCCCGGAACAGGTGGAGGGCTTTGTCCGTCACCCGGCGGTGCGTCCCAGTATTCTGGCCAAGCATCACGCCGTCGTATATGACTTTCTGCTGGACGACCAGAAAAACGATGACGAGATCTGCGTCGTTCTGGACTGTCCCGGAAGAAACAGAAAAGAAATGGCGGAATTCTTTTGTTACCGCATCAACAACGGTTCCTATCACAATATCCATTTTTCCTTCGACGGCGCGGCGAACACCCCAAGGATCACCCTGACGGGCAACAGCGCGGAAGTGCTGCGGCTCGTCAACGGTTTCATGGACGGCGCCAGCCGGTCTATCGGGTGACGAGCTGTCTTTGCGCATAATACGGCTGCTGAAAAAACGAATAGCGCGCAAACGTGCACAAAAAAACTGCTGCAAAACGAGAGCTTTGCAGCAGTTTTTCCGATTTTCCAAAGCAAACGCTCTGGCAGGGGGTCAGCTTCAGTCAGCCAGCGTGGCCTTAAAGAACTCGCCGGTAGCGTCCACCGCATTGTACAGGGAGTGGAAGTCCTCCTCGGAGAACACGTTGAAGGTGTGATCCATGCCCTCGATGAAGTAGGTCTTGGAAGCCTCGTTTTTGCTGGCGGCCACGATCTTGTTGCTCCACTCGGGGTCCACGGTGGTGTCTTCCTTACCATGGATGGCCAGCACGGGGCCGGTGTAGCCCTCAGCGAACTCAGCCAGCACATCGGTGTTGGCCACGTCGTCGCACCACTGCAGGGACACGTTCAGGGAATCGCGCCAGTCGAAGGTCATGACGAAGAAGCCGTTCTTCTTCGCTTCTTCATACAGCTCATCGGTCAGCATATCGCTCAGGTCGGGAGCGCCGGCCCAGGTCACCAGAGACTTGAACAGCTCGGGATGACGGGCAGCGGCCAGCAGCGCGTCGGTGCCGCCCTGGCTCCAGCCCATCACGCCGATCTTATCAGCGTCGATGTTTTCCAGCGTCTGCATATAGGCGGCAGCCGCGGCGGCGTCGCTCACAGCGCTTTCGAAGGTGTAACCGGTGTAGTCGGCGGTAGAATCACCGCTGCCCATGAAGTCGATCCGAACGGTCGCGATGCCATACTTTTCAGCCAGCACAGGAGCAGCCATCTTATAGCCGTTGCCCGCTTCGTCGCGGTTGGAGCCGGTGCCGTGGAGCATCACCACAGCAGGGAACTTGCCTTCGCCGTTGGGAACGCAGACAGTCGCGGGAATATCATGGTCGCCGTTGGGGATGGACACCACCGTCTCGGTATAGGCGGCTTCTTCAGCCACGGCGGCGGGGATCAAAGCGGCGCAGAGCAGAAGAACGCAGACAAGAGACAGAACCTTTTTCATGAACGTTTCTCCTTTCAGTCTTGCAAAATGTACGGTTTTTTTCGAACCTTTAACATTGTAATACCGAATATCGATCGTGTCAAGAAGCGAAATGAGTACAAAGCAGAGACAGATAGGACAAAACGTTCGGAAATGAGTGCAGGGGCATTCCTTCCAGCAGTGGGGATGCTTTGACGGCTACACCGTTGGACTGTCACGAAGAAAGAGGACGTCATGGGTCTATTTTGCCGCCAGTTATGGCACCCCAACAGGTAGAGTGCACGACAGTGCGGGACGAGACGATGGTTTTCTCCGAAGGACCTCCCAGTCTATGGCGATGCGCGGCCATTTTGCCGAGAGCGCCAGAAATGCAGTTTTCGTTGGTTTCTGGCCAGATTTGGTGTCCGAAGGTTTCCAAAAGGCGAGCGGAAAGCCCTTTAGGCGCATACCCCTCCGGGGAGATTGACGCGCCGACTCCGGCGCGGGTGGTGGGGCTGCCGCCCCGAAGGGGGTAGTACTTTCTTTCGGCGCGAAAGAAAGTACCAAAGAAAGCACGCGGCACGGCGACTCTTGCGGCCCGCCCCGCTGCGCGTTATTCGCAAATATCGGCGTTCCGGGCACTGCCGT
>URJB01000087.1 GCA_900548145.1 uncultured Eubacteriales bacterium | reverse complement strand
GCCTATGGCGCGCAGTCCGGGGTCAAGGGGAACTGCCCCTGGTTAGTTCTTCTTGGAGAAGAGGGAGCCGAAGAGGGACTTCTTTTCGTAGGGGGCGGACTGGACGGACTGGAGCTCGTAGCCGGTGGCGGTGATGGTGGAACGGAGCAGGGCTTCGTCCAGCGGCTGCTCGCTGAGAATGACGGTCTCTCCTTTGGAATGGGAGGAAGTCACCTTTTTAACAGAAAAGGCGTTGCGGATGGCGTCGTTGACGTGGGACTCGCACATGCCGCACGCCATGCCGTTGATTTTGAGCGTGGTCTGGATCATGGAAAGGTCTCCTTTCGGCGCGGGGCGGAGAAGACGTTCCGCCGGGCGGAATCATGAAAAACGATGGTTAGAAGTTTCTAACCGATGGGAGTATAGGACGGGATTTGGCGCTTGTCAAGACCAGTTCTGCCATTTTTGGGACATTTGGACGAAAAAAACGGAAAAATTCAGACGAAGAGACAAAATGAAAAAATTTTCGGAAAAAATGTAAAAAAGGGGGTTGACATATAAAGTTAGTTCTGCTAAACTAACCCGCGGTTAGAGGAGATTAACCTGCTCCCCTGGCCACCAAGAGCTTGACACGCTGGCTTGACGCGTGGAAGGGAGAGCGAAAACAAATGATGCCGTTGGGAATGGCAAATGTGGGGGACGTGAACATCATTAAGCAGATCAATGGCCGTGATGATGTGCGTCAGCATCTGGCCGAGCTTGGGTTCGTACCCGGGGCGGAAGTTTCCGTCGTGAGCGAACTGGGCGGCAATCTGATCCTTTCCGTCAAGGAAAGCCGGATCGCGTTGGATAAGACCATGGCCATGCGGATCATGGTGTAACAAGAGGAAGGAGAGGGAACATGAAAACACTGAGAGATGTGAAGATCGGTGAAACCGCAGTGATCGAAAAGCTGCACGGCGAGGGCGCACTGAAGCGCCGCATCATGGACATGGGCCTGACCAAGGGCACTCAGGTCTATGTGCGCAAGGTCGCTCCTCTGGGCGACCCCATGGAGCTGACGGTTCGCGGCTATGAACTCAGCGTCCGTAAGGCGGATGCCGAACTCATCGAAGTGAAATAACCCATTCACATAAGTAAGCGGTTTCAAGAAGAAGGAGGAACTTTTTCATGGCCATTAAGATCGCGCTGGCGGGCAACCCGAACTGCGGCAAAACGACCCTGTTCAATGCCCTGACCGGTTCTAATCAGTTCGTTGGTAACTGGCCCGGCGTTACGGTGGAAAAGAAGGAAGGACGTCTCAAGAAGCATGACGACGTCGTCATCATGGACCTGCCCGGCATTTATTCTCTCTCTCCTTACACGCTGGAGGAGGTCGTATCCCGGAATTATCTGATCACCGAGCGCCCGGACGCCATCCTGAACCTGATCGACGGCACCAACCTGGAGCGCAACCTGTACCTCACCACGCAGCTGACCGAGCTGGGCATTCCGGTGGTGGTTGCCGTCAACATGATGGACGTGGTCCGCAAGAACGGCGATCAGATCAACATCGCGGAGCTGTCCCGTCAGCTGGGCTGCAAGGTGATGGAGATCTCCGCCCTGAAGGGCGAGGGCATTATGGAAGCCGCCGAGGCTGCCATCAATGCCGCCAAGACGGCCAAGACCGTTCCGATGCACACCTTCTCCGGCCCCGTGGAGCATGCCATCGCTCACATCGAAGAAGCGGCTCTCCACGATCTGCCTCAGGAGCAGCAGCGCTGGTACGCCATCAAGATCTTCGAGCGCGACAGCAAGGTGCTGGAGCAGCTGAACATCTCCAAGGATGTGCTGGATCACATCGAGACCGACATCAAGGCCGCCGAGACCGAGCTGGACGACGACGCCGAGAGCATCATCACCAATGAGCGTTACGTCTACATCGCCGACGTGATCAAGGCCTGCTACAAGAAAAAGAACGCGGGCAAGCTGTCCGTTTCCGATAAGATCGACCGCGTGGTGACCAACCGCTGGCTGGGCCTGCCGATCTTCGCGGTGGTCATGTTCCTGGTATACTACATCGCCATGGTGACGGTTGGCTCCTCGGCGACCGACTGGGCCAACGACGGCCTGTTCGGCGACGGCTGGCACCTGTTCGGCATCGGCAGCGGCGAATACGAAGAAGTTTCCGATAACTACACAGCCGCCAGTCAGGCGCTGGAGGCCTTCGGGGTGGAAATCGACCCCGAGGACGAGGACTTTGATTCTGCCGCCGCGCTGGAGCGGATGAAGGCCGTCGTGCCGGAAGCGGAATCCGCCACCGTGACGGTGGAGGACGAGGAAACCCTGAAGGAAACAGAAATGACCGCTTACTATTCCGCCATTCCTGAGGATGCGGATAAAGACACCACCGTGGCCATGACCTATCAGGACGCGGTTTCCTACATGGAAGAGAACGGCTTTGACGAGCCCGATCCCGCTGCTTACGGCGTATGGGTGCCCGGCATTCCCGTGCTCATCGAAAACGGTTTGGACAGCATCGGCTGCGCGGACTGGCTCAAGGGCCTGATCCTGGATGGTATCGTGGCTGGCGTTGGCGCCGTGCTGGGCTTTGTGCCCCAGATGCTGGTGCTGTTCCTGCTGCTGGCTTTCCTGGAAGCCTGCGGTTATATGGCCCGTATCGCCTTCGTTCTGGACCGTGTGTTCCGGAAGTTCGGTCTGTCCGGTAAGTCCTTCATCCCGATCCTGATCGGTACCGGCTGCGGTATCCCCGGTATCATGGCCTCCCGTACCATCGAAAACGAGCGTGACCGTCGTATGACGATCATGACCACCACCTTCATCCCCTGCGGCGCGAAGGTTCCCTTCATCGCCATGATCGCCGGCGCTCTGTTCGGCGGCTCTCCCTGGGTCTCCACTTCCGCTTACTTCATCGGCATGGCCGCGATCATCATCTCTGGTATCATGCTGAAGAAGTCCAAGCTGTTCGCTGGCGATCCCGCTCCCTTCGTCATGGAGCTGCCCGCTTATCACTGGCCCACGCTGGGCAACGTGCTGCGCAGCATGTGGGAGCGCGGCTGGAGCTTCATTAAGAAGGCCGGCACCATCATCCTGCTCTCTACGATCTTCGTGTGGTTCACCACCTACTTCGGCGTGGTGGACGGCTCCTTCCAGATGCTGAGCGAGGATCAGATCGACCACTCCATTCTGGCCGCTATCGGCAACCTGATCGCCTGGATCTTCACGCCTCTGGGCTGGGGCAACTGGCAGGCGGCTGTGGCTTCCATCACTGGTCTGGTGGCCAAGGAGAACATCGTTGGTACGCTGGGCATCCTGTACGGCGGCGGCGACACTTCCGTGTACGCCAATCTGGCGCAGGCCTTCACCGGTCTGGCTGGCTACTCCTTCCTGGTGTTCAACCTGCTGTGCGCTCCCTGCTTCGCGGCTATCGGCGCCATCAAGCGGGAAATGAACAACGCCAAGTGGACTTGGGCGGCCATCGGCTATCAGTGCGGCTTCGCGTATGTGATCGCTCTGATGGTGTACAACATCGGTCTGCTCTTCCAGGGTGTGTTCAGCTTCTGGACTGTGGTTGCTATCGCGCTGCTGGCCTGCATGATCTACCTGCTGGTCCGCAAGAATCCCTATGACGACGAGCATCTGACTCAGAAAGTGAGCATGTAACATGGCAACGGCAATTGTCGCTCTGGTTCTTCTCCTGATCGTGGGCGCGATCGTGTACGGTATGGTGAAGGATAAAAAGAAGGGAAAGCATTCCTGCGGCGGCGATTGCGGTAACTGCCGCGGCGGATGCCACTGACAAAACCTCCGGGGATGCGGGAAGATTCCCGCATCCCCGTTTTATATCTGCGCTTTGCGGAAGAGAGGAGGAGCCCCGTGTCCGTCTCGCTGATCCGCTGCCTGCTGGCAGTACTGGCCCTGTCGGAAACCTGCGACGCCGTCGCTTCGAAGGACGTGGCCCATCTGCTGGGGGTGAAGCGGCCCACCATCCACCGCTCGCTGCAGCTGCTGGTGGAAAAAGGAATGATCGAAAAGGAACTGTACGGCGACGTCTTCCTGACGGAGAAAGGCCGGGCTATGGCCCGAACGCTGGAGACCCGGCGGGACGACCTGGCCCTGCTGTTCGCACGGCAGTTTGGACTTTCTCCCGAGGAAAGCGTCAAGGCAGCCTTTGCTTTGATGAGCGAACTGAGCGACGAAAGTCTGGAAAAAATCCATTCCTGAAGGAAATCCCATGGCCCCGCCTGCTTTGGAAACGAAGCGGCGGGGCTTTTTGCATGGCTCGGTACGCCGGTTGCGGCGCAGGATCCGGCCGATGAAAAGCCCATAAAAACAGGGCCCGTTTGCACGAACGGGCCCCTTTGCGTATGGAAAATGAAAGAATCAGGCTTTTTCGGGGGCGGGAGACGGCGATTCTCCGAATTGGGCGGACAGAATGCGCATCCGGCGGTAATAGCCAAAGATGAGGAAGATGGCCGCGCCGATCCACGCGGAAATTTCAGCAAAATACACGCCCCATTCGCCGATGAGCAGGGGCAGCAGCAGAGCGTTGCCGATACGCATCACCAGCTCCACCACGCCGGAGATCATGGGGGTCACGGTGTCGCCTAGTCCCTGCAGGGTGGAGCGGTAGACGAACAGCAGGTACAGCATGAACAGCCCAGCGCTGGCCACATACAGATAGCGGCAGCCCACGGTGAGCACCTGCTCCACCAGAGCGGGATCGTCGTTGATGAACAGGGACAGGACAGAGCGCCCGAACAGGACGACCAGCAGCGCGATCGCCAGCGCCATGCCTACGCCGATCTGGGCGGAACGGCGCAGCCCCAGCCGCACCCGATCCAGCTTTTTCGCCCCCAGATTTTGCCCGGCAAAGGTGCTGACTGCGCTGCCAAGGGAGTTGCCCGCCAGCTCGATCAGGCCCGTCAGCCGGGTGGCCGCATTGAAACCCGCCATGAAGATAAAGCCGAAACCGTTGACCACCCGCTGCAGCACCAGCGCACCAACGGAAATAATCAGGTTTTGGAAGGCAATCGGCACGCCCAGGGCCATCAATTTGCGCATCACTCGGGAATCTGGCTTCAGGTCTGCACGTGTTATCCGAATGACCGGCATTTTCCGCAGAGCTAGCAGGCAGATCAGGCTGCTGAGACATTGGGACATCACCGTGGCGATGGAAACGCCGTTCACGCCCCAACGGAAGACCGCCACGAATAGAATGTCCAGTCCGATGTTGCACAGGGCGGCGGTGGTCATGGCGATCAGCGGCGTGCGGCTGTCGCCCAGCGAACGCAGAAAGCCGGATAGAAGATTAAACGACATCACAAATACCACGCCGCCGAAGATGACTCGCAGGTATTGGCAGGTGAGGCCGATGGTGTTTTCCGGCGAACGCAGCGCTGTCAGCATGGGCCAGAGCAGCAGCTCGGACAGCAGGGTCAGAACCACGGTGATGGCCGCGGAAAGAAGAATGCTCTGCCCGGCAGCCCGCCGCAGCTCGGCATAGTCTCCGGCCCCGAAGGATTGGGCGATCTGGATGGAAAAGCCCTGCGCCATGCCCATGGCCAGCCCCAGCACGGTCCAGTCCAGCCACCCCGCCGCCGATACCGCCGCCAGCGCCGTTACGCCCTCGACCCGGCCAATGACCAGCGTGTCCACCAGACTGTAAAACTGCTGAAATAGATTGCCCGCAATGATGGGCAGACAAAAGGACAGGATCAGCTTCGTCGGATTGCCTCGCGTCATGTCCCGGGTTCGTGCCACCATGGTGTGCCCTCCCCAAAAGTAAAAATGAAACGTGATTACATTCGCTTCCCGCCGCCCGATTCCTGCCAGGTGGATGAAAATAGTTTTGCATTCTGAGGTTCTTTTGGGGATGGAGCAGCTTTTGATTGCTTTTGTGCAAAGGGTAGAGTGGGCACAGGAACTCCTGAAGGAAAATTGTGGCGAGCGGAAAGCCCTTTGGTGCGCCCGCAGGCGCATACCCCTGCCCCGGGGGATGACGCGCCGACTACGGCACGGGAGCAGGGCTTGCAGCTCTATGGGGCGTTCACACTTTTCTTTCGATGGTGAAAGAAAAGTGTGCAAAAGAAAGCCGGCGGCACGGCGACTCCAGAGGCGGCCCGCCCCGCTTCGCGTTATTCGCAAATATC
>URJB01000086.1 GCA_900548145.1 uncultured Eubacteriales bacterium | reverse complement strand
CGGTTTTGCAGGTGCTGTCCCTGCTGGGGCTGATCGTAGACCCCACCACGGCGGGAGTGGCGGACAGCGAGCGGGCGATGAAATATGAAGAACCCTACCAGCAGGACAAGGTGAAACCTCCTGAAAACAAAATGAATGAAGCAGAATAATCATGCAGCGCCCCTTCCACGGTTTCATGCCGCCGGAAGGGGCGCTTTTTGTGCGGCTTTTGGCAACCTTTTGGCAACCTTTTTTTCAAAAACAGATGGATGTGTAGAGGAAAAAGTGTTGAGAAATAAGGGATTTATGAATGGGGGAGGGTGAGATAATTCTATTCTTACAAGAACGCCAATCCCTGTTCCTGCCCCGGCACCATCTCGGGCAATGCGCTGGACGGCCTGCAAGAAAAGGTCTGCGTACAGGTCAAGCGGGTCTACGACAGCTGCCTGCAGCAGGAGCAGCTGGATGACAAGGAAGTCACCATCACCAGCTATGCGCAGGTAGCCAACTCCGGCTGCGGATGCAGCTGCAATAACAACGACAATACGGAAACCGTGGCCCCCACGTCCGCACCCGTGCCGCCCATCACCTTCGAAAGCTGCCGCTCTACTACCACGGAGGGCACCATCCGCGACCTGACGGTGGAACGTCTGTGCGACCGTCCCTGCTTCGCCCGGGTCCGCTGCAAGATCGACGTGCCCATTGACATCCTGTTCGTGGACAGTCGCTGCGTGGAGTACATCGGCAAGGGCGTCATCACGGTCAACAAGGATGTGCTGCTCTCCATCCCCGATGAGTCCATCGTGCCTTATGCGCTGGAAAGCATGGTCAGCGCCATCTGCGTGGCGGGCACCTATCAGGGCAATAACAAGTTCAAGCTGACGGTCTGCGTCACCGTGATTCTCAAGGTGCTGGCGCAGGTGGAGATCCTGATTCCCTCGTATGGCTTCTGCACCGTGCCGCCCTGCGAAGAATTTGCGGAGAATGTGTGCGACGAGTTCTTCAGTCTGCCGCTGTTCCCGCCCGCGTCGCTGTGCAATAACAACGATGTGGAGTTGAAAAACGCGGCGTGCCATCAGGGCAGCTGCGGCGGATGTGGTTGCGGCTGCGGATGCAACCGCTGAAAAAAACTTCCTATGATAAAACCCTGCGGGAGACCTTCTCCCGCAGGGTTCGTTTCTTTTATTGAATGATATTGGATGAAATTTCACGAAATGAAATTCATCAGGCATACCGACGAACAATTTCTTCCAAACCGGCCAAGCCGTTGTGAAATCCGTTGCCGTTGTCCATGACTACGTCGGCGGCTTCCCGATAGATGGGCATCCGTTCATTGTAGATGCGTTCGATCTCCTCCCGGCCCTTTTGAGCCAGCAGAGGTCGCTTTTCGGCCCGGATATCCAGCATGATGTCGTCGATGGGGCGGTCGATCAGCACAATGACCCCGTGATTTTTCATTAAACGGCGGTTGCATTCCCGCAAACAAACGCCGCCGCCTGTGGAAATAATGCCCGGCACGGCCCCGGCAAGGTTCTGCAACAGGCGGGTCTCACCGTCGCGGAAAGCCTGCTCCCCAAAATACTGGTAGAGCTGGGCCGTGTCCATACCCGTGGTTTCGGTCAAATAGACGTCCGTATCCAGATAGGGGATCTGCAGCTTGGAAGCTACCCTGCGTCCAAGGGCGCTTTTGCCGCTTCCAGGCATCCCAACCAGAAAGATATGTCGATCCATTTTCCCGAATCCTCCTTTGTGCTGACCGGCTCAGGCCCCGAGCTGGGGCTGACCCGGCGTTTGCGCTGCCTGCAGGGTGAAACGGAAACCCGCCCCTGCATCCAGAGGAAGGACTTCGATCGTTTGTCCGTGCATTTCCATAATTTGTTTACAGATGCTCAGACCAAGACCTGTGCCCTTCCCGGAAGTGTGGGCTTTTTCCGCCATATAAAAGCGCTCGAAAACATGCGCCCGATCTTGTGCAGCAATAGGTTCACCGTCATTTTCAATCTCAACAGCGACAATACTATTTTGCATCAACTGAGTGCGAATTGTCAAGTGGCCATTTTGTGAAATATATTTCAGCGCGTTATCGACAATATTTAATACGACCTGTGAAATTCGATCGCTGTCGGCGTGCACCATGCAGGGATCCACGGCGAAATCCAGCTGCAAATCGAGGGATTTCTGTTCAATATCGTTCATTCGGCCGATCAGCAGGCGGCGAATCAATTCATTGATGTCAAAATCCGACCATTGAAGTTTTTCCACGCCGTTGTCCATGCGGCTTAATTGAAGCAGATCGGCGATCAGCCGTTTCATGCGGTTGGTCTCGTCGTAAACGATCTGCAGGTAGCGGGGATATTCCTCCTGCGGAATGGTGCCGTCCAGCATTCCCTCCACAAAGCCGTGGATGCTGGTGACAGGGGAGCGGAGCTCGTGGCTCACGTTGGACACAAATTCCTTGCGGCCCTCTTCTACCTTTTCCAGCTTGGCGGCCATGACGTTGAACGCCCCCGCCAGCTGGCGCACCTCGTTCACCCCGGTGACGGAGGCCCGGGCGCTGAGCTCGCCCTTGCTCATTTTTTCCGCCGCGTGGGTGATGACGGTCAGCGGACGGATGATGCCGCGGGTGTACAGCGCTGTGCCCGCAATGGCCACAAATGCCGCCAGCGTAAAGCCGATCAATACCTGCAGCAATAGCGCGTGATAGGGGGCTTCAATGACCTGCGCACTGGTGTGGATCAGCACGGCTCCCTGCACCGTATCGTCCTGCACATAGGGCACGGCTACGGTCATGATCGCGCCCCGGGAGGCGTTGGTGATGCGCTTCTGCACCTCCTTGCCCTTGAGCACGTCCAGCATCAGCTGGCTCAGTTCCTCGGAATTAAGGGATTGCAGCATATCGCCCGTGCTGTCCTGCAGGGCGGCCTGCATATTGTCCATCACGTGGCCGGAGCGGTCGACGATCAGGATGTAGGCCCCGTAGTCCTCGTAGACGTTCCGGGCCTTCCATTGCAGGTAATTCATGGTGGATTCGTCCGTCGTCCATACGCTGGAAGAATCCAGATTGGCCGCCAGATAGGCGATCTCCCGCGCCTGCACCAGCAGCCCCTCCATGCGGCTGTTTACCATGGCCCCTCGGATGGAGAACACGGAAAAACCGGCGCTGATCAGGGCCATCAACAGAATGACCGCCATAAACAGCGCCAGCAGCCGGTCAAACATACTTTGACACAAAACGGTTTGCCTCCCTTGTCAAGCGGGCTTGTAATCGAATTTGTAGCCCACGCGCCAGACGGTGTGGATCTCCCAGCCGTACTTTTCGCAGCCCGGCAGTTTTTCCCGCAGACGCTTGATGTGAACGTCCACCGTGCGGCTGTCGCCGAAGAAGTTGTAGCCCCATACCTGTTCCAACAGCTGGTCGCGGGTAAAGACCATGTTGGGGTGGGAAGCCAGATAGTACAGCACTTCCAGCTCCTTGGGGGGCATCTCCACGGGCTTGCCCTCATAGGTCACTTCGTAGCTGGCCAGGCTGACCGTCAGCCCCGGAAAACGCAGCGTGTCGTCCTTCTCCGGCTTGGCGGCGGGGGAAGCCGGTTCCGCTTCGCCGGGTGCGCGGCGGAGCACCGCTTTCACCCGGGCCACCAGTTCCTTGTTTTCAAAAGGCTTGGTGATGTAGTCGTCCGCGCCCAGCTCCAGCCCCAGCACCTTGTCGAAGGTTTCGTCCTTGGCCGTCAGCATGATGACCGGCACCTTGGAAGTCATGCGAATCTCCTTGAGCACCTCCAGCCCGTCCTTGCCGGGCAGCATCACGTCCAGCAGCACCAGCGCGGGATTGCAGCTGCGGAAAGTGTCGATCGCCGTATCGCCCCGGTCACATTCCGTTACGCCGAAGCCCTCTTTTTCCAGATATAGCCGTACCAAATGGCTGATGTTGGGGTCGTCGTCCACCAGAAGAATATGCTGCTTGTCAGCCATGAGCGGTCCCTCCTTCGTGATACCACGTCCCTCTGCCCACAGAGGCGGAAAGGGCGTTTCGTTTGTATTTTTTCCGCGCGGCAGCCGGTGAAAAAACAGCGAAAGGGCGGAAAGTCTATACTCGTCTGATTATACTGACTTTTGGCCGCTTTTTCAATGCTTTTGGGGCAAAACGGGCCGACTGTAACCGGGAAAGGACGTAAAAAATCTGCCGGGGATGCTTTTCCCCGGCAGATGGAGTGATTATGTGAAAATCAGGACAACACTTGGAAAATGGCGCATTTCAGATACTCGGTCTCCGGCGAGCTGAGCAGAATGGGGTGATCTCGTCCCTGAGTGCGCCATTCCACCTGACGGAGCTTGACCCGCGCGTCCTTCTGGGCGTCCAGCAGCATTTCCCGGAACAAGGGCGGAGTCACGTGCTGGCTGCAGGAGCAGGTGATCAGATAGCCGCCCTCCCGCACCAGCTTCATGCCCCGCAGGTTGATCTCCTTGTAGCCCCGCAGCGCGCCCTGAACCGCCGAGCGGGTCTTGGTGAATGCCGGGGGATCGAGGATCACCACGTCGAATTTCTGGTGCGCCTCCTGCGCCGCCCGCAGATAGTCGAAGCAGTTGGCACACTCAAAGCGCACCCGATCCTCCACATGGTTCAGTCGGGCGTTTTCGGCGGCAAATTCGCAGGCGTAGTCGCTGATGTCCACGCCGATCACTTCCTTTGCGCCGAAGTGCGCCGCGTGTAGAGCAAAGCTGCCCGTGTGGGTAAAGCAGTCCAGCACCCGCGCGCCCTTGACGAAGGGCGCGATGGCGGCGCGGTTTTCCTTCTGGTCGAGGAAAAAGCCGGTCTTTTGGCCTTCCTTCACATCCACCCAGAAATGAACGCCGTTTTCCACCATTTCCACCCGGTCGGGAACGGTGCCGTACAACAGGCCGGTCTGCTGGGTCAGCCCTTCCAGCTCCCGCACGGGAACGTCGTTGCGCTCATAAATACCGGCGGGGTGGACTTCCTCCGCCAGCGCGTCCACGATATCCTGCTTGAACTGCTCCATGCCGAGGCACAGCACCTGCAGCACTACGATATCGCCGAATTTGTCGGCGATGACGGCAGGCAGACCGTCGCTTTCTGCAAACAGCAGACGGCAGCTGTTCAGGTCAGCAAAGGTACGGCGGTAGTCGATGGCCGTTTTCACCTGCCGGTGAATGAAAGCGCTGTCGATGGGTTCTTCTTTCCGGCTCAGGATGCGCAGGCTGATCTGGGAGCGGGGGTTGTAGACCGCCATGGCCAGAAACCGGCCCCGGCTGGACACGACGCGCACTACGTCGCCGTCCTGACAGGGGCCTTCGACCCGGTCGATATCGCTGCGGAACACCCACGGGTGTCCGCTGTAGACCCGCTGTTCCTTCTTGGGGTGCAAAACCACTGTAGGCATGGAATGTCTCCTTCTGTTTGCGTTACTTCATCACACGCCGCAGGAAATCGGCGGCGAAGGCGGGCCAGTCGGCGTTATCCGGCACGATCTGGCCTGGGTCGTTCACGTTGGCGGTCTCATGGTTGCACAGGGACAGGCCGTGGCCGCCGAAGGGGTAAATGTGAATTTCCGTGTCCACCTTGAGGGAACGGAGTTTTTCGGCCAAAATCAGCGAGTTCTCCACGGGAACGCAGCCGTCCACGAAGGTGTGCCACAGGAAGGTGGGCGGACAGTTCTCCGTCGCCCAATTTTCCAGCGAATACTGAGGATGCTGGCTTTCGTCCTTTGTGCCGGACAGCGCTACAAAGGAGCCGCGGTGGGCGAAGGGGCCGCCGCTGACCACAGGATAGCTGAGAACCATGGCGTTGGGCCGCACGTCCTCGGGGGTCAGGCCCATTTCCTGCCACAGCTCCGTCCGTTGCCACAGCACGCCCAGACTGCCTGCCGCGTGTCCGCCGGCGGAAAATCCCATCACGGCGATCCGGTCGGGGTCGGTGTGAGTCTCCTCCGCATGGGCGCGCACCCACGCCACCGCCGCGGCCACATCCTGCTGAGGCAAGGGATAGCGGTTGGGCGCTACGCGGTACCACACCACAAAGCAGTTGAAGCCCTCCGGCAGGAAACGCAGCGCGATCGGCTCGGCCTCCCGCTCACTTAAAAACTCGTAGCCGCCGCCGGGGCAGATCACGATCGCCGGGCGGCGTACCGCCAGATCGATCTCTTTAGATACCGCGGGCACATAAACGTCCAGCGCAATTTCCGCACCGGCGGAGGTAGGAATGGACAGCCGTTCGCAGCGCATCATAAACAAAAACTCCTTTGGTTTGTTTCGGAAAGGTTCTGCATCAATATACCCGCCTGAGGGCGGAAAGTCAAGGCTTTTCGCGCGTGAGGGCGATGGAAGAGAAAATGCAAAGGCCCCGGCAAAGTGCCGGGGCCTCAGTGTGTCAAAAAAGTGGAGGTGCAGGAGGCACTGCTGCCACTCAATCG
>URJB01000085.1 GCA_900548145.1 uncultured Eubacteriales bacterium | reverse complement strand
CCATTGGCTTTCCCCCATTGAGTTCATTGTCCAATATGTTTGACAAACCTACACGCTAGTTGCTCAAAAAACGGCGGATGAGGGTGCGGTTCCGCTCCAGATCGGGCCGGAGCACCTGCATCCCGTCGATGGTCGCATCCTCATAGGCCCCATCAAAGGGCACCCGGCCCATGGAGATATTCGTCTCCCCGCCGCCGGCGGCCAGCGGCAGCAGGGCGTTCAGATCGCCCAAAGTCAGATCGGTACGAACTTCCCGCAGGCAGGTCCACGCCAGCCGGGCCATTGTGAAGAAGTTCATCTGTTTGGCGCTTTCCAGCATGGCCTGCAGCACCTTCTGCTGCCGCCCCGCCCGCTGGAAGTCACTGTCGATCTTCCGAATGCGGCTGTAGCTCAACGCCTGTTTGCCGGTCAGATGGACAGTCCCACTGCCGCTTAGCCGCCCGTCGCCGGGGTTCAGTCCCAATCCCCGGTTATAGGCCGCCAGAATGCCGTTCAGCTGCTCCCGCTCCGCCTCCGTCACTTCCAGCTCCACGCCGCCCAGCGCGTCCACAATATGGCACAGGGAGTCGAAGCTGACCGTCACCGTGCGGTCGACCTCCACGCCAAAATTATTTTTCAGCGCGGTCTTTAGCAGCGATTCCCCGCCGAAGGAATAGGCCGCGTTCAGCCGGGTGGTTCCGCAGCCGGGAATGGACACGTACAAGTCCCGCAGGAAGGACAGCGCCCGAATCTCCCCCACCGCCGGGTCAGCCTGCACCAATACCATGGTGTCGCTGCGTCCCCGCGCCTGATCTTCGTAAGCATCCACCCCGATCAGCAGAATGCGCAGGGGCTTTTCCTCCGCGTGGCTTGTCCCCGTTCCTCCCAACAGACAGGCGGCGCACAGAAAAAACGCCGCGGCCCGCCGCAGGGCCGTCCCCCAGCGCCGGTTTTTCCTCGTTTCTTTCATTTCTCAAAGACCTCCTTTCCGATCAGTATATGAACGCCGGAGAAGGAAAATTTCGTGCTTTCGGGCCTATGGCAGGTTTTTCCCCTCTTTGGAACCAAAAAACATTCGACAAAATGCCATTTTGGTATATAATGATACCCGGAAAGTCTTACATTTCTTTGTTTTCATCACAGAGAATGGCATTTTCCATGATTATCACAGCAATCAGGAGGCTCTCCCATGACCGTTCGTACTCGTTTCGCTCCCAGCCCCACCGGCTACCTGCATCTGGGCGGCCTGCGCACCGCCCTGTATACCTACCTGTTCGCCCGTCAGAACGGCGGCAAGTTCATCCTGCGCATTGAGGATACCGACCAGGAACGGGAGGTTCCGGGCGCGGTGGACATGATCTACAAGAGTATGCGTCTGGCCGGGCTGGACTATGACGAAGGCCCGGACGTGGGCGGCGATTACGGCCCCTACATCCAGACCCAGCGGCGGGATCTGTATATGCCCTACGCGCTGGAGCTGGTGGAGAAGGGCGCAGCCTATCCCTGCTTCTGCACCAAGGAAGAACTGCAGGAACGCCGGGACGCGGCGGCCGCCAAGGGTGAGCAGTGGAAGTACGACAAGCACTGTCTGCACATCCCCAAGGAGGAGGCCCTGCGCCGCATGAAGTCCGGCGAGCCCTTCGTCATCCGGCAGAACATTCCCCTGACCGGCACCGCCAGCTTTGACGACGCGCTCTACGGCCACGTGGAAGCCCCCTGCGACACGCTGGACGACAACGTGCTCATCAAGCAGGACGGCCTGCCCACCTACAACTTCGCCAACGTGATCGACGACCATCTGATGGGCATCACCCACGTGATGCGCGGCACCGAGTACCTGAGCTCCACGCCCAAGTACAACCTGCTCTACGAAGCCTTCGGCTGGGAAAAGCCCACCTACATCCACCTGAGCCCCGTCATGAAGGACGCCAGCCGCAAGCTGAGCAAGCGCTACGGCGACCCCAGCTTTGAGGATCTGCTCTCGCAGGGCTACGTCAAGGACGCGATCATCAACTTCATCGCCCTGCTGGGCTGGTGTCCGGACGTGAAGAAGTACGGCGACAAGGAATTCTTCACCAAGGAGGAGCTGATCGAGGCCTTCGATCTCAGCGGCCTGAGCAAGTCCCCCGCCATCTTCAACACCGAAAAGCTGGACTGGTTCAACCATGAATACATCACCCGTATGAGTCTGGACGAATATCTGGAGCTGGCCACCCCGTGGTTTGACAAGGTGCTGGCGGGCAAGAACATGGACTATCGGATGCTAGCCAGCCTGATGCACACCCGCACTGAGGTCTTCAACCGGGTGCCCGACCAGATCCGCTTTCTGGCGGAGCTGCCGGAGTACGACATCGATATCTACACCCACAAGAAGATGAAGACCGACCCGGAGATTAGCCTGAAGGCCCTGAAGCTGGCCCTGCCCGTGCTGGAAGCCCTTGAGGACTTCAGCGAGGAAAACGTCAAAGCCGTGCTGATGGAACTGGCCCAGAAGAACGAAATGAAGACCGGCCAGATCATGTGGCCCGTCCGCATCGCCATTTCCGGCCTGCAGTCCACCCCCGGCGGCGCCACCGAGATCGCCTACCTGCTGGGCAAGGACGAGACCCTGCGCCGCATGAAGCTGGGCGTGGAGAGGCTGGAAAACCGGTAAGAGCACAGGAGAGAAAAATGAAGTTATGTCTGCGGACACTTCGAAAACAGAGTCATTGGCTCCTTCTTGGGCTTGTCATTTTGCTGACACTGTACATGGATGTGTATGTGGCACGAAACGTTTTGGACGGCGATGTGTCTGATTTCCTGTACTGCGGCAATATTTTTGCCCGGGAGAAGGATCTGTTTTCGACCAATTATTACTATTCCACCGAGGTGCGGCCGCTGGACCTGTCCTCTGTATTCTCCTTTTTCTTTCTTTTGACCGGGCAGTGGACGCTGGTGCGCGTTCTTGGTACGATCACCGTCCAGACCATTTATGCGCTGAGTTTCCTGTTCATGACCCGTCAGGCGGGTCTTTCCAGAAAAACCCGGGTAACGGTCGCTGCGCTTTCCCTGCTGCCCTTCAGTATTCCTTACGCTCGGATCGTTCTTTACCACCTGTATTACACCCTGTATCTGGCCAATATGTTTTTCATCATAGGCCTGACGCTCTGGACGCTGCGCTGCGGAAAAGAAGGGCTGAAACAAGCCCTTCTCCCCGCCGTCCTGCTGGGCCTGCTCTGGATTTTTGTTGGCCTCAACGGCATACGCCATATGCTGTTGATCGGCATTCCCCTGTTGGTGGGCTGCATCGTCGAACTGCTTCGCGCGTTCCGAAAAGCTCCGTGGGTGTACGGAAAACCTTGGAGACAGCAAGCGCTTCTTCATACGGAAGTCTTTCGGCTGACGCTGCTGATGGTTGTCTCGTGCCTCTGCTTTTTGGCGGGTTTCGTCGTAAACCAGCACGTGCTGCTGCCCTATTATGGGATCGTCAACAGCTCCTCCGCGTGGTATGCGCCGATTCAGACGGCTCAGCGCTATGCCGACATCTGGAACGGCTGGCTGACGGCTATCGGTGTGCGAAACAGTGCTCTGTCACTGGTCGGGATTCGCGGTTTGTCTCTGGCGGCAGCGCTGGTCAGCTTTGTCTGGCTACTGTATCGCTCCGTCTGCTTCCTGCGCAAAGGCGGCACGATGGAACAGCGTCTCCTGGGCGGACTGTATGCGTTAAGCATGTTCTCCACCACGCTGGTTTTTGTGTTTGACTCTGGCTGCCGTTTTTACGAATTGTATTATGTGCCGGTCATTGTTCTCGCGCTGCCGACGCTGGCGTTGGAACTAGACGATCATCCGCCCGTACTTACCGCTCGAAAAGCCCTGTGTTTTCTGGTTTCCCTGTGTTTCCTGTTTCAAGGCGCTTACAGCGCGTGGTATCTGCGCGTGGAGCGCCGCAACATGGACACTTGGAGCGGCCTGACCCATCAGGATCTGACCTGTGCGGACGAATGCCGCGATTGCGTGGCGTTTATGCAGGAAAACGGCTATCAGTACGGCATGATGCCTTATTGGCACGCAAACGTGATGATCGAGCTTTCCAATGGCAGCCTGACCATTTTGCCCTATGAGGACGCTGCTCCTCCAGAGGAAATTCAGGTATACCATTGGGGCACAAGCAGGTTCTATTGTCAGCGGGAGAATCTGCCGGATGAACTGGTGGTATTTGTCCCGCACGGGGAGGCGGATCGCTTTGCCGCTTCTCACGACGGAGCCCGTCTGGTTTGGGAAGGATGGCGTTACGCTGCCCTGCTCGTTCCGACAGACGAAGTCGTGCAATGAAAAGATCCCCCTTCATTTGTTTTTCTCAGGCGTCCGCGCCATACTAACCCAATCGTAAAGGAGTCGAAGACCTATGCAGGAGCATCCCCAATACAACCCGGAAGCCATTGAAGCGAAATGGCAGAAGAAATGGGCCGACAGCGGCGTGTTCAAGGCTCAGTTCCCCTCGGACAAGCCCAAGTATTACTGCCTGATCGAGTTCCCCTATCCCAGCGGCAACGGCCTGCACGTGGGCCATCCCCGCTCCAACACGGCGCTGGACATCATCGCCCGCAAGCGCCGCATGGAGGGCTACAACGTGTTGTATCCCATCGGCTACGACGCGTTCGGCCTGCCCACGGAGAATTTCGCCATCAAGAACCACGTACATCCCGCCGTCGTCACCAAAAAGAACATCGATCACTTCCGGGAGCAGCTGCAGCGGCTGGGCTTCAGCTTCGACTACAGCCGGGAAGTGAACACCACCGATCCCGCCTATTACAAGTGGACCCAGTGGATCTTCCTCAAGCTTTTGGAAAACGGGCTGGCCTACAAGGCGGAAATGCCCATCAACTGGTGCACCAGCTGCAAGTGCGGCCTGGCCAACGAAGAAGTGGTCAACGGCGTGTGCGAGCGCTGCGGCAGTCAGGTGGTGCGCAAGGTCAAGAGCCAGTGGATGCTGAAGATCACCGCCTACGCCCAGAAGCTGCTGGACGGGCTGGATAACGTGGACTTCATCGACCGGGTGAAGGTGCAGCAGCGCAACTGGATCGGCCGCAGCGAGGGCGCGGAGGTGGACTTCCGCATCGCGGGCAAGGACGAGAAGCTGCGGGTCTACACCACCCGTCCCGACACCCTGTTCGGCGCGACCTACATGGTGGTCAGCCCCGAGCACCCCATGATCGAAAAGTACAAGGCGGACATCCGCAATTTTGACGAGATCATGGCCTACCGGGCCGAGGCCGCTAAGAAGAGCGACTTCGAGCGCACCGAGCTGAACAAGGACAAGACCGGCGTACAGATCGACGGCCTGAAGGCGGTCAACCCCGTCAACGGCCGGGAGATTCCCATTTGGGTCAGCGACTATGTGCTGATGGGCTACGGCACCGGCGCCATCATGGCCGTGCCCGCCCACGACACCCGCGACTATGCCTTCGCCAAGAAGTTCGGCATCCCCATGGTCGAAGTGGTGGCCGGCGGCGATATCACCAACGAAGCCTACACCGACATCGTGGACGGCACCATGGTGAACTCCGACTTCCTGAACGGTCTGCGGGTGGCCGACGCTAAGAAAAAGATCATCGAATGGCTGACGGAGAAGGGCGTGGGCGAAAAGAAGGTCAACTTCAAGCTGCGCGACTGGGTGTTCAGCCGTCAGCGCTACTGGGGCGAGCCTATCCCGGTGGTGCACTGCCCCCACTGCGGCACCGTGCCCGTCCCGGAGGATCAGCTGCCCGTGCTGCTGCCCGACGTGGAAAACTACGAGCCTACCGACAGCGGCGAAAGCCCCCTGTCCACCATGACCGACTGGGTCAACACCACCTGCCCCCACTGCGGCGGCCCCGCCAAGCGGGAAACCGACACCATGCCCCAGTGGGCCGGTTCCAGCTGGTACTTCCTGCGCTACTGCGATCCCCACAACGACAAGGAGTTCGCCAGCAAGGAAGCGCTGGACTACTTCATGCCCGTGGACTGGTACAACGGCGGCATGGAACACACCACCCTGCACCTTCTGTACAGCCGGTTCTGGCACCTGTTCCTCCACGATCTGGGGCTGGTCTCCGCGCCGGAGCCCTACCAGAAGCGCACCAGCCACGGCATGATCTTGGGCGAAAACAACGAGAAGATGTCCAAGAGCCGCGGCAACGTCATCAATCCCGACGACATCGTCAACGAGCTGGGCGCGGATGCGTTCCGTCTGTATGAAATGTTCATGGGCGCCTTCGATCAGGCCATTCCGTGGTCCACCAACGGCGCCCGGGGCTGCCGCCGCTTCCTTGACCGGGTCTGGCGGCTGATGGACATGATCCAGCCCGGCGAAGGCTACTCCAAGGAGCTTACCCCCCTCATGCACGAGACCATCAAGAAGGTGGGCGACGATTACGAGGCCATGAAGTACAACACGGCCATCGCCGCCATGATGAGTCTGGTCAACGAGTTCTACGCCCGGAACGGCTGCACCCGCGACGAGCTGCGCACCCTGCTCCTGCTCCTGAGCCCCGTGGCCCCGCACATCTGCGAGGAAATGTGGGAGGAAATGGGCTTCGGTTCCGAGCTGGCCTTCGAGCCCTGGCCCAAGTACGACGAGGAAGCCATGAAGCGCCACGAAGTGGAGATCGCCCTGCAGATCGCAGGCAAGGTCAAGTCCCACATCATGGTGCCCACCGACATGACCCGGGAGCAGGCCGAGAAGGAGCTGCCCTCCGACCCCGAAGTCCAGCGCCTGGTGGGCGACCGGCAGATCGTCAAGCTCATCTTCGTTCCCGGCCGTCTCTGCAACCTCATCCTCAAGGGCTGAAGCCCTTGACCCATCACCGCGTCCATAGGGCGCGGGGCTACTCGAACGACATGCGGCTTGCCCGGGGTTTACCGCTGCTCGGCGACAGGCCTCGCGGCTCGCCGGTCTGGCAGGGGTAGTACCCCTGCACCCCACTCCGCGCCAAAGGGCGCGGGGCAGCTCGTGAGACATGCAGCTTGGCCGGGGTTTTACCGCCGTGGCACAACAGGCGCCACGGCTCGCCGGTCTGGTGCGGCTCCC
>URJB01000084.1 GCA_900548145.1 uncultured Eubacteriales bacterium | reverse complement strand
GCTACCGCAGTCCGAAGCCCGCGCCCCGTAGGGGAGCGGGCCGCAGAGCGCTGTTTGCGGGCGATGGCAGCCGATCAGGGTTTTTCGACAGTCTAGGCAGAACGCCTTTCGGCGCTCTGCTTTTTTCCTTTCCCAAAATAGTTTGAAAGGGGGTTGACCTTTTCACCACTACTGAATATAATTCACTAGTGTTCGAACAAGAACAAAGCCGAAGGGAGGATTTTTCCTGAATAGTCAATATAAAAAAGGCGTGCTGGAACTGTGCGTGCTGGCCCTTCTGCATAGGGGCGACTGCTACGGGTACGAAATTTCCAGCCAGCTGGCCCAGCGCATAGAGCTGGCCAACGGCACCGTCTACCCCATCTTGCGCAAGCTGAAAAGCGACGGACTGCTGGACACCTACCTGCAGGAGGAGAGCGGCGGCCCGCCCCGCAAGTATTACCGGCTGACCCAGCTGGGACGGGAAAGCTACGCCGCCCAAAAACAGGAGTATCTGGTCTTTGCCGACGCGGTACGGGATCTATTGGAGGAGGATCCTCATGACAAAGAATGAATTTCTGGCTTCTTTTCAGAATGAACTGCAGAAGCGTCACATCCCCGATTGGGAGGACGTGCTGGCTGCGCTGGGCATGGTAGTGCTGGCGGCATGGCTGGTGGTTATGGCAGCCTTTACGGCGGTCTGCGCCGTGGCGGGCATATGCCTGATCTTCGGCTGGAACGTCGCCGGGCTGCTGCCCTCCATGCCCCGCCTCTGCGCGGTGCTGGCCGGGCTGATGCTGTTGGCTCTGTGCGGCCTGAGCGCCGTGGGCACGGTGTACTATGACGCGTTCCTCCGTCAGCTTTGCCGCGCCTATGGCCGTCAGCGGAGCAATGCGCTGGCCGCAGCTCGGAACCGGGCGGGGCTGCCTGCTCTGCCCCTGCATCCCCAGCTGAAAAAGGAATGCCGTCTCCGTCTGCGGTCGGCTTCCGTGGTGCTGGTGATCCTCTTTGTACTGTTCCTCGCCGCCTGCGTAATCGCATCCGCCGTCAGCGCCGGTTCGCTGGAATTCTGGCATGTATGGGGCTGGTTTGGATATGGAGCGTAGGTGGAACCAAAAGCCGATTTATTTAGGAGAGCATCCTGAGTTCCGTCATGAACTAGACATTCCCCCGCCAATGCCTATTGACACCTTGCGGCCTCCTCTGTTATACTGCCCGTAACAACTGAACACCTTATGAAGAGTGGTTGAGGGACGGGCCCGATGAAACCCGCCAACCTGCGCAAGCGAGGTGGCAATTCCCGCAGCGTGCAAACGCTGGCAGATAAGGTCGTAAATACAATCCTTCTCGCGCCCGCTTTGCAGCGGGCGTGTTTTTGTGGGGAAAACAGCCCGCGCACCCCGTTCGGTTGTCATTCTTTGCACCCACAAAAAACGAGGGAGGTCATTTTCATGCGTACCGTTTTCACCAGTGAATCCGTCACTGAAGGACACCCGGACAAGCTTTGCGACCAGATCAGCGACGCGGTGCTGGACGCGATCCTCGCCAAAGACCCCATGGCCCGCGTGGCCTGTGAGACCTGCGCCACCACCGGCCTGGTGCAGGTGATGGGCGAGATCACCACTTCTACCTATGTAGCCATCGACGAAATTGCCCGGCAGGTGATCCGGGACATTGGCTACACCAGCAGCGATCTTTGCTTCGACGGCAACAGCTGCGCCGTACTGACCGCCGTTCATGCCCAAAGTCCCGATATCGCCATGGGCGTGGACAACGCGCTGGAAACCCGCGGACAGGCGGTCGAAGCTTCCCACGGTGCCGGCGATCAGGGCATGATGTTCGGCTATGCCTGTAACCAGACCCCAGAATTGATGCCCCTGCCTATCTCGCTGGCCCACCGGCTGACCCGCCGCCTGACCGAGGTACGGAAGAATGGAACGCTGCCTTGGCTCCGACCCGACGGCAAAAGTCAGGTGACGGTAGAATATGAGGACGGCAAGCCTGTGGCCGTGGACACAGTGGTCATTTCCGCCCAGCACGACGAGCAGGTCAGCCGCCGGGAGCTGGAAGACGGCATTCTCACCGAGGTCATTCACAAGGTCATTCCCCAGCACCTCTGGAAGCAGAACACCAAGGTATACATCAACCCTACCGGCCGCTTTGTGCTGGGCGGCCCCGCGGGCGACACGGGTCTGACCGGACGCAAGATCATCGTGGACACCTACGGCGGCTATGCCCGCCACGGCGGCGGCGCGTTCAGCGGCAAAGACCCTTCCAAGGTGGACCGCTCCGCCTGCTACGCCGCCCGGTATGTGGCTAAGAATCTGGTGGCGGCCGGTCTGGCGGACGAATGCGAAGTGGCGTTGGCTTATGCTATCGGCGTGGCACAGCCCGTCAGTGTGCAGGTAAGCACCTTCGGCACGGGCAAGCTTCCGGAGGACGAGCTGGGCCGTCTGGTACGGAAGCACTTTGATCTAAGCCCCGACGGCATCATTCGAATGCTGAATCTCCGCCGCCCCATCTACCGGCAGACGGCTGCCTATGGTCACTTCGGCCGCACGGACATTGACCTTCCCTGGGAGCACACGGACAAGGCAGAGCTTCTGTGGCAGAATGCAGCACTGTAATTTTCCCCTTTTCAGAACCCTTACGGAATGTTTCACGTGAAACATTCCGTTTTTATTTGGACAGAAGTAAAAAGAAAATTTATCATCATCAGAAACCATGGCTCGTACTCGGCATAGGCTGAAATGTTTCACGTGAAACATTTCAGCCTATGCCGACAAATATTATCACAAATGAAAATCAAATTGTTTCACGTGAAACATTTCGTAAGGCCACAAAAACCATGCAGAATACCGCCGAAACCCGCGTCACGATTGCAACCAGCGGCGTTTTCTGATATAATAACCCGGTTCCTGCCTTCATTTAGCAGGGGTCAGTCACGACAAAGGAGGCTTTTCATGCCAACCGCCACTTTCGATGTTGAATCCATTAAAAACAGTATCGTCGGCAAGCTGCAGCGCTATTACGGCATTACCGTGCCCGAGGCAACGCCCCAACAGCTGTACCGCGCCGTCGCTTCCACCGCCCGCGACCAAATCATGGATCGCTGGATGGTTTCCCGCAAAAAACGCCATGAGCAGCATGGCAAGCGGGTCTATTATCTTTCCGTTGAATTTTTGATGGGCCGCAGCCTGAACTGCAATCTCATCAATCTTTGCAGTCAGGATCTGTACGCCAAGGCGCTGGACGAACTGGGCATCCAGCTCAGCGACGTGCTGCCCGAGGAGCCGGAACCCGCGCTGGGCAACGGCGGTCTGGGCCGTCTGGCGGCCTGCTTTATGGACAGTCTGGCCAGCGAAAGCCTGCCCGCCATGGGCGCGACCATCCGTTACGAGTACGGCCTGTTCCGCCAGAAGATGGTGGACGGCCAGCAGGTGGAGCTGCCGGACAACTGGCTTGCCAACGGCAACGTATGGGAAATTGCCGCCACCGAGGACACCTGCCAGATCCAGTTCGGCGGCCATGTAGAACAGTACGAAGAAAACGGCCGGGAATGCTACCGCACCGTCGGGGCCTACACCATCGACGCGGTGCCCTACGATATGCCCATCGTCGGCTATAATAACGAATGTGTCAACACCCTGCGCACATGGAGCGCCCGCAGCCAGCAGCGCATCGACCTGCGCTCCTTCGGCGAAGGCGAGTACATGAAGGCCATGGAAGAAATGCAGATGGCCGAAGTGATCTCCAAGGTGCTGTACCCCGAAGATAAGCACTATGAAGGCAAAATGCTGCGGCTGAAGCAGCACTACTTCTTCACCAGCGCCACCCTGCAGTACGCCCTGAAGAACTTCAAGAAGTACTATGGCAACAACTTTGATTTGCTGCCGGACAAGTGCGTCTTCCACATCAACGACACCCATCCCGGTCTGGCAATTCCCGAACTGATCCGCCTGCTCATCGATCAGGAAGGGCTGGATTGGGATATGGCCTGCCGCATCACCAAGCGTTGCATGGCCTACACCAACCACACTGTCATGGCCGAGGCGCTGGAATGCTGGCCCACGGACATGATGCAGCAGACCCTCCCCCGCATCTATATGATCCTGGAGGAGCTGAACCGCCGCCTGTGCGCCGACCTGTTCGTAAGCTACCCCGACCAGTGGGAGCGCATCGGTCACATGGCCATCATCGGCTACGGTCAGGTGCATATGGCGAACCTGTGCGTGGCGATGTGCTTCAGCGTTAACGGCGTGAGCCAGCTCCACGGCAAAATTCTCTGCGATACCCTGTTCCACGACTTTTACCTGCTGGATAAGCAGAAGTTCAGCGCCATCACCAACGGCATTACCCACCGCCGCTGGCTGTTGGAGGCCAACCCGGCGCTGACCTCGCTCATTACCGAGGCCATCGGCGACGGCTTCCGCACCGACGCAGAGCAGCTGACCAAGCTGACGCCCTTTGCCGACGACGCTGCCTTTCGGGAAAAGTTCGATCAGGTCAAGAAGATCAACAAGCAGCGCCTGCAAAAGCTGGTGGAGGATCGTCAGGGCATCGACATCGACACCGACTTCATCTTTGATACGCAGGCCAAGCGGCTGCATGAGTACAAGCGTCAGATGCTCAACGCCCTGCACATTCAGGTGCTTTACAACCGCATCATGGACGACCCCAATTTCACCATGCCGCCCCGATTGTTCCTCTTTGGCGCCAAGGCCGCCCCGGGCTACATGCGGGCCAAGCTCATCATCCGCTACATCAACGCCCTGGCCAAGCTGATCGACGCATCTCCCCGGGCCCGAAAGATGATCAAGATCGTCTACATTGAGAACTACGACGTATCCACCGCCGAGGTGCTCATTCCCGCCACCGAGATCAGCGAGCAGCTCTCCACGGCGGGCAAGGAGGCCAGCGGCACCGGCAACATGAAGTTCATGATGAACGGCGCGCTGACCATCGGCACCATGGACGGCGCCAACGTGGAAATTTACGATCAGGTGGGACAGGATAACATCTACATTTTCGGAATGCGTTCCGACGCGGTGGAGCGGCTCTATCAGGAGGGCAACTACAACCCCATGAGCATCTTCGAAACCAATCAGGAGCTGCACAAGGCCATCAGTCAGTGGGTGGACGGCACCCTGTTCCCCCACGAGCCGCTGGCGCTGCAGGATCTGTACCACACCCTGCTGGCGGGCGACTGGGGCACCATGGCCGACCCCTATCTGGTGCTGAAGGACTTCGGCTCCTACAGCATGGCCAACCGCCGCCTGATGACCGACTATCAGGATCGGGAAAAGTGGCTGCGCATGGCCATCACCAATACCGCTTCCTCCGGCTATTTCTCCTCCGACCGCACCATTCGCGAGTACAACGAGAAAATTTGGCACATCAAGCCGGTACTGTAACGGCTCCGAACAAAACGGATCCCCGCAGGAAAAGCCCTGCGGGGATTCTTCTATTCCAGCCGGTACACGTCCAGCCCGTCGATCAAGCCCTGATAACGAAACCCCTTCCGTACCGCAACGCACTTCGTTGCCTGCTGCTGGGGAGCGCATTCGATCACCAGCTGCCTGCGTTCCTGTCCGGCTCTTTGAATCAGCAGGTCTGTCAGGGCAGACGCATAGCCACGTCCCCAATATTCGGGCAGCAGTACCCAGCCGATCTCCCTGCTGTGCTCATCATAAGGGTGATCGATCACATACCCGATGGGCACGCCCTGTTCTTCGGCGGCATAGATCAGGGGATTTTCTGACAATCCCGCACAGAACAGGAATGCTTCCGTCTGCTCCATGCTGTAAGGCGGTTCCAGCCAACGCATGACCTCCGGGTCGGACAAAAGACGATAAAGCCAGCCCAAGTCCTCTTTCCTCATTCTGCGAATCGACAGATCCATATAGAACCTCCCGGAAGCGTTTTGCTCATTGTAACGGTTCGTCAGGGAAAAAGCAACCTTCCCGCTCCAAATCCGCGAAAAAAAGCGATTTTCCGCTTCTCCTGCAAAGGGGCTTTCTCTTATCTTTCATTTGTGCTATACTGAGCGGGAGCAAGAATCGTTCGTCCGGGATATAAGCCGGGACTATTTGCCAAAGAACAGCACAGGGAAAGGCAGCAAGGGAAATGATACAACGCACCGCCTGCCTGATTGCGCGTGGAAACGATGTGTTCCGCAATCTGGCGATCGAGAAACATTTGATGGACACCCTGCCGGAAAATACGGCCATTCTTTTCTTGTCCCAGAACCGCCACGCCGTGGTGGTGGGACGGAATCAGAACCCGTGGTACGAGTGCAAGGTAGAGGCCTTTCTGGAATCGGGCGGCAAGATCGTCCGTCGGCTGTCGGGGGGCGGAGCCAGCTATCAGGACATGGGTACATTGAATTTCAGCCTGATCCTGCCGAAAAGCGAGTTCAATGCAGGTCGGCAGCTGCACATGATCGGCGAAGCCCTGTCGTCCGTTGGGGTCCCGTGGGAAATGGGCCCCATGGGCAGTCTGCGCTTAGGCGGACGCACCTTCTGCCAAAATGATTTCTACAAGGCCGGTTCCGTTGCCATGCATCACGGTACGCTGCTGTATAACACGGCGCTGGACATGATGGAGCACTATTTCCGCACCCGGCGCAAGGACCCGTCCCTGCAGGACGAGACTCCAACCCAGAACCGCATGGTCACTCTGCGGGAGCTGAACCCGAACCTGACGCTGGACAGGCTGGAACGGGCGCTGGTCGCGGCCTTTGCCCGCTGCTTCCGCGCCCAGCCCGCATGGCTGGATGAGCAGCTGCTGGACGAGTCCAGCATTGACCGGCTGACCTCCCGTTTTTCTCACCCGGAATGGACATACCCCGCTCAGGAAAACTATGACTTCGAGGTGTCTGAGCGGTTCCCGTGGGGCAGTGTGACCGTTCTGCTGCGCCGGGAAGGCGGCATGATCCGGGCGGCGAAGATTTTCTCCGACGCCATGGAAGCCGGGCTTTTCCCGCCCATTGAAGAAGGGCTGATCGGCTGTCCCTTCCTGATCGGGGCCATTGGCAAAAGGTTCGATCAAAAGCTGGCCATGCTTCGGGATCCCCGGCTGATCCAGATTGCCGGGGACGTGTGTACGCTGATCTGCGGGCGCATCCGGGCGCAGGACCGCAGCGGCGCGGGCGCGTAACAGAAAACAGGCACAAAAAGGCGCGGGAATGGCCACGCCTCAAATTGCTGAAAAAGTGGAGGTGCAGGAGGCACTGCTGCCACTCAATCGTCGCAGGG
>URJB01000083.1 GCA_900548145.1 uncultured Eubacteriales bacterium | reverse complement strand
CAATTTGCTTTCCCTCAAGCGCCCTGCGCGCATAGCGCGCAGTCCGGGGTGCAGGATTTTAAGCCTGCCGAGCGGCCGTCTATTTCGACCAGCCCTCATGAAGCCCTGTCAAACCCGCGAGCTGCGAGGCCCGTTGCCGAGCGGCGGTAATTCCGCGGCCAATTTGCTTTCCCTCAAGCGCCCTGCGCGCATAGCGCGCAGTCCGGGGTGCAGGATTTTAAGCCTGCCGAGCGGCCGTCTATTTCGACCAGCCCTCATGAAGCCCTGTCAAACCCGCGAGCTGCGAGGCCCGTTGCCGAGCGGCGGTAATTCCGCGGCCAATTTGCTTTCCCTCAAGCGCCCTGCGCGCATAGCGCGCAGTCCGGGGTGCAGGGGCACTGCCCCTGCTACTGCCCCTTGTTTTTTCTTTGGTTTTTGATTGCATACTGGATGCAAGAACGGTATACTGGGAGAGTAAATACCCGGGACGCCGGGGATTTTTTTGGAGGAAAGGTTTCAATGAATCTGACACAGAAAATTCTAAAAAATCACCTGCTCAAAGGCGAGCTGGTGCCGGGCGAGGAAATCGCTATTCGAATCGATCAGACCCTGACGCAGGACTCTACGGGAACCATGGCCTACCTGCAGCTGGAGGCTATGGGCGTGGATCGGGTGAAAACGGAACGCAGCATGGCGTATATCGACCATAATACCCTGCAGACGGGCTTCGAAAACGCCGACGACCATCAGTATATTACCACCGTGGCGAAAAAGCACGGTATCTATTTGAGTAAGCCCGGCAACGGCATCTGTCATCAGGTGCAGCTGGAACGGGTGGGCAAGCCGGGCCGGACGCTGCTGGGAAGCGATAGCCATACCCCCACAGGCGGCGCGCTGGGAATGCTGGCCATTGGCGCGGGCGGACTGGACGTGGCCGTGGCTATGGGCGGCGGCGCATATTACCTGAACTGCCCCAAGGTGGTCAATGTTCACCTGACCGGGAAATTGCCCCGGGGTGTGGCCGCAAAGGACGTGATTTTGGAACTGCTGCGCCGCCTGACCGTCAAGGGCGGCGTGGGCAAGGTGATGGAATACACCGGCGAGGGCGTGGAAAGCCTGACGATCCCCGAACGCGCCACCATTGCCAATATGGGCGCGGAACTGGGTGCAACGACCTCCGTGTTCCCCAGCGACGAAGCGGCCCGCCGCTTCCTGAAGGCGCAGGAGCGCGAGGAAGACTATCAGCCCCTGTTTGCCGACCCTGACGCGGAATATGATGAAGAAGTGGACATCGACCTGTCCAAGCTGGAACCCATGGTCGCTTTGCCCCATATGCCCGACAATGTGAAAACCGTCCGGGAGGCGGGCCCCATCAAGGTGGATCAGGTGTGCATCGGCTCCTGCACCAACTCCAGCTATCAGGATATGATGCGGGTGGCGGCCATCCTCAAGGGCAAAACCGTGAATCCTGATGTGTCGCTGGTCATCGCCCCCGGCAGCCGTCAGGTGCTGAGTATGCTCAGCCAGAACGGCGCGCTGCACGATATGATCGAAGCAGGCGCGCGCATCTGCGAGACCGCCTGCGGCTTCTGCATCGGCATGGGTCAGAGTCCCAAGACCAACGGCGTCAGCGTGCGCACCAATAACCGCAACTTCTTCGGCCGCAGCGGGACGAAGAGTGCAGGCATTTACCTCACCAGCTGCGAGACCGCCGCCGTCACTGCCCTGACCGGCGTGCTAACCGATCCCCGTGAGACGGACGCCGACCTGACGGTGGAAATGCCGGAGCATTTTGCGGTGCATGACAATATGATTCTTCCCCCGGCTTCGCCGGAAGAAGCCGCTTCCGTGGAGGTCGTCCGCGGCCCCAATATCCAGCCCTTCCCCAAGGCGGACGCGCTGGCGGACAGCCTTTCCGGCCAGGTGCTGCTGAAGATGGAGGATAATATCACCACCGACCATATTATGCCCAGCGGCAGCGACCTGCTGCCCTTCCGCAGCAATATTCCCAAGCTCAGCGAACATTGCCTGACCCCGGTGGACGCGACCTTCCCGGCCCGTGCCAAGGCGGAGGGCGGCGGCTTCCTGCTGGCTGGTCATAACTACGGTCAGGGCTCCAGCCGGGAACACGCGGCGCTGGTGCCCCTGTACCTGCACGTGCGCGGCGTGCTGGCCAAGAGCTTCGCCCGTATCCATCGGGCCAACCTGATCAATAACGGCATTCTGCCGCTGGAATTTGCGAATGAAAGCGACTACGATCGTTTCGACCGGGACGATGAGATCGCCCTTCCTGACGTGCGCCGGGAGGTGGCCGAGGCCACCGGCAAGGTGACGGTGCAGAACGTCACCAAGGGCTTCACCATTTCGATGAACCTGTCCGTTACCGAACGCCAGCGGGATATGCTGCTGGCCGGCGGCCTGATCAACCTGATCGGTCAGGGAAAGGGCTGAGCTGAAAATCGAAATAATATCCCCCGTCTTTCGCCTGAAACCGGCGGACGGGGGATGTTTGCGTGATGAAGAAGTTTTTTCGAACCAGTCTTTTGCCATGGAATGTCGGAATATCCAGCCAACAACGGGACCGACGCCTCCTGCGCCAGCCGCGAGGCCTGTCGCCGAGCGGCGGCCGACTTCGGCCAACAAACAAGAAAGCAATACCAGACCGGCGAGCCGTGGCACCCTCCGTGCCGCGGCGGTAAAACCCGGCCAAGTCCCATGTCTCCCTATGCCCCTGCGCGCAAGGCGCGCAGTCCGGGGTGCAGGGCTTTAGCCCTGCCGCGGCGGTAAAACCCGGCCAAGTCCCATGTCTCCCTACGCCCCTGCGCGCAAGGCGCGCAGTCCGGGGTGCAGGGCTTTAGCCCTGCCGGGCGGCGAAGCCGACTTTTTTCTGAATCTTGCGGAGGGTCTTCTGGGCCAGGTAGTTGGCCCGCTGGGCGTTTTCGTCCAGAATGGATTGCAGATAGCCCTTGTCCGCCATGAGCCGGGCGTGCTCGGCCTGAATGGGCCGCAGGGTGTCCAGAACCACCTCGGTGCAGCGGCTCTTCAGAGCGCCGTAGCCCTGCCCCTGCAGGTCGCCGACCACGGCGTCGAGCTCCTGACCGCTCATGGCCGCGATGATGGAAAGCAGGTTGCTCACGCCTGGCTTGTTTTCAGGATCGTAGCGAATTTCGCCGTCGCTGTCGGTAACGGCCCGCTTGATTTTGCGGCGGATGGCGTCCTCGGGATCCAGAATGGCGATGTAGCAGTCGTCCGGGTCGGACTTGCTCATCTTGCGAGTGGGCTCCTGCAGGCTCATGATCCGGCTGCCGATCTTGCCGAAGTATCCCTCGGGCACGGTGAAAACGTCGCCGTAAATGCTGTTGAAACGCTGGGCAATGTTCCGGGTCAGCTCCAGATGCTGCTTCTGGTCGGCTCCGATGGGCACCAGATCAGCCTGATAAAGCAGAATGTCCGCCGCCATCAGGACGGGATAGTCGAACAGACCCGCGTTGATGTTGTCCGCGTGCTTGGCGCATTTGTCCTTGTACTGGGTCATGCGGGAAAGCTCGCCCATGTAGGTAAAGCAGTTCAGAATCCACGCCAGCTCCGCATGGCCGCTGACATGGCTCTGACAGTAGATGATGTTCTTCTTCGGGTCCAGACCGCAGGCAATGTAGGTGGCGGCCACTTCCAGACAGCGGCGGCGCAGCTGGGCAGGATCCTGCCGCACGGTGATGGCGTGCATGTCCACCACGCAGTAGATACAGTTGTAGTCGTCCTGCAGAAGGGTGAAATTCCGCAGCGCGCCGATGTAGTTGCCGATGGTCAGGGAGCCAGAGGGCTGAATGCCGGAGAAGATCGTTTTCTTGACTTCCGGGGTTTGGGTTTCCATGGTGATTCCTCCTCAAATCGGTCAGTTAAAACTTCAGAAAATCCGCCAGCAGGGTCAGGGCCACGCCTAATACGATGACCAGATTGCCAATGAGCCTGCGCCGGGTGATCTTTTCGTTCAGGAAACGGCGGGACAGCAGCATGACGTAGACGTAGCTCAGGGCTTCCAGCACGCCTACCAGCGTCAGCCCTACCCACATCTGGGCCACCACGTTCAGCGCCATGCAGAGCATCAACAGCCCGTAGGCCAGAATGACCCGGCCGTTGAGATAGAACCGGATGCCGGTCAGGCTGCGATCGTCCGCCGCTTTTTTCAAAAGCAGCTGGGAAAAGGCCGATACCAGCGGGGTAATGAGATAGATCAATACGCCTTTAAGCATGGTCGGTCACCACCAGCCATACGCCCAGCAGCACTACCAGAATGCCCGCCGCTTTTCCCAAAGTCAGGCTTTCGCCAAAGAATAAAATGCCGAACAGACAGGTCCACAGGGTGCAGACGCCTTTGTTGGAATAGGCAAAGTTCAGCGGCATCCGTTTTAAAACCTGCTGCCACAGGATGCTGTACGCGCCCAGCGCCGCCACGCTGAAAAACAGAAAGAGGAGGGTCATGGGCCAGTTGGCCTGACTCAGATAGCCCGAGGCCAGCTTGGTGAGCACTGTGACCACCGCGTAAAGCAACAGCGTGCCGTGCAGCAGCAGAAAAGCCTGCAGGGAAACCGAAGATTTTCCTTTTATTTCTTTCGATTCTTTCAATCAGGCTTCCTCCTTTTGAAGATTTGAAACCGGGAGCGAGACCGCCAGCTCCCGCAGCGAGCCAAGCGTGGGACTGTCGCCCAGACGGCAGGACACGGGGGGAAGCAGCTCGTAGAAAAAGGGCGACTCCGTCCAGCGAACCAGTGAAAGTTCCCCGAAGGCGGTAAAGGCCGTTCGCACCTGAACGGGGGTCAGGCCCGACTGCCCGGCCGCCTCGGCCACGCTGCGGCACAGGGTTCGCCGGATCAACCGGTACAGCCCCCGGCAGCTTTCGTCGTCCGGGGCAATGGTTCCTGCCAGCGCCGAAAGCGCCCGGCTCCGGGGCAGAACGTGAAGCTCGGCTCCCGGCAGACGGCGCTGCCATAGCGCCCCCTCGCCGGGAAATAACTCGCCGTCCAGCAGCCAGACCTGCGCATAATGGCCGCTGACCAGCTCCAACGCCGGGGCGGTCAGCAGCGTGTGAAAACTGCGGGGGTCTGACGGCGCGGAAACCGCTGTGTCCCAATCCGCCAGACGCAGCGCTGCCAGCGCTGAGGCATGGGTACGGCTGACCGCCAGAATGCCCCGATCCAGCCGGGCCAGGGCTTCTTTCAGCACGTCCAGCGTGTCGAAGGCTTCCTTCACCGGGGGCGTCCCCTCCTGAGCCGCCGCCAGACACAGCCCGGACTTGACGGCGTTGTACAGAGCCAGCCGCTCCGGCTCGCCGTCCGGGGCAGCAAATTGCTCCCGAACGGATTCCTGCACCGGCAGCAGCGCCTGAACTTCCGCCTGTAAGGAAGTAACGCCCCGGAAGGTGTTCTTTCCCAGCGCGAAGACCGCGTCCACCCGTTCCGGCAGTGCGCTGGCCTTGCTGCCCATGGAAAAGGCAATGCCCGGCAGGAGTTTTCCTTCCTGCCGCAGGGAGAGCTTCAGATGAGCACCCTCCGCGCCGACGGCCCGTCGTTCTTCCAGCGCAGCGCTCCGGCACAGAAGCAGAGGCGCGGGGTTTTCGCAGCCAAAGGGGGCCAGCAGGTTCAGCTCGTCATAGAGGGCATCGGTGCATTCGTCCAGCCGAATCTCCGCGTCGTAGAGCTGGGCAGGCACCAGACAGGCCGGGTCGGCCTTGCGTACCTCCGCTTGCAGGCGGGCGCGGAACTCATCCTCCTTGTCCGCAGATAAGGTCACGCCCGCCGCCTGCTCATGGCCGCCGTAGCGCAGGAGAATATCGTCCAGCGCCTGAAGACAATGATGAATGTGAATGCCCGGCACGCTGCGCAGACTGCCGTGCAAAAGCCCGTTTTCCCGGCTCAGGACGCAGACCGGGCAGTGATACTGATTGCACAGCCGCCCGGCGGCCAAGCCGATCACGCCCACGTGCCATTCATCCCCGGAAACGATCAGGGCCGGTTCTTTCAAAAAATCATGGTCGAGAGCCGCTTCCTGCGCCTGACGCACAAGCCGGCTCTCGGCACTCTTGCGCCGGTCGTTGAGGGCGTTCAGCTCCGCCGCCAGACCTTCCGCCTCCGAGAGGGAGTCCGTCATCATCAGGCGGACCCCTTTGCCCGCATCGTCCAGCCGCCCGGCAGCATTCAGCCGAGGCCCCAGCTGGAACCCCAGCGTGTCCGAGGTCACGCCGCCGCCGCAGGCGCTCACGCTTAAAAGCGCCTTGATCCCCGGACGGCGGGCCTCCTGAATGGCTTTCAGCCCCAGCGAGACCAGCACCCGGTTTTCCCCGGTCAGGGGCACGATGTCCGCCACCGTGGCCAGCGCCGCCAAGTCCAGATATTCCCGGCAGGCTTCCAGCCCCAGAAGGGCCTGCGCCACCTTGAACGCCACGCCCGTGCCGCACAGGCGGCGGTAGGGATAGCTGCCCAGCAGCGGGTTCAGCACCGCGTCGCCGGGACTTTCCGTCAGGGGCAGACCGTGGTGGTCGGTGACGATCACCTTCATGCCCAGCTCTTTGGCCAGCAGGACTTCCTCGTGATTGGTAATGCCCAGGTCCACCGTGACCAGCAGCCGGTATTTTTCCGCCAGCTTCCGCACCGCGTCCTTGTTCAGCCCATACCCCTCGTCCCGGAGGGGCGTGTGGGGAGCGGCGGCGATTCCGTACCGGCGCAGGGCCTGCGTCATCAGCGAGGCCGCGCAGATGCCGTCTACGTCGTAGTCGCCGTAAACCACCGTGGGTATTTTTTCGTCCCGGGCCTGACGGAGAATCGCCACCGCCTTGTCCATGTCCTGCATTTCCATGGGGTCGTGCAGCTGCTCCAGCGAGGGATGCAGAAAAGCCTCCGCTTCGGCAGCGGTCTCGATACCGCGGGCGTACAAAAGCTGCGCCGCCGTGCCCTGATAGGGCAGCAGCGCGGCTGCCGCCTGCGGGGTCAAAGGACGAGTGTTTCGGGGTAAAAGACGAAGCAAAGGAACCTCCCATCCCGCCAAAGGGCGGAATCAGCATTTCAGAAATAGACCGGAAAACCGTTTTTCAAGGCATCCGCGCCATGCGCTGCGGAGGAAGCCAACCGGCGGTTCGCCGCATGAAACCCGCCAGCCGCGAGGCCCGTTGCCGAGCGGCGGTAAAACCCCGGCCAGGCCCCGTGCCCCTCAGACGCCCCGCGCCCCAAGGGCGCGGTGAGTGGGTCAAGGGGCTCAGCCCCTTGCGCGGACAACGGCCACCCTCCGCCAATCGGCGGTTCACCACACCAGACCGGCGA
>URJB01000082.1 GCA_900548145.1 uncultured Eubacteriales bacterium | reverse complement strand
CGCAGTCCGGGGTGCAGGGCTTTAGCCCTGCCAGAGGGTGCGGTTCGCGTCGCTGGGCATACGCCAGTCGCCGCGGGGGCTGAGACTGACGGAGCCTACCTTGGGGCCGTCGGGAACGCAGTTCCGTTTGAATTGCTGCTGGAAGAAACGGCGTAGGAAGGTCTCCAACTGGCTGTCGATCTTTTCAGCGGCGTATACGCCCTCGAACGCCTGAATCGCCAGCAGACGCAGCTTTTCCGGGGAAGCGCCGCTGTCCATCATGTGATAGAGGAAGAAATCGTGCAGGGCGTAGTCGCCCAGAATATCCTCGGTGCGCTGGTTCAGCTCGCCCTCGCTGACGGGCAGCAGCTCCGGGCTGATCGGCGTGTCAATGATGTCCTGGCAGACGTCCGTTACCTGCCCGTCAAAGGAATGCGTGCTGATGTACCGCACCAGACTTTTCACCAGTGTCTTGGGCACGGAGCAATTCACATTGTACATGCTCATGTGGTCGCCATTGTAGGTGCAGAAGCCCAACGCCGCTTCGCTCAGGTCGCCGGTGCCCAGCACGATGCCGCCCACTTTGTTGGCATAGTCCATGAGGATCTGCGTGCGCTCCCGGGCCTGACTGTTTTCGTAGGTCACGTCGTGGACATTCTCGTCCTGCCCGATGTCGGCAAAATGCTGCTTCACCGCCGGGCCGATGGCGATCTCGCTGGAGCTGACGCGCAGACGCTCCATCAGAATGTCCGCGTTGGACTTGGTGCGCGCGCCGGTGCCCATGCCGGGCATGGTAATGGCGTGAATGCCGCTGCGGTCAAACCCCAGCTCGTCATAGGCCCTCGCGGCCACCAGCAGCGCCAACGTGCTGTCTAACCCGCCGGAAACGCCCACCACCAGATGCTTGCAGTGAATGGAGGCAAGGCGGCTCATCAGGCCGGTCATCTGAATGTGGACGATCTCCTCCAGCCGTCCATCCGCATCCGTACCTTGGGGCACAAAGGGCAGCGGGTCCAACCGGCGGATGAGCGGCAGCGCCGCCTCCGCCACAGGCGTGTCGCTCACAAAGGCGGGCTTGCGCTTTCCGGCCGGCATCTGGTGGAAGCTGCCGTTGCGCTGCCGCTGATAGCGAAGCCGCTGCACGTCGATATCCGCAATGGCCGTGCCGCCCTCCCGCTGGAAGCGCAGCCCCTCGCTCAAGGCACGTCCGCTTTCGTAAACGGCGGTGTAGCCGTCAAAGACCAGATCACTGGTGCTTTCGCCAAAACCCGCGCCCGCGTAGGCGTAGCCCGCGTAGAGACGGCCGGACTGCTGACTCAGCAGCTCACGGCGGTACTGGTGCTTGCTGACCAGCGCGTTAGAGGCGCTGGGGTTGACGATCACGTCCGCCCCGTCCACCGCCAGCTGACAGCTGGGCGGAATGGGCGTCCACAGATCCTCGCAGATCTCCACGCCAAAGGTGAATCCGCCCAGATCAAAGAGCTGATCGGGCCGAAGCAGGGCGGAACAGACTTCTCCGCCGGGCAGGGTGCAGGAAAGCGTTTCGTCCGCCTCCGCACCGCTGACGAACCAGCGGGTCTCGTAAAATTCATTGCCGTTGGGCAGATAGGTCTTGGGCACAAAGCCGATGGGCCGTCCGCCATAGAGCACGGCAGCGCAGTTGTACAGGCGGCTGCGCACGTTCACCGGCAGACCGATGACCACAGCCATGAAACTGTCCGTTTTTTCCGCGATGCGCAGCATACTCTCCCAGCTGGCCGTCTGCACCAGCGGCTGCAGCAGCAGGTCGCCCAGCGTGTAGCCCGTCAGGCACAGTTCGGGAAAAACGGCCAGCTGCACGCCCTGACGGCGCAGCGGCTCCATGGCGCTGAGAATTTCCTGTTCGTTGGCCGCAACGTCCCCCAGATGAACGGGCAGACTGACGGCGGCGACGCGGGCAAAGCCTTTGGGCATGTTGATCTCTCCTTTTGCTTACAGCACGTTGATGAGCATGGTTCCCTGCTCGTCCAGTTCCACGGTGAGCAGGCCGTCCTTTTCCAATGCCTTGAGCATATCGCTGAAGCGCTTGAAGCCCAGCGCCCGCTCGGAAAAATCGGGATAGGTAGCCTGCAGATCGGCCTTGAGGATGCTGGGGTTAATGCGGTCGAAGCCGTCCTCCTTGTAGCGGTGAAGCTGCTCCTGAATAACGGCGCGCCAGTTTTCCTTACTCAGCTGGGGCGCGGCCTCCTTGCTGCTGGGCGCGGCCGCAGACACCATCACGTTGAAATTATCGCTGCGGATGCGCAGACTGCCAAACTGCTTGCTGAGCTTGTCCAGCACCTTGAGGAAGGTGGCGCAGCCGTAGGCCTTTTCGTTGAAATCAGGCCGCAGACGCAGCAGGATGCCCTTCAGTTCGCTGGCGTACAGCTCGTCCTTGTCGGTCTGCTCCTCCAGGATGCTGCACAGAAGCTTGTTGAGTTCGGCTTCGTCCAGCGGCTCCTTGTCGTCGGCAGCAGCCTTTTTCTTGCCCGTTTCCTTGCGGATGCGAGGGCCCACGTTTTCCAGAAACTGAAATTCGTTGCAGGCGTTGATAAAAATGGTGCTGGCGGCCTCGCTGCGGCTGATGCCCAGCACAAACTTGCCCATGCTTTTCAGCCGCCCCACCAGCGGCGTATAGTCGCTGTCGCCGGACACGATGCAGAAGCTGTCGATCAACGGATTGGTGAAAGCCACTTCCAGCGCGTCGATCACCAGAAGAATATCTGCGTTATTCTTCTGGCTGATGCCGTAGCGCAGACTGGGCACCACCGTGAAAGTATTGGAAAGAAGCACTTCCTTCAGGTCGCTGTAGCGATCGGTGTAGCCGTACACCTTGCCCAGCAGAATATCGCCGCGAATCTTCACCTTTTCCAATACATTCAGCAAGGTGGAAACCTTCGCGCCGCAGTTTTCCAAGTCCACAAACAGGGCGAATTTTGAAGCGCTGATAACGCTCACGCTCCTTTCTGAAAATGAATATCATTCAGCCGCCCAGCCGTTACAGAAACCGGCTGGGCGGAAAGATCCGAAGGGTTAGATCCGGAAGGTATATTTGTCGCCACGGATCCATTGGCGGCTCAGGTGCAGCGGCTCGCCGTGCTGATTGAGCACCAGCTCGTCCAGCACCAGCAGCGCATCGCCCACCTCGGTGTGCAGATGCTTGCTCACAAAGGGCGTGGCATGACCCATGGAAATATCATGGATGGCGGAAGAAGGAATCACGCCGTGAGCGCGCAAAAACTCATACAAAGAGCCCTCCACCGGCTCGTCCGCCAGAAAAGCGTATTCTTCGGGAAAGCGGTTGACCTCCAGCATGACCGGGTCGCCGTCGCACAGGCGCAGACGGCAAAGCTCCAGCACCCGTCCGTCGGGAGCGACGCCCAGCTTTTCGCAGTCCTCTGCCGTCGGTTCCTCCCACTGACAGGAAATGGGCCGTGCTTCCGCATGATGCCCCCGGGCCTCGCAGGAATCGGTAAAGCTGGTGATCATGCTCAGATCCCGGCGAATCTTTTCCTCGGCCACAAAGGTGCCCTTACCCTGACGGCGCACCAGCAGCCCCTCCTGCACCAGATCCAGCATGGCCTTGCGCACGGTGACGCGGCTGACGCCATAGGTGTCGCAAAGCACCTGCTCACTGGGGATGCGTCCCCCGGCAGGATAAACGCCCGCCACGATATCATTTTTCAAACGAGTCATGAGCTGCTGATACAGCGGGCTCTGGCTCTTTTTTTCCAAAAACTGTTCCTGCACCAGACTTTCCTCCTATTCAATCCCCAGGGTCGCCAGAATCCCGGTTTCATCGCAGAAACGCAGAATATCATTCAGAACGCCGGACGGCATTTCCGCCAGTACGGGCGCAGCGGTAAACGCCAGCGGCAGGGCGAAATCCCGCTTGTATTCTTCCAGATAGTTGTCGTTCAGGTGGAAGAAGTCGTTCTGATTATCGTAGGTTCGATCCACCAGCGCGCTTTCGTCCTTCATTTCCACATCGGCGCTGTACAGAAGCGTGAAGGCGGGCTTCTCTGTTTCGGGATGCAGCCAGTCCACGCCGAAGGTCACATGGAAGGGCGGCTGGGCGGCGGAGCGTGTCAGCCGGAACTGGAAAGCATAGGCATTCTCCTCCACCGCACTGCCGGAAACGGCAAAGTTCAGCTTGCCGACCGCCTGCGTGTCCGTCTCGCCCGGAAGACCGTCGGCGTTCAGCGTCAGGTCGATCAGGGTTTCCTCCTCAACGGAAACCGTCAGCCGTGCATTCACGTCCGTGCCGCCGTTCGCGCCGGGGGTCTGGTCGTATTCCAGCGCCAGCTCCTCGTCGTTTTCCGTGGGCAGAGACAGTCGGAAGGACAGGCCGTTTTCTCCCCGGGTGCGGGTGAACAGGACATGCCCGCCCACCTCGTAGCGGTCGGTATCGCCCTGCGCCGTGATGGTCATGCCTTCCTGTTCGGGATCCAGCCAATCCAGATAATCTTCCAGATAGCTTAATCCGTCGTAGACCTGATCGGCCATGCCCAGATCGATCAGCAACGCCAGCAGGAAGAAGTAGGACTGCTCCGCCTTCGCGTCCGTCATGACCGTGTCCAGCTCCTGACACATCTGATACAGATCATCGTAGGAGACCGTCCGATTTCCCTCGCCATGCAGGTAAGGAGTCAGCACGTCCTCATAGCATTCCGCCAGATAAGCCGTCACTTCGGGGTAGGTCAGCAGGGCGATATACTGGGTGGGCAGCTCGTAGTATTCATAAGGCTTGAGCATAAATTCCAGATAGTTGTTCATCTGGAAATGAATGCTTCGGTTGCACAGCGCGGGGCTGCGCACGTAGCGGAAGCCCCAGTAATCCTCAAAGGAAAACCGCGTCAGCTCCCGGTCGTTCAAAAGGAGCTGCGCTTCCATATACATACGGTTGTTGGGCCGGGGGAAGCGCTGCAGATCGATCACGCCGGACAGCCGAAGCTTGCTGAGAAAGGTTTCCCAGCCCCGATAATCCGTCAGGCCGTCGGCCGGGAAAGCGTCCGCATGGAGCTGGACGCTCAGGTCAAAATCGGCGCGGGTAACGGCGCTGGAATCCACGCGCCATTCTTCGGCGAGAGAGGCCGCCTCGCCCAGCGCCGCTGCGGGCAAAAGGCACAGGGCCAGCAGCAGGGCGAGGGCACGGCGGACAGCTTGACGGAACATGCGGTTCCCTCCTTTGCGTTCACGATCGGGTAAGGGCATTACTGTTTGGCGCGGTAGGCGGCACGGGCCCGCTGCTCGTGGTTCAGCTCCCGCTTGCGCATCCGCAGGCTCTTGGGGGTGATCTCCAGCAGCTCGTCGTCGTCGATAAACTCCAGACACTCTTCCAGCGTCAGCGGATGAACGCTGATCAGACGCAGGCTTTCTTCACTGGCGGACGCGTTGCGCATGTTGGTGACGTGCTTCTGCTTGCACACGTTGACCACCAGATCATCCGGGCGGGCGTTCTGACCGCAGATCATGCCCTTGTACACCGGGGTCTGGGGCCCGATAAACAGCGTGCCGCGCTCCTGCGTATTGAACAGACCGTAGCTGGTGCTCTCGCCGTCCTCAAAGCAGACCAGCGCGCCGAAAGCACGGTGCGGAATATCGCCCTTGACGGGCTCGTACTTTTCAAATACGGAGCTCATGATGCCCTCGCCGCGGGTATCGGTCATGAACTCGCTGCGGTAGCCGAACAGGCCGCGGGAAGGAACCAGGAACTCAAGACGCACCCGGTTCACGCCGTGCATACTTTCCAGCGTGCCGCGGCGGCGGCCGATCTTCTCAATGACCGCACCCGCATAGACCTGAGGCACGTCGGCCACCATGCGTTCGATGGGTTCGCACTTCTTGCCGTCGATCTCCTTATACAGCACCTGGGGCTTGGACACCTGGAACTCATAGCCCTGACGGCGCATGTTCTCGATCAGGATGCTCAGATGCAGTTCGCCGCGGCCGCGCACCTCAAAGGCGTCTGGGCTGGCGGTCTCGTTCACCCGCAAACTCACGTCGGTCTGCAGCTCCTTGAACAGTCGTGCGCGCAGGTGACGGCTGGTGACGTATTCGCCTTCCCGGCCCGCAAAGGGACTGTTGTTGACGGAGAAGGTCATGGTCACGGTGGGCTCGGTGATGGAGACGAAGGGCAGGGCTTCCACATGCTCGGGATCGCAAACCGTATCGCCGATGGAGATGTCCTCCAGACCGCTCATGGCCACGATGTCGCCCATGGAGGCGCTCTCCGCAGGCAGACGCTTCAGGCCGTCGAAGGTATACAGGCTGGTCAGGCGCAGGGGCTGACTCACCGCGCCGGTATCCTTGTTGGTTTTGACCACCATCATGCCGGTTTTCAGCGTGCCCCGGTTGATGCGGCCGATGCCGATACGGCCCACGTATTCGTTGTAGTCGATGGTGGAAATCAGCACCTGCGCAGGGCCTTCCATGTCGCCCTCCGGCGCGGGGATGTATTCCAGAATGGTCTCGAACAGCGGCCGCAGATCGGGAGAGGGCTTGTCCAGATCCAGCGTGGCCGTGCCGGCGCGGGCAGAGGCGTACACGATGGGACGATCCAGCGCGGTCTCGTCCGCGCCCAACTCGATGAACAGATCCAGCACCTCGTCCACCACCTCGTCGCAGCGGGCGTCGGGCCGGTCGATCTTGTTGATGACCACGATGACGGGCAGCTTCAGGCTCAAAGCCTTGCGCAGCACGAAACGGGTCTGGGGCATGGGGCCTTCAAAGCTGTCCACCAGCAGAAGCACGCCGTCCACCATTTTCAGCACGCGCTCCACCTCGCCGCCGAAATCGGCGTGGCCGGGCGTGTCAACGATATTGATCTTGGTCTTCTTATAGTGAACGGCGGTATTCTTCGCCAGAATGGTGATGCCGCGCTCCCGCTCGATGTCGTTGGAGTCCATCACGCGCTCCGCCACCTGCTGGTTCTCGCGGAACACGCCGCCCTGCTTGAGCATTTCGTCCACCAGCGTGGTCTTGCCGTGGTCAACGTGCGCGATAATGGCAATGTTGCGAATATCTTCCCGAACCATAAAAATCTCCTTCTTTCCTAAAACAAACGTCAGGGATGGGCAGGGGCTCCGCCCCTGCACCCCGGCAGGAGGCAGTGCCTCCTGCACCTCCGGCTTGACCGTGCTTCGCACGGTCAATAAAGAAAGTAAAAATCAAACTTGACTAGAAAACGTTCTTCTTCGCCTGCTGCGAAATCCCTTGTTAAGCAGCCAACCGGCTTTTTATCGTTCCTACCCGCCAGCCGTGAGGCCTGTCGCCGAGCGGCGGTCTTTCTCGGCTAACCAGCATTTCGCCTGACAGACCCGCGA
>URJB01000081.1 GCA_900548145.1 uncultured Eubacteriales bacterium | reverse complement strand
TTCATCATTCCCGTTCCAACAACTTTCCTATGAGACCCCTCCATTGGCTTTCCCCTATTGAGTTCATTGTCCAATATGTTTGACAAACCTACACGGACGGGTGCGGAGACCCTTGTCCACAGGCGGTCACAAATGTAACGATTTCCCGGAAAAACCGGTCTTTTCCACAGGCCGCGTTGACATTCGTTTTCAGGCAATGCTATAATGGCTGTACCATGCGGCTATCTGTGTGGCGGATCTATGTCCCGATTCATCAACCAACATACGCTAAGGAGGGTTCCCCTGTGAAGAAGCTGGTCTCCCTTTTGCTGGCTCTTGTGCTGACGCTGAGCTGCGTGTCGGCTCTGGCCGCGTCTAAGAGCGCCAAATACAGCATGAGCACTGAAAACGTCACGGTCCTGCAGGATGTGCCGGATCGCGAGATCAATTACAACAAGGATGACCTGGCGGTCAATCCCGTCATTCCCGGCGAAAGCCCCACCACCGGCCTGCCGGTGGCGGAAAGCGACCGCTACATGCCTATGCTGGTGCAGGTCGCCAACGAGCTGCCCAAGAGCAAGTTCAAGTATAACGGCACCAACACCATCAGCGCCGGCGTTTACTCCCGCGCGCCCTGGGGCGGCCAGTATGCGGACATCGTGTACGAAGGCGTTCTGTACCGCACCGGCGAGACCCGTATGACCTTCCTGTTCAACGACAGCTTTGCCGAGGGCCAGCCCGTCAGCGTAGGCCCCATCCGTTCCGCCCGTTACGGCCACGCCCTCCTGCGGGAGGAGTGGGGCGGCGGTCTGGTGTTCGGTGGCGGCCCCCGCGCCCAGAACAACAACATCACCTCTTTCCTGAAGGAACTGGGCGCGCTGGAAAAGAAGGCCGCCATGGACTTGGTTCACACCAACGATTATAACGATTATGCTTCCCGTGTGGACGGTCTGCAGCGGCCCAACAACCTGAACGCGGACATCGTGGGTCTGCGCAGCACCATTCCCGAAACGACCGTGGCCACCCCTCATCCCTTCCTGTTCACGGACGAATGCCCCTACACCGACGGCTATGAGACCGCCTACTCCATCAATCTGGACTGGGGCAGCCCCAACTGGATCTCGCATTTCTACTACGATGAAAACGAGAACCTCTACCTGCGCTACAGCGGCATCGTGCCCTATTCCACCTATGCCGACGGCGAGGCTTCCGCTGCCAACAGCACCATCAAGAGCATCGAAGACCGCGAGATGGAGCAGATGAGCTTCTCCAACGTGATCGTTCAGCGGGTTCCCTATGAATTCGCCAACGGCTCCTACGATATGCCTCAGATGCAGTCCGCCTTCACCGACGGCACCGTGGCCAAGGGCAATGCGGACATCTTCATCGGCGGCCGCTACATTCCCGGCTACTGGGTGCGCGAGTCCGTCTCCTCCCCCACCGTCTACTTTGACGACAAGGGCAACGAGATCCAGCTGACCCGCGGCAAGACCTTCATCGCCGACTTCCCCCCGGAAGCCCTGCTGACCTACGGTATGAACTCCGCCAACTAACGGACAGTTTTTCCCCCAAGCCTTACGGCTTGGGGGATTTTTTGTTTGGAGAAAGCTTCTTTCTGAAGGAACATTATCGGAAAACATTTATCGTCTGCGATAGTAAGAAACGTTCGTGCGTCGCGGGCTTCGGACTGCGCTGCCTCTTCGCGGCGTGCTCGTCCTCGGTGCTTCGCACCCTTTTTTGCGGCCCCCCGCTGTTTTCTTTTCCCTGCCCCTTTTTAAGCAAAGAAAAACCCCCGGCGCGGCTTTTCCGCCGCCCGGGGGCTTGCTTATCGCGGCTTACTTTTTCACCGTCTTCTGGGCGATACCGCGAATGTGGGCGATGGTCCAGCCATACTCGTTGCAGGTGACCACGCTGCCGCAGTAGGGGCACTCGGCGCTGTGATTGATGCTCAGCGCTGCGCCGCAGTTGGGGCAATGAACGGTGCGGGTTTCTTCCTCGGTGAAGGTCTTCTGATCCGAGGCCCGAACCAGCGTCCACTCGTATTCCATCAGCTTGACCTCCTTCCGGCTGCCGGAAACGATTTCGCCGGTCTTGTCGTCGGTGGAATAGATGGTGATGCGGGTCTTCACCCGGGCCGTCAGCCACTGCTTCTCGTCCTTCTCCTTCCAGCCCAGCAGGGAAACGTCCAGCACGCCGATATCGTCGATGTGGTTGGTCTTGCCTGCGGCTACGATCTGCTGCAGCTGCCGGTCAAACTGCTGGTACAGGCTGTCGGTAAAGAAGGGCCTCATCACGCTGAAATCCTTGGCCGTCCAGGCGTTCTGCATCCGTACATACAAGTTGGAGATCTGCTCGCACAGGGCCGCCTCGTCGAAGTCGGGATCCGTGTCCAGCAGATCCTCCACCGGGCGCAGGTTCTTGGGCTTCTTGCCGGCGCTCCGTTTTTTCTTCCTTTCGCTGAGGTCGATCCATATGGCGATCACCACGATAGCGCCTCCCGTAACGATGGTCACCCAGCCGTCCAGCTCGCCGTCGCCGGAGGAGGAATCGGAGCTGCTGTCATACCAGGAGCTGTCGCTGTCCCAGGAGGAATCGCTATCCCACGAGCTTCCGCTGTCCCAGGAACCATAATCACCGTCCCCGGCAAAGCCGCCCGCGTCCGCCAGCGCCTTCGCTCCGGCCAGCAGCAGCAGCGCCGTCAGCACCACCGCCAGCCATCTTATGAAACCGTCTCTTCTGTGACCCATCCGTCCGCCTCCCGATCTTCGTTTTTTCCGTCCTCTATTATAGCCGCGCCGCCGCCGCCGCGCAAGGGCGGAAACCGTTTGTGAATATATGGTTAAAAGTGTCCCGCTGTCTATTGACGGCGCTGGCGCATCCTGCTACTCTTTACCTTGTAAGAATGATCCTCTCTGGCGAATCGGTCATTCGGAAAGGAAAAACCTGTGTGAGCTACATTTCCTTTGAAGACGTTACGAAAGAATACCAGATGGGCGGCGAAAAGGTGCTGGCAGCCAACGGCGTCAGTTTCGAGATGGAGCAGGGCGAACTGGCCGTGGTGCTGGGCCCCAGCGGTGCGGGCAAGACCACGATTTTGAACCTGCTGGGCGGCATGGACAAGGTCACCTCCGGCAAGATCGTCGTGGGCGGCAAGGAGATCACCGGCCTGTCCGGCCGGGAACTGACCGAGTACCGTCGGCTGGACGTGGGCTTCGTTTTTCAGTTTTATAACCTGATGCCCAACCTGACCGCGCTGGAAAACGTGGAGCTGGCCCGTCAGGTGTGCCCCAGAGCGCTGGATCCTGTGGAAATGATGCGGCGGGTCGGTCTGGGAGAGCGGATGAACAACTTCCCCGCCCAGCTTTCCGGCGGCGAGCAGCAGCGCGTTTCCATCGCCCGGGCCCTGTGCAAGAACCCGGCGCTGCTTTTGTGCGACGAGCCCACCGGCGCGCTGGACTCCAAGACCGGCGCTCAGGTGCTGGCCCTGCTCCGGGACGTGAGCCAGACCTACCACACCACCGTGGCGATCATCACCCATAACGCCCAGATCGCGCCTTTGGCCCAGCGGCTGATCCGTATGCGCAACGGCCGGATCGAGAGCGTGGAAACCAACGATCACCCCGCCGCCGTGGAGGACATCTCATGGTAAAGAAAAACATTCTTGGCCGCAAGCTGGGCCGGGACATGTGGAAAAGCCGGATGCAGTTTGTGGCGGTCATTCTGCTCTGTGCACTGGGCTCCTGGTGCTTCAGCGGTCTGGACGCGCTGTGGCGTACCATCGACCTGACGGCCAACACCTATTTTGACGAGGGCAACGTGGCAGACCTGTGGGTCAACATGAACATGGATCGGGAAGCGCTGGAGACCCTGCGCAATTTTCCCGACGTGGAGGATGTGCAGGCCCGCTTTTCCACACAGGTGAAGGCCGACCTGCCCCACGAGCCCGTGCTGCAGCTGGAGGCCTACGACGGCGTCATGCGCATCAACGTTCCCCGGATGGTCAGCGGCGAAGCGCTGGAACCCAGCGATCTGCGGGGCTGTCTTCTGGACGACGGCTTTGCCCGGGCCAACGGGCTCGGGCTGGGCGATAAGCTGACCCTGAAAACCGCTGCGGGCGACTATGATTTCTGGATCCGCGGCACCTGCCAGAGCGCCGAATACCTGAGCGACAACAAGGATACCACCTACGATCCTCTGAACTACGGCTTTGTGCTGCTGTCCGCCAAGGCGCTGCCCACGATGCCGCTGAATCAGGCCACGATCATCCTGAAAGACCGCAGCCGCAGCGACGCGGTGGAAGCGGCCATCAGCGACCGATACCCGGCTGCGCTGATCGTCAACCGGGACACCCAGCGCAGCTCCTCCGCCGTGCAGTCGGACGTGACCATGTTCCACAACCTGTGCTATCTGTTCCCGCTGATGGCCTTTGCCGTGGCGGCCATGATCGTGCTGACCACCATCACCCGCATGATGGAAAACCAGCGGCTGCAGATGGGCACTTTGAAGGCGCTTGGCTTCCATGGCCGCCAGATTCGCAGCCACTACATGTGCTACGCCCTCTACCCCTCGCTGATCGGCTCGCTGCTGGGGCTGTTCGTGGGGCGGCACACCCTGCCCAGCATCCTGTGGGAGCTGGAAATGGCTCATTTCCAGTTCCCCTACCGGCTGAATCCTCCGGTGTCCTGGTCGGAATGGCTGGTGACCGGGCTGGGCGTGCTGCTGGCCGTGGCCATCTGCTACCGCACCTACCGGCAGTCCGGCCGGGAAACCACCGCTCAGCTGCTGCGCCCCAAGCCCCCCAAGGCGGGCCGGAAGCTGCTGCTGGAGCGCTTCCCCCGGCTGTGGAGCCGGATGGGCTTCAACGCCAAGATGGTCACCCGCAACCTGATGCGCAACAAGGGCCGCTCCCTCACCTCTCTGGTGGGCGTACTGTGCTGCACCATGCTGATCATCACCTCCATGGGCCTGCAGGAAAGCGTGGCCTACTCCGTAGGCAAGTACTACAAGGGCACGCTGGCCTACACCGCCCGGGCCAACCTGACCGGAACCACCGATCAGGCGGAAAGCTACGGAAAGCGCATCGAGGCCCGGCGGGTGGAGGCGGTCATGGACAAGACCGTCAGCATCCGCACCGGCGAAAGGAGCCGCACCACCACCCTCACCGTGCTTCAGGATGACCAGCGGCTGCTTCTGCTGGGACCGGACAACGCTTGGGCGCCCCTGCCGGAGAAGGGCGTGGTGCTGAGCCAGAAGCTGGCCCAATATCTGCGCGCCAGCGTGGGCGACGTCGTCCGCCTCTGGCTTGCCGGAGACGACGAGGCCATTACCACCACGGTTTCGGCCATTGCGCCCATCGACATCGGCCTGATGGCCTTCATGGGCCGCAGTCAATGGGAGGGCTGCCGGAAGGGCGCTTTCTCGCCTACGGCCCTTCTTTTGCTGGAGCCCACGCAGCGCGGGCTGGATACCGTCAACGCGCTGGACGAGCTGGACGACTGGGAATACCCGGATCAGCAGTATCTGGACACCATGACCGTGCTGGACGCGGTGACCGGCGTTTTCAAGCTGATGTTCTTCATCGCGCTGGGACTGGCCTTCGTGATGCTGTACAACATGGGCATCCTGAACTTCATGGAGCGTTCCCGGGAATACGCCACCCTGAAGGTGCTGGGCTATCATCAGAAGGAGATTCGGCGGCTGATCACCACGGAAAACGACCTACTGACTGGTCTCGGCGTGCTTCTGGGCATCGGCCCGGGCTTCTGGCTCACCGGTGCGATTCTGGAAAGCTGCGCCAGCAAGACCATGGAGTTCGTACCCTTCGTTTCGTGGAAGTCCGTTCTCATCGGCTGCGTCGTCACCTACGCCTTCTCCGTCTTCGTCACCCGCTTTCTGGCCCGCAAGGTTCGGGGCATCGACATGGTGGCGGCTTTGAAGAGCGTGGAATAAATCGGAAAAAAACGGGAGGAATTCAGGATGAAAAAGAAATTAATCAGCCTCGTGCTTTGCCTGCTGATGCTGGCCCCCCTTTGCGCCGCAGGCGCGGAGGAAGCCGCCGTCTCCACGGCCAACGCCACAGTGGACGCGGCGAACACCGTTCAACTGACCGCTCCCTTTGCGGGCGTGCTGCTGCCCTATGACTGGAACGGCGGCGAGCGGATCTCCTCCGGCGACGTGGTGCTGGAGATGGACACCAACAAGCTCTACGCCCCCGCAGACGGCACACTGCAGGGCGTTTTCGCGGAGGAGGGCGACCTTTGTGAAGATGTGATCTCCCAATACGGCAAAATCGCCAACATTGAAAAAGACGAAGTGCTGGCGATCAACGCCACCACCTCCGGCCGCTACGACAGCGACGAAAACAAGGAGCTGCACGTAGGCACACACGTCTATTTCGAGCAGAGCAACGATACCGACAACACCGGCGAAGGCCGCATTACCGCCGTGGATGGCGACGCCTTCACGGTGGAGCTGACCGCCGGGGAATTTGACAAGGATGATCAGATCAAGATCTACCGGGATGAGAAGATGGGCAGCAAGACCTGCATCGGCAGCGGCACGCTGGTTCGCGGGCTGGACGTGGCCGTTCAGGGCAGCGGCCGCGTCCTGAAAAGCTACTGCCGTCAGGGCCAGCAGGTGAAGAAGGGCCAGTTGCTCTTTGAGCTTGCGCCTGCGGACTGCGCTCCCACGGTAACGGACGGTCAGCTGAAGGCGGACTGCGACGGCGTGCTGGAGCTGAAGGCGATTTCCGGCCAGCAGGTCTACAAGGGACAGGTTCTGGCGTTGCTGCACGACCTTTCCTCCATGGAAGTCACCGCGCAGGTGGACGAAGTGGATCTGGACAAGGTTCGCGTCGGCGACACGCTGAAAGTGGTCTTTGACCGTTACCCGGACACGGAGCTTTCCGGCACGGTGCTTTCCATTGCCGGTCTGGGCGTACAGAAGCAGAACGCCACCTACTACGACGTCAAGCTTTCTATTTCCACCAGTCTGGAGCTTCTTCCCGGCATGAACGCCACCGTCTACCTCCCTTAAGGGGCAGTGCCCCTTAACCCCGGACTGCGCGCCATGGGCGCGCAGGGTGCCAGTGGGACATGCGGCTTGGCCGTTGAATTACCGCCGCTCGGCAACAGGCCTCGCGGCTCGCGGGTCTTGTACGATTTCCTGTCAGTTGGCTGATATAGACCGCCATTCGGCGACAGGCCTCATGGCTCGCATAAAAATGCCAGCGTGGATTTGAAACCACGCTGGCATTTTGTGTTACAAATATATCCAAGCTGCATCGAAGCATCCCAAGCAGTGTTATTGGTGTATGGATAACGTCAACCGCAGAAAAAAACAATTCTGTTTTTCTGTGCTGCGCCATCATCCAAGCTACACTGAAACATCCCAAGTACCGCTATTTGAGTATGTCTCGCGTCAACTGCGGGGGAGCAGAGCGGCGATAGGCAGCGGAGGGAAAAAGCCTTGCCCTT
>URJB01000080.1 GCA_900548145.1 uncultured Eubacteriales bacterium | reverse complement strand
CGGTGTGGGGTGCAGGGGCGCTGCCCCTGCCTAGCCCTGCAGGTGGAACATTTCGATCAGGAAGATCCAGGTGAGACCGTAGTAGGAAATGACGGCCACCAGGTCGTTCAAGGTGGTGATCAAGGGACCGGAAGCCACAGCGGGGTCGATGTGAATCTTCTTGAAAAGCATGGGGATGGTAGTGCCGGTGATGCTGGATAGGAACATGGCCAGGATCATCGCCGCTCCCAGACAGCCTGACACACCAAAGGCAAAGCCCCAGCTTTCCGCCTTGAAGAAGTGAATGTATAGGCCGATGGCGATAAAGGACGCACTGCCCAGAATCACACCGTTCAGCAGACCGATGCGGGCTTCTTTCCAGACCAGCGCCAGCTTTTCCTTGCCGCTCAGGTTCTCGTCCATCAATACACGAATGGTGACGGCCAGCGACTGCGTACCTACGTTACCGGCCATGTCCAGAATCAACGACTGGAAGCAGACCACCAACGTCAGCTGGGCAACGACGGCTTCGAAAACGCCCACCACGCTGGAAACCACCAGACCCAGACCCAACAGGATCAGAAGCCACGGCAGACGCTTGCGCAGACTCTCGCCGATGGGCTCCTTCAGGTCTTCCTCGGAAGTCAAACCGGCTAACTTGGCGTAGTCGTCGCCCATTTCGTCGTCTACGACCTGCAGGAAGTCCTGCGCGGTGATGACGCCCAGCAGCTTGTTCTGATTGTCCAGAACGGGAATGGAGTCCTCGGAGTAATCGCGTATGGCGTTGACGCAGTCCTCGATGCGCTCCTGCGCGTATACGTAGGGGTAGGAAGTGATGACAAGAGAGTTCAGCGGCGTATTTTCCCGGGCGATGATCAGTTCCTTCAGGTCGATAGCGCCGTAAAAAGTACGGTCTTTGTCGATGACGTAAATGGTGGAGATGTTGTCGTTCTCCGCCGCCTGATCGATCAGCTCCTTCATGGCCTCCCGGACGCTGATGCCTTCGGTCACTTCGATGTAGTTCGTGGTCATGACGCTGCCGATCTCGTCCTCATCAAAGGACCAGAGCAGGTTCACGTCGTGACGGGTGTCCTCGTCGAAGAGGTCCATCAGATTGTTGCGCTCGGTTTTGTCCAGCGTTTTCAGGTACTCTACCACCTTGTCGGTCTCCATGTGGGAAAGTACCTGAATACGCTGCCGGAGCCCCAGCTCGTTCAGGTAGACTTCCACGTCCTCCGCGTATTCCAGCACGGTGGACAGGGTCTGGGCGTCCAGCACATGATAGAGCTTTTCGCGCTCGGCCCGGTTCAAAATGGAGAGCACGTCGGCAATATCGTTTTCGTGATAATTTTCAACTTTTTCTTTCAGCGCCTTGGGGGTGATCGTTCCCCGAACGATGGTGGCCAGTTCCTGACAGTAGTCGGGATGCTGGGCCGCGGCGCTGTCGTGGTCGTCGTCCAAATGCTTCTCGTGGGAGGCGTTCTCGGGCGCTTCGGACGTTTTCAGTTCGTCTTTTTTCAGTTCATCCTTTTCCATCTCGTCCATGTTTCATTCCTCCTTTTTCGTTGCTCCACACCAGATGGGGCGGGCAGGGAATCCCTGACGGCAGACGAAAAAAGGACGCAAAAAAGCCATTGCACCGAAATCCTCTTTCCGAAAGCCGTTAAGAAGGAGCAGAAGCCGACTGCGTTCGGACAATGGCAAACAAGGACAAGCCGTATGGGTTCAGGCGCAGATCAACAGACAGCGGCGCACCCATCGCGGCGGTTTATCGTTTTCCATGCCCTGGCATCGTTGATGGCAACTGCCACCGTCCATTGTCTCACCTCCCGTGAACGGAAACGTTCGTTTTTTGCGCAATTATTGTAACAAAGAACCGGCCTAAAGTCAATTTATCCATGGGATTTTGCCGGAATTTTTCAGCGCTTATTTCCGGCGGCGATCGGTGACGATGTGGACGGTCTCCTGTGGCAAATGAGGGAGCCACTCGGCGTAAAACAGGGGATAGACGGTGTAGTCCGACAGGCGGTATACGGGCAGCCAACAGGCTCGTTCTTCGCCGTCGATGCATTGCCCGCGCTTCGTGATCTCCCGCTTGCCCATGGGCTTCATCAGAAAATAGAAGGAAAGCTCGTGGCAGTGCAGCCCGGCGATACTTCCTTCCCCCCTCAAAAAAGTTTTCGTGGACAAAGGCCAGCCGGTCGATCTCGTAGGGCAGGCCGGTTTCCTCCAGTACTTCCCGGCGAACGGCCTCCTCGGCGCTCTCGTCCAAATGAACGCCGCCGCCGATGGAGTAGCAAAAGTCGCAAGCGTCGTTGGTCGCCACAAGAACGGAGTTTTCCTCCAGAATGATGGCCCCTACCCGGTAACGGAACCAGTTTTCCTCATGGGTAAAGCAGCAATCCTGCGTCTGATCGATATCCATGGATTTCTTCCTGAAATGACGGTATTTTGGGGCTTTCGACTGATCGCGGCATGTTTTTTCGACAGAGACCACGCTTTTCCACAAAGAAAGCACAATTTTCCCGTATGTGGAAAACTTTTATACAGAGGGTTTTCAACAGGAAGTTTTCCACATAAAATGGGTTTTGCCGGGCAGAACAGGGCTTTTTCAGTGGAAAACTATGTGGAAAGTTAGGAAAACGTCATGGGAAAGTCATGGCTTTTGTATATTGAATGCTATGGATGGAAATATTTCGGTCATATGTTGCAACGAATATGCATAGGTTCAGACAAAAATGGAGGGAAATGGCTGGATGAGAGCGGTAGCGGAGCTGCTGGAGAGGAAAAAGTCTCGGCTGAGGGGATGCGTGTTGCTGCTGCTGAGCTGCATGGCCGTATGTTTGTGCCTGCGGACGCAGCCGGAGGCGCTGCCGGACATCCAGACCACGGAACGGGGAGAAGCCGCGCTGGCCGGGATGACGGTCGCGCTGGATCCAGGCCACGGAGGCTATGACGGCGGCGCTCGTGCCCGGGACAGCGGCCGGTGGGAAAAGGACATCAATTTGGAGATCGCATTGGCGGTGGAAAAAGAATTGGCCGCACAGGGGGCCAGGGTGATCCTGACTCGGCGGGAGGACGTCTGCCTTTGCGGGGAAGGAACCACCGCCACCAAGGCCCGCAAGCGGGAAGACCTTCAGCAGCGGGTGAATATCGCGTTGGAAAATCAGGCGGATGTGTTTTTGAGCATTCACATGAACGAATACCGCAGCCGCAGCGAAAGCGGGCCGCAGGTGTTCTATCAGCGGGGCGGGGACGCAGGGCGGCTGTTGGCCGGCGTATTGCAGAAGCATCTGATCGCCGGGCTGAAGCCGAAAAAGGAACGCACAGCCATGGCAGGGAACTATTACGTGCTGCGCTCCCGACTCCCATCGGCGCTGGTGGAGTGCGGCTTCATCAGCAATTCGGCAGAAGAAAAGCTTCTGCTGTCTCCCGATTATCAGCGGAAGATCGCAGAAGCCATTGCCAGCGGACTGGCGGAATATCGGACGCTCAGCGGCCTGACGCAGCAGGGCGGCGCTCAGAGCGCATTGCCGGACGTGACCAGATAATACAGATAATAAATGCCGGAACCAAGATGCCACAGGAGCAGGCCCAGCCCCGCCCAGTGAGCGGGGGACGGCTTGCCGCGCTCCCGGATATCCCGGAGGAACCGGGGCAGCATGACCACCCACAGCATGAGCGCCGCGCCCATCATGCCCCAGCCGAAGTTGCCGTCGGCGGCCCGGCGGCCGGATTCGCCAAGGATCAGAAATTCCACAACGCCCGTCACATCCATCCACAGGGTCAGCCAGAACAGGGTGTCTTTCTTCTGACGGCGGCAGACCCACAGGGCGTACAGGGGAAAGGCCTGGATCAGCAGCGTGGCCAGCAGGACGCTGCCCAGCTTGGCCCAACTCATTTCCAGCACCATTCCGCTCTGATAGGGCACGATGATACCGAAATAGTACAGGTATTGCAGCACCATCAGCGCTACGGCGGGCAGCACCCACAGGAGGGTCTGCACCACAAAGGGCGTGGCTTTGGGGCGGCGAATCCATTGCACCAGATAGAACAGGCAGGCGGCGGGAAGGAAGGTCTGCATAAAGGTGGGCTTCGCGGCCAGACTGCACAGCAGCAGCAGACACAGAAGCGCCTGACGCTTCCAGTTCAACCGGGGATGCTCCGTACCGGTCAGGGCCATGCCGTCGTCGTAGCAGCGGGCCACGTAGGGCACGCACAGCAGCATCCACACCATAGAGATCATCTGGGTAGGGCTGTGCCAGGTATTAGGCGTGCCGACCCCCAGATAGACGGTTGGATTATAGAAGGACAGACGCAGACTGGATACCAGCACGCAGCACAGGGCGGCCAGCACCGCCCGCCAGCCCCGCAGCGTTTCCTCCCGGAAGAACAGCAAGGCAATGAGGACGAACTCCGCCGCCTTGCACAGTGCCGTAACGGCGGCGGCGGTCTGCTCCAGCGAAAATCCGAACAGCCCCTTCGCCAGCGTGACCAGCATATGCCACATGGGATGGGCGGCATGATGGAAGAACGACCGCCAGTCCGAAAAGCTGCATTCGCCCGCCCACGTCATGTGGATGCTCAGATCGGAGCTGGGCCGGTAGCAAAGCAGGGCGAAAAGCCGGTAGGAAAACCAGAACAGCCCTGCCGTACACAGCAGCAGAAGCAGCCATGTTTTCCAGTCGATTGGTTTCTTTTGCGTCATTTAAGGCTCCTTCGGCGCTTCGGTCTTGCGGTAGACGGCGGCTCCGTGGGTGGAATAGACCTGCTCGTAGCCTTCCAGCGCTACCTTCAGTGTATCGGTCAGGATCCACCGGCTTTTGCCCAGACTGTCCGGGGTGAACCAGCCGTACTGCAGCCCCAGCCCATCGTCCAGCTCCATCAGGAGCCGTTCGCCGCTCAGATCGGTGCGGACGGTATTGTCAAAGGGATCGTCCGCCGCAGGGTCGTAGGTGATATAGCTCATGGCCGTGGACAGGCTTTCATTGGCCGCAGGCGGGTCGAAACGATCCGTGTCGGCATAGGCGCCCATGGGCGGCTGGAAGCAGAGGAACACCGTCAGCGCCAGACTTCCCGCCAGCGCCAGCGCGGGCAGGAGCTTTTTCTCCCGGCAGATGAGGTAAACGGGGATAAGCCAGAGCATGGGCGCCAGAATGTGAAAGTCCGTCCATGCGTTCACATCATTGAACAGAAGCACGATGCCCAGCGCGCTGGCCAGCCACAGGAAGCACCACACCGAGGCGGCGTTCAGTCCCAATTTCAGGCCCTTGCCGTCCTTGCGGACCTGCAGGAAGGCCTTGAACAGGCAGAGCGCCAGCATCGCCAGATAGAACACCCGGAACCACCACAGTACGGGGCTGTAGCGGTAGAAGGCAAAGAAGCCGATCAGATTGGCCTTGAAATGGCTCATGAGCATCCGCACCATCAGCGCAAAGCTGCCCGCCTGAGACAGGGCATAGGGGAAGCCTTGGGCATAGGGAGCCGACCACTGGCTGGTGAGCAGATAAACGCCGATGACAAGGCATAGCCCCAGCAGACTGAACAGCACGGTTTTCAGGCAGAGCTTTTTACCGCCGCCGCAGACCCATGCCACCGGGAGCACCAGCAGCAGATAGTTGATGCGGAAACAGCACATCAGCACCACGCTGACGAGAGACAGAAACAGCCAACCCGGCTTGCGGTTCCTGGCATACCGCAGCAGAAAGGCCAGATAGATCAGCAGAACGCCGTACTGGCACAGCTGGGTCATGGAGGTGAAGGCATACAGCACCACCGGCGCATAGGTGGCCAGCAGGACGCTGATATACACGCAGGTCAGCGGCTTTGGCTTCAGCAGCAGGCAGAACAGCAGCGCCCCCAGCGAGACCCACAGGGCGTTGCACAATACGATCGTGCTATGGCTCAGGCCAAAGAGCTTGACGAACCAGCCATAGAACACGATGGCTGTCAGCCCGTGGACGCTGAGCGTACCGGCCTCCGGCACGATCTCCGAAAGGCCGCTGTAGCCCGTGGCAAAGCCGACGGCGTTCCAGTTCTGCAGACTGCGCCAGTAGTCCAGTTCATCCGTCCAGACGGGCCAGGAATCCAACGCGCTGCGTCCCAGAATCAGCGAAAGAACCCCCAGCAGCAGGAAGGGGGACAGCACCATCAGTCCGTAGCTTGCATAGCGGAGCACCCGCTCCCGGCGCGCCGCGGCGTTAAGGTCAGCTTTCACAGGATGGCTTCCTTTCCGGATTTTCCTTGAATCCTCATGAGTTTCCCTGCCGGAAATGCATTACTGCATCTTCAGATAGGCGGTGATGAAGCCGTCCAGATTGCCGTCCATCACGTCGTCCACATTGCCGCTTTCATAGCCGGTGCGGTGATCCTTGACCATGGTGTAGGGCTGGAATACGTAGGAACGAATCTGGCTGCCCCATTCGATCTTTTTCATTTCGCCCTTGATGTCGCTCATCTGTTCTTCGCGTTCCCGCTGCTTGAGCTCCAACAGGCGGCTTTTCAGAATGCGGAGGCAGACCTCGCGGTTCTGGATCTGGCTGCGTTCATTCTGGCACTGGGCCACGATGCCGGTGGGGATGTGGGTCATACGCACGGCAGAGTCGGTACGATTAACGTGCTGACCGCCCGCGCCGCCGGCACGGTAGGTGTCGATGCGGACTTCCTCCATGTTGACCTCGAAGTCCTGATCGCCCTCCAGAATGGGGGCCACGTCCAGCGAACTGAAGGAAGTGTGGCGGCGGGCGTTGGCGTCGAAGGGAGAGATACGCACCAGACGGTGAACGCCGCGCTCACTGCGCAGGAAGCCGTAGGCGTTTTCACCCTCCACTTGGAAGGTCACGCTTTTCAGGCCCGCTTCGTCGCCTTCCAGAATGTCGTTCACCGTCACCTTGAAGCCGTGGCGCTCGCAGTAGCGGGTGTACATCCGATACAGCATGGACGTCCAGTCCTGCGCCTCCGTTCCGCCCGCGCCTGCGTGGAGGCTCAAAACCGCATTGCAGCTGTCGTACTCGCCCCGCATCATGGTTTCCAGCTCCAGAGCATCCGCGTCGGCGGTCAGGTCGGCCAGCTCCTTTTCGCACTCCGCACCCATTTCCTCGTCGGGTTCTTCGTTCAGCAGCATCAGCATGGCTTCGATGTCGTCCGCCCGGGAACGCAGACGGGCTACATGGTTGATCTTGCCCTCAATCTGTCCCACCTTGCGGTTGACCGTCGTAGAGCGCTGCAGATCGTTCCAGAATTCCGGCTCGTTCATCTCCTCCTTCAGCTCGGTCAGCTCCTCCTCCATCTGAGGCAGATGCAGCGCGTCGGCGGCCTTTTCCACCGTCTCGCGCAGTTTGCTCAGCTCCTGAGCATATCGTTCGGTATCAATCATCGCCATAATTCTTCCATTTCCTTTCTGAGACGGTAGATGTATGTAGTATCGTGCCACGCAGTCCGGGGGCCAAAAGGCAGCGCCCCTTCCCGCCAGCCGCGAGGCCCTTCGCCGAGCGGCGGCCTTGTATAGCCAACCGGCATTCAGTTCGACCAGATCGGCGAGCCGTGGCACCCGTTGTGCCACGGCGGTAA
>URJB01000079.1 GCA_900548145.1 uncultured Eubacteriales bacterium | reverse complement strand
CAAGGGCAACCCGCCTTGCGTCTTCCCTTCGTTCCCCTTTGGAAACCTTCGGGCCCCGAAGGTGGGCAAAACTTCCCCATAGGATAACGGCGGCCATGCTCCCGCGCCGCAGTCGGCGAGGCAGGCCGTTTCTCCCTATTCCCCGTTTTTTTCGCTTCTCTTCTTCCACGCCAGCCAGTCCTTGTCCAGCACGGTGACATGGGGCCGGGTCATGATCGTGTCGCATGGAAAATGCTGGCACTGGCCGCAGAAGTCCAGCCCCCGCTCCTTCACGCAATCCCGGGTAAAGCAGTCTCCCGTAACATGGGCTTCCTCGCAGCCGGGGCAGCCGCCTTTCAAGTACGTGGGACAGGCGCCGCAGTAAAAACCGCATCTGCCGAGTAAGCTTTCATCCATCCTCGCATTCTCCTCCATAAAGAACCCCAAACGTTTAGATCACATACTCCGGCGCAGTCGGCCCCGCCATCAGGTCCGCCAGCGTGATGCCGTCGAAAAACTCGTTCGTCCGCCGGGCATATTCCTGCCACATGGGCAGCGTGCGGCAGGAAGCCGCCCGGGGACAGGGCGCTGCCCCGCAGCTCAGGCAGCTCACCGGGGCCAGATCGCCCTCCGTCAGACGAAGTACGTCCCCCACACGAATTTCCTCGGCGGGACGGCCCAGACGGTAGCCGCCGCCCTTCCCGGACTGGCCTTCCAGCAGACGGGCCCGGGTCAGCAGGGGCACGATGCGCTCCAGATATTTCAGGGAAATTTCCTGCCGGTTGGCGACCTCCTTCATGGGCAGATAGGAGCCGCCGCCGTGCTCGGCCAGATCGACCAGAACTCTCAGGGCATACCGCCCGCGGGTGGAAATCATACGAAAACCTCGCTTTGTTCATTGGGACAGAAAAAGGCGGCTCCGGCTTTGAAGCTGCCGGGGCTGTGCCGCTTTGGGAAAACTTAGTCCGCAAACATCGGCGTGGAAAGATAGCGGTCGCCGGTATCGGGCAGAAGGACGACGATATTTTTACCTGCGTTCTCCGGGCGCTTGGCCAGCTGGATCGCCGCCCAGACCGCCGCACCGGAGGAAATGCCCACCAGCACGCCTTCGCTGCGGCCGATCATGCGGCCGGTGGCAAAAGCGTCCTCGTTGGAGACAGGGATGATCTCGTCATAAACCTTGGTGTCCAGCACTTCCGGCACGAAGCCCGCGCCGATGCCCTGAATCTTGTGCGCGCCCGCTACGCCGGTGGACAGCACCGCAGAGGTGGCAGGCTCCACGGCCACGACCTTCACGTTAGGCAGCTTGGATTTCAGGTACTGGCCCACGCCGGTGATGGTGCCGCCGGTGCCTACGCCCGCCACGAAGATGTCCACCTTGCCATCGGTGTCCTCATAAATTTCCGGGCCGGTGGTCTCGAAATGCGCCTTGGGGTTGGCTGCATTCACAAACTGGCCGGGCACAAAGCTGTTGGGGATTTCATGGGAAAGCTCTTCCGCCTTGGCGATGGCTCCCTTCATGCCCTTGGCGCCCTCGGTGAGCACCAACTCCGCGCCGTAGGCCTTCATCAGCTGGCGGCGTTCCACGGACATGGTCTCCGGCATGACGATGATGATGCGGTAGCCCCGGGCCGCCGCCACGGAGGCCAGACCGATGCCGGTGTTGCCGGAGGTGGGCTCGATGATGACGGAACCCGGCTTCAGCACGCCCTTCGCTTCCGCGTCGTCGATCATGGCCTTGGCGATACGGTCTTTTACAGAACCGGCGGGGTTGAAATATTCCAGCTTGGCCAGGATTTTCGCGGCCAGGTTCTCGTTCTTTTCGATGTGGGTCAGTTCCATCAACGGGGTATGGCCGATCAGCTGGTCGGCGGAAGTATAGATCTTAGACATGAGAATCGCTCCTTTTTCAGCTTTGTTTTGATAGGGGATTTTTCGTCAGGCAAAGGGAAGCCGACATCGAAAAACCGTCTGCTGGGAGAGCCGCCTCATGACCATTGCTCCTTTTATTCCATACCTACTTGGTAGGTTGGTGGTATTATACGACGGAACCCAAAACTTGTCAACCGTTTTTGGGCAAAAAACTGTCCCTTCCGTAGAAAAACGCGAAAGGGACGGTCTTGTTATTCGCAGTCCTCGCAGCCGGTCTCGTGCTGGAAGGCCGCATAGGCCGCGTTCAGGCACAGCCGCAGGAAGCGTTCGCCCTCGGCCCGGTTGGCGGGGGTGTACGCGCCGTTCATCAGGATCACGGTGAAGAAGCCATCCAGCGGGCTGACCGCAAGGGCGCTGCCGCTGGCGGGATCCCGCAGACCGTAGCCGTCGCTGGGCCACAGCAGCCCCAGAAACGGATTCTGCCGCTTAGTGATGTGGAAACCGTAGCCGCGGGCGGCGTTCATGCCCCGGGTGCGCTCGGTGGAGACCAGATGCACGGCCCGCTGGGACAGGAATACGCCGTCCTCGGTGCGGCCGTTCAGGGACAGCATGGAGGCGAAGCGGGTCGCGTCCTCCAGATTGGTGAACAGGCCCGAATGGCCCGCCACGCCGTGCAGGAACCGGGCGTTGCCGTCCAGCGGACAGCCGGGCTGCAGTACGCCGTTTTCGTCCCGGATGGAGGTGGGGGCCACATCGCTGCCGGAGGGCAAATAGCCCGTGCGGCCCATGTGCAGCGGGGCGGTCACAAAGCGCTTAGCCGCTTCGTCCAGCGGCATATCAAAGACCCGTTCCAGCAGGAAACCCAGCAGCAGGAAGCCCATGCCGGAGTCGGACACCTTGCCGCCTACCGGGCTGGCCAGAGGATGCCGCAGCAGCGCGCCCAGCGCGTCCTTGTCGCTGCGGGCTTCCTCCTGCAGCAGAAAGTGGGGCGACAGACCCGAGGTCTGGGTCAACAGCTGAGCCACGGTGATGTTCTTCTTGTCCGGCGGCACTTCCGGCAGAAAACGATCCACCGTGTCATCTGGCCCTAGCAGTCCCCGCTCCACGGCGATCATACACAGGGGCATGGTCACGAAGACCTGCGTCAGCGCCCCTACGTCGTACCGGGTGGAGTGCGTCACCTGCCGCTCCCCGTCCCGCACCAGATAGCCGGACACGTTGGTATACAGCACTTTCCCCCGCTGCCCGGCGGCAATGGCGCAGCCGGGAAACGCGTTTTCACGAATGGCCTCTTCCAGCAAATGGTCGACCGCGTTCCACATAAGGCGTTCTTCCTTTCATTCAGTTCTTTTTTGGGAGAGAAAAAAGTCCCCCTGCTCCGCAATGTACGTCCATCGGGCTTAGGAACGGAAAAGCCGCCCCGGGCTTGCTTCCTTAGCAGAAAGAAAGAAGCCCTATCCCGCCACCCTGATTATACCGGCTGCGGGGACGGTTTTCAATGTTTTTTTGCGTGAGGAAGGGCAAAACAAAACCCGGCGGGGAAAACCGCCGGGTGAAGCAACTGGAAAGAACAGTGGCAGATTCCGCCGGTCAGGTTTGGCGGGAACGCTCGATGGATGGCGGAACCGCTTCCCACCTCGGCGGCACCGCCGGGCAGCCCATCCCCGCCTTGGCGGCACGGGCCTCCACATAGCACCCGCATAACCGGCAGGTTCCGTCGAAAAGCTCGGCGCAGTCCCGGCAGACGTTCAGCCGCCGGGAGATTTCTTCGGGGGCGGCGCGAAACTCCTCCGGCAGAGAAGCGACATAGTCCGCGATCAGCTCCGCCAATTCCTTGCCCTCGGGAAAGTCGCCCAGCAGACAGCGGCAGGGCGGGGTCATCCCAGCGTGATCTCGGCCACGGCACAGGCGGGCAGACGAACGCTGACCCGGCTGCCCGTGAGGGTCAGACCCTCCAGCGGCCGAACCTCCGCGGGCGCGGAAGTGAAATCGTTATACATATCCATGCTGCCGGACAGAATGCGGCCCCGCACGCCGGTGGCGTCGAAGTCCTTCAGCAGGATGTCCAGCTCCATTTCGTCCGTGGGGGAGGCGTTGGAGCAGGTGATGGTCAGAAGCCCGTCCTTCACCGACGCGGAGGCGCTGAGCTGGGGCAGGGTCACGCCATTCTCGCCGATCTGCGCGCACTGCACGTCCACGTCCGCCTGTGCTGCGTCCTGATGGGCTTTGTACAGGTCGAAAACGTGATAGGTGGGCGTTTTCACCGTACGGTCGCCCTCGGTCAGCAGCATGGCCTGCAGTACGTTGACCGTCTGGGCCAGATTGGCCATGGACAGCCGGTCACAGTGGCGGATGAAAATATCCAGCGTCAGGGCGGCGACCTGCGCGTCCCGCAGAGTGTTCTGCTGGTATAGGAAGCCGGGATTGGTGCCGGGCTCCACCTCGAACCACGTGCCCCATTCGTCCACGATCAGCCCCACCCGGTGCTCCGGGTCGTAGCGATCCATCACGGCCAGATGACCCTCGATCAGCCCGTCCATTTTCCGAGCCCGATCCAGCGTTTCAAAATACTGCGCCTTGGTAAAGCCGGTGGCAGACAGCTTGTGATCCCATCCGCCGGGAACGGTATAGTAGTGCATGGTCAGGCCGTCCATGAAGCGCCCGGCGATGGACATGACCTTATTCGTCCAGTCCGTGTCGCCCTCATTGGGGCCGCAGGCGATGCGGTACAGCCGGTTGCTGCCATAATTGCGGCAGTAGGTCTGATAGCGGCGGAACTCGTCGGCGTAGAACTCCGGCCGCATATTGCCGCCGCAGCCCCAGCTTTCGTTGCCCACGCCCAAGTATTTCACCGCCCACGGCTCCCGCTGGCCGTTGGCCCAGCGCTCCCGGGCCACAGCGGAGTCGCCGCTGCTGGTCAGGTATTCCACCCACTCGCTCATTTCCTGCACGGTGCCGCTGCCCAGATTGGCGTTGATGTAGGGCTCGCAGCCCAGCTGACGGCACAGCTCCATAAATTCGTGGGTGCCGAAGGTGTTGTCCTCCACCACGCCGCCCCAGTTGGTGTTGACCATGCGCTTGCGGTTTTCCTTGGGGCCGACGCCGTCCCGCCAGTGATATTCGTCGGCGAAGCAGCCGCCGGGCCAGCGAAGCACGGGGATCTTTACGGCCCGCAGCGCCTCCACCGCGTCGGCGCGCATCCCGTTCACATTGCGGATCTTGCTGTTCTCGCCCACGTACAGGCCGTCGTAGATGCACCGGCCCAGATGCTCCGAAAAATGCCCGAAAAGGTGCCGGCGAATGGTTCCCTTGGAATGCTTGGCGGATACGGTCAGTTGTGCCATGGGGACTCCTTTCTGCGCTGAAGCGATCGAAAATCAATGAAAAAAGATGGTACAGGCGGCGCTGCCTTTTGCCGAGAGAGGGACGAAGCCCGGCGGCTGATGGAAGCGCTAACAGCCGAAAGCCTGTTTCGCTTTCAGCATAACAGATTTTCGCTATTTTGCAAGAACCTTTTTTAACCGGCTCTCCGCAGAATAAAATTTTCTTCTTCGCGCCAGCCTACCGGCGAGGTGATGTTGACATGATGCCGAAGGAAGAACTGCTGCAGTATATCCACAAAACCGCTGACATGGGCGTTTCTGGGCTGGAGGACGTACTGCCCAAAACGGAGGATCAGGAGCTTTTTTCCACATTGGAAAAACAGAAGACCCAATATGAAAAAGTCCGTCAGGAGGCCCGGCGGCTGCTGGAGCGGCAGGGCGAAAGCGTTAACGACGCGTCGGCCATGGCCAAGCTGTCCGCCAATATGATGAGTGCGGGCAAGCTGCTGTTTGATGCCAGCCCGGAAAAAATCGCGGAGATGACCATTCAGGGCACCACCATGGGCGTGACCAAGACCATCCAGCACCTTCGGGACTACGACGGGGAAGACGAAAGCGCCCTCCGTCTGGGAGAGCGCCTTCTGGAAATTCAGGAAGAAAATGTGGAGGAAATGAAGCGGTTCCTGTAACTTACCGCCACGTGTCCTTGGAAAGGAAGAACAGCGCCAGCGCCCCCGGGCCTACGTGCGCGCCGGTGACAGGCTCGTACTTCACCGTCAGGAACTGGGCGTTCGGGCAGGATTCCCGGATCAGCCCTTCCAGCGTTTCCGCGTCCTCTTTACAGTCCGCATGCGCGATGCCGATCAGCTGCTTTTCGTTGGGGTCGATCTTCTGCCGCAGCGCGTCCGCCAGATAGCGGACGGCCTTTTTTCGGCCGCGCACCTTGCTCGTTACGATGATGCGGCCCAGCTCGTCCGATTCCAGAATGGGCTTGATCTGCAGCACGGAGCCTACCATGGCCGCCACGCGGCTGACCCGGCCGCCCCGCTGCAGGTGCATCAGGTCGTCCACGGTGAACACCTGCTGCATGCGGCTGCGGTGATTGCGCAGCATGGCCAGCACTTCGTCCATGGACGCGCCCGCCTTGCGCATCCGGGCCGCCTCCAGCACCAGCAGACCCTCGCCCAGCGACGCGCCCCGGGTATCGAAGGTCTCGATGCGGACGTTGGGGTTTTCCTCCCGCACCCGCTTTGACGCCGATTCCGACGCGGCATACGCGCCGCTGATGCCGGAGGACATACCGATGTACAGCACGTCGTCGCCATTCGCTGCGCGGCGGGTCATGGCTTCATAATAAGTCTCCTGCGACACCATGGAGGTGGTGGCCCGGACGCCGGAGCGCAGTTTTCCATAATATTCTTTGTCGTCAAAATTTTCGGTATCCATGCAGGTATATTCTTTGCCGTCCAGAATATAGGCAAAGGGCATCCGCTCCAGCTCCCATTCCTCACAAACCGGCGTGGGCAGGTTGGCGGATGTGTCCGTCAGGATAAAATAACTCATGTGCGTGCGCACCTCCCATAAGAAGTCTGCTCCATCATAGCCCCGAAGGAGGGGTAGAGCAAGGAAAGAACCGGGGAGGGGCACTCTCCGAAAAGTGGAGCTGCAAACCCTTGATTTTTCTGGCACTCTACAATTTGTAGAGTGCCTTTTTTGAAACTCTATCGCCCGTTTTCATATCGTAGAGCGATCCTACAGGATCGTAGGTTGCACAAGGCTCCGGCGGCGTGCTACCATGAGCTCGCAACAAGCCCGATGGCGGGCAGTGAAAAGGAGTGACCCTTCTCATGGCAGACTACATTCTCAGCTGCTGCTCCACGGCAGACCTGTCCAAGGAGCATTTCGATTCCCGGGAGATTCACTATATCTGCTTCCACTTCATGCTGGACGGCGTGGACTACCCCGACGATCTGGGCGTATCCGTCCCGTTTGACGAGTTCTACCGCCGCATGGCGGAAGGTTCCGACACCCGCACCAGTCAGGTGAACGTGTCCGAATATGTGGAGTACTTCACCCCCTTCCTGGAGGCGGGCAAGGACGTGCTGCACGTCAGCCTGTCCGGCGGCCTCAGCGGCACGGTGAACGCCGCCCGCAACGCCGCCAGCATCCTCGGCGAGCGCTTCCCGGAGCGGAAGATCTACGTGGTGGATTCGCTGGGCGCGTCCTCCGGCTACGGACTTTTGATGGACAAAGCAGCCGACCTGCGGGACGGCGGCATGGGCATCGACGAGCTGCGGGACTGGGTGGAGGCCCACAAGCTGGACGTTCACCACTGGTTCTTCTCCACCGACCTGACCTTTTACATCAAGGGCGGCCGCGTGTCCAAGACGGCGGGCTTCATCGGCACCATTCTGGGCATTTGTCCCCTGCTGAACATGGACGACAAGGGCCGTCTGATCCCCCGGGAAAAGATCCGCACCAAGAAGCGGGTCATTCGGGAGATCGTGGACAAGATGGAGCAGTTTGCCGAGGGCGGGCTGGACTACAGCGGCAAGTGCTACATCAGCGAATCCGCCTGCATGGAGGACGCCAAAGCCGTCGCCGCGCTGGTGGAAGCCCGTTTCCCCCATCTGAACGGCAAGGTGGAGATCAACAGCATCGGCACCACCATCGGCAGTCACACCGGCCCCGGCACCGTTGCCCTCTTCTTCTTCGGCACTCCCCGGCAGGACTAAGCAGGGGCGGTGCCCCTGCACCCCGGACTGCGCGCCATAGGCGCGCAGGGGCATAGGGAGACATGAAAGTTGGCCGGGGTTTTACCGCCGCTCGGCGACAGGCCTCGCGGCTCGCGGCAGGGGGTGACCCCCTGCACCCCACACCGCGCCCGTGGG
>URJB01000078.1 GCA_900548145.1 uncultured Eubacteriales bacterium | reverse complement strand
GCAGCACCGAGGACGAGGACAGCCCTGAAAGGGCTACCGCAGTCCGAAGCCCGCGTCCCGTAGGGGAGCGGGCCGCAGAGCGCTGTTCGCAGACGTGGCGGTCGATCAGGGGTTTTTCGACGGCCTGAGACACAGAAAAATTTCTGTGTCTGAAGGAATAAAAAGTTGAGAAGCCGGGGACCGCGCCTTTCGCCGAGGGTGAAGGGCGGTCCTGAGTCTTGCCTTTCCTGCTTTTCGCAAAACGACTGAAGGCTACGAAAAAAGGAGGACTGCGGCGAAGCACCCGTTAACGGGGCTGAGCGCAAGAACGAGTCCAACACGGGCGAGTGATTCTTAAGGCAGCGCAGCTTCCTTAGTGAACAGCATTACGCCGCCTTTTTCCAGCGCCGGGCCGTAAAGGCCGGAAAGACGCTCCGTCAGGGCCTCCTGCCCGCCGGCGCCGATCAGCAGAACGGCGCGCCCCTCGTCGGCTTCAAAGGCCGCGGCTCCGCCGTCCTCGCAGACCAGCGCGCCGTACAGCTCCGCAATGAAGCGGTCGCCGTCCTGCCAGCGGGTCACGTGAACGCCATCCGCCGTTTCGCCGTACTGCACGTAGGCATGAACGCCCGCGTCTGTTTCGCGGTGAAGGGCGTTTATCATCATTTGCTGGTAATTCTGGCGGTAGTTTAAATTCCGAACATAGGACAGGCAGTCCAGCGAGCAGACCGCGATCAGGGCAACGGAAACGCCGAGACAGGCCAGCGCCTTCCAGCTTTTGCCGCCGAAATGGTTCGCCAGATGCTGCACCGTCCAGCCCAGCAGCGCCGCGCCCGCCGTCAGACTGGCGTATACGTACCAGCGCAGCTTGAAGGGGATCAGGCTGAAAAACAGCACAGGGACGATCAGCCACAGCAGAAGGCCGGTCAGGTCGGCTTTTTCTTCCCGGCGGAGACGGCCGTTCCCCGCCAGCAGCGGCCCGGAAACGGTGCAGAGGATCATCGCGCCCGCAAACATGGGCTGCTGGAACAGATACTCGATGTATAGATACCAGTAGAAATCCGTGCCCAGCTCCTCGGCACTCAGTCCGGCCCGCTGGGCAACGTCCGTCTGGAACATGGCTTTCAGGAAAGTGAACCCGTCCCGCTGCCAGCGCAGGACGGCCCAGGGCAAAATCACGGCCGCTGCCACGGCCAGAAGCAGCAGTACCCGCTTCGGCGTGATCTCCCGGACGCGCCCGGTCAGCAGCAGGTACAGCAGATAGATCAGCGGGATCAGCGCGGCGTGGTAGCTTTTGGTCATGAAGGCCAGCGCAAAGAAGAACGCGCCGCCGTAGTGGAACCGCGCGTTTCTCCGGCTTTCCAGCATACAGAGCATGGAAAGGGTGAAAAACAGCTGAAAAAACGCGTCCAGCTCGCCATAGCGGGCGTAATGGTAAAGGTACACTGCCTTAGTGGCCACCATCGCGCCCATGGAGAGCAGGGAAGTCAGCGAGCCATACCGGCGAAGCCACAGCCCCAGAATGCCGATCATCAGCCAAAGGCTCAGGGCGCTGAAAAAGCGCAGCCCCAGCAGGTTATATCCGAACAGGCGGTAGCCCAGCGTGATGATCCAGAGGCCCAGCGGCGGCTTGCAGTTGTAGTAGTCCGCTTCGCCGTGGTACGTATGGACGATGTAATCTCCGCTCTGGAGCATTTCATAGGCGTTCTGACCGTGGCGCAGCTCGTCATAGTCCTCCAGCCGGGCGGCGGACAGCCTGCCGAACAGAAGAACGCCCGCCGCCAGCATCAGGCAGACAAAGCAGAGCCAGTACAGCAGCCGGGCAGTTTTCCTGTTTTGAAGCAGCGCCGTTTGTTTTTCCACGAAAGCATCCTCTTTTCTGAAAATTACGGGTCGTATACGAGCGTGCAGCCGTCGCCGTAGTATAGACAAAGCCCCTGATTCCGCCAATCCTGCGGATCGCCGGTGTACAGCCAGTTGGCGTTGAGAATATCGTCCTGGGGCTGACTAGCACTGTGGATTTCTTCCCCGGGATGGGCCTTGATCTCCGCGACCAGCGCGTCGTAGGCCTGACTGTACCGGCTCATACTGCCGTCCAGCAGACGGGCCGCGACTTTGACCGGCTGCAGGGTGCAGTCAAATCGCAGCGGAGAAAAGGTCATGTTCGGCAGGGAAAGCGCCCCGATCAGGAAAAGCAGCGCGGCGCCCATGCCAAAGGCGGCGCGGCTGCTTTTGGGGGAGGAGTCCGGGGCTTTCGGCTCATAGCCCGCCCGGCGCAGGAACCAGCCCAGCAGCCAGAAAGTATTGACCGGCAGAAGAACGCACAGCAGAAGAAAACACAGGTCTGTGTGCCGGGGAGCCCAATAGCTGCACTGGTACAGCACCGGGAACATGGCCGCTGCCATGACGCAGACGGACGCGGCAAAGACCAGCAGCGGCGCGCGGAAGGAAAAGCGCGTGCGGGTGTAGATTTCCCGAAAGACCGGCAGCAGAAAGAGCAAAAACAGCCAGTACCGCGCGTCGGAGAAGAAGTAGAGGACACTGTGCTGGAAGGAGGACAGAAACGCGCTGATAAAGCCGACGTTGGCGTTCATCGTTTCCTGACGGGCGGCGTTGCCGGGGGCCAGCGCCGCTGTGGCAAAGCCCAGCAGCAGAAACAGATAGGGCAGCAGTAGCCGCTTCGGACGGCGGGTAATCAGAATCCAGACGGCCATTGCCCCGTAGAGCACGATGGAGGACGCGGGGGTCATCCAGTTGGTGCCGCCCAGACAGAAAAAACCGACGCACCACAGGCAGAGCCGCCAGACCGGCGCTTTTCCGTCCAGCGCCGCCCGGAACACGGCGGAAAACAGGAGCATGGCCAGCGCCGACATGACGGTGTAGTTGATGGCTCCGCCAAACCAGTAGATCGATTCGTGATAATCCGGCAGAAGCAGCAGCGCCATCAGCCCCAGCAGCAGCCCCGCGCAGCGGACGGCCTCCTGTGAAACGCCGCGGCACAGGCTTTGCAGACACCCGGCCACCCGCCAGAAGCCGTAGAGCATCAGAAGAATCGTCAAAAGGGCGTTGACTCCCACCAACCAGTTCCCGCCGAAAACGGAAAGAGGCATGGCGAACAGCAGCATGGAGAAAAAGATGCCGCTGCGTGTCTGGTAGTCCCGCGCCATCATCTGGAAGGCCTTTTGAAACGTCTGCAGCAGAGAACCGCTCTCCCGCCAGGCGCGGGCCGCGTCCAGCGACTGGATCAGTTCGTCCCCCAGCGGCCTGTCGTAAAAGCAGGCGACCGTCAGGGGAATCAGCAGCAGGATCAGCACCGCTGTCAGGATCTTTCGGTAGTTCCGCAGAAACGCTTCGTTCATCCTCTTACTCCTTGCATGTTCAAGTAAAAATGCGAAGAAACAAAGGCAAAAAGCCTTTTCGTGGAAATTCTATCATATTTGATTCCTGCCGTGCAACCTGATTTTCCCATGGCCGTCAGGCCGGGATGCAGCCGTTTCCTGTCTTTTATTCTTCCTGAAAATGTGTTATACTATTATCAGGAGCAATTTTGCTATCATAAGCGGAGGATGAAACCGTGTTTATACCCCGATACCAAAGCGAGCAGACCGACCTGCTGATGCGGGCGCTGCTCGCCCTTGAAACCACGGAGGAAGCCCAGCGCTTTCTGGAAGATGTGCTCACGGTGCAGGAGCTTCGGAGCATTACCCAGCGGCTGGAAGTGGCCATGCTTCTCCGGCAGAAGGTGACCTATCAGGAGATCGCCCACCAGACGGGCGCGTCTACCGCCACCATCAGCCGGGTGAACCGGGCCCTGCAGTATGGGGCGGACGGCTACCGGCTGGTGCTGGATCGTTTGCAGAATCAGTCAGACACACCGATGAAACAAGATGAGGGCAGCGAAAAATGAATTTGGACGGATTGAATAAGGAACAACGGCTGGCGGCGGAAACGCTGGAAGGCCCGGTACTGATTCTGGCGGGCGCAGGCAGCGGAAAGACCCGGGCGCTGACGTACCGGGTGGCTAACCTGATCGACCACGGCGTAGCGCCGTGGCATATTTTGGCCATTACCTTTACCAATAAAGCGGCCAAGGAAATGAAGGAGCGCGTCTCTGCCCTGACCGGCGAAAAAGGCGAAGAGGTGTGGGTCAGCACCTTCCACTCCATGTGCGCCCGCATTCTGCGCCGGGATATCGATAAGCTGGGCTACACCCGCTCCTTCACCATCTATGACGAGGACGACCAGTCCGCCGTGCTCAAGGAGCAGCTGAAGCATTTCAATATCGACGATAAAATGCTGTCCGTCCGGGAACTGAAGGGCAAGATCAGCGACGCGAAGAACAAGCTGCTCAGCCCCGACGAATGGTTCCGTCAGAGCGAGAAGGACTTCCGTTGCCAGCAGATCCACGATATTTACGACGGCTACGAAAAGCGGCTCAAGGCCTCCAACGCGCTGGACTTCGACGATCTGCTGGTGCGCACACTGGAACTGTTCGCCGATCATCCTCCCGTGCTGGAAAGCTATCGGGAGCGCTTTCAGTACGTCCATGTGGACGAGTATCAGGATACCAACTTCGCCCAGTACACGCTGGTGAAGCTCATCACCAAAAACAGCCGCAACCTGTGCGTGGTAGGCGACGACGACCAGAGCATCTACGGCTGGCGCGGCGCGGACATCCGCAATATTCTGGACTTCCAGAAGGATTTCCCGGACGCGAAGGTGATCAAGCTGGAACAGAACTACCGCAGCACCGCCAATATTCTGGACGCGGCCAATCAGGTCATCGCCCATAACGCGGGCCGCATGGAAAAGGCCCTGTGGACGGAGCTGCCCGCCGGCGACCCCATCAAGCTGTTCGCCGCCGGAGACGAGCGGGAAGAAGCGGCGTGGGTCTGCGACCGCATCGCCCAGCAGCACCGCCGCCACCGGGAATACAGCGATATGGCCGTTCTGTACCGCTCCAACGCCCAGAGCCGCGTGTTGGAAGAAATGCTGGTGCGGGCGGGCATTCCCTACCGCATCTACGGCGGCCTGCGCTTCTATGACCGCAAGGAGGTCAAGGACATCGTGGCCTATCTGCGGGCCATCGTCAATCCCTCCGACGACGCCAGCCTGAAGCGCATCATCAACCAGCCCAAGCGTTCCATCGGCGACAGCACCGTGGCAGAATTGAGCCGCTACGCCGCCGAGAAGGACATGCCCCTGTACAGTGCGCTGGTGGATATTCCCGAAACCCTGTCCGCCCGTCCCCGCAAGTGCGTCAGCGACTTTGGCGAGCTGATGAACGAGCTGGTGCTGACCCGGGAGGACATGGGCGTCAGCGAGTTTGTGGAGCACGTGCTGGAACGCACCGGCCTGAAGGAAATGTATGAGCGCGACCTGTCCGACGAGGGCAAGGCCCGGATGGAAAATGTACAGGAGTTTCTGGGCGCGGTGGCCGAATATGAAAAGGCCGCGGATAATCCTTCTTTGGAGGACTATCTGGAAAACATCGCGCTGGTGACCGATCTGGACAACGCCGACCTGAAATCCTCCAACGTGACGCTGATGACCATCCACAGCGCCAAGGGTTTGGAATTTCCCATCGTGTTCATGGTGGGGCTGGAGGAAGGCATCTTCCCCAACGGCCGCAGCCTGCACGACGATAACCGGCTGGAAGAGGAACGCCGCCTGTGTTATGTGGCCATTACCCGAGCCCGGGAGATGTTGTTCATCAGCTACGCGGCCCAGCGGATGCTGTATAATCAGGTCAATTACAACGCGCCCAGCCGCTTCCTGAAAGAAATTCCCGAACGGCTGCTGGACGATCAGTGGATCAGCCAGAGGGAAAAGAGCTTCCCCGGCGTGATGGACGCGTACTCGCATCCCGCGCCCAAGCGGGCTCCCCGCCATGCCATGGGCTCCGGGCTGGGCGCGGGCCGCAGCGCGCTGGGCGTTCCCGGTGTGCAGAAGGGCTTCACCCCCTCGGCGGCGGCCAGCGTGCCCAAGGACGCGGTGCCCGCGATCTTTGAGGTGGGCGACCGGGTCATGCACCGCAAATTCGGCGAGGGCAATGTGCTGGAAATTCGCGGCAGCGGCAATGACGCGCGTATTGTCATCAGCTTTACCGCTTACGGCAGCAAGGAATTCGCCCTGTCCATCGCCCCCATTGTGAAGGTGGTCGACTGACATGACGCAGCTTGAAATGCGCGCTCTGGTGGACGAGCTCAACCGGGCGTCCGTTCTCTATTACACCCGCGGCGACAGCCCCATGAGCGACGCGGAGTGGGATCAAAAATACAATCAGCTTCTTCAGATGGAGAAAGAGTCGGGCATGGTGCTGCCCGACTCTCCTTCCCATCGGGTGGGCGCGGAGCCGCTGAAAAATTTTGAGCAGCATAAGCACCTCAGCCGCCTGTGGAGCATGGGCAAGGTGCAGAGCAAGGAAGAACTGCGGGATTGGATCGCCCGCACGGAGAAGCTCCACGCTCAGCTGTCCGACGGCCGGGAAGAACCTCTGCCGCCGCTGCAATACGCGGTGGAATACAAGCTGGACGGCCTGACCATCAACCTGACCTACGATCACGGCCAGCTGATTCAGGCCGCGACCCGCGGCAACGGCGTGGTGGGAGAGGCCATTCTGCCGCAGGCCAGAACCATTCGCTGCGTGCCGCTGTCCATTCCGTGGCAGGGCCTTCTGGAAATTCAGGGCGAGTGCATCATGCGCCTGAGCGTGCTGGAAGCGTACAACAAAACCCATGACGAGCCGCTGAAAAACGCCCGAAACGCCGCCGCCGGCGCACTGCGGAATCTGGATCCCGCCGTCACCGCCGAACGGAAGCTGGACGCGTTTTTCTATCAGATCGGCACCATCGAAGATCCGCCCTATACCGACATGGAGGGCATGATGGCCTTCATTCGGGAAAATGGGTTTCCCACGGCCAATTTTGACCGAAACGCCGCCGATTACGACGAAATTTCCGCTCTGATCGACCAGATCGAGGAAAGGCGGGAAAGTCTGGATTTCCTCATCGACGGCGCGGTGGTCAAGGTGCGGGATATGGCCACCCGGCAGGCCATGGGCTATACGGACAAGTTTCCCCGCTGGGCCATCGCCTACAAGTTTGCGGCGGAGGAGAACACCTCCACCCTGCTGGACGTTACCTGGGAGCTGGGCCGCACCGGCAAGCTGACCCCCGTGGCTCATCTGACCCCGGTGGACATCGGCGGCGTGACGGTGCAGAACGCCACTCTCAACAATTATGACGATATTCTGCGCAAGAAGGTGGCCGTGGGCTGCGATGTATGGATTCGCCGCTCCAATGATGTGATCCCGGAGATCATGGGCCGGGTGGGGGAGCCGGTGCCTGACGAGCGGCCCATTGAGCCGCCCATGGTCTGCCCCGCCTGCGGTCAGCCGCTGGAGCGCCGGGGCGCCCATCTGTTCTGCATGAACCGCAAGACCTGCAAGCCCCAGGCCGTGGCGCGCCTCAGCCACTTCGCCAGCCGCAACGCCATGGACATCGACACCTTTTCCGATAAAACAGCCGAGCTGCTCTACGACCGGCTGGGCCTGCGGGACTGCGCCGACCTGTACAGCCTGACCGCCAACGATCTGCTGGCGCTGGACGGCTTTAAGCAGAAGCGGGCGGAGAACCTGATCGCCGCCATTGACAAGAGCCGCCGCTGCGCGCTGGACGCGTTCCTGTTCGCGCTGGGCATTCCCAACATTGGCCGCAAGACTGCCAAGGACTTAGCCGACCGTTTTCACTCTCTGGACGCGTTGAAGGCCGCGTCGCAGGAAGAACTGACGGCCATTCCTGACGTGGGGGACATTGTGGCCGCCAGCATCGTGGAATATTTCAGCTTTCCGGAGAACAACCAGATGATTCAGCGGCTGCTGGACGCGGGCGTTGCTCCGGTCTATGAAAGCGCGGTGCAGTCCCATGCGCTGGACGGCATGACCATCGTCGTCACGGGCGCCCTGCCCACCCTGAGCCGGGACGAGGCCGAGGCGCTGATCGCCGCCCACGGCGGCAAGCCCTCCGGCAGCGTCAGCAAAAAGACGGCCTACGTTCTGGCCGGGGAAAAGGCCGGCAGCAAGCTGGCCAAGGCCGAAGCGCTGGGCATTCCCGTCATCGACGAGGCACGTTTTCGGGAAATGATCGGGGAATGAATTTTGCAGGGGAGGGACTTCTTTTGCAAAAGAAGCCCCTCCCCTCAGCCTGTCGAAAAACCCCTGACCGACCGCCCGCGCCCGCGAACAGCGCTCTGCGGCCCGCTCCCCTACGGGGCGCGGGCTTCGGACT
>URJB01000077.1 GCA_900548145.1 uncultured Eubacteriales bacterium | reverse complement strand
GTGGCACCTGTCGTGCCACGGCGGTAAAACCCCGGCCAAGCCGCATGTCCCACTACGCCTCTGCGCGCTATGCGCGCAGAAGTGGGTGCAGGACTTTAGCCCTGCTGTAGAGATGCATGGACTGAACCGTCGTCGGAGACGAGAAGCTCGGCATAGACGGGAAGATTGGGGCCGTAGTTGCAGACTGCGCCCGGGTTCAGGAAGAGACAGCCGTTGGCATATTCCAGATGGCCTAAGTGGGTGTGGCCGAATAAGGCGGCCTGAACGTCCTGATCGGCGGCTTCAAACTCCAGATGATAGAGGCCGTTCTTCACATGGAAGGTGTGGCCGTGGCAGAGCAGGAGCTTCGCCTTGCCCACGGAGATCACCTGCGTAAGGGGCGCTTCCCAGCCGTAATCGTTGTTGCCCTTGACCGCGTAAAGCCGCAGGGAAGGCCTGCCGTAGAGAAACTCCTGAGAGACCCGCTCCCACTCGGCCAGCCCGTCCCCCAGAAAGACGATCACATCCACCGGGCCCAAGGAAAACGCCCGGAGAAGAATTTCCCGCAGACGATCCTCCATGCCGTGGGAGTCGGAAACCACAATGACACGCTTCATAAGAAAAAAGCAGCGCTTCCTTTCGGGATGGAATGGGAAGGACGGAAAAAATCAGAACAGCTCCCGGAGAACTTCCCGCATTTTTTCGACGGCGTGGAAGCGGTGGCTGACCCGGTTTTTTTCCTCGGGGGACATCTGGGCGAAGGTTTTGCCGCTCTCGTAGAGGAACAGGGGATCGTAGCCGAAGCCGCCCTCGCCCTCCAGCGCGGTGAGCAGCCGGCCTTCGCACTCGCCCCGGACGATGCGGGTCTCCTGCCCCGGCAGCGCCAGCGCCATGGCGCAGACGAAGCGGCAGGTGCGGTCGGAAACGCCGTCCATGTTTTTCAGAAGCAGCTCGTTGTTGGCCCGGTCGTTGCCGTGCTCCCCGGCATAGCGGGCGCTGTAGATGCCCGGCGCGCCGCCCAGCGCGTCCACGGAAAGGCCGCTGTCGTCCGCCAGAACGGGCAGACCGGTCTCCTTCATGACGCATTCTGCTTTGATGCGGGCGTTTTCCTCAAAGGTGGAGCCGTTTTCGTCAATGTCGCCCTCGAAGCCTACGGCTTTCATGGAGACTGGCTGACACACGCCACGGAACATGGCGGCCAGCTCCTTCAGCTTGTGGGCGTTGCCGCTGGCGACCACCACCATGGGCAGGGGCAGCAGATGGCCGCCGATGCCGCGTAGGGCCTCCCGCTGGGCCTTCATCAGACGGCGCACTCCGGCGCGGCCCGCGTCCAGCAGGCAGTGAAGCTCCCGGTTGGTGAAGGCGCGGCCTTCGCCGGTGCCCTGCAGCTCAATAAATTCTCCCCGGTGGTTCATGACAAAATTCATGTCCGTCTGGGCACGGGAATCCTCCACGTAGCAGAGATCCAGCAGGGGCTCGTCCTCCACGATGCCCGCGCTGACGGCGGCTACCTGAGAAATGATGGGATTTTCGGACAAAAGGCCGTCCTTCATGAGCTTGTCCACGGCCATGACCAGCGCCACATACGCGCCGGTGATGCTGGCGGTGCGGGTGCCGCCGTCGGCGGTGAGCACATCGCAGTCCAAGGTGATGGTGCGTTCGCCCAGTTTGGTCATGTCCACCGCCTGACGCAGCGAGCGGCCGATGAGACGCTGAATCTCCACACTGCGGCCGTCCTTCTTGATGCCGTCCCGGGCCTTGCGCCGCCCGGTGGAGGCGGGCAGCATGGCGTATTCCGCCGTGACCCAGCCCTGCCCTTTGTCTCGAAGAAAGGGAGGAACGGATTCTTCCACGCTGGCGGTGCAGATGACGCGGGTCTTGCCGGTGGAAATGAGGCAGCTTCCGGCGGCGGTCTCCACAAAGCCGGGCTGAATGACGCAGGGACGGGTCTCCATGGGGGCGCGGCGATCGGTACGAATCATGAGTATCTCTCCTGTCGAATGATCGAAATGGAAAACCGGCATGCTCGAAAAACCGGTTTGAGGGATTTCGCTTCATTATGATAGATGATGGGAGAAAAGTCAATGCTTTGGGGGAAATGTGGGGGAAGGTGGGGGAAGTCGAAGAGCGTCGGGCGGCACGGAAGGACGATAACGGCCGGTGCTGGGCGGGAAGCAGAAAGAGGGGATTGAAAGCGTTGAAAAGACTGGGGGGAGTGATATAATAAATATGAATTTGCTGATGTTTGCAGAGAAGATGGAAGAACTGAAAATAGGGGTGGATAGGATGAATGAATCTGAGTTTCAGTATATCATTGCAAGGGTCATTGACAATGCTAATGATGCACTGAAAGAAGCAAAGGAAAACCCGGAATCCGAATTTTATGAGGGGAAAAAACTGGCATATTACGAAACACTCGATACGATTAAAAATGAGCTGATGTGTCGTGCAGACAATTTGGAAGAGTTTGGACTTGATGTCAATCTTGAAAAAATGTTTTTGTAACATCGTCCGATGAAGGGCGAAACAGGGTTTTAACTGGAAAGGAAGCATTGACATACATGCCAGCGCCGAGAGGCTGCACCAATGGGAGATTTGCCTTCAAGTCATTCTTGAAAAACGGCCAAATCATGAAAAGACCGGTAAATGGAAAGAAACGCTAAGAATTCTTGCAACAAAAGCATGATGAAAGCATCCAGCGCCAGTATGGAGCTTTTTTCGCGGCAGAAAACGCAAATGATACGCGCGGCCATGCGGCTACGAATTCCGGTTGTGAGGAAGCGCCTGATGTGGTAAAATGCCGGGGTTGAAAAAAGCGGATGACTTTGGAGGGAATGGCATGAAAAAACGCTGGGCGGAGATTGCGGGCATTCTGATCGAGCCGCTGCTGTGCCTGATCGTGCTGGAAGGCATGGCGCGGGGAGACCTGAACGCCGTCTTTCGCTGGATGACGGGCGAACCGCTGATGGCGGTGCTGAACTATCTGTTTTTGCTGGGGCTGTGTCTGCTGATCTCCCATTTTCGGTCGATGCGGGTTCGGATCAGCCTGTGGCTGGGATTGAATCTGCTGTGCGCCGTGCTGGGCATGGCGAATTACTATAAGCTGATCTACCGGCTGGAGCCAATCCTTCTGACGGATGTGACCCAAATTCACGAGGCGCTGGAAACCATGGGCGGGATGGACTTCCATTTCGACATGGCGCGGCTGTGGGCGTGGGTCATCGGCACGGCGGTGGCTATGACGGCGGCAGTCTTCCTGCTGAAGCAAAAGCGGGAGCGGCGGTGGTTCGTTCTGCCGCTGGCGGGACTGATGCTGGCGGTGGGTACGCCCTTCCTGTGCACCTACGAACTGGCCGGGGGTGGAAACCGCTATGATATGGTGGATCAGGCCCAGCATGACGGCTGCCTGTATACGGCCTTCGCGGCGGAAAACTACCGCCACGCTACCATGAGGGTGGATTATTCGAAGGAAAAGACGGAAGAAGCCTATCGGACGCTGAAAGCGGAAGCACTGAAACAGACCGTGCAGGGGGACGAAATCCCCAACGTCATTCTGGTGCTGAGCGAGTCCTTCACCGATCAGGAAATTCTTGGGCAGTATCTGAACTTTACCAGAGAATTGACCCCGTACTATAACCGATTGCAGCAGGAAAGCCGTCATGGGAAAATCTATGTGCCCAAGGTGGGCGGAGGCACCAGCGAGACGGAGTTCGAGGTGCTGACGGGACTGAAATCCCAGTACACGGTGAACCCCTACTCGATGGGTCTGCCGGAAATGAACAGTCTGGCCAGCGTGCTGCGGGAAAAGGGAATGACGGCCACGGCCCTGCACTGGTATGCGGGCGTATACTACAACCGCTATGAAAATCTGGCCAAAGAGGGATTTCAGAGCTTCTATACTACCGACACCACCCAGCGGGATTTTACCAAGGTGGGGATGTTTATTTCCGACCGGGATCATTTCCGGGCGGTGATGGACAAGATGGAGGAAACGCCGGGAAGGGACTTCGTCTTCTGTCTGACGATGCAGAACCACGGCGGGTACGGATACGACGACTTCCGCAAGACCTACGGGGCGGAGGTTCCCTTTACCAATGAACTGAGCGAGGAAAGCCTGATCGCCGCCAACAACTATTGCTATCTGCTGACCCAGACGGACGCGGCGCTGGCGGAGTGGATCGAGGAGCTGCGCAGCTACCCTGAGCCGGTGACGGTGATCTTCTTCGGGGATCATCTGGCCCCGCTGGGCATGGAGACCTACGAGGAGCTGGGTGTGCCCATCGGCAGCGCCGCGGCCCACGAAGCGCCTTACTTTATTTGGAGCAACCGGGAGAATCTGGCCGGGGAAGAAGACATGATGGCGTGGCAACTGGGCGCATACGCTTTGACCCTGACGGGGCTGAACGACGATCCGTTCTTCAGCTATGTGGAACGGCTGCGGCAGCAGGGCGTGACGGAGGATGAGACCTACGATCTGCTCAGCTATGACGCGCTGTTCGGCAAGCAGTACGCCTATCAGATGGCGGACATCCACCCGGCAAGCCCGGACTATGCCATTGGCGGCAAAATGGAGCTGGAAGGCTTCGAGACGGCGGAGGTGGGGGACAGGGTCTACGTCCGCGCCAAGCTGAAAGACCCCACCCAGAAATTCCGGCTGGTGGCGGACGGCATTGCCAGGGATAATCCCTGCCTGCAGAAAACCGAAAAGGAACTGACGCTGCAGTGTATTTTGCAGAACGGGAATGGCAAACTTTATAATCAGAGCCGGGAAATGACCTTTGACGGAACGGACGGGCTTCTGCGGGAAAGCGCCCGTATCGAATACGAGACGGAGCCAGTATGGGAAAGCGGCTATATCGTCGAGGAAGACCGCTGGTATCGCCCTTATGTGATCGTGAAAAGCGAAAAGCGTTTTGGAACCGACGGCGTGATGACACTGCTGGCGGGAGAGGAATGCTGGGGCTGGCAGCCGTCCTACGGGCTGCACAAGGCGAAGCAGTACGGACTGGATGGGGAAGGCCATTTGGTGCTGACGATCGAACGAAAGAAACTGGCAGCGGTAACGAGTGAAAGCATACAGGCCTACCTGCGGGAAAACCAGGCGGCGCTGGTACGGGAAAAATAAGGGAATACAAAGCGGGCGGTTCCGTCTTCGAAAAGGAGGGAAGCGCCCGCTTTTCTTATAATAGACGGATGGTTTGCGGGAAGAAAGCGGCGGTGTGAAAACAGGAAGAATGGCGGGAAAATGGTCAACAGGGAAAAAGAAAGAGCGAAGAACGGTGCCGGCATTGGAGATGGTGGTCTAGCGCGCCGTGAAACGGGGCAGCCGGACTATGACTGCAGGTTTCTTTTGGAATAGGAAGAAGGACGGTTCCGTGGAGAAAATCATCTCAGACGACCGAAAGGCTCTGACGGGCTGCAGGGCAGGTTCGCAGGGAAAGCGCACGCGGCATAGGGGTTAGAAACTCTGCTTCGCGACTTCCAATGTTGCCTTTGGCGCGGCCATACTTAATTTTGTTTCGAATGACAGCAGCCAAGCGCAAGCTGCCTTCGGCAGTTTTATCTGCCGGATGGTGGAGTTCTCAAATGTTTTGGAAAAAGCCAGTCTGCCAAATGCGGACTGCCCCCGAACAATCCGTATTGTGGCTTCCTTGCGAACCATTAAACCCAGACAGACACCCGGGTGGACACAACCGTTGCGGACGGTCAGTAGCTCACAGGTGGTGGGGACGATAGACATAGTTTTTGCAGCGAGTGAATGGAGGCGGGCTAATTCTGAAAAACAAAGGGTGGTTCCCATAGAGGAACCACCCTTTAATTTGCAAGGGGTTTACAGATCAATGACCTTTTTGTGGAGCCATTTGCCGCTGCAATAGCGCCAGACGAAAGCGATTGCACGGACGACCCAGTCCAGACACATGGCCAGCCAGACGCCGGTCAGCTTCATATTCAGCTGATAAACGAAGAAGTAGCTCAGGCCTACCCGGACGGCCCACATGGAGACCATGGACACCAGCATGGTGAAGCGGGAATCTCCGGCGGCACGCAGGGCATTTGGCAGGGTAAAGCTTAACGTCCAGAAGAGGGAAGCCATGATGGAGTACAGGCGGAGAATCTCCACACAGGCGGAAATGGCTTCGGAGCTCAGATTGAACAGGGTCGCCAGATTGGGAATAAAAATGTAAAGGAAGATATCGCAGATCAGCAGGAGAACCCAGACCAGCGAAACCAGCCGTTTGGTATAGTAGCGGGCCTGTTCCTTTTCGCCTGCGCCGATGCACTGGCCGACGACCGTGACCATGGCGAGACCAATGGCGCTGCCGGGCAGCTGGAAGAACGTGGTTATAGTATTACCGATGGCGTTGGCAGCGATGATGCTTTCGCCGAAGAGGGCCACAATGCCCGCCACCAGCAGCTTGCCGATCTGGAACATACTGTTTTCCAGACCGTTGGGGATGCCCTGACGGAAGATCAGGCGGATCATGGAAAAGTCGAACTCGGGATGGGTGATGCGCTTGATGTGGATGGGGGCATGGGCGTTGAGCATCATCCGCAGCATGATGACGGCTCCCAAAATGCGGGACAGAAGGGAAGCAGTGGCCGCGCCGGCAACTTCCATCTTGAAGCCGTAGATTAGAATCGCGTTGCCGATGACGTTGGTCATGTTCATCAGAAGGGAAGTGAACATACTGGCCTTGCTGTTGCCCATGGCCCGCAGCAGCGCCGCGCCCGCGTTATAGGCCGCCAGCGCCGGGTAACTGAGGGCGGACAGCAGAAAGTAAATTTCACAGTAGGCCATGGTGGAAGGGGCCAGCGCTCCAAAGCACAGCTGCAGGAGGGGGCGGCAGAAGAGCACGGCCAGCGCGCCGATGACCATCGCGATCAGGACGGAAGAATACATGAGCTGCTTGGCGGCTTTGCAGGCGTTGTTTTGATCTCTGCGGCCCAGATATTGGGCGGCGACCACAGCACCGCCGGTAGCCATGGCGGAAAAAAGCTGGATCAGCAGGATATTGATGGAATCCACCAGCGAAACGGCGGACACGGCCGACTCGGAGACGGAGGTGACCATGATGGTATCCGCCATGCCGATGCAGATGGCCAACAGCTGCTCAATGACCAGCGGGACGATCAGCCGAACCAGCGCGTCCCGGGAAAAGAGCATGGCGGAAGAAGAATGAGAAGAAACAGAGGAAGAATCAGGACTGTTCGTTGGAAACACCTTCTTGCGTATCGGATGCGTTTTTGATGCCGCGGATGCTGGAGACCGTGGCGACCACAGCGCCGACGATCACGTTCAAATAATAAGTAGAGAACCGCCAGATGAGCAAAGCGACAAACAGCCGCGCATCCGGGAAGATGCCCTTGAAGAGAACTGCGAAGCCGCCCTCCTGCGCGCCGGAAGCGCCGGGCAGGGGCGTGTAGCTGGCGCCGATGTAGAGGAGCACGCCCATGGTGATCAGCTCCATGGAACTGACCCCGGACAGGCCGAAGGCGTGGTAGACGGCGATGATCGGCAGCATCAGCGAAAAAAGCTGCAGGAGCGCTACGCCGCATTGGGTCAGCAGGGATACCGGGCTGCGCACCAGCTGGCGGAAGCTGTAGAAGAAGGTCTGGCAGTGATCCTCCCAGCGGGCGGTGGAGGCTTCGGGGTTTTTGCACAGGTGAAGTTTCACGCCGATCTTGATGCAGAAGGCGATGAGCCAACGCACGGCCCGCTGGCTGATGGACATCATCAGCACAATGCCGATGGAGAAACAGTTGACCAGATACCCCAGAATGACGAACCAGATGGAACCCTGCGTATGATCGGAGACGAAGGCACCGTGCGTGACCCAGAGGATCACCCCGGCAATCAGCAGGATCATCTGGAAACAGATGAACTTGACCACCATGGCCGAGCCGCTGATGCCGATGGGCGCACCGTATTTGCGGAGGGTGTAAATCTCCAGCGGCTGTCCGCCGGAAGCGCCGGGGGTCACATTACAATAGTAGATTCCCGTAATGGCGGCGTGGATGCTTTGCCACAGTTTGACGGGGTGACCCTGCTGCTTCAGATAGAAGTAGACGGCCAGTGCATCGGTAAGGATGTACAGCACCCAGCCAAGTAAACATAATAGAAGAAACACCGGGCTGATGGTGCTGAGGGCATGACCCAGTTCATTGAGGTCATTGCCATTCAAACCTATATAAAGAACGATTCCTAAGGTAAGGAACAGAAATGCAAAATTCAGGAGCCTTTTAATGCTTGGTTTCATATTACCTCTCCGATCAGGTTTGGCTCTAAGAGCGGTTTCAGTATAGCATATTTTCGGAAAGCGGGCAAACATTGGACAAAAACTGCCAGTTTTTTTGAAACTGCGGGGACAAAAGCGTTGAAAAGACAGGGTTTTATGCGTAAAGTCAAAAAAACTCAAAATTTTTGAAAAAAAGTGTTGACAGAAAAACGAGCACGTGGTATTATGTACAAGCTCGCTTGAGAGCAACGAACCTTGAAAACGAT
>URJB01000076.1 GCA_900548145.1 uncultured Eubacteriales bacterium | reverse complement strand
CCCCGGCGCGCCCATGGCGCGCAGTTCGGGGGTGCAGGGGGTCACCCCCTGCTGAGGATGTCGCAGATGTATTGGCTGGCTTTGCCGTCGCCGTAGGGGTTGACGGCGTGCTCCATCTGGTGGTAGGCGGCGGGGTCGGTCAGAAGCTCCCGAACGGCGGCGTAGATCTGCTGCTCGTCCGTACCGACCAGCCGCAGCGTGCCCGCCGCTACGCCCTCCGGGCGCTCGGTGGTATCCCGCATGACCAGCACCGGCTTGCCGAGTGCGGGGGCTTCCTCCTGAATGCCGCCGCTGTCGGTCAGGATCAGGTAGGAATGTGCCATCAGGTTGTGGAAATCCAGCACGTCCAACGGCTCGATCAGATGCACCCGCTCCTCGCCCGCAAAGCAGGCGCGGGCCATCTCCCGCACGACGGGGTTCAGATGCATGGGATAGATCACCTTTACGTCCGGGAACTCGTCCACAATGCGGCGAATGGCGGTGAACATCTCCCGCATGGGTTCGCCCAGGTTTTCCCGGCGGTGGGCGGTCAGCAGCAGCAGACGGCTGCCCCTGGCCCACTCGATCTCGGGATGCTGATAGTCGTGCCGCACCGTGGTGGCCAGCGCGTCGATGACCGTGTTGCCGGTCACGAAAATTTTCTCGTCCGGCTTGCCTTCCTTCAGAAGATTCTGACGGCTGGTCTCCGTGGGGGCGAAATAATATTGGGAGATCAGGTCAACCGCCTGCCGGTTGAATTCCTCCGGGAAGGGCGAATACAGATTGTAGGTGCGCAGCCCCGCCTCCACATGGCCCACGGGGATCTGCAAATAAAAACAGGCCAGCGCCGTCACAAAGGCGGTGGAGGTGTCGCCATGCACCAGCACCACATCGGGCTTTTCGTTTTCCAATACTTCCTTGACCCTGATGAGAATGTTGACGGTCACATCGAACAGGGTCTGATTTTTCTGCATGATGCTCAGATCGTACTTGGGCTCCACGTGGAAGCATTCCAGAATTTGATCCAGCATCTGCCGGTGTTGACCCGTAACGCAGACAACCGTTTCCAGTTCGGGATGCTTGCGCATCTCCAGCACCAGCGGACACATTTTGATGGCTTCGGGCCGGGTGCCGAAGATCAGCATGACTTTCTTCATGAACGTACCTCTTTTTCGCCTTCGGGGGCGGATTTGCTTTCGTTCGCGCAGAGCTCCAACATCGTCTGCATACGCTGTAAAACCGAGGGCTCCTCGCTGGAGGACAGGAACGTGACCCGTCCGGGCTCCTGCCGGTTTGAGAGCAACCCTTCTTCTTCCAGCCGTCGCCGAAGCTGACGGACGGAACCGGCGTTGCCGTCGATCAGGGGCGTTCCCTCCGGAAACAGAGCGGCGATGGCCTTGCGAAGGAATGGATAATGGGTGCAGCCCAGCACCACCGCCTTCACCGGCTGGGAAAGCCACGGGCCCAGCAGTTGCCGCAGCAGCGCCGTCACCTGCGGGCCTTCCAACTCGCCCCGCTCCACGCATTCCATCAGGCCGGGACAAGGCACGGGCACCGCATCCCGGCCGTATTGAGCCATCAAGGCCTGAAACTTGGGCAGCGCCAGCGTTACCCGGGTGGCCATGACCAGAATTTTGCCCTCGCCCGGCAGCAGGGAGGCGGGTTTCAAGGCCGGTTCCATGCCGATAATGGGCAGTGCCAGCTCCTGCCGTAGCTTCCCGGCGGAAACGCTGGTAGCCGTGTTGCACGCGATGACGATGGCTTTGCAGCGCAGCTCAATCAGCCGTTCCACCGCCTGATGCACCAGCCCCAGCACCTCCTCCGGGGTTTTGTCCCCATAGGGCGCGTTGGCGGTATCGCCGTAATAAACATAATCCTCATTTGGCAGCTGGCGCAGGGCCTCGCCCAATACGCTGATTCCGCCCAGCCCGCTGTCCAGCAGGCCGACAGGACGTTGATCCAAGGTAAACCCCTCCGAAATTCCCGGCGGAGCGCCGTTCATTCTTTGAAGATTATACCTGCTTGCGCCGGGTTTTTCAAGTCGGAACGTTTAGTTGCCCTTCAGGCTGCTCCATGCTTCGTCCAGTGCGTCGGCCAGATAGGGCATGGAAGCCAGCGCTTCCCCCAGCGTGTTTCGGTTGTTGCCCACTTCCACCAGCAGACAGCCCACCTGCACATGCTGATTAAAACGGCCCGCTTTGAGCATGACCTTTCGGCAAAGGCCCTCGGTCTGGGCGTTCGCCGCGTCCGTCACGGCCTGGGCGATGCGCAGGTTGGCCTCCCAGTCCGGCTTTTCATCAAAGCCCCGGCCCGTCTGCCCCTCGCCCTTGCCCACCAGCAGCATGAGCCGAGCCAGCTTGGCTGAACCCACCGTCACGGCGTTGGCCCCACCCTGACTGCCTCCGGGATAAGCGTCCCGATGCAGGTCGATCATCAGATCATAACGCTCCCCCGCCGCAAGACGCTGCTGCAGCATGGTCAGGGAGCGGGTGTAGGCACTGTCCAGCACCGGCGGTTCAAAAGCGGTGCGGTCGTGCTCCACCTCATAGCCCAGCCCGGTCAATAGCGCCGCCAGCTCGTCCCCCACCCGCACCATATTGAAGCGCTCGTCCGCCGTGCGCCATTTCGTGGTTTCCTCATAGGGCGCGTCCGTTTGCTGCTCGTAGGCCTCGTAGGTGTGGGTGTGGTAGATCAGAATGCGGCCCTTCGTCTGCGTCTCCGCCGCCCCACTCAGGACTTCCAGCACAAATCCGTCCGCCTTTCCTGCGGACGCGGAAGAAGGGCCTGGCGTTTCCGCGTCGGTCTGCCGAGGCGCGGCAAACAGGTTTTCTCCTTCCGGCTCCTGTTCAGGCTGCGCCGTCTCCGCTGTGGAAGAAAAGGCCGCCTGAACCGCCGGCTCCTCTGCCGGTAGTGCCAACGGCAGCAGCTGTCCGAGAAGCACGCCGAGACAAAAGCCCAGCGCCGCCAGATAAAGCATTCGTTTTTTCCAGAAAGATTCCGTGGGAATCACCGCCTTTGACGGGGTTTTTCCCAGAAGGATATGCTAGGCGTGAAGGTAGGTATGCAGGGTTTCTTCGTCCAGAGAAGGCTGAAGCGCCCGGTTCAGCCCCTCACTGAGCAGATCGGCCACGCTGAGCACCATTTCGTCGATCTCCCGGGGCGTGACCACCATATTGCCCAGAAAGCCGTCCGCCACCTGCTGCAGCAGCCGCCCGGCGGCTTCGGAATGGTCGCCGGAATCCACGTGATATTCCTCCATCAGCCGGGCCATTGCATCCCGGGCAATGGTGGAGGCGTACACCACCATGGGCACGCCCACGGCAATGACCCGCACGCCCAGCGTTTCCTCCGTCAGGCCCAGCCGGTGATTGCCCACGCCGCTGCCGGGTTCAATGCCGGTGTTGGTGATCTGGATGGTGCTGCAGATGCGCCCGCTGTCGAAAGCGGCCAGCGCGTCAATGGCGACGACCGCCGCCGGGCGTACCCGCTGGATCAGCCCCCGGCACAGCTCCGCCGTTTCGATGCCGGTCAGCCCCAGCACGCCGGGCGCAATGGCGCTGACACCCCGCAGACGGCCCCGCATTTCCCGGGCAAGGCTTTCCCCCAGATGGCGGGTCACCAGCGTCCGCTCCACCACCCGGGTGCCCAGCGCGTCGGCGGTCACGTTGCGGTTGCCCAGCCCCACCACCAGCACCTCGCCCTCCTTGGGCAGCAGCGCCCGCACGGCCTGTGCGATCAGGCGGATGAGCATTGGCCGCTCCGGCTGGCCGCATCGGGACAGTTCCGGGCATTCCAGCGTGATGTATTCGCCCACGGGCCGCTGCAGCACCTCCGCCGCCCTGCGGGACTGGATCACGATCCGCGTCCGCTTCACGCCGCCGATCTGGTGGGCGCTCATGCTGACGCCCTCCAGCCGTCCGCTCTCCTCCCCCACGCTTTCCATGGCCAGATCCGTGCGAAAACCGCGCATACCATCCCATCCTTTCTTTGGGGACAGTGTGCGCGGTTTGACGAAAAAGCATGTATGCGTTTTTCAGACGTTTCGTCAGTTCTTGCCGTCCTGCTTCTTTTCCCGCAGGATGAAGCGGATGGGAGTGCCCTCGAAGCCGAAGCACTTGCGGAAGTGGTTTTCCAGATAGCGCTGATAGGCGAAGTGCATCAGTTCCTCGTTGTTGATGAACAGAACGAAGGTAGGCGGGCAGACGCTCTGCTGGGTAGCGTAGTAGATCTTCAAGCGGCGGCCGCCGGAAACGGGAGGCTGCAGACTGATCTGCGCATCGGCCAGCGCTTCATTCAGAACGCCGGTGGGCACCCGTTTGGAGTACTGAGCATAGGCGGCTTTCACCGCGTCCAGCACGGTATTCACCCGCTGACCGGTCAGGGCGGAGAGGAACAGCACCGGCGCGTAGCTCATGAACTTCAGATCGGAGAGGATCTTCTTGCGCATGGCCTCCATGGTGTTGGTGTCCTTCTCGATAGCGTCCCACTTGTTGACCACCACGATGACCGCCTTGCCAGAGTTGAGGATCAGCCCGGCCACCTTGGTGTCCTGCTCGGTCACGCCGGTCTGGGCGTCGATCAGCAGCAGGGCCACGTCGCAGCGGTCGATGGCGGCGATGGAGCGCAGCACGCTGTAGCGTTCCAGTGTTTCATCCTCCACCGCCTTTTTCTTGCGCATTCCGGCGGTATCGATGATGTTGAAGCGGGTGCCGTCCGTATCGGTAAAGAGGGTGTCAATCGCGTCCCGGGTGGTGCCGGGAATGTCGCTGACCATGGTGCGCTCCTGCCCCAGCAGCTTGTTGGACAGGGAGCTCTTGCCCACGTTGGGGCGGCCCACCAGCGCCAGCTGGATCACGTGTTCTTCCTCTTCTTCCTCGTCGGGCTGAGCCGGGGGCAAATGGCGGACGATGGCCTCCAGCAGGTCGCCCAGCCCCAGCATGTTGGTGGCGCTGATGGCAATGGGATCGCCCAGACCAAGGTTGTAGTATTCGTACAGCTGGTCGTTCAGGCCCGCGTAGTCCATCTTATTGACCACCAGCAGAATGGGCTTGTGAGTCTTGCGCAGGTAATGACAGATGTCCTCGTCATCCGGGGTCAGGCCGGTACGGCCATCGCAGAAAAAGCAGATCACGTCCGCCGTTTCCATGGCGATCTCCGCCTGCCGCCGCATCTGGGAAAGCAGCACGTCCTCGCTGCGCATATCCAGACCGCCGGTATCCACCATGCTGAAACGTCGGCCCATCCACTCCACGTCGCAGTAGATGCGGTCGCGGGTCACGCCGGGCACATCCTCCACGATGGAGATGCGCCGTCCGGCGATCTTATTGAAGAAAGTCGATTTGCCCACATTGGGCCTGCCAACAATGGCAACTAAGGGTTTGGCCATGGTTTCCTCCTTATTCCCGATGGTTCAGTCCAGACCTCGGCCATGCAGGCCGTCGTAGAGCGACTGGCCGTCGCAGTCCACCAGCCGCACAGGCAGGGGGGCCCGCCTGCGGAACTCGTCGATGGTCATATCATCCAGAAAACGATCCTGTTCGTGGCGAAGGGTCACGCTGCACAGCATGATCTCCTTCATGCCTTCGCAGACCTCCGGGGTCAGCGCTGCCAGAATATCGCCGCCGGTCAGAAGGCCGGTCACGGTGATGGTCTCGCCGAAGAAATGGTTCTGCACCGGCACCACCCGCACCGTGGTATTCGGCGGAGCGAAGCGCTTCACCAGCCGTTCCAGCTGGGGCGCGAAGCTCACCCCCGTGGGGATCACGTAGCGACGCTCCCCCTCCGGCGGCGGATCGTCGTCAAACTTCTGGGCTTCCTCCATTTCGCTGACCTGCCGTCGGAGCAGGCCCACTCCGTTTTCGATCTGAGGGAAGTCCTCATACCAGTCCTCCTCCGGCACTTCCAGCCCGGCGATGCAGAAAAACTCGTCGCTTGGGAAAGCGAAGGTGGTGCCGAGAGTACGGCGGCATTCTTCCTGAAAGGGCGCGATCATTTTCAGAAGCGCCCGGGCTTCCTCCCGGGTAAACGTCCGCAGCGGGAACAGCCCCTCCCGGAATTTGGTCAGCCCCACCGGCACCAGCGCAGCCGTTTCGGCGGCGGGGGCCAGCGAGCGCAAGTCATTCAGGGTGCGCATCAGGGCTTCGCCGTCATTCTGCTCCGGGCAGACCACGATCTGACAGTGGAAGTGGATGCCCGCTTCCTTCAGCCGGGTCAGCCGCTCCATAATATTCCCGGCAAAGCGGTTGTTCATCAGCCGGCAGCGCAGCTCCGGGTCGGTGGTGTGAACGCTGATATACAGCGGCGAAGCGTGGCGGCGGATAATCCGCTCGAATTCCTGGTCGTTCACGTTGGTCAGGGTGACGAAATTGCCCATCATCAGGGAAAACCGCCAGTCGTCGTCCTTCACGTACAGAGTCTGGCGCAGTCCCGGCGGCATCTGGGCGATAAAGCAGAAGGCGCAATTATTGTAGCAGGTGCGCGGACTCAGGGTCATGCTTTCTCCGAAATGAAGCCCCATGGGCTCCACCTCGTACTTTCGGACGGACAGATGCAGGGGCTTTCCGTCCCGCTCCAGCTCCATTTCCAGCTGGCGGTTAGCGATCAACGCCTGATAGTCGATCTCGTCGATAATGTCTTCCCCGTTGATGCGCAAAAGCACGTCGCCGGGGAGAATACCGGCCCGGTGGGCCGCAGAACCGCGGTCCACCGCGGTGATCTCATGGCGCATAAAGTTCCTCCTTCGGCGATCCCGGCCAGCACAGGCCGGAAAGGCCGTTGTCATTATGCCCCGTTTTGCCGGGGAAGTCAAGAAAGAGCGGCCCGGCTTTCTTCCGAAGGGGTGCGGCCCGCTTCGCCTCAATAGAACTGGAACAGATAAACGCCGCCCTCTTCGCCGCCCTGCATGGAGGCGATCTCTTCCTCCGCCTTTTCCGACAGAACGTCGATCAGCTCTGTGGGCTCCGGAACCACCATGCCCCGGGCCAGATATACGTCGTCCCGCAGGAACAGTTCCGCGTCCAGTTCTTCCTCCGAAATGCCGAAGCAGCTCAGGCACTTCATGTATTCGGGCGAACGGAACGTCCAGCCGCCCCAGAACAGCAGATTCTTGGGAACGCCGAGATCTGTGCGGGGGAACATACGGCTGTCCGCGCACAGGCTTCCGTCGTAGAAGTACAGGCAATCCGGATCCTCCGCCGCCATCCAGTCCAGCGTGGCGAAGGGATCCAGTATTTCCGGATTCTTCGGCTGCCGGGCCAGCGCCTGCGCGGCGGGAACGGCGTAGTTCACCGTCAGCGCCAGCGCCAGCGCCGCCCCGGCGGACAGCACGGCTTTGGCCGCCGTTCCCGGCTTTTCCGGCAGGCAGGCCGGCAGCAGGCCGAACGCCAGCGCGGCAAGGGGCAAAATCGCCTGCAGCGCCGCCCGGACGGGAAGCCGTCCGTTCCAGCCCAGATACAGCAGGAACGCGCCTGCTGCCAGCAGTCCCGCCAGCAGGGTCAGACCCTGCCACAGCCCATCCCGCTTTTTCCAAAGCAGTCCTAACAGGCACAAAAGCAGCGCGCCGCCCAGCGCCAGCACCGACCTCCACGCCACGGGATCCAACTCCGGCAGCGCCGTCACCTTCCGCCACGCGCTTTGCAGCCGCGCGGCAGGGTCAGCCTTCCACCGGCTGTCCAGCTCGTCTGCCAGCCGGTGGAAGCTTTCTTCGGTCAGCTCGCTGCCCAGAAAGCACCACTGGGCCAGCAGGTTGGCCTCCTTCCGCGTCCAGCCCGCCAGCGCCAGCTCTTCGTCCGTCAGGCCCTTGATTCCATAATAGTCCACCACCCGGCCGTTGGCGTTCTGCCAGTTCAGGTAGTCCTCCATCCCGGCAGCCTTCATTTTGGCCGCGCGCCACAAAGGCAGGGCTCCCAGCGCCAGCACGATCACGCACAAGCCGCAGAGCAGCGGCTTCCACGAGCGCTTTTTCCTCCGGCCAAAGCCGAAATCCCGGGCCGCCAGCGGAACCAGCGCCAGACCGCAGTACAGGGCCACCGGCAGCACGCAGATCAGCCGCAGGCCGCCGCACAGGGCCGTCAGTCCCAGCGCCAGCAGGATAGCCCGGAAAATTTGCCCGTCGGTATAACGCTCCCCATCGATGGAGCAAAGCTGCAGAACAGCCGCCGCCCCCAGCACCGCCGCCGTAATAGTGAAGGTCACATGACAGACGTAGGTCATCGCGAAAAGCGTCAGGTAAACCGCACCCGCCGCAGCGCCCAGTGCCATTGAAAATCCACGTTTGGCAAAGCACTGCATAAGCGCCTTGACGCTGACCATGCAGGCCAGCCAGAGCAGAGCAAGCTGCATCCAGCTGAACCATGGCACCTCCGGCGCGGCCAGCCCCAGCCAGCGAAGGGGCGTGGACAGCAGCGGATGCAGAAACGCGTGTGCCTCCGGGATCGCGCCGGTGCCGAAGCCCATATACTGCCGCAGAATGGCGGTATCGTCATTCATGGCATATTTCAAATCACCAAAAAGAAAGATCGCGGCCATCAGCGCCGTGCTCATGCACAGCCCCGTCAGCCACGGAATCCATGCCGCTTTTTTCTTCAAGCTGTTTCATCCTTTCCGAATCGGTTTCTGTAACCATTGGATTATACCAAAAAAGCCCTTTCGGCACAAGCGGCGGACGGGTGCGGAGACCCTTGTCCACTGTAGGACTACAATACATCTTGGACAAACACAAAAAAGGAAAGAGAGATAGAGTCTCATATGCTAAAGTTGAGTTACCACATCAC
>URJB01000075.1 GCA_900548145.1 uncultured Eubacteriales bacterium | reverse complement strand
AAGGCAGACCGGGTTGCCCAAGGGCAACCCGCCTTGCGTCTTCCCTTCGTTCCCCCCTGCACCCCCTTCGGATCGCCAACCGAAACAATCGAGCGCCCCATAGGGCTGCAAGCTCTTCTCCCGCGCCGTAGTCGGCACATCAAGCCCCGCCCGGCAGGGATTTTCTTACGGCAGAACTGACACGCGCTGACGTAGGCATGGAGCTTTCCTCAGGGCAACCAATCAGCACGGCCCGCACTGCCACGCGCTGCATTTGCCGGTTGCTGTATCTGTGGTCGCATGGGGAAAGAAACGAACGCGCATTCAGGGCCGCAAGCCCTGTTCCCGCACTGGAACTGGCAAAGGCGACAGGGAATGCGTCCATAGGCGCCCCGTCCCCATGCGGCACATAAACTTCCTTATCCGTTCTGCTCCGTCCCTTTCTCCCCGGCAGGAACTTCCGTCTGCTTCTCTTCCTCACTTTTCCCTAATTCCTCCAGCATATCCCGCAGCTTTTTGGGAATGGGCACCCCGCAGCGGCCTAAATTCTCCAAGAGGGAAAGGGTTTCGTTGCTGATGTAAAACCACATGACCGCCGTCTGGAACATGGCGCTGCCCTGTCCTACGTACCAGTCCAGCAGCACGCTTAACCCTACGACCAGCAGAATGACCGCCTTGCGCAGAAGCCCCTTCCAGCCCGCCTGACTGGATAGTCTGCCGTGGGCGGTTTTCCGGCTGCGCCCCAAGGCCGCCGCCAGTACGCCGCTGACGTAGTCCGCCCCCATCAGCGCCGCCAGCAGGATGGCGGTACGCCCCTGCCCGTTGGTCATGCCGTGAAGAAAACCGGCGATGGCCGCCCCGCCGCCTGCCAGAAGATCGAGGGTATTTGCAAAAAAATCCCGCATGATCCGCCACTCCTTTCCGTCTGGCAAGGATATGACACAACATGCGGGTTTCATGCGCCGGGCTTATTCGGGACGATCCACCACGGGATCGTCGCCCCGGTCGTTCAGGTAGCGGTCGATGATGAAACGGGGACGCTGCTTGGTTTCGTTGTAAATTTTGCCGATGTATTCGCCGATTACACCCAGCGACAAAAGCTGAATGCCGCCGATCATCCAGATGGAGGCCAATGTGCTGGTCCAACCAGTCACGGTGTGCCCGGCGATCCACGAGATCAGCGTGTACAGCAGCATCACCAGCGAAATGAGGAAAACCACGATGCCTGCATTGGTGATCAGCCGAAGGGGCTTGACGGAGAAGCTGGTGATGCCGTCGATGGCAAAGGCCAGCATTTTTTTGAGGGGATATTTGCTTTCTCCGGCGAAGCGCTCGCTGCGCTCGTAAAGCACGGTGTCGCTCTGGAAGCCTACCATGGGCGCCAGTCCCCGCAGGAACAGATTGACCTCCTTGAACTCGGCCAGCGCGTTCAGGGCCCGGTTGCTCATCAGCCGGTAGTCCGCGTGGTTGAAGACGATGTCCACCCCCATGCCGCTCATCAGCCGGTAGAACATCAGCGCAGTTTCCCGCTTGAAGAAGGTGTCCTTTTCCCGTTTGCTGCGCACACCGTAGACGATTTCGCAGCCCTCGCGGTGCTTCTCGATGAACTTGTCCATGGCGTCCATGTCGTCCTGCAGATCCGCATCCATGGAAATGCAGATGTCGCAGCGGTTCCGGGCCGTCATCAGCCCGGCCAGCAGCGCGTTCTGGTGGCCCCGGTTCCGGCTCAGCTTCACGCCCTCGAACAGCGGGTTTTCCTTGTGCAGACCGGAGATCAGCTCCCAGGTTCGGTCCTTGCTGCCGTCGTTCACCAACAGCACCTTGCTGTCCTCGGAGATGAGCCCCTTTTCCATCAGGCTGCCCATTTTGATCACCAGCCGCCGGGACGTTTCCGGCAGCACTTCTTCTTCATTATAACAGGGAATGACGACCATCAGTTTTTCCGCCATGGTGAAGCCTCCTTGTCTGGCTGAAAATTATTGCACTTCAAAGGGTCCCGATTCCACGGAAAGGGTCTGATCCTTCCAGTGGATCTGGGCCCGGACGCGGTACGTGCCTGCCGGGGCGGGGGAACCGTCCCGCAGACTGCCGTCCCAGTAAAGGGTCGTTCCCGCCAGTCCCATAGGCCGGGTAGAGCGGCGGTGGCACAGACGCTCCACCACCTGCCCCTCCTCGTCGAGAATGGCTACGCTCAAAGAACAGGGAGAATTGTGTCCCACGAATACCGCCAGCTCCCGCCCGGTTTCCGGGGCAAAGGAACCGCTGATCTCTACGGTGGGAGCGGACGGTTCTTCCTCGGGTAATACGCAAAGCACCCGGCCCGCGTGGACGCGCAGCTTGCCCCGGTCGATGCTGACCAGCTGCACCAGCGCGTAGCCGTAAGCGTCGTCGGCCAGCTCGTCCAGCCGAAGGGTGCGCTGCTTCCACCCGGCGGAGACCGCGCCCTCCTGATCGCCGAATGCGGAGAAGCGCTCGGAGTCATCGTAGATCAGCTGGGCGTTTTCAAACTCCCACCGGCCCTCCCGGCGGTATACCAGCTGATAGGCCACCCGCACCGGGCGCATAGCAATGTATTCGATGGTGATCTCCCGGCTGTCCCGATCCAGGATCAGGTCGGAAAAGGTCACGTCCATGATGGGGGAGCGGGAAAGGCCCGTGGGCAGCGGCTCCGACAGGTCGTAACGGAAGACCACAAAATCGTCGTTCTGGGGATAGACCTGGGGCGTGGAGGCGGCGTGGTTCAGCAGCAGGTAGTCGTAAAGCTCCTTCAGGGTGATGCTGCCGTCGTGATTCTGGTCGGCCGGGTAGCCGCAGGCGGCGCTGAGCGCGTCGCACAGGGCCTGCGTGAAATAAAACGCCCCCTGCCGGTCGTTCTGCGGTTCGTCCTCTCCGGCGCTCCAGTACCAGCTTTCCTCCCGGGCGCCGCTGGAGGTGATGACCTTGAAATCGTCCCCCAGAAAGCAGGGCGGCTCGTCCCATTCGGTCATGCCCTTGCCGATGAAAGCGCCGCTGTTGCAAGCGTCCAGAATGAGCACCTTCGTGCCCGAAATGCCATCGAAGGCGGCTTCCAGCGCTTTGGGGGTCAGACGGTTCTCCGTCTGGCCGTCGCTTAGAAGCAAGGCAGGTTCCACACCGTTTTCCGGGTCGTATAGGCCGTGGGTGCTGATATACAGGTAGCTGACGTCCCCGGCCTCCGCACCGCCGAAAACCCGCCGGATCAGCTCTGTCAGCTGCTCGACGGAAGAAACGGGTTCGGCGGGGACCATGATCTTTTCCAGCGGCGTCGCTGCCGATTGGAACATTTCCTGCATGGCATAGACGTTGTTGGTGGAGCTGGGGTAGGCGCTGGGCTGGGTGACAAAATCGTCCACGCCGATCAGCAGCGCCCGCTCCCGGCGGACGGAGGCTTCCTCGCCTCGGACGGCAGGAAAAGGCCAAAGCGCCGCAAGGCAGAAAAGCGCCAGCCAAAAAGCGAACCTTCTGCGAAGCGCCAAGCGTCTCCCTCCTCCCCGTCTCATGGATGCACAACGCCTATTGTACACTATTTTCGGCGATTCGTACAGACGGGAAAGGACGGAGAAATCTGGTTATTCCTCCACCAGCCAGTTGTCCGGGTCGTCCCAGAACTGCTGGCGCAGGAGCCGGGCAATGAGCTGCTGGGTCTCCCGGTCGGCCAGCCCGTTGACGGCATGGCCGGGCAGAAATTCCTGCTGCAGCGCCATCACTGCCGCCCGAGTGTGGGAGCCGTAAGCGCCGGTCAGGTGCAGCTCGTCCAGAAAGCCCAGCTGATAAAGGTCCTGCTGAAGGGTCAGCACCTTGTCGCCCTCGTTGCCGGAGCGCATGGTGGTGTCCACCAAATCTTCGCACAGGCCGAAGCCCAGCACTTGACTGTTATCCAGCGGGTAGACCTTCCGCTGCACCCGGTCAGGATTGTTGCCCTCGATGACGTGCAGGTACACGTTGCCTTCCGCGCCCCGGGAGCAGTATTCGATCAGGGCCACATGGTCGGTGTCTCCGGCGGCGTTGTAGCTGAAAAACACCAGATCGCCGGAGCGGGGGATGAACTCATTCTTGCTTAAATTGTGATCCGCGTCCCGGAGCCACTGCGCGCCCCAGTCCGGGCAGACGCCCTTGCGGTAGACGAAACGGCCCCGCTTGATAAACCAGTTGCGGCCCGTGTTCTGGCCGGAATAGTTGGGGTAGACCACGTTGAGCAGGTCTTCGCCCAGACTTTGCTGGGCCTGATCCACGCACCAGCAGATGAACTCGGCGCACCACTCCGCATAGGGGTCGCCGGCCCATTCGCCGTATTTGGTGTAGTTCTGCGCCCCCTCGGCGTAGCCCAGCTCGCCCCGGGCCACGTCCAGAAGGCGCTGGACAAAGGCAGGGCGCTCCCCTTCGGGGATGGGGGTATCCGTTTCCTCCCCGAGGGCCGCGCCGCCTGCCGAAACCAGCAGGCAGCAGATGGTCAGCGCCGCCGCAAGCCGTTTGATCCACATGATGTCGTTCCCCTTTCCGGCCCGTCATCGGCCAAAGGCCTCAATGCCCCGCAGCAGCTCAAATTCCCGAATGTTGCGCACGGTGGTGTACATTTTCCGGGTCAGCACGGAGCCGGTGCGGTAGAACAGGCAGATCAGGGGCACATCGTTGGCAAACTGCTGCTGAATGGCCATGGAGGCATAGGCGAAATCCGTCTGATTTTCGCAGGTACGCAGCTGGTCGATCAGATCGGTCATATCGTTGCTGACGTAGCGCATGTAGTTGCCTGTGTTGCCCTTGCGCAGCATGAAGCCGTAATCGGGCACCACGTCCATCTGGAAGGCGCACAGGGCCAGCTCGTAAGCGCCGCTCTGGAGCTTGCTCTGCATGTCCTGATAGCTGACGGCAGTGGTCTTGCTGATGCCGATGCCCACTTCCGCCAGCATTTCCTCGATCAGGTTGGCAGTCTCGTAGCGCACGTCGTTGTCCGGGTCCTCATAGGTGATGAGCTGAAGGTACAGGTGCTTCACGTCGTTGCCCACGATCTTGTCCAGCGGGCCTTCGTTGTCCAGATCGGTCCAGCCGTCCTCTTCCAGCAGCTGCCGGGCCATGTCCGGGTTGTAAACGAAGCTGCTTTCCAAACTTTCGTCGTACAGCCAGCTGTTGGAGGGCACCATGGCGTCGGAATCCAGCGTCATGCCCATGTACACGTTGTTGGAGATCTGGTTGACGTTGATGGCATATCGGATGGCCTGCCGCACCTTCAGGCTTTCCATGGGGAAGGTCTGATGATTCATCAGCAGGCATTCCATCTGCCGGGTATTGTAGGCGATGGACAGGGAGCTGATGCCGCTTTTGTACTGGGCGGCGGCTACCGAGCGGGTAAAGGCCGTGTCTACCCGGCCGTATTCGTAGGCGGTAATCAGTTCCTTATTGCTGGAGAAAAATGAAGCCATGATCTGCTGGACCTGGGGCTGAGTCTGCCACCAGTTGGCGTTGGCGTCCAGCTGCATATAGCTGCCCGGCTCAAAGGCGCTGATGACATAAGGGCCGCTGCCCAACGGATTGGCCTGCTCCACCTGCGCCGCGGGCACTACGGGGAAGGTCATGCTGTAAAGCACGCCGTAGTATTTCCGGGCGGCCTTGACGATGACGGTGCGCTCGTCCGCCTTGCTGATGGAGCTGATGGTGTAGCGCAGGGTCTGGTAGAAGCCGTTGTCCTCGGCTTCCTCATTTTTTGCCAGCGTCAGCAGGTATTGGGCGCTGGCTACCACATCGTCCGCGGTCAGGGCCGAACCGTCGGAGAAACGCAGGTTTTCCCGCAGGGTGAAGGTCCAGGTCTCCCCGCTGTTGCTCTCCTCCCATTTTTCGGCCAGATAGGGCTGGGGAATGCCGTTGTCGTCCACGGTGACAAGGCTTTCGTACACCACGTTATACAGGGACACCATCCCCGCCTCCTGAGGGGTCAGGGGTCGGATCTCCGCGGTGCGGGTGGACACCATGCCCACCACCAGCGAATCGCCCACGTTTTCCGCCCGCGAAGCCGCGGGGCCGAAAAGCAGGCAAAGAACCGTCAAAAGTGCCAGAAGCCGTTTTTTCATGCGTCATCCTCCAAAGCGTCATAGTACAGGCGGCGGTAAATGGCAAAGTCCCGCTTGACCCGGATGGCATATTGCTTGGTGGGGCCGTCGGGCAGGTTGTCCAACAGGATGGTCTGGCCGTCGGCGCTGTACAGGGAGGTGTTCAGCCAGTTCTGCACCTGAGTGCCGCCGGCGTGATAGGCCATGGCCACCAGCAGCGGGTCTCCTCGGAAGCGCTGGCTCAGTTTGCCCAGATAGTAGCAGCCGAAGGTCACGTTGGTCTCCGCGTCGTAGAGCAGATCGAAGGAATAGTTTTCCACATTCAGCGCCTTGGCGATGTCGGCGGCGGTGTCCTCCATGACCTGCATCAGGCCCCGTGCGCCGACGCTGCTTTCCGCGCCGGTGCGGAAGGAACTTTCGTTAAAGACGATGGCCTCTACAAAGGCCGGATTCAGGTTGTTCTTGCGGGCCTCCCGCTCGATCAGCTCCCGGTATTCCAGCGGGTGCTTTTCCCGGATGGTGATCCGCGCCTGCGCCCGCTCCTGCACTACCTGCCGGGTCTGGGCCTGAAAATTCAGCTGCATCAGCCACAGCCCCACCGCAAGGCCTGCCATCACGAACACGGCGATGCCCAGCCACGGGATGCGGAACCGGGGCGCGGTTTCTTCTTCCGGCTCTTCCAGCCGGGCAGGGGCGCGGCGGGGTTCCTTCCGCACTTCATAAGGGGAAGCGTAGGGATTTTCCCTTGTTTCACTGGGAGCGCCCCAAGCCTGAGCTGCCTGCCGGTAGGCCTGCCCGCGATTTCGGGCGGCTTCCTGCTGGGCAAGCGCTTCTTCCGCCGCCTGGGCCCGGCGCTGGCGTTCTTCCTCCGTCAGCTGGCGGCGATAGGCGTACTCCTCCCGGCTGGGGGGATAGGAGCGCCGGTCGGGGGCCGGCTCTCCGCTCAGGCTGCGCCGGTATTCCTCCTGCCGCCCCTCGCTGACCGCCTGCTGCGCGCCGTGCCGGCGCCGGCGGGAGATAACTTCCTGCTTTTCATCCAGCTCCCGCTGCTCCTGCAGAAGCTCCGGGGGATAGCCCGCCTCGGCGTAGCGGTCGGCGGAACCCTGAAAGCGATGCTCCTGCCGGGGTTCCGCCCGCCGGGCCATGGGACGGCCCAGCGGATCATACTGCACGGGCTGGTCATCTTCCTCCACTTCCACCCGGGGTGCGGCCTGCACCTTGGGGGCGCGACGCATCCGATCGTCGGTGGTGGAGGCGTTCTGCTGGGCTACCCGGTACCATTCGGGCAATTTCGCCATGGCGGGTGGATCGAACTGGGAACCGTCCTCCGTGACGATGACCTGCGGCTCCGGCTGGGGCTGGCTCCTGCGGCGCGCGGCGGGGCGGTCGTAGGGGTTCTCCGGGATGGCTTCTTCCTCCCGGGTGGGCAGCATCTGCACGGTGCCGGTGCGTTCCGGATACCGCATGGGCGCGCGGGTGCCGTAAGCGTCTACCCGCTCCCGGTCGTAGGGGTCGGCCCGGTGGCGGATCAGAGGCCGGGGCCCGGCCTGCTCGTCCTCCTCGTGGATATTCTTCTGCTGGGCCCGCCTGCGGCCTTCGTTCACCGAGGACACGTAGGAATAATCAACGGGCGCGCCGCTGTCGTCGTCCGGGCAGCGGAGGGGATAGGGGGGATGGATCATAGGCTCTCCTTTATGCTTGGGCTTCCTCCAGCCATTGCCGGTAGAGGCGGCCCATCCGGGCGCGAAGCTCCTCCAGCGGACAGTCGGTGGAGATGGTTCGGTCGGCCAGCTTTTCCTTTTCACACAAGGGCATCTGGCTTTGGATGCGGGCCATGGCCTGTTCTTCCGTCAGGCCGTTCCGGGTCATGAGCCGCTTCAGCTGCACCGGCAGGGGCGCGGAAACGCATACCGTTTCGTCCGCCAGCCGGTCAAGGCCGGCCTCGAACAACAGCGGCACATCCAATACAACGACGGGCGCGCCGGATTTCCGGCAGCGCTCAATCTCGCTTTTCATCTGAGCGATGATGAGCGGGTGGGTGAGGTTGTTGAGCTTTTGCAGCTGTTCCGGGTCTTGGAACACCCTTGCGGCCAGCGCGGCCCGGTTCAGGGTCTGGTCATTCTGGAAGACTTCGCTGCCGAAAGTTTCCCGGATAGCGGGAAGGGCCTTGCCGCCGGGGGCGGTCAGGCTTCGGCTGATGGCGTCCGCATCGATGACGGGCGCGCCCAGCTCACGGAGCATATTTGCCAGTGTGGTTTTGCCGCAGGCGATGCCGCCGGTGAGGGCGATGATCTTCATGGGGGGAAAGACCTCCTTTGGGGAAAAGGGGATGGGGGAAACGAATTTTTCCATCAGGGGGGAGCGATGCGTCAATGGTTTGCCCCGAGGAAAGCTCCCGCGCGCCCGCAGGCGCAAGCTTTTTGTCGCGATGTACCGGGGCGGCCCGAAGGGGTGCAGGGGGCGAGCGGAAAGCCCCCTGCAAGCAGCGGTGTAAGCTAACTTTGCTGTAAAAAATCCGTCAGGGGCTTAGCACGCCGACTTCGGCGCGAATTAGGACTTGCCGTCTTATGGGTCTCTCGCCGACTTTCGGTGCTCGAAGGTTTCCAAAAGGCGAGCGGAAAGAACTTTGGTGCGCCCGCAGGCGCAAACCTCCTGCCGCCGCCGGGGGGATTGACGCGCCGACTACGGCGCGGACGGTGGGGCTGCCGCCCCGAGGGGGGCAGTACTTTCTTTCGCTTCGAAAGAAAGTACCAAAGAAAGCCAGCGGCACGGCGAC
>URJB01000074.1 GCA_900548145.1 uncultured Eubacteriales bacterium | reverse complement strand
GGCCGCAAAGGCCCCAACGTCCCCCCACCAACAAACGGAGGTTTCATTTCTGATGAGAGTAAGTTATTTTCCCGGCTGCACCCTCCGCACGAAGGCAAAAGAGCTTGATCTCCAGGCGCGGAAATGCGCACAGGCGCTGGGCGTAGAGCTGTGTGAGATCGAAAACTGGCAGTGCTGCGGCGGTGTGTTCGTCACCGCTAAGGACGAAGTTGCCTCGAAGCTCAGCAGCGTGCGCGCGCTGAAGGCGGCCAGAGACGCCTCCCAGCCTCTGGTCACGGTGTGCTCCGCCTGCCACAACGTCATTAAGCAGACCAACCACGCCATGCAGACGGACGCCGAGTTTGCCGACAAGGTGAACCGTTACATGGCGCAGGACAAAGACGCGGGAGAACCCTATCACGGCGAGACCGTGGTGCAGCACTATCTGGAGCTTCTGCGGGATACCGTAGGCTTCGATCAGGTCAAAGCAAAGGTACAAAAGCCTCTGACGGGGAAGAAGGTGGCCTGTTATTACGGCTGCCTGCTTTTGCGTCCCGGCAAGGTGATGCAGATGGACGACCCGGAGAACCCCCGCATCATGGAGGATCTGATCCGGGCGCTGGGCGGCGAGCCTGTGGTCTGGGCCGCTCGCAACGAATGCTGCGGCGGCTATGTGGCGCTGGAGAACGAGCCTTCCGCCCGCAAAAAGAGCGAGAAGGTGCTGGGCGACGCTCAGTCCCACGACGCGGACCTGATTGTCACCGCCTGTCCGCTGTGCCGCTATAATCTGTCCAAGTACAGCGCGGACGTGCCGGTGGTCTACTTCACCGAGCTGCTGGCGCAGGCTCTGGGCGTGGAGGAGGAAGCGTAATGCAAACGAAGAATGAACGCATGAAGGAGCAGGTTCTCCGCATGAGCGGCGTCAATCCGCTCAAGTGCATGCGCTGCGGCAAGTGCAGCGCCACCTGCCCCGCCTACGACGAGATGGAGTATCATCCCCATCAGTTCGTGTACATGGTGGAGCGGGGCGAGATCGAGCCCCTGCTGAATTCGAAGTCCCTCTACCAGTGCCTGTCCTGCTTCGCCTGCGTGGAGCGCTGCCCCCGCAACGTGGAGCCCGCCAAGCTGGTGGAGGCCATCCGTCTGGTGGCCATCCGTCAAAAGGGCATGAACCACATGACGGCGGACGACATCCCCGCCCTGCTGGACGACGATATGCCCCAGCAGGCCATCGTAAGCGCCCTGCGCAAATACGCGAAGTGAAAGGAGAAGCAGAACCATGCAGAGAATTGGTGTGTTTGTCTGCTGGTGCGGCAGCAATATCGCCGGAACCGTAGACGTAAAGGCTGTGTCCGAAGCGCTGAAAAACGAGCCTGGGGTTGTGTTCTCCACCAACTACCAGTATATGTGCTCTCAGGCGGGCCAGAACCTGATCAAGGACGCGATCAAGGAACATCACCTGACCGGCATCGTGGTGTGCTCCTGTTCCCCCCGGATGCACGAGAACACCTTCCGCAAAACCGCCCAGAGCGCGGGCATCAACCCGTACATGGTGGAAATCGCCAACGTGCGCGAGCAGTGCTCCTGGGTGCATAAGGACATGCCCGTCGGCACCGAAAAGGCCATCATCCTCGGCAAGGCCGCGGTTGCCAAGGTCAACCTGAACACCCCCCTGACCCCCGGCGAAAGCCCCGTGACCAAGCGGGCGCTGGTGATCGGCGGCGGTATCGCCGGTATCCAGACCGCGCTGGACATCGCCGACGCGGGCTTCCCCGTGGACATCGTGGAGACCAAGCCCACCATCGGCGGCAAAATGGCCCAGCTGGACAAGACCTTCCCCACGCTGGACTGCGCCGCCTGCATCCTGACCCCCAAGATGGTGGACGTGGCCCAGCACGAGAAGATCCGCATCTTCTCCTATTCCGAAGTGACGCAGGTCAAGGGCTTCGTGGGCAACTTTGATGTGACCATCAAGCGCAAGGCCCGCTATGTGAAGGAAGACGTGTGCACCGGCTGCGGCGCCTGCACCGAAAAGTGCCCCATGAAGCACGTGCCCAACGAGTTCAACCTGGGCATGGACGAGCGCCACGCCGTGTACATTCCCTTTGCGCAGGCGGTGCCGAAGGTGGCCACCATCGACCCCCGGTACTGCATGATGCTCAAGAACGGCAAGTGCGGCCTGTGCTCCAAGGTCTGCGCCGCCGGAGCCATCGACTACAAGGCCAAGGATGAATTTGTGGAGGAGAAGTACGGCGCGATCGTGGTCGCTACCGGCTTCAACCCCATCTCCATGGACAAATTCGACGAATTTGCCTACTCCCAGTCCAAGGACGTCATCACCTCGCTGGAACTGGAGCGCCTGATGAACGCTGCCGGCCCCACCGGCGGCACCCTGCTGCGCCCCTCCGACCGCGAACATCCTCACACCATCGTGTTCGTCCAGTGCGTGGGTTCCCGCTGCGCGTCCTGCGCCGAAAAGGGCAAGGAGTACTGCTCCAAGATCTGCTGCATGTACACCGCCAAGCACGCCATGCTGATCCGGGACAAGTACCCGGACACCGACGTATACGTGTTCTACATCGACGTGCGTACCCCGGGCAAGAACTTCGACGAGTTCTACCGCCGCGCGGTGGAAGAATACGGCGTCCACTACATCAAGGGCATGGTGGGCAAGGTCACGCCCGAAGGCAAGAAGCTGAAGGTGCAGGCCTCCGACCTGCTGGCCGGTGAGCAGCTGCACATCGACGCCGATCTGGTGGTGCTGGCCGCCGCCATCGAGCCGGACAAGTCCGCCCGCCCGCTGGCCACCATGCTGACCGCCAGCATGGACACCAACGACTTCTTCACCGAAGCCCATCCCAAGCTGCGCCCCGTGGAAAGCCCCACCGCCGGTATCTTCCTTTCCGGTACCTGCCAGGGCCCCAAGGACATCCCCGAGACCGTGTCTCAGGCGGGCGCCGCCGCGTCCAAGGTCATCGGCCTGCTGGCCAAGGACAAGCTGCTGGGCAACCCCTGCGTGGCGCACTCCGACGAGATGATGTGCAACGGCTGCTCCACCTGCGAGCGCGTGTGCCCCTACGGCGCAATCACCTACATGGACAAGGAATTCCGGATGCCCGACCGCACCACCAAGGTCCGCCGGGTCGCTTCCGTCAACGAAGCGGTCTGCCAGGGCTGCGGCGCGTGCACTGTCGCCTGCCCCTCCGGCGCGATGGATCTGAAGGGCTTCCTGAACCGGCAAATTATGGCGGAGGTTGACGCGATATGCAAGTAAACGAGTATAAGCCTCTGATCGTAGCGTTCTGCTGCAACTGGTGCTCCTATGCGGGCGCTGACCTGGCGGGCAACAACCGTCTCAGCTACCCCGCCGACGTAAAGATCATCCGGGTGCCCTGCTCCTGCCGCGTGAACCCCATGTTCGTGCTGCGCGCCTTCCAGCGCGGCGCGGACGGCGTGATCCTCTGCGGCTGCCATCCGGGCGACTGCCACTACACCTCCGGCAACTACTACACCCGCCGCCGCATGTCCCTGCTGTTCTCCATGCTGGACTATCTGGGCATCGAGCGGGAGCGCACCCGTGTGGAATGGGTCAGCGCCGCCGAGGGCGCAAAGTTTGCCGCCACCATGAATGATTTCGCCAAGACCGTTGCGGCTCTGGGCGAAAACAAGAGACTGGAGGATCTGAGATGCAAGAAATAACGCGGGAAGCTCTTGTTGCAAAAGCCTCCGAACTGTTTGAAAAAGGCGTCGTTGATCGGATGCTGGGCTGGAAAAAGGGCGAGTTCAGCTACGACGTGACCCCCGGCGTATTCACCTCCATGGACGAGGTGAACGACGGCTTCGTGTGGGATGATTTCTGCGGTGCCAACTTCTCCAAGTATCTGCTGAAGGAGACCGCCAAGACCGAGAAAAAGGTGCTGGTGTTCCTTAAGCCCTGCGATACCTACAGCTTCAACCAGCTGCTGACCGAGCACCGCTTCGACCGGGAAAAGGTCTACGCGGTGGGCATCCCCTGCAACGGCATGGCCGACCCCAAAAAGCTGAAGGAGCTGGTCGACGGCGTTTCCTCCGTGGATTTTGAAGGGGACAAGGTTGTGGCCCACACGCTGTTTGACGGCGACAAGGAATTGGCCTGCGCCGACCTGCTGCCTGACCGCTGCGTACACTGCAAGTCCAAGAAGCACGTGGCCTACGACGAGCTGCTGGGCTCCGACGGCGAAGTGCTGGACAGCGGCCGCTTCGACGAAGTGGAAAAGCTGGAAAAGATGACCCCCGACGAGCGCTTTGCCTTCTGGCAGGGCGAGCTTTCCCGCTGCATCCGCTGCAACGCCTGCCGGGACGTGTGCCCCGCCTGCACTTGCGAAAAGTGCGTGTTCGACAACCCGAATTCCGGTGTGGAGAACAAGGCGGCCGCCAACAGCTTTGAAGAAAAAATGTTCCACATCATCCGCGCCTTCCACGTGGCCGGACGCTGCACCGACTGCGGCGAGTGCTCCCGGGTCTGCCCCCAGCACATTCCGCTGCACCTGCTGAACCGCAAGTTCATCAAGGATATCGACGCGTTCTACGGCGACTATCAGGCCGGTGAAGAAGTGGGCAGCCGCGCCCCGCTGGTCAACTACACTCAGGGCGATCTGGAGCCCTCCGAAGCCGTGGAAAGGGGGAATCACCATGAGTAAGGTGCGCAAAGTCAGCCTTGCCAAGCTGGATGAGTTCTTCTCCGCCATTGCGCACAGCGAGCGCCTGTACCTGCCGGTGGATACCGCCGCCGGCGCGGAATACAAAGAATGGGCCGAGGGAACCAAATGGTCGGACGCGCTGAACACCGTGCGCTCCGCCAAGGATTTCTTCTTCCCCCAGACCGAAAACCTGATGGATTTCAAAATGCAGGATAAGCAGATTGAGATCATCGATACCCGCAGCGAAACCGAGGACTTCACGGTCTTCGGCGTGCGGGCCTGCGACGCGCGGGCCTTCCGCGTGCTGGACAACGTGTTCCTGGCCGAGCCGGTAGATACCTACTACCAGAACCGTCGGAAGCACGGCACCATCGTCACCGTGGCCTGCACCCGCCCGGTGGAGACCTGCTTCTGCAGCACCTTCGACATCGACCCGGCCAACGCCGACGGCGATGTGAACGCCTACAAGACCGAGGGCGCGCTCTATCTGCAGGCCGTGACCGAAAAAGGCGAAAAGCTGCTGGAGACTCTCGCCTCCGTCACCGAAGAAGCGGACGAAAAGCCCGTGGAAGCGCAGAAGGCCCTCATCAAGGAACGCATGGCCAGGCTGCCGCTAGCCAATCTCCGGCCCGACGCTTTCGGCAAGGACAAGACCAGCGAGTTCTTCAACGCTCCCGAGTGGAAGGAACTGTCCGAGTCCTGCCTGGGCTGCGGCACCTGCACCTTCATCTGCCCCACCTGCCAGTGCTACGACATCCGGGATTTCAATACCGGCCACGGCGTGAAGCGCTTCCGCTGCTGGGACAGCTGCATGTACTCCGATTTCACCAAGATGTCCGCCGGTCAGCCCCGTCTGACCCAGCTGGAACGGTTCCGCCAGCGCTTTATGCACAAGCTGGTGTACTACCCCACCAACAACGAGGGCCTGTTCTCCTGCGTTGGCTGCGGCCGCTGCATGAACCGCTGCCCCATTCAGATGAACATCGTCAAAGTGATGAAAAAGCTGGGAGGAGGCAAACAGAATGGATAACCGGGAACCGCTCATGCCGACAATCGGCGTTGTGACCGATATTCGCATCGACACGCCCGACGTGAAAACCTTCCGGGTGGTCACCCCCGACGGCAAGAAGGCCTTCGAGCACAAGCCCGGCCAGTGCGCCATGCTGTCCATCCCCGGCGTGGGCGAGGCCATGTTCTCCATCACCTCCTCCCCCACCAATGAGGAGTACATGGAGTTTTCCATCAAGAAGTGCGGCTGTGTGACCGAATGGCTCCACAGCATGGAAGTGGGGCAGGAGATCACCATCCGCGGCCCCTACGGCCATCCCTTCCCCGTGGATACCGAGTTCGTGGGCAAGGATATGCTCTTCATCGCCGGCGGTATCGGCCTTGCGCCTCTGCGCTCCGTCATCAACTACTGCCGCCACTACCGCGACCGCTACGGCAAGATCGACATCGTCTACGGCTCCCGCAGCATGCAGGATCTGGTGGACTATCAGGAGATCATCAACGAGTGGGAAAAGGACGCGGGGGTGGAAGTCCACCTGACCATCGACCGGGAGCAGCCCGAGTGGAACGGTCACGTGGGCTTCGTGCCCAACTACGTCAAGGAGCTGGGCTTCGACACCAACAAGGTGGCCATCCTCTGCGGCCCGCCCATCATGATCAAGTTCACCCTTGCGGGCCTGATCGAGCTGGGCTTTGACAAGACGCAGGTCTACACCACCCTGGAGCTGCGCATGAAGTGCGGCATCGGCAAATGCGGCCGCTGCAACGTGGGCGCGAAGTACGTCTGCAAGGACGGTCCCGTGTTCCGCTGCGACCAGCTGGACGAGCTGCCCAACGAGTATTGAGAAGGAGATCAAGAACATGGCAAACATGGTCAATATTTTCCTGTTTGGCAAGCAGTATCAGGTTCCGGACGACCTGACCATCATGCGGGCGATGGAATACGCGGGCTACCAGCTGGTGCGCGGCTGCGGCTGCCGCAACGGCTTCTGCGGCGCCTGCGCCACCATCTACCGCATCAAGGGCGACCGGGAGCTGAAGACCTGCCTGGCCTGCCAGACCAAGGTGGAAGACAATATGTACGTGGCGACCCTGCCCTTCTTCCCGCTGGTGAAGCAGGTCTACGACATCGAAAAGATCAAGCCCACCGAGCAGATCATGATGCAGCTGTACCCCGAAATTTACGCCTGCGTGGGCTGCAACGCCTGCACCAAGAGCTGCACCCAGAAGCTGAACGTGATGCAGTACATCGCCTACGCCCAGCGGGGCGAGTTTGACAAGTGCGCCGAGGAGAGCTTTGACTGCGTGATGTGCGGCGTGTGCTCCTCCCGCTGCCCCGCCGGTATCTCCCATCCGCAGGTCGCCATGCTGGCCCGCCGCCTGAACGGCAAGTATCTGGCCCCCAAGAGCCAGCATCTGGAGGACCGGGTGCAGGAGATCAAGAACGGCGATTTCACCGAGCTGATCGAAGCCCTGATGGGCAAGCCGGTGGAAGAACTCAAAGAGCTGTACAACCACCGCGAGATTGAAAAGTAAGGAGGGAGCCGCATGTATTCCGAACAGTTTCAAGGATCCCTGAAGGCTGTGGAAGCGGCCCGCGCGGCCAACGTGGCCTACGAGCCCGCCCGCATGACCGCCCAGGAGAAGGACGACCTGCTGGCCGCCTACCATCCGGACTACAAAAAGAGCGAGTTTGCCACCCTGAAGGTGGGTCCCAACAAGGGCGAGAGCGTGCCGCACGAGCTGTGCGAGCTGCTGCAGGCTCACAGCCGCATTTCCGCTGACGACGTGGATCTGAATGACGTGCGCTACGATGTGGACGTGCTGATCATCGGCGGCGGCGGCGCTGGCGCTTCTGCGGCCATCGAGGCCGACAACGCCGGCGCGAAGACCATGATCGTCACCAAGCTGCGCATCGGCGACGCCAACACCATGATGGCCGAGGGCGGCATTCAGGCGGCGGACAAGCCCAACGATTCTCCCGCCATTCACTTCCTGGACGCTTTTGGCGGCGGGCACTTTGCCGCCAAGCGGGAGCTTTTGTCCAAGCTGGTCTGCGACGCGCCCGAGGCCATTCAGTGGCTGAACAATCTGGGCGTGGAGTTTGACAAGGCCCCCGACGGCACCATGATCACCACCCACGGCGGCGGCACCTCCCGCAAGCGTATGCACGCGGCCAAGGACTACTCCGGCGCGGAGATCATGCGCACCCTGCGGGACGAGGTGCTGAACCGGGGCATCCCGGTGGTGGACTTCACCGCCGCCATCGAGCTGATTCTGGACGAAAACGGCCGTGCTGCCGGTGCCGTCCTGATGAACATGGAAACCAAAGAACTGATGGTGGCCCGGGCCAAGACCGTCATCATCGCCACCGGCGGCGCGGGCCGGATGCACTATCAGGGCTTCCCCACCTCCAACCACTACGGCGCTACCGCCGACGGTCTGGTGCTGGGCTACCGCGTGGGCGCCAAGCTGCTCTACGCCGACACCCTGCAGTATCATCCCACCGGCGCGGCCTTCCCCCAGCAGATCTTCGGCGCGCTGGTGACGGAGAAAGTCCGTTCTCTGGGCGCGAAGCTGGTCAACCGGGACGGCAAGGTCTTCATGCATCCGCTGGAGACCCGCGACGTAGCCGCCGCATCCATCATCCGCGAGTGCTCTGACCGGCACGAAGGTGTGGACACCGGCAGCGGCGAAGCCGTCTGGCTGGACACCCCCATGATCGAAATGATCGGCGGCGAAGGCACCATCGAGGCCCGCATTCCCGCCATGATGCGTATGTTTGCCCAGTACGGCATCGACATCCGCAAGGAGCCCATTCTGGTCTACCCGACCCTGCACTACCAGAACGGCGGTCTGGACATCAACGTTAACGGCATGACCACCAACGTGGAGAACCTTTACGTGGCGGGCGAGGCCGTCGGCGGCATCCATGGCCGGAACCGTCTGATGGGCAACTCCCTGCTGGACATCATCGTCTTTGGTCGCAGCGCCGGTCAGAACGCCGCCGCCCACGCCAAGGAAGTGACCGTCGGCAAGCTGACCCTTGACCACATCGCCGCCTTCGAAAAGGAATGCGCCGACGCTGGCATCGACACCACTGCCGTCTCCCCCAAGCTCCTTCCCGACTACCGCAGGCAGGGCTAAAGCCCTGCACCCATCTCTGCGCGGCT
>URJB01000073.1 GCA_900548145.1 uncultured Eubacteriales bacterium | reverse complement strand
CAGTAGTCCCTGCGACGATTGAGTGGCAGCAGTGCCTCCTGCACCTCCACTTTTTCAGCAATCTGAGACACAGAATTTTTCCGTGTCTTTTTATTTATCCCGCCGTCTCCCCCCGAAGAAACCGCCCGTCATTTCGCCCAGCGAGTCCTTCCATTTGCTGAAGCCGCCCCGGCCGCCGGTGGAGAGGAACGCGAACAGGCCCACGCCCAATAGCAGCGCCAAAATGATCCACACCGCCGCGCCGGAGCCTTTGTTGGACTGGTCGGCTGGAACGTTTTCCGCGCTTTTGCTGCCGCTGACGTCGCTGGCTCCCGCTGAGCCGGTCACGCCGCCGAACAGCGCCTTGTAGCAAACCTCAGCCATAGGGCCGGTAGAACGGAGCACCCGTTCCTTGGACAGGGTGTGGGTGCCGAATTCCAGCAGCACCGAGCGTGGGGCCAAGTCCTGATTATAGGTGCCCTTGCCCATATAAATATCCTTGATGAGTTTGGGGTACAGTTTATCCCCCACGGCCTTGATCTGCTTGGCAAAGCTGAGATTGGCTTCTTTGTTCTGGTTGCTCTTGCCCACCAGCAGGCGCACCTTGCTCATCTTTTCCCCGCCGATGGTGACGGCGTATTCCTCAGGATCGGGAATACCGTCCCGGTGCAGGTCGAAAATGGCGTTGGGCTGACTTTTGAGCAGTTTCACCGCCGTCTGGCGGCTGCGGCGGTAAGCGCCCGCGTCGTGCGGATGGTGGGTCTCCTCGCTGCGTTCCACTGTCGCGCCCAGTTCTTCCAGCCGTGCGCCGAATTTCGCCGACACGTCGTAAATGCCGCCCCGCTTTTCGCTGCTTTGCGTGCCGTCGCCCTCGATATAGCTTTCGTCGCTGTGGGTGCAGTAAAGGGCGATCTTCCGGGCGACGGCGCTGACGGGCGTTGCGTCCGCCACCTGATCCAGCCAGCCCACGTCAGGCATATCCGCGTCGCCGATCAGCTCCGTCCGGGCGGTATGGGCGGATTCGTCCACCTGCGTGACCCGATAGTGCTGGTTATCGCCGGAAATATATTCGTCGCCCTTTTCACACTGGCCCTGATAGCGGGTCAGCACCTTGCCCTTAGGGGACAGCAGCGTGTAGATTTCCGGCTCCTCCGCCCGGCTCAGGCCCGGCAGGCAGCAGCACAGCGCCGCCAGTAAAATAACCGCAATCGCTTTCTTCATGGTTCATTTCTCCTTGTCTCGCACGGGATTGCGCACGGCTGAATGCACGGGCTTTTCACTGCCCCGGACAATTCGCTCGGCAATCTCGCCGATCAGCTCCGCCAGAATCACGCCGATCAGGCCGCTGATGACCGCCGCGTCAAACACGCCAGCGCCGCCCAGCACCAGCGTTTGGGAAACGCCCCTTGCGCTGTTGACGATTGCCACGATGCAATCGGCAGTCAGCACGCCCATCACGCCGCAGATAAACGCGCCCCGGCGGGAGCGGCCCAGCACGTAAGCGATCAGCCCGGCGATGATGCCGTTCAGGTACATGGGGTCGATCACCATGGCTTCCGGCTCGTCCGGCAGCAGATAGGCCGAAATGGCAAAGACGGCCCCGCCGGTGACGAGCGCGCCCACGATGGCCCGAAGCCGCTCTTTCCACGTGCCCGCCCGAATCAGCAGGTAGACGCACACCCCCGCCGGGATCAGCGCCCCGCCGATGCTTACTTCCACCGCGCCCAGCTTCAAATTGGGGATCAGCGTACCGAAAAACATCAGCGCGATCAAAAGAAGCGCCGCCCGGTCGCTTAAGTACATCTTATCCAGCACCCGCTGGGCCACGCCGAAGAACACCAGAATGGCGGCGGCGGTCAGCAGAACCATTCCTACGGACATAAAAACCCCATCCTTTCGAAAAATGTTTCGTAAAGATGGGGTTACTTTGCCCGAAGCCGGGCGGTATCATACATTTTTGCCCATGGGAGAGCTGTTTACGCCCCGGCGTTCTCCTCAACCAGCGCCATTTCCGGCACTGACACGGTGAAACGCGCGCCGCCCACGTCAAAGGTCAGCCTTTCGGGCGTAACGCCGTCGTTCAGCCGTCGCTGACCCGCCAGAACGCAGCGGAACGTGCCGTCCGGGTTTTCCTGCTTCTCGTACCAAGTGGAGTCCTCTCCGCAGGGCGTATCATTGCCGTCAGGGTAAATTTTCAGATACTGCCACACCTGTTCCCACAGGTCGTTTTCCGTTTCGCCTTCCTCCATAGGCAGGGACAGACGGAAGCTGACGGTTTGGAAGCTGACGCTCAGTTCTTCCAGCGTCAGGGGGCCTTTTTCCGTGGGGACGGTCAAATTCAGGCCGGTTTGGCTCACAGCGTTTTCCGGTGCCTGTGTGGTGAAGGAAATTTTCACCACGTCCATCAGGTCATATGCCCCGGAAATGGTCAGGCTTTCGAAGGGTTCCATGCCGTACCATTCTTCCTCCGTCATGCCGTCCGGGATGGGGATCTGGCTGTCCCACTCCGCCAGCGAGGTATCGTTGGTCACGAGGATCTTGTGTTCCCGGAAGGCCTGTGCAAAGACGTCCATCTTTTGCTGCATTTCTTCCTCGGATTCCGTGCCGTCAAAGACCACATCGGCGTATTCCACCTCAAAGTTGGGCTTGAACACCTTCATGGTCAGCGTCCAGCGGACCTCGCCCGCCGGGCGGATCAGATTGCAGTCGTCGTCCAGCAGCACCGCATCCAGCCCGAAGCCGTAGCCCTGCGCCGCCAGATCGTGGCCGGGCAGGAAGGGGTACACGAAGCCGCTCATGAAGTCGCCCGCACCGAAGCTTTCCACATCCGCCACATAGGTCTGGCCGTCCACCTCCGCCGTCAGCCGTGGATACAGATACAGGTGCATATCCGGGTCCTTGGTGGTAAAGTTGAAGGCCATGGTGACGGTCTCGCCGTCGTAGAGCACGTCGTTGGCGGTCATGGTCATGTAGGCGTTTTCGTAGGTCTCGTCAATATCGACGATGCTGTTCTGCATTTCCTCCGTCATTTGCCCCGCGCCGCTGTAGTCGGCCACGGAGTAGCGGCTCACCACCGCATAAGCCACCGCGCCCAGCGCCAGCAGGACAAGGGTCAGTACCAGCGCCAGAGAGACTTTTCGTTTCATAGGCTGTTTCCTTTCTCGGATCCGGGAGAGAACGGCCCGCTGCTGCGCTTCCGGCAGAGAGTCCGGCAGACAGTTCCGCAAGGCTTCCCGAAGCTGCTTTTCCGTCATGGAACATCCTCTCCTTCCAGAGTCAGTCGAAGGTTCTTTTTGGCTTTGTCCATTTTCCGGTAGACCGCCGAGCGGCTCAGGCCGAGGCATTCGGCGATTTCTTCGCCGCTCAGGTTCTGCCAGAATCGAAGGAGGACGATCTGCCGCTGCTCCCGGGGCAGGGCGTTCACGGCCTCCATTACTTCCCTTTGGGACGTCTCCGGGGCTGCCAGCCCGGACAGGTCGTCCAGGGTCTGTTTCCGCGTCACGTGACGGAACCAGCCGCCCCGCTGCATGTCCCGGCAGGTATTGACCGCGATGCGGGCCAGCCAGGCGCGCCGGTTCTGAAGATTCGGCCAGTCGGCCCGGTGGCTCCAGGCCTTGACGAAGGTCTCCTGAGCCGCGTCCTGCGCCAGATGGCCGTCTTTCAGGGTGACGGCGCACAGGCCCAGCACCAGCCCGCCCCATTCGTCCATCATGCGGGTCAGTTCCGCTTCTTCCTCGTCCCTGCCAGGTACCATGGCATGGAACATCCGTATCCCCTCCTTCTTTCGTGGGGTTCGCTTTGTACACTCGTAAGACGGAAGTCGAGTCTGTTTTTTCCCGTTTTTCGAAAAATTTTCTTCGTTTCCGTCCCCGCGGTTGAAAAAGCCGCGTTCCTGTGGTATTCTGACGGCAGTTTTCCCCATTCATCCGCCATGGGAGGTTTATTAAGATGAGACATCATATTTTAGTCAAATGGAAGGAAGGGTGCAAGCCCGGCCTGGAGCCCATCCGGGAGCTGTTTCAGGAGACGCTGGCCATTCCGGGCGTTGAGAGCGTGGAGCTGCATCCCAACGTGATCGACCGTCCCAACCGCTACGATCTGCTGATCCTCCTGTGCATGGAAAAGGGCGCGCTGGAGGCCTATGACGGCAGCGAAGCCCATCACCGCTGGAAGGAAGTCTACGGCGGGATGATCGAAAAAAAGGCGATCTTCGACTGCGAATAAAATCCCATAGAAAACCGGGAGCCAACGCGGCTCCCGGTTCTTTTATGCCATTTTTTTCAGGCACCGCCGGACTTCTTCCCCGTCCAGCGCTTCCTTTTCCAGCAGCGCTTCCGTCAGCCGCCGCCACGCGGCTTCCTGCTGGCGCAGCAGCGACGCGGCCAGCTGCCGGGCCATGGACAGCCATTGCTGCTGGGCGGCTTCCCGCTGCCCCTGCGAAAACAGATAGGGTTCATCCCCGGCGGGCAGCATTCCCCATTCGCAGACCATGCGCTGGCACAGCAGCGCCGCCTTTTCAATATCGTTGGACGCTCCGTTGGAAATTTGCTCATAGCCGCCCAAGTACAGGGCTTCGGCCTCCCGGCCCGCCAACGCCACCGCCATGTGGTGAAGAAGCTCCTGTCTGCGGTGAAAGAGCTTTTCCGGCGGAATGGCCATGCTGTAGCCCGCCGCGCCCTTGCCGGTAGGGATGATGGAGACCCGGCGGATCTGGCTTTCCGGCAGAAGCAGGGCCGTCAGCAGGGCGTGACCCGCTTCGTGGGCGGCGGTCAGCTCCCGTTCGGCCTTCTGCTCTCCGTCATTCGGGCGTTCCATGCCGAAGAGCATTCGGTTCAACGCTTCATCCACATCCTGACGGGCGATTTCCTCCGCATCCCGCTTGGCGGCGCAGATGGCGGCCTCGTTCAGCAGGCTCTCCAGCTTCGCCCCGGAGAAAAGAGCGGTCTCCGCCGCCAGCGAAGTCAGAGAAACCTCCGGGGCCAGCGGCTTTTTCCGGGCGTGAACTTCCAGAATTTTCTGCCGTTCCCGCAGCGTGGGCAGCGGCACCTCGATCTGCCGGTCGAAACGTCCCGCCCGGAGCAGGGCTTCATCCAGCGTATCGGCCCGGTTGGTCGCGGCCAGCACCACGATGCCGTCGTTTTCCCGAAATCCGCTCATTTCCGACAAAAGGGCGTTGAGGGTCTGTTCCCGCTCGTCGCTGCGGTTGTCCCGCTTTTTGCCCACCGCGTCGATCTCATCAAAGAAGATCACCGCTTTCCCGGCCTTGCGGGCCTTCTGAAACAGCGCACGCACCCGGCTGGCTCCCACGCCTACGTACATTTCCACAAAGTCCGCGCCGTTGACCGCGAAGAACGGCACGCCCGCTTCTCCGGCCAGCGCCCGGGCCAGTAGGGTTTTGCCCGTGCCCGGTGCGCCATAAAGCAGCACGCCCCGAGGAATCCTTGCCCCGAAACGGCTGTACTTCTCCGGCGACTGAATGAAGCTGACCAGATCGCGCATACTTTCCAGCGCTTCTTCATTGGCGGCCACATCGGAAAAGTGCACGTCGGGTACTGACCCATCGCCGGTGCTTGGAATCCCAGAAACGCCGCTTTTCACTCTCTCCCGCCGACGCAGCAGCAGAAGGACCGGCGGCAGCAGCCACAGAAGCGTCAGCCCGAATCGAAGGCCTTCCCCGCCCCGGATCAGCAGCGAAACAATCATCGCCAGCAGCATTCCGCCAAGGAGCAGCGCCTGTATCGGCTTTTGTTTGGAAACGCGCATACCATCACCTCAGGTCCTCAAACGGCAAAGAAGCATCATAGCGCCGCCGTTTGAGAAAAATCGTGTCAGGTGAAAGTATACAGGAATCCCATACAACAAGTAAATGGTACTTATTGCCCGCGCTTCCAGCGTATCAGCCGCCGCAGAAAGCGCATAGTATCAGCGGATCACTTTGAAAGCGGGACAAACGGAGGGATGCGGCGTGAAAAAGAAAAAGCAGAAAACCAAACCGGCCGCGGAGACGCGGGAAAAATCACCTCCTGCCGGAGAAGAAACTCTCCCCTCCGAGGAAGCGGAGCAGCCGTCCGCGGCCCAGCGCCAGCCCTTCCCGGAAGAGAAAAAAATCGTCGACGAAGCCGAAACGGCGCAGCCAAACGGCGAACCGGCGCAGGAGGCTGTGCCTGCCGAAGAAAAAGAGCCGGAAACGGTTCAAACCGAATGGACGGTCACGGCACGGGAACGCCGGACGGCGCGGCGGGAAGAGAAGGCCCGGCAGAAGGAAGCGCGCCGGGCAAAGAAGCAGGCGGCAGACGATCTGCTTCACCGGGAGCACGACATCGGCCGCCGGGCGGCAAAGCGGCTTTCCCGGCAGCGGAAGCAGGCGGCCCGGCAGTTGGGCACGCCCGGCCGCTATCAGACCGGCCTGCCGGTGCGGCGGCATCCCCTGCGGACGGCGCTGCTGGTGCTGCTGGTGCTGGGCATAGCCGGAGGAACGGCGGGGTTCTTTGTGCTGGACGTGCCCAACTGGCAGCCGTTGGACGTGAGCCGCATCACCGCCGCGCCCCAGACGGGCCGCATGTACGACGGCGAAGGCCAACTCATCATGACCATCAAAGGCAGCCAGAACCGGGTAGTGATCCCCTTTGACGATATTCCAGAGCAGACGCGGAACGTATTTCTGGCGGCGGAAGACCTGCGCTTTTACCGTCACCACGGCGTGGACATGGTGCGGCTCTTCGGCGCGCTGGCAGCCAACATCCGGGAGGGCGGCTACTCGCAGGGGGCCAGCACCATCACCATGCAGCTGATCCGTCAGAGCCATCTGAGCACGAAGAAGACCCTTTCCCGAAAGGCCGAGGAGATCTGGCTGGCATGGCAACTGGAACGCCGCATGAGCAAGGACGACATTCTGGCCATGTATCTGAACTACATCTATTTCGGCAACGGTGCCTACGGCATTCAGGCGGCGGCTCAAACTTATTTCGGCGTGGACGCGCGGGATCTGACCCTGACGCAGGCCTGCGCGCTGGCGGCCAGCATCAAGGCTCCCAGCTATTACGCCCCCCACGTCAGCGCCCAGCACAACCGTTCCCGACGAAACTATATTCTCAACACCATGCTGGAAGAGGGCATGATCGACCAGCAGACCCGGGACGAAGCGGCGGCGGAAACGCTGGTGCTGGCGGAGGTGCTGCCAGAGAAGGTTCCCTACGGCTGGTACGCCGATGCGGTGCTGGACGAAGCGGAAACCCTTTTGGGCATGACCAGCGAAGAAGTGCTTTCCGGCGGTTTGTCTATTGATACGGCGCTGAGCCGCACCCATCAGGACCTGCTGGACAAGCAGTTCACCGCCGATATTTTCCCGGCAAACGCCAGCGACGGCACCAAGGTGCAGGGCGCGGCGGCCTGTGTGGACACCAACACTGGCGAGGTGCTGGCCATCGTAGGCGGGCGGAGCTACGACGTGCGGCGGGGCTTCAACCGGGCCACCCGGCTTCGCCGTCAGCCCGGTTCGGCCCTGAAGCCGCTGGCGGTCTACGCCCCAGCCATCGACCGCTACGGCTACATGACCTGCAGCGTTCTCAAGGACGAGCCCACCAATTTCAACGGCTACAAGCCCCGCAATTCCAGCTATACCTACTACGGCAACGTCAGCATCCGCACGGCGCTGAAAAACAGCCTGAACGTCTCCACCGTGGCCCTGCTCAACCAGATCGGCGTGAATGCCGGGCGGGACTACATGGCCAGCGTTGGCATTCCGCTGGACGACCGGGACGCGAATCTGGCGCTGGGGCTGGGGGCCATGACCTACGGCGTTTCGCCGGTGCAGCTGGCGGCGGCCTACGCCCCCTTTGGCAACGGCGGCACCTACAACGCGCCCCATCTGATTCGTCGCATCACCGACGCGTCGGGCAGGGTGCTCTACCAGAACCGGGACAGCGGCTCCCGGGTGCTGAAGGCCACCTCGGCCTATCTGATGACCAGCCTACTGCAGACCGTCACCGCCTCCGGCACCGGCGCGAAGCTGTCAGGCGCGGGTACGCCCGTGGCGGGCAAGACGGGCACGGTCAACATGACTGGCGGGGGCAACCGGGACATCTGGATGGCGTGCTACAACAGTGAAATTTCCTGTGCCTTTTGGATGGGCTTTGACGAACCCGATCAGAAGCACAAGCTGCAGGGCTGGGTCAGCGGCGGCGACAACACCGCCGCCATGGCCCGGAACTATTTCAAGGCACTGTACCAGAACCGTGACAAGCCGCAATTCACCCGGCCGGGCGGCATTATTGCGCTGGAGATCGACCAGCAGGCCATCAAATGGCGAGGCGAACCCATGCTGGCCAACGATCTGACCCCAAAAACCTACCGTTACACCGAGTACTTCGCCGAGGACAACCATCCCACCAAAAAAAGCGACGTATGGACGCCGCCCCGGGCGCTGAACAGCTTCACCGTTTCCCACAGCGAGGCGGGTTATCCCGTGCTGATCCTTCAACCGGCGGACACGGCTCTCTACCGGGTCCAGCGGGACGCGGTGGGCGAAAGTTTTATTCTAACGGAACTATACGGTTCCGCCGGGGAGACGCTTTATTTCACGGACATGCAGGCCAAAGCGGGCGTAGTCTATACATACCGGGTGATCCCCGTTCACGCGGAGCTGCTGAACAACGGCGTTTTGCTGGAGGGCGTACAGTCGGTGCAGGTGGCGCAGGCGAATCTTTCCACCGGCTTCTGGGACAGTGTGAAGAGTTTTTTCACCGGCGGCGAGCGGAAGGAAGACGGTGTGGTGGAGAGTCTGGCGGAGAACGAGCGGTCGATTTTCTGGGAGAACTAAAACCGTCACGGGCGGTTCGCGCCCGGTCGTTCAGGTGAGCCGCGCTGATTGTTTGCCCCGAGGAAAGCCACCCTGCTTGCAGCATTAGGCAACAACTTTGCCGCTAAAAATTCCCCTTTGATGGGGATTGACGCGCCGACTCCGGCGCGGATTGGGACTGGCCGTCCCATGGGGCGCTCACACTTTTCTTTCGGTGGCGAAAGAAAAG
>URJB01000072.1 GCA_900548145.1 uncultured Eubacteriales bacterium | reverse complement strand
GGCGGCCGCACCGTTGGCTCCGGCGTTGTTGCCAAGGTGATCGAGTAATTTCACGCGCCGTCCCCCATCCGCCTTCGGGCGGGTGGGGCGCACGCCGTTCCTTCCCCGGGCGTCCGTCCCGGAGAGCTGACAACCACTAGCTAGGAGGTGGCAAACGTGGCAAGCGTTGCCCGTAATAAGGTGATGCTGGCTTGCACCGAGTGCAAACAGCGGAACTACAATTCCATGAAGAATAAAAAGAACACCCCCGACCGTATCGAGCTGAACAAGTACTGCCGTTTCTGCAAGAAGCATACGGTTCACCGCGAGACCAAGTAAGTAACCAACGCGATTGCATTGACCGGGCGGTCTCGGCCGTCCCGGGTTTGCGAAAGGATGGGAAAACCATGGCAGATAAGAGCAAGAAGGAAAACTTCTTCGTCCGCTTCGGCAAGGGTTTTGTCAAATTCTTTGCAAAGATCGGCAACGCGTTCAAGAACATGTGGCATGAACTGAAGAAGGTCACATGGCCTACTCGCGAAAAGCTGGTCAATTATTCGGTGATCGTGGTACTTTTCATGCTGTTCATGATGATCATCATCGGCCTTCTGGACATGGGCGCCAGCTGGTTGGTTGACACGATCATGAGTCTGCATGCTTAAGGAGTAACACCATGGCCGAAAACAGCAAAGAACCTTGCTGGTATGTGGTACATACCTATTCCGGCTACGAGAACAAGGTCAAGGATAATATCGAGAAGTCGGTTGAGAACAACGGCATGAAAGACCTGATCTTCGACGTCCGCGTCCCCGTGGAGGACGTGGTGGAGATCAAGGGCAACAAGCGCGTCAAGTCTCAGCGCAAAGTGTATCCGGGCTACGTGCTGGTGCGCATGATCGAGACCAGTGAAAGCTGGTATCTGGTGCGCAACACCCGCGGCGTTACGGGCTTTGTGGGTCCCGACAGCAAGCCGGTTCCCCTGACCCCGGAAGAGGTGGAGGTAATGCTTTCCACGCAGGAAAACAGCGTGGAATTCGGCATCGCCATCGGCGAGGAAGTCCGCATTCTGGCCGGCCCGCTGGAGAATTTCACGGGCACGGTCGAGGACGTGGATACCGTTCGTCAAAAGCTGACGGTAAAGGTCAAGATGTTCCTTGGCCGCGAAATGCCTGTAGAGGTAGACCTGTCGGAAGTCGAAAAGGTTCCCCAGGGCAAGTAATTTACAGGCGAACAGTGGGAGGAATGTGAAACGCATTCCGCCATAACCACAATAAGGAGGTACAAACCGAATGGCTAAGAAAGTAAAATCCATGATCAAGCTCCAGGTTCCCGCCGCGAAGGCAACTCCCGCGCCGCCTATCGGCCCTGCGCTGGGTCAGCACGGCGTGAACATCCCTGGCTTCTGCAAGGAGTTCAATGAGCGCACCGCCAAGGAAGCCGGCATGATCATCCCCGTTGTCATCACCGTGTACACCGACAACACCTTCACCTTCATCACCAAGACTCCTCCGGTTCCCGTTCTGATCAAGAAGGAACTGAACCTGCAGACCGCTTCCGGCCGCCCCAATCGCGACAAGGTTGGCAAGCTGACCAAGGAGCAGGTGCAGAAGATCGCCGAGATCAAGCGCCCCGATGTGAACGCCACGGATCTGGAAGCCATCATGAGCATGGTCAAGGGTACCGCCCGTTCCATGGGCATCACGGTTGAGGAATAAGACGACCAAGAGTGGGAGGACATAGTGCCGTTAGTACCACAGGAAGGACGGAAACATGAAACACGGAAAAAAGTATGTTGACAGCGTAAAGCTGATTGATTCCCTGACTGCTTATGATCCCGCTGATGCTTGCGACCTGGTTTGCAAGACCAGCAAGGCCAAATTCGACGAGACCATCGAGATCTCCGTTCGTCTGGGCGTTGACCCCCGTCACGCTGACCAGCAGGTTCGCGGCGCGGTGGTTCTGCCTCACGGCACCGGCCGCACCATTCGCGTGCTGGTCGTGACCAAGGGCGACAAGGTGAAGGAAGCGGAAGCTGCCGGAGCCGATTTCGTTGGCGGCGAGGAAATGATCCACAAGATCCAGTCTGAGAACTGGTTCGGTTTCGACGTGATGATCGCCACCCCCGACATGATGGGTGTGGTCGGCCGCATCGGTCGTATCCTGGGCCCCAAGGGCTTGATGCCTAACCCCAAGAGCGGCACTGTGACCATGGACGTTGCCAAGGCTGTTTCCGACGTGAAAGCCGGTAAGGTCGAATACCGCGTGGACAAGAGCGCCATCATCCACTGCCCCATCGGCAAGGCCTCTTTCGGCACTGAAAAGCTGACCGAAAACCTGACCACCCTGATGGAAGCCATCAACAAGGCGAAGCCCGCCGCTGCCAAGGGCACCTATGTGCGCAGCCTGTATATCAGCGCCACCATGGGCCCGGCCGTGAAGGTCAACCCCTTGAAGTTCTAATCGCAGGGGCATTGTCCCTGCACCCGGTTCCGAGCCCTTTGGGCGCGGGGCTGGTCGGGAAGTTTCTTGACTCCCAAGGCCGCCGCTCGGCAACGGGCTTCGCGACTTAAGGGTTTGATGGATTTTTCCGTATGAAAAACAGCTCGTCTTTTTAGACGGGCTGTTTTTTTGCAGGGGCAGTGCCCCGGCACCCCGGTCCCGCGACCTTTGGGTGCGGGGCTGATAAGCTGATAAAGAGTACCTTGATGCCGCTCATCTTGACGATTGAGAGACTCGACTAGGTTTGCTTAGTGAAAAAGATTATGTTAGCTCAAAAAGAACATTTTCATAATCCTTTACATAATACTTCACATTTGTTCTCCCCTTTGAAAGAATTGTGTGTCCCTCGGCTTCTAATCTTAATCTCTGTTCGTCTATTCCCCCAGGATATTTTGGATTTAATTCTCCATTTGCTTTTAACGTTCTCCAATAAGGCGTTTCGTTTTCAGAACGCTGGTAACTCGCCCATGCAGAAATTGATACAAAGATTCCCGCTGTAATAGGCTCCGTAAAATCCGCTCGGTGTTGTTTAGCAAAATATTCACGAATTTTTCCTATTGTGATTACTTTACCATACGGGATCAACTTCATCACTCTATCATAATCGATTGGCGGCGCAAAATACATTCTATTTCCACCATATTTTTCTATGCTTTTCTCGTCTGTAATTATTTGGATTTTAGGCATATCTTTGCTATCATTGAGCATCGAATTAAAATCTTTTTCATTTTCATTTGGCATGAATGTCCACCTCCTGCCAGCATTATAGCGTCAGCTTTTAGATAATACAATGAGACAGTTTGTGATCCTTCAAAGAAAATTACGAACGAATGGGCTACTGTCTCTCCATTCCCTGTTGGCTGCACATGAGCATTTTTGCAGGTCAACCCAATAAAACACCCGGCATGGAAGCCCATGCCGGGTGTTTTATTGAAAAATATACTCTACCTTATTTCACGAGCTCCCAGACCATTTCCACGGTAGCGGAAACGATGGTGCTGTCCATCAATTCGTCAGTCTCTGAACGAATGGTGTGCCCGAAAACGGGTTCTTCTTCCTTCAGGCTGCGCAGTGCTCCCAGCTTCATGCCGTTGGTTTTGGCGACGAATTCTGCCTTCTGCAGGGCATAATCCATAGCCAGATCCAGCGCTTCCTGATAGGCTTCCTGTTTGCCGCTGCTCTCCAGCGTGAAGGTATAGCCAGAAACTACGTTGGCGGAAAGGATCGCATCCAGAGTGCCCTCCAGCATCCCTTTCTCCGGCAGAGTCAGCTTCCATTCGCTGCCTACGCTCTGCTCATCCTGCTCTACACCGCGCTCAAGCTTGCCGAACTTGAATTCATACTGCGTATTCAGAAAGGAATCGGACATTTGCAGCTGATCCTTGCTGATCCCCACCGATTCCAACGTCGTGTAAAGCTCCTCCAGCTTCTGATCATGCTGCTTGCGGGCTTCCTGAACCGTCTTGGCACTGGCGGAAATTTCAAAGGTAATGACCGCCGTGTCCAGCGTCACATACGTTTTTCCATACCCGTAAACCGTTACGGTGCTTTCGCCCTCGCCCAACGCCGCTACAGGCAGCACTGTCAGCATCAACGCCAGAATCAACATTGCCATGCGTTTCATTTTTGCTCTTTCATCTCCTTTGCCTTTTTCCCTTTTTTCTTTGCGCGGCAGATCAGCAGGACTGCCGCCGTTACGATCGCCATCAGCCCCAATGCAGGCAGCGCCATCACGATAAAGACCAGCATATTACGAAGGAACTGTCCGAAGTCCTCCACGGAGTTCTGGAAGGCACGGCTGATGCGCTCCCCAAGACTCATCTCCGAGGTCACTTCCACCGGGGAATCCTCCCGCAGATATATATCCACCTCGCTCATATCCACCTGCCGGTCGATGGTGCGCTGACGGGTCTCATAGCTGTCGATGGAATACTGCGTGTCCGCAATGGCGCTTTCGATGGAGATCAGGTCTTCCACCGTCTCGGCCTTTTCCAGCAGCTCGTTAAGCCGTTCCATTTTGGCCCGCAGGGTCGCCAGACGGGCCTCGTTGTCCGCATACTGCACGGTCATGTCCGTGGAACTCTCCGAACGGTCCACCACCCGGCCCACGCTGTCCAGCCCGTTCAAGAACTCGTCCAGCTTGTCGGACGGGATCCGCAGGATCATACTGTTGCTGCGGGCAGATCCGCTTTCCAGATCGCCGCTCTGATAGGTGGACTCGATATAGCCACCCACACTGCTTATCAGCTGGGTCAGCACTTCCAGATCCGCGTCGTACTGCGCCGTGCGGATGGTCAGGCTGGCGGTGCGGATCAGCTTGCGGCTGGTCTCCGCTGTGGGTTCCAAGGCCGATGTATCTGCCGAGCTTCCGGAAGCCATGGAAACGGATTTTTTCGCATAGCCGCTTTCCTCGCTGGAGCCAACCAGATCGTAGGCCGCCGCTTCGTTCTGATAGCCGCCGTCGTAGTCACTGGCGGAAGTGTAAAGGCGGGGCTGCGCAGAGAAGGAACGATCGCTTGCGCCGTACTCCGGCTGCTGGGCGCCCACCCAACACGAACCGGCGACCAGCACCAGCGCCGCGGCGGCGGGCAAAGCCGCTTTCCACCACTTCCGCTTTGTTTTCTTCTGTTCCTTTTCCAAATGGCCGCTGAACTGACTCATGGTTGAATTCTCCTCTCGCTGAATGGCGCTGCGCCATTTTTCCTCGAAGGAAGACGGAACAGGCGCGCTGAACAGTTCCATCAGCTCATCGTCCAGCCGGTCGTTTTCATGCTTCGACTCCATGTTCCTCTCCTCCTTTCATGGGAATAGACGAGAGACTTTCCCAAAAGTTCCTCAAAATGTTGCATCTCCCTGCCCCAGCACCTTTCGAAGGTTTTCCTTGGCACGGCTTAAGCGGCTTTTCACCGTGCCCTCCGGCAGTTTCAGCAGCCGGGACAGCGCTTCGTAGGACTGATTTTCTCCATAATAAAGAGACAGGATCACCTGCTGATCCGTGGGCAGCTGTTCCACCGCCTGCCAGAGCTGCTCCTGCCGGGAGCGCTTCTGATAAACGTCCTCCGGCGTGGGCGACGGATCGACCGTCTCCGGAAGCCCGTCATAGGGCAGCGTTTCCCGTTTCCAGCGGGCGGAACGGAGAATGTCCAGACAGGTATTATGGGCGATGCGGTACAGCCACGTGGCTGTTCCTTCGCCCCGGTAGCCGTCATAGGCGCGGAATGCCCGCAGCATGCTCTCCTGCGCCGCGTCCTCGGCTTCCTCCGGGCGGGACAGCATATGAAGGCAGTGGCGATAGACCATGCCCGCATAGGGCCCGCATTCCTCGGAAAACCGCTGTGCCTTTTCGTCCATTCGCTCACTCCTTCCCCTCGCGCGATCTCAGTTTTAGTATAGCACGATTCTTTCTGCCGTGACAAGGCTCGTTTCCATTGACAATCCCATTTTACAATGTTAAGATAGCTTCGGTTCGGGCAAAAAGTCCGAACGGAAAAGGAGAGAAGACCATGCCTGTTAATAAGAAAATGTCCATCGGCGAAGTGCTTCGTATGGATGGCGACACCGCCGCGATTTTCATGAGCTTCGGAATGCACTGTCTGGGCTGCCCCTGCGCCACCGCCGAACCCATCGAGGACGCCTGCGCGGTGCACGGCACCAACGCGGATGAACTTGTGGAAAAACTCAACGAGTTTTTGAACTCCAAGAAGTAATTTTGTGGAAAACTGAGCGAAAAAGTGATGGAATCCCTTGTGATTCAATCACTTTTCCGTTATATGCGCAACGTGTGGGAAATTATTCTCAAAATGTGGAAAACCCATGGGAAACCCGTGGAAAGGATGTGAATCATCGTGGAGATCCGTTCGCAGCAGGAGGCGCTGTTCATTGCCTGTGAAATGGAAAAGAGCGCCATTCAGCTCTACACCCGCGCTCTGATGCTGCTGGAGCAGCAGGGACGTGCGGACGATCCGATCGCCGTCCAGATTCGGCAGACCTGCGAAGACGAGCGGGAGCATCTGCGGCAGTTCCGCGCCCATGCCCAGCCGTTGGACGGTACGCTGGAAGAACAGCTCATGCTCTCCGCCGCAGCCGAAGGCGTGCTGTTCGAGGGCGGTCTGATGGACGCGGTGCGGCGCGGGCTGCTGAACGACGTATCCTCCATGATGAATTACGCCATGGCGGCGGAAGAATGCTCGTCCCAAAAATACCGACAGTTCGCCGCTTTGGCGCAGGATGCCGACACCCGTGCCATGCTGGAAACCATCGCCGGGGAAGAGGACAAGCACCTTTCCAGCCTGCAAAAGCAGGCTCAATCGGCAAGCCACTAAAATACCAAGGAGGCGTATTCTCATGAACCAGAACCTGAAAAACACGCAGAAGCTGGCCTTTGGCGGCATGTTGGCCGCGCTGGTCTTCGCGGCCACCTATCTTTTCAAGATCCCGATCTCCATCACCCAAGGCTACATTCATCTGGGCGACGCGTTCATTCTGTTGGGCGCGGTGCTGCTGGACTGGACGGCGGTGCCCGCTGCGGCCATCGGCAGCCTGCTGGCCGACCTGATCGCCGGTTATCCCCTGTACTGCCTGCCTACGTTCCTCATCAAGGCGGGCGTTGCGGCCATTGCCGTAGTGGGCTGCCGCAAGACCCAGTCCGACTGGGTGCGCATCCTGTGGTTCGTGCTGGCGGAGCTGTGGATGGTGCTGGGCTATTTTCTCGTCGAGTGGCTCCCGCTGGGCTACGGTCTGGCCGCGGCGCTGGGCGCTGTAGGTCCCAACCTGGTGCAGGGTCTCAGCGGCGTAGTGATCGCTGCCGTGCTGCAGCCGGTGGTTCGCCGCATCCGCAAGCAGAAATGATCCCCTTCCGGCTGAGGCTTTCCCTCGGCCGGTTTCTTTTTGCCTTTCCCCCGCAACTGTGGTATACTGACCCTTGCCATTCTGGAAAATGTCCGCCGTTTGGCGGCTCGTCGCGGAGGAAACGCGCAAGCTGAAAATCCGCATTGCCAAAAAAGTCAACCATCGGGGGCATCGACTTACCCCTTTTCCATCTTTTAAGGAGGTCTCGCCATGTCCGACCATTCCGCCTACATCAGCCCCTTTTCCACCCGCTATGCCAGCAAAGACATGCAGTTCATTTTCTCCGAGGACAACAAGTTCCGCACATGGCGGAAGCTCTGGGTCGCTCTGGCCAAAGCGGAAAAGGCGCAGGGGCTTGCCATCACCGACGAGCAGATCGCCGAGCTGGAAGCCCATCAGGACGACATCAACTACGAGGACGCCCAGCGCCGGGAACGGGAATGCCGCCACGACGTGATGAGCCACGTCTACGCCTACGGCCTGCAATGTCCCAAAGCCAAGGGCATTCTACACCTGGGCGCTACCAGCTGCTATGTGGGCGACAACACCGACGTCATCATCATGAAGCAGGGCCTTCAGCTGATCTGCCGGAAGGTGCTCAACGTGCTGGACAAGCTGGCCAAATTTGCCGACGAATACAAATCCATGCCCTGTCTGGCCTACACCCACATTCAACCCGCCCAGCTGACCACCGTCGGCAAGCGCGCCACCTTGTGGATGAACGAGCTGTACATGGACTATCTGGAGCTGGAGCATCGGCTCGATTCGCTGGCGCTGCTGGGCAGCAAGGGCACCACGGGTACGCAGGCCAGCTTTATGGAGCTTTTCGGCGGCGACGAGGAAAAGATTCGTCAGTTGGAACGCGATATTGCCCAGCAGATGGGCTTTGACCGGGTCGTGCCCGTCAGCGGTCAGACCTACAGCCGCAAGATGGACTATTTCGTGGTTTCCACTCTTTCCGGCATTGCTCAGACGGCCAGCAAATTCAGCTACGATCTTCGGCTTCTGCAAAGCTTCAAGGAGATGGAGGAACCCTTTGAAAAGCAGCAGATCGGTTCCTCGGCCATGCCCTACAAGCGCAATCCCATGCGTTCCGAACGTATTTCGGCCCTGAGCCGTTACGTCATGGTGGACACTTTGAACGCCGCCATCACCAGCGCCACGCAGTTTTTCGAGCGTACTTTGGATGACAGCGCCAACCGCCGCATTGCGGTCAGCGAGTCCTTCCTCGGGGTGGACGCCATCCTCAACGTGATGCTGAACGTCTGCGACGGTCTGGTCGTTTACCCGAAGGTCATTCATGCCCGGGTGATGAACGAGCTGCCCTTCATGGCCACAGAGAACATTCTGATGGACGCGGTCAAGCGGGGCGGCGACCGGCAGCAGCTTCACGAGCGTTTGCGCATTCATTCCCAAGCTGCGGGCAACGTAGTCAAGGAAGAAGGCCTGCCCAACGACCTGCTTTCCCGCATTGCCGCCGATCCCCTTTTTCAGACCACGGAAGCGGAGCTTCAATCCTTACTTGATCCTACTCTCTACACGGGCCGCAGTGCCCAGCAGGTGGACGAGTTTCTTTCCACCTTCATCCGTCCCCTTCTCGCCGAAAACGCCGCTCTCCTCGGCGAGCACGAAACCCTCACCGTATAGCAGGGGGTGACCCCCTGCACCCCCGGACTGCGCGCCATGGGCGCGCAGGGGC
>URJB01000071.1 GCA_900548145.1 uncultured Eubacteriales bacterium | reverse complement strand
AGTCCGGGGTCAAGGGGCACTGCCCCTTGTGCTCATGAAATTTTCAGAAAACTTTTAGGAAGGGCAAAGGTTGTTTCGAGCGGGTTCTTCTTTTCAGATGAGGGGAAATATGGTATAATCCAATGCGTCGGCCAAGTTGCCGGGCGAAAACGCCCCGGCTGAGATAGAGGATGGATGAAGGAGCCTGCAATGAGTAAAGGAAAGAAAAAAAAGAGCGGCAACGGCGCGGGTGCGGTTGCTTTCGGCGTGACGTTCGTGCTGCTCAGTTCCATTTTTAAGATTCACGGTCTGTTCAGTCTGGCGGTACAGCTGGCGGTGAGTGCGTTTGTCAGCGCGGTGATCCGTACCATGGCGCAGGGTCTGGACCTGACCACCGACGATCAGAAAAAGAAAATGGCCGAGGAGGCCGCCGCAGAAGCCGCCAAGGAAGAAGAAAAGCGGAAGAATGACGCGCTGGAGCGCCTTAAAGCCAATACCGGCAACCCGGACGTGGATCAACTGTTGACCCAGGGCCGGGAAATGATCGCGGAAATCCGGAAGGAAAACGATCTGATCCCCGACGAGTCTTTGTCGGCCAAGCTGGACGATCTGGAGGAAAACTGCGCGGCGATTTTTCAGGCCGTGTATGAAAATCCTGCCCGCGCCCCGCAGATTCGCAAGTTCATGGACTATTACCTGCCCACTACGCTCAAGATGGTCAAGAGCTATCGCAAGCTGGACGAGCGCAACCTGCCCATGGCTGAGGCGAAGGAAGCACAGCACCGCATTGACGACGCGCTGGGCGTGGTGATCACCGGCTGTCAGAAAATGCTTAAGAATCTTTATAAGGACGATATGCTGGACATCGCCACCGATATCGACGTGCTGGAACAGATGCTCAAGCGGGACGGCCTGACGGAAAGCGAACTGGAAAAAGCCGCCGAACAGGCCAAGCAGGCGGCCAGACTGGACGCAGCGCTGGCAGAACAGCGCCGTCAGCAGCGGGCAGCGCAGGAGACGCAGACCCGGCAAAGCGCGCCGACCCTTCACACGGATCATAGCGTGCAGCAGGCCGTCAGCGGCGCAGAGGAACAGGCACGGCAGCATATGCCTCAGGCTCCTACGATGTCCGGCGGGGTCTACCCCGTGTATGACGGTCAGGCCGCGGCACAGGCCAAAAAAGAAGAATGAGTCCCATCAAACCGGCGATAGAGCGATTGAAGGAGGAAATTTCCCATGAGTGAAATTCATCAGCAGAACAATGAGACCCAGCAGACCCCTGTTTTGACCCTCGATCCTTCGTCGGTCGCCAAGGAAAAAGTGCAGCTGGAGGAAACGACTCAGCAGCTGGAAGCCATGGCGCAGGCAGCCCCAAGCGCCACCGCAGCGGCGCAGGCCGCCAGCGAAGCGGTCAAGCAGATGGACACCACCATGCTGACCGAAGAAGATAAAAAGAGCATCGAGGAGTTTGTCAAAAAGATCGACGTGAATAACTCCGACCACGTGCTGCTTTACGGCGCGGACGCTCAGAAGAAGATCGCCGATTTCAGCGACAGCGCGCTGGCCACCATCCGCACCAAGGACACGGGTGAAGTGGGCGATATGCTGGTGAATCTGGTCAACGAGATCAAGGGATTCAGCGCCGCCGCCGAAAAGCCCAGCGGCATCAAGGGCCTGTTCTGGAACGCCCAGAAGGCCGTCAGTGATATGCAGACCAAGTACGATAAGGTGGACGCGAATGTGGACACCATTGCCAGCCAGCTGGAAAATCATCAGGTGCAGCTGCTCAAGGATGTGAGCATGTTCAATCACCTGTATGATATGAACACCCAGTATTTCAAGGAACTGACGATGTATATTATCGCCGGTGAGCAGAAATTGAAGGAAGTCCGGGAGGGTGAGCTGGAAGAGCTGAAAAAGAAGGCCGCCGAGACCGGTGACGCGATGGACGCTCAGCGGGCCAACGACCTTGCCGCCAACTGCGACCGCTTCGAAAAAAAGCTTCACGATCTGAAGCTGACCCGGCAGGTGGCCCTGCAGATGGCTCCCCAGATCCGGCTTTTGCAGAATAATGACAGTCTGCTGGTGGAACGCATTCAGAGCACCCTTTCCAACACGCTGCCGCTGTGGAAGAGCCAGATTGTGATCGCGCTGGGAATGCACCGCAGTCAGGAGGCGCTGAAGGCCCAGACAGCTGTGACCAACATGACCAACGAACTGCTGCGCAAGAACGCCGAGGCGCTCAAGACTGGCACCATCCAGACCGCACAGGAGGCCGAACGGGGCATCATCGATCTGGAGACCCTGAAGCAGACCAACCAGAGCCTGATGGACACCATCAACGAAGTGATGAAGATTCAGGAGGACGGCCGCACCAAGCGTTTGGAGGCCGAAAAGGAAATGGTCGCCATGGAGGCCGACTTGAAAAAGAAGCTGCTGGAGCTGCACTGACATGAAAAGCGCCGCATTTCCCACGGGGGATGCGGCGCAGTTTAACGGGAAAGGAATCATCCGATCATGAAATTCAAACTCCCCATGGGCGTATGCGTTTTGATCGCTATCGTGCTGGTGCTGTTCGGACTGGGGTATGGCACGTTCTCCGGCTTCCGGGAGGACCGGCAGCAGGTGACTCAGCTTCTCAGCGGGGAAAACGGCTTGCTGGATGCGTTGAGCTATCAGGGAGCCGATGGGCTGAACCTGTGCGTGGTGGCGGATCGCCATCTGCCCGGCAACGCAGACGTGGAGGCCCTTCGGCAGGTGTCCCGGAAACTGAACGCGGGCGATGAAACGCTGGAAGAACAGAAAAAGGACACGGAGAAACTGTCTGTTTTGTTCGCAAAAGTGATGGAACAGCTTCGGGCGGCCGACAGCTTTCAGCAGAGCGAGCGAGATCAGCGTTACGCCGCCATGCTGGAAAGCGACTGGAAGAACCTGACGGAAAACGCGCTTTTCGATACATACAACAGCGCCGCGGAGGATTTCAACCGCAAGCTGACCACAACGCCGGTAGGCAAGTTGGCCGGGCTGCTGGGCGTCAGCCCCTGCGAGTTGTATGAGTGACCGCTGGACTGGACGAGGAGAACCATTAAGATGAAGAAAAAAATCTGTGCCCTTCTGGTGTTGACGCTTGCACTCTGCTGGAGTCTGGCCGCCTTTGCGGCGGTTCGGATGCCGGAAAATCGCGGCGCATTGACGGACGACGCGAATGTGCTTGGAACGCTGACGGCCAAGGATGTTATGGCCTATGCCTCCCGGGTGGAGGAAGAAACCGGCGTGAAGCTGCACGTGGCGCTGGTGAATTTCCTGGATGGCATGGAGGTCAAGACCTATGCCCGCCAACTGTTCCAACGCTGGGAGTTGGGCGGGGACGATCTGCTTCTGCTGGGCGCTGCGGGCGAGGACAGCTTCGCGGCGGTGATGGGCAGTAATGTGGAAAAGAAGCTGGGAGCCAGCAATGCCGAAAATCTGCTGTACACTTCGTCTTCTTTTGCCACTCTGTTTCAAAGCCAGCAGTACGACGCGGCGTTCGCCAGCTTTTCTAAGGCTTTGAACGACCTGCTGGAACGGCAGTATAACGCCGATATCAGCCTGAACGGTCTGTTCCAGACGGAAGAAACGGCCACTTCGAAAAAGTCCTCCACTGGTTCTGAACTGTGGGAGCAGGTCATTGGCTCCATCACGGAAAATACCGCCGATTATCAGCAGTATCACGAGACCCACGAGCAGGACGAAGGCGGGTTAAGCGCTCGGGGCTGGCTGGTTCTGGCCATTCTGGTGATGATCGTGTTCAGCCAGAGCGACCCGGCGCGAAAGGCGCGTCGAAATCGTCGCGGCAACGGGAAAAGAATGGGCCTGATCGGCTGGATCCTGACCCTTATCGGAGCCGGAACCGTCGTAAACAAACTGCGCAGAAGAAGGTAATGTTTTGAAAAACTACGTAAAAGGCCTTCGTCACGGCTTGCCCATTGCATTAGGCTACCTTTCGGTAGCCTTTGCCTTTGGCATTCAGGCGACGATGGAGGGACTTTATCCCATTCAGGCGGTTCTGATCTCCTTTTTCAATGTGACCAGTGCCGGCCAGCTGGCGGGCCTTCAGTTGATGGCCGCCGGAGGAAGCCTGACGGAAATGGCTTTGACCCAGCTGACCATCAACCTGCGTTATGCGTTGATGAGCTTGAGCCTGAGCCAGAAACTGGACGAAACCATGACCACGCCACACCGGCTGCTTCTGTCCTTCTGCAACACGGATGAGGTGTTCGTGGTAGCGTCCCAACAGCCGGGCAAGGTGGGCAAGGCTTATCTGTACGGCCTGACCAACGGCCCGTTCATCGGCTGGGTGCTGGGCACCGCGCTGGGAGCGCTGGCAGGCGGGCTTCTGCCCAAGAGCGTGACGGATGCGCTGGGCATCGCCATTTACGGTATGTTCATCGCCATCGTGCTGCCGCCCTTCCGCAAATCCCGGCAGGTGCGCTTCGTGGTGCTGATCGCCGTCGCCATGAGCTGCATGTTTGAGTTTCTTTCGTTCTTTTCCTTTATTTCCGGCGGGTTCCGCATCATCCTCTGTGCTGTGACGGCTTCCGCGCTGGGAGCGTGGCTGATGCCCGTTCCCCCTGATGCGTCGCAGGATGAATCGGAGAAAGAACAGGAGGCGCTGGACTGATGGAGTGGTCGGCTTTTCTGAAATATCTGCTGGTGATGGCGGGTGTGACCTACCTGATCCGTATGCTGCCGCTGGCGGCGATCCGCGGCAAAGTCAAGAGTCCCTTTGTACGATCCTTCCTATACTATGTGCCCTATGCCGTACTGGGAGCCATGACCTTTCCCGCAGTGTTTTCCGCCACGGGCAGCCTGACCGCTTCGGCCATTGGCGCGGCGGTGGCACTGGTGCTTGGCTGGATGGGCAAAAGTCTGCTCACGGTGGCTGCCGCCGCCTGCGTGGCGGCGTTAGCGGCAAGAATGCTGCTGCCCTGAAAAGAAGTGGCGAAAGAATTGGAAAAAAGGTATTGATTTTTCAGGGATCGCATGATAAAATATACCCTGCGACTGAATGAATACCAAGGAGGTGAAAGACGTTGCCTAACATCAAGTCCGCTATCAAGCGCGTGAAGGTCAGCGAAACCAAGAACCTTCAGAATCGCATCGTGAAAACCAAGGTCAAGACCGCCGTTAAGAAGTTTGAATCGGAGGTCGCTGAAAACCCTGCGAACGCCGCTACTATGTACGGTGTCACCACCTCCGCTATCGATAAAGCCGTTACCAAGGGCGTTATCCATAAGAATGCCGCGAACCGCAAAAAGGCTCGTCTGGCCAAGAGGCTGGCGAAGGCGCAGTAAGTGCCTGTAAGATGCAGCATAAAAGCTGATGCACATTTGAGCATCAGCTTTTTGTTTTGTCTTTTTTGTGTCAGCAACAAAGAAAGGCAAATTAGTTTCTTAAATATTGAAAAAATATTACAAAAATATGGCATTTTTGAAGAAAATATGATATACTGACCCTGTCGGTGTGTTTACCGGCAGGGTTTTCTTTCTGTATTTGACGGTAAGGAGACCCCCTACTGTAATGGACGGAGGCCTTGTATGATCTCAAAGGCAGGAAGCAGAACCTACGAACGGGCGCATTTTTCGTCGCGCCACCCAAGGCTCAGCACGATGGAACGCTGCCTGCTGAAATGGGCAGTGATCGACCGTGACGACCGGGTGCTGGACGTGGGTCTGGGCAACGGCCTGATGGCGGAATACCTGCTGCGCAATATGGAATGTGAGGTTTGCGGCGTAGCCGACGATATGGAACTGGTTCGCTCCACCCGTGGTCTGGTGCGCAGCGCCGATCTGGTGTATGCCGCCGCAGGGGATATCCCTTGGCGGGATCAGGCTTTCCATGCCGTCCTGCTCAGACCCTGCCGGTTAGATGAATCCGCTATGGAAAATCAGCTTCGGGAAGTTCATCGAGTATTGAAGGAAGGTGGCCAACTGGTGATGGCGCTGGAGAATCTGCCTGCGCCCCTTCGCAGCGCTCTGGATGCGATCCGGGAGACTCCTGCGGAAGTAACGGAAAACATTACGCGCCGCCGTGCAATGAAAATGCTTTCTCAGCTTGGATTTGAACAGTTCAGTTGGCATCCGTGCGGCATTTTTGCCGGAGCTCTGGTCGCATGGAAACGCAACACCGTAGAGGAGCGTTTCAAAAAAGGAGAAGGCGAATAAAGTCTAAATATTTCTTTTTGTGTCAAATATGTTACACTTATAACGTTTCTCTTGTGCTTTTTCGGCGGATTTGTTATACTGAGTTCACTCCAAAGAAATGGCAAAGGAGGAAAAGCTTGTGGATATAGCGATTGTCGGCAATGGCCCCGCAGGCTGGTCCTGCGCCATGACGGCCCGGATGCGCGGCTTGAGCGCCACCGTGATCGCCCCGGCGGAAACGGGAGGCTGGCTCGGCGGCGCAGAGCGGATCGACAATTACCCCGGGCTGCCGCAGATTCCCGGCAAAGAATTGCTGGAACGGTTTCGTCAACAGGCTTTGGCGTTGGGCGCGGAAGAAAAAAACGCGCTGGTGCGTCAGATCATGCCGAGTGGGGATCGCTTCCTGCTGCTGGCGGAAAACGACGTGCTGGAAGCCAGGACTGTCGTCCTGTGCATGGGTGCAGCCCGGCCCGTACTTCTTCCCGGTGAAGAAGAACTGCTGGGCGGCGGCGTCAGCTACTGTGCCACCTGCGACGGTATGTTCTATCGTGGAAAGCGGGTCGCGGTGCTGTCTGCTTCGGCCTCCGGGGTGGAGGAAGCGGCGTTTCTGCACACGCTGGCGGGGAGCGTCGATTATTACGCCCTGAAACCCCACGATGCTTCGGCGCTGCCGGAGGGCGTGCGGACCGTGGCGGAAAAACCCCGCAGCCTTGCGCGGGAAGAAAGCAAAATCGCCCTGACCACAGATCGGGAGACCCATCTGTACGACGGCGTTTTCATCTTCCGCATCGCCGTGCCGCTGCGAATGTTGCTGGACGGGCTGGAAACAGACGGAGGAGCCATTCGGGTGGATCGGAACATGAAAACCAGTCTACCCGGCGTGTTTGCCGCCGGAGATGTGACCGGCCGGCCGCTGCAGATCGCCAAGGCGGTGGGGGAAGGCAATGTGGCTGCCATCGCCGCAGCAGAATATATTGCCAAACTTGGATGAAATCCCGCAGGTTGTTCGTCTTATAAGAGGAAGACACCTGCGTGGTGTTCATACACGATAGCTTAGGAGGAATACGGAATATGAAGCAGTGGATGAAAAAGACATTTGCATGGGTCGTTGCACTCGTGATGATGCTGGGCTGCGCCATGGCCGCGGCGGAGCAAACCGCCGATCTGGAAGCGCTGTACCCCCTGATGGATCTGGTCTGCGCCGCTGCGCTGGATGCGCAGGGCGAGGATGACTACGCCATCGTGGTGCCTGATTCCGAGGGCGAACTGACCCCCGAGTTTGTGCAGGCCTTCATTCGCATCGGCCAGACCCGTGGCGAAAGCGTTGGCGTGACCGCCACCATGATGACGGACACTGCCGCCCAGAAGACGCTGCTCAGCTCCATCTTTGACGCGCAGCTGCCCGAACTGACCGCCGTGACCGCCGCTGACGGCGAAAGCAACTACATCGGCTTCCGTCCCGTGACGGTGAACAACACCGGCGAAAACAACACCCTGCAGATCATCGGCGAAATCTACACCGCCAGCAAGCCCTTGAGCGAGATGAGCGGCACGGAATTCACCGACGTGACCTGGCTGGATCGCGGTATCTTCACCTTCCGCAGCGACGCCAGCGCCCTGAACGGCTTCCGTCTGGTGGGCTTCTCTTCCGGCACTGACCTGAACATGGAAGAAGCCTTCATGGAATACAACGCCGACACCGTGGTGGAATATGTGAATTCCAAGCTGGGCTTCACCCTGTCTTACCCCGCTGTGTTTGACGACGAGCTGCTCAAGGAAGACGAGACCGGCGTCAGCGCCGAACTGCCTGACAAGAGCGCTTCCTTCTTTGCCCGCCGCATCCAGAATACGGATCAGAGCGACCTGCAGAGCTATGTGAACGTCATCGCCAGCGGCCTGAACGGCGCGAAGGCCACCGTGAACGACATGAACAACTACGGCACCGTAGCCTACACCACCGATGACGGTTACACCGTGTTCGATGTGTATCTGGTGTCCGAAAACTACATCTATCAGGCCGAGCTGAAGTTCCTGACCGAAAAGAGCGGCGATTACAGCATGTACTGCTCTTATCTGGAAAACAGCTTCGCCAGCGAGGAAGGCGCGCAGGGCTAAGACTCTGAGCCTCCGAAAGGAATGAAAAAAATGAAGAAGCGCTGCATGGCTTTCCTGCTGACGGCGTTGTTCCTTTGCCAGCCTCTTTTGGGGCTGGCGGAGGAAACGGCGGCGGCTCTGCAAATTGAGGACAGAGTGGGGGAAAGAAGCGGCGCTTCTTTTTCTCTGCCCCAGTTCGGCGATGAGCCGGAAATCAATCAATACTATCTGGAATTGGCCGCCCGCCTGGAAGCGGGCGAGCTTCCTCCGGGGGCGGTATGGTCTGCAGACGATGAAGGCAGCGAGCCGGAAAGCTGGGTACTGGACTACGAGATCATCCGGAACGACGCAGAGTATCTCAGCGTCGTGCTGCACTTGCGTCAGCTGTCGGGCAACGGCGAGACGGAGACGCTTTCCGCCGACACCTTTCTTCGAGGGGACGAGCCCCGCAAGATCACGCTTTCCGAACTTCTGGACACGGAAGAATCGGACGGCAGCACCCAACCTGTCGATCTGGTCTATGACCTGATTTGGGAGATTGTTCAAGTGGGAATGGAGAACGTAGAGGGCGATTATCTGGACGGCCTGACGTTGGACAGCGTTCGTTCTGCGCTGGATCCCGAGACTGATTTTTATCTGGACGACAACGGCAACATCGTTTTCTTCATCGAGCCGGGTCTTCTGGCCGGAGAGATCGCCGGGGTTCTCCTCTACCCCTTCTCCCCCTACGAACTCAGGGGCAGTGCCCCTGAAGCCGGACTGCGCGCCTACGGG
>URJB01000070.1 GCA_900548145.1 uncultured Eubacteriales bacterium | reverse complement strand
GGGCGCGCAGGGGCGTAGGGAGACATGCCAGTTGGCCGGGGTTTTACCGCCGTGACCCGGAAGGGGTCACGGCTCGCCGGTCTGATGTGATTTTCTGCAAGTTGGCTGAAACAGGCCGCCGTGGCACGACGGGTGCCACGGCTTGCGCAAGGGGCAGCGCCTTTTAAACACGGTCAGTTGATACAGGCGGAACAGCTTGCAAATTGGAATTACGACTTTTTTCCTTTTCCCCCTAATGGTTTGAGAACCCGACGCAACGTCTCTGCTTTGAACCGTCTTGACCCAAAGAGGTCAGAGCGGAGTGGCAGAGACGCTGTTTCTATTTAGAGCAGAGCATTCTGAAACAGTCGTTTCGCTGCACGAAAGGAGCCTTTTATGCACAGAAGGACGCTTCCCCGCTGGCTGATACCGCTGTTTTTCGGGCTGGTGCTGGTTTTGGGGCTGGTGACGGTCCCCCAATATGGCCGCCCGTGGGACGAACGGCTGGAAATGGACATCCTGCGGATGAATCTATGGGAGTATGTCCGGGCCGCGGGAGCGGACGAAAGCGCCTTTGCCTACTGGCAGGAGCAGGGCAACGGCACCACGTCGGAGCTGCTGCCCATCAGCGAAAGCATCGAGCGGGATCACGGCGCGGCGGCGTTCTATCCGCTGGCGGGCGTAGTGATGGACGAGAACCTGACCGAGCACAGCCGGATGATTCTATGGCACGGTTGGTGCTGGGTCTTATTCACGCTGGGTGCGCTGGCGCTGTACGGCTGCTGCCGGGAGCTGGAGCTGTCCCGGGGTATCAGTCTGGCGGCGGTCTGCTTTCTGCTGTTAAGCCCCCGCTTTTTTGCGGAGGGGCACTATAACAACAAAGATACCGTGCTGATGGCCCTGACCCTCTGCGTCCTATGGACGGCCCTTCGATTGATGAAGCGTCCTGGCGTCCTGCGGGGGCTGTTGTTTGCTCTGGCAGGGGCCTTCTGCGCTAACATGAAGGTGATCGGCTTCGCCCTTTGGGGGCTATGCGCCCTGTTTGTGCTGCTGCGGCAGCTGCTCCGCCGTCAGGGCGGGGGCAGAGTCTGGGCGGCTGGGCTGGCGGCGTTTTTCGGGTTTATCGGGTTTTACGCCCTGCTGACCCCCGCCCTTTGGCGGCAGCCGACCGGGTTTTTCCGCTATCTGGTGGAAAACGCGCTGGATTTCAGCCGGTGGAAGAATTACGTCCGCTTCCGGGGCACGACCTTCCTGTTAGGGAAAGAGCGGCTTCCATGGTACTATCTGCCCTACATGATCGCGGCCACCACGCCGCTATGGACGCTGTTTTTGTGCGCCGTCGGCCAACTGGGCGCGCTGAAAAGCTGGAAAAAAGGCTTTCATGGCAGCGACCGGGCGCTGGGATTGCTGCTCTGCTCGCTGCTGTGGCTGCTGCCGCTGGGAGCGGCGGTGCTGGCCCATGCCACGGTTTACAACGGCTGGCGGCATTTCTATTTCCTCTACGGGCCCATGCTGGTGCTGGCGGCTTACGGGCTGCACGGTTTGTACCGGCTGATGGAAGGCAAGCGTCTGGCAAGCCGCCTTTTGACCGTTCTGTTGAGCCTGTGCATGGCTCTGACGGGCGTGGGTATCGCCACTCAGCATCCGTACCAGTACGCCTATGAGCAGCCCGTCGTCCGCCTGCTGACCGGGCAGGACGATCTGGAGCGGGACTACTGGAACGTCAGCGTCCTGAACGCGCTGGAGGCGCTGGCCGGGCGGACGGAGGGCGAGATCGTCATAGCGCCCGCCGACCTGTGGGCCCGGGCCGGGCTGGAGAACGCCCTCTATGTGATGGAGCCCCGGCTGCGGCAGCGCTTTATCCCGACGGAGGGCGCGGCGGAATATGTGCTGTCCAATCCCACCTACGCCTTGTTCAGCGGATGGGAGCCGTCGGAGGAGCAGGAGGAAGCCGTGACGATCCGCGCCTACGGACGCACACTGATGCGCATTGACCGTGATCGGGCATGGAAAAAGGAGAAGGGCGAATGAGTGAAGCAATCAGCCGCAAACTGCGGCCCGAGACCCGGCAGCGGCTTGCCAAAGCGGCGATCGCGCTTCTGTTTGCGCTGATCTTCCTGCTGGGGCTGTGCACAGTAGACGATTACGGCCGTAACTGGGATGAAAAGGGCGAGATCAACATTTACCGCATGGCCCTGATGGAATACGGTGAGCTCCTGCCCTTTGAGACGGGCTTTCATCAGGCGCTCAAGGCCATGGGGGTCATTCCTCTGTCTCAGAGCATCGAAATGGATCACAACAGCTCGGCTTACTATCCCCTTGCGCCGCTGGCCTGCGACCCGAACGTGACCGACCAGCAGTTCACCCACTGGTGGCGCGTCTGGACGTGGGCCCTGTTTACGCTGGGGCTGTACGCCCTGTACGCCGTCTGCCGCCGGATGGGCCTCTCCCGCCCGCTGGCCGCGGCGGCGGCGCTGCTGGCCCTGTGCTGCCCCCGTCTGTTCGCGCAGGGGCATTACAACAACAAGGACGCGGCTCTGATGGATCTGGCGGCGGTGGTGCTGTGGCAGACCCTGCGCCTGCGGGAAAAGCCCACGGCGGGCCGGGCGCTGTGCTTCGCGCTGGCGGCGGGTTTCTGCACCAATACCCGCATCATCGGCGGGGCGGTCAGCCTTCTTTGCGGCGGTATGGCCCTTCTGTCGCTGTTGCTGGAAAAGCACTTCACCCGCCGCACATGGCGGGCGGTGCTCGTGGCGGTACTGGGGTCTCTTGGCTGCTACGTGCTGCTGACCCCGGCCCTGCTCCGGGATCCGGCGGCATACCTGACCTACGTGCTGCGTAACTCCTACAGCTTTTCCCGCTGGAACAACACGGTGCTGTTCTGTGGCCGGGTGATCGACCTTTCGTGGGAGCGCCCGCCGTTCTATTACCTGCCGGTGATGATCGCCCTGACCATGCCTCTGGTCCAACTGGGGTTGATCCTGCTGGGCGGAGGACTCGTCCTGCGCCGGTGTGCCCGTCAGAAAGCCTCGGCCCTGTGCGGGCAGGAGAACTTTGCGGCGGTTCTGTGCCTTTCCTGCTGGCTGCTGCCCCTGCTGGGCATGATGGTCATGCGGGTGCGGGTCTACAACGGCTGGCGGCACGCTTATTTTCTGTTTTTCCCCATGATGGCCACGGCGGGTTGGGCGCTGGGCCGGCTTCGGCTGAGGCTTTCGGCAAGGCCGGCCCTTCGCCGGGCCGGGGCGGGGGCGCTGTGCGCCCTGCTGGCCCTGCAGGGCGCGGGCCTTGCGCTGAACCATCCCTTCCAGTTCGCCTACTATCAGCCGCTGGTCAGCCGGAACGGGCTGGAGCGGCGGCACGAGCTGGACTACTGGAACGTGGGCATTGACGCGGCCCTTCGCTGGCTGGAGGAAAACGCGCCTGACGGCCGGCCCATCCGGGTGACGTGGACGGACAGTCGTACCCGCAGCGGCGTTTTGAGCAATCTGGATCACTGGCCCGAGGAGCGCCGCGCCCGGTTCGAAGCCGTTTACCCGGACAGTGAGGAAAGCGGCTCTGCCTATCGGATCGTGAACACCAGCTATGCGGTGCTGGCGGGCGAAGTCCTTCCGGCGGCAGAGGAAATTCTGTGCCGGTTCGATAGCTACGGAGCCATGATCTGCTGCGTCTGCGCGCCAAAGGAGGACGTTCAGCCGTGAGAAAGAAAAAAATATCCGCTTCGGTGGTTGGCCTTGCGTTAATTTTTACATTGATTTTTACATGGGGCCTTTGCACCGCCGCCGATTACGGCGTATACTTTGACGAGCCGTCCGAACAGGAGATTCTGCGGCAAAATCTGAAGGAGTATGCCGTCCGTCTCGGGGACGGGCAGGCGGTGGCCTACTACGACCGGCTGGGCGTTCAGCGTATTTCCGAAAGTGTGGAAAAAGACCATGGCCAGAGCGCCTATTACCTGCTGGCCCCGGCGCTGCGGCTTGCCGAAACCGACTCCGCCCTGCTTCATTGGCTGTGGCACGCCTACAGCTGGGGACTGTTCACGCTGGGGCTGCTGGGGCTGTACCTGCTCCTGCGGGAAATGGGCCTTGGCTTCGGCCCGGCGCTGGCCGGGGTGGCCATGCTGCTGCTGTCGCCCCGCCTGTTTGCGGAGGGGCATTACAACAACAAGGACATGGCCCTGCTGACGCTGGTGCTGTGGTGCTTCTATCTGGCCCTGCGGCTGTGGAAAAGCCCAACGCCCCTGCGGGCGCTGCTCTTCTCGCTGGCGGGCGCGCTGGCGGCCAATACCAAGATCGTCGGGCTGGCGATCTGGGGGATGCTGTCCGTGGCGGCGCTGGTCTCTGTGACGGCCCGGAAGCAGTGGAGCCGCTCTGCGGTGCTGGCCGCGCTGACGGCGATGGTCTCCTTCGGCGGGTTCTTCCTGCTGCTGACCCCCGCCGCATGGGATGGGCCGCTGGAATATTTTCAGTACGTCCTGAAAAATGCCTCGCAGTTCAGCCGGTGGACGGGCGTGGTGCTGTTCCGGGGCCAGCGGTACGATCAGGCGATCGCCCCGCTGCCCCGAAGCTATCTGCCCCGGATGATGCTCTACACCCTGCCTCTGTATTTCTTCCCCCTGTGCGCCGTAGGCCAGCTGGCTGCGGCACGGGAATGGTTCCGCCATCCGGGCAAGTGCCTGCGGGAGCCGGAGAAGCTGCTGCTGCTGTGCGCCACGCTGCTGTGGGCGGCGTTCATGGGGTATGTGATGCTGCGCCAGCCGGTGATCTACAACGGCTGGCGGCATTTCTACTTCCTGTACGCCGGGTTTATCGTACTGGCGGCATGGGGGCTGGAGACCCTGCAGCGGCGGGCGAAGGGGCTCAACGGCGCGGCCATCGCGGGCATTCTGGCCCTGTGCATGGCGGCGGACGGCGTGGGCGTCCTGCAGAATCACCCCTATCAGTACGCCTACTACAACTTCCTGGCCCCTGCGGACGCGGAGGAGACCATGGAGCTGGACTACTGGGACGTGAGCGCAGTCAACGCCCTGCGGCTTCTGCTGGGCTCCGAGCGGAACGAAGCCCTGCCCCTGACCGTGTCCGGCACGGACGCTTTGAGCCATCTGGGGCTGGAACAGGCCCTTTCCGCCCTGACGGCAGAGGAAAAAGCCCTTCTGACTGTCACGGAGCAGCCGGAGGACGCGTCCTATCTTTGGATGAACACCACCTATGGCCGTATCTACGGTGTGACCGTCCCCCGGGATTATCACGTTCTGGCAGAAATCAGAAGCTACGGCCATACCATCTGTACCGTTTACGAAAGAATGGAGAAAGGAACGTGGAGGGATTGACACGATGATTCGAAAGTTACTCAAAAGCGTGCGGGAATATAAGCCCGCGTCCATCAAAGCCCCGGTGTACGTTTCGCTGGAGGTGGTCATGGAATGCGTCATTCCGCTGATCATGGCCAGCCTGATCGACAAGGGCATCGGTCAGGGCAGTATGCCCTATATCTGGAAGGCGGGGCTGGTGCTGCTGCTGTCGGCCTTTGCGTCGCTGCTGTTCGGCATTCTGTCCGGGCATTATGCGGCGGTGGCCTCGGCGGGCTTCGCCAAGAACCTGCGGCGGGATATGTACAGCCATATTCAGGAGTTCTCCTTCGCCAACATCGATCGTTTCTCCACCGGCGGTCTGGTGACGCGCCTGACCACCGACGTGAGCAACGTGCAGAACGCCTATCAGATGATCATCCGCACGGCGGTGCGTTCGCCCTTCATGCTGATCTTCTCGCTGGTGGCGGCCATCGGTATCGACGCGAAGCTGTCCGGCGTCTTCGCCATTTTCATCCCCGTGCTGGGCGTGGGGCTGTATCTGGTGGCCTCCCACGCGCATCCCATCTTTGAGCGGGTCTTCAAGCGCTATGATCGTCTGAACAACGTGGTGCAGGAAAATCTGAACGGCATCCGCGTGGTCAAGTCCTTCGTGCGGGAGGATCATGAAATTCAGAAGTTCGATGATATTTCGGAAGAAATTTATCAGGACTTCAGCAAGGCGGAAAAGCTGCTGGCCTTTAATATGCCCCTGATGCAGTTCTGCATCTACGGCTGTATGCTGCTGCTCTCGTGGCTGGGCGCCAAGGCGGTGGTGGCCTGCGGCGGCGACGCGGCGCTGGGTCTGTCCACCGGCGAACTGACCAGCCTGTTCACCTACACCATGCAGATTTTGTCCAGCCTGATGATGCTGAGCATGGTCTTTGTCATGATCGTCATCTCCCGGGCTTCCGCCGAGCGCATCGCTCAGGTGCTGGACGAGCAGAGCGACATCGTCAGCCCGGAAAACGCCGTCACCGATGTGAAGGACGGCTCCGTGGACTTCAACGACGTGGTCTTCCGCTACAACAGCCGCTCGGAGAACCCGGTGCTGGATCATGTGGACCTGCACTTCCGCAGCGGCCAGACCATCGGCATTTTGGGCGGCACCGGCTCCAGCAAATCCAGTCTGGTGCAGATGATCCCCCGGCTGTACGACGTCAGCGAGGGCAGCGTGGAGGTCGGCGGCGTGGACGTGCGCCGCTACGATCTGGACAGCCTGCGCAACGCCGTGGCCTTCGTCCTGCAGAAGAACGAGCTTTTCTCCGGTACCATTGCGGAGAATCTGCGCTGGGGCAATGAAAACGCCACCGACGAGGAAATCCGCCATGCCTGCGAGCTGGCGCAGGCGGACAGCTTTATTCAGGGCTTCCCGGACAAGTACGAGACCCACATCGAGCAGGGCGGCACCAACGTGTCCGGCGGTCAGAAGCAGCGCCTCTGCATCGCCCGGGCTTTGCTGAAAAAGCCCAAGGTGCTGGTGCTGGACGACTCCACCAGCGCCGTGGACACGGCCACGGACGCGCTGATCCGCAAGGCGCTGAAGGATGAACTGGGCGACATGACCAAGATCATCATTGCCCAGCGCGTGGGCAGCGTGATGGAGGCCGACCAGATCGTGGTGCTGGATCAGGGCCGGGTAGCGGCGCTGGGCACCCATGACGAGCTGCTCAAGACCAGCGATATTTACCGCGAGGTATACGAATCCCAGATGAAAGGAAGCGATGCAGAATGATGCGAGGACCCCGCGGACCCAGGGGCGGCGCGAAGCCGCAGAACCTGAAAGCCACCGTGGCCCGGCTGATGGGCTATGTGGGCCGCTACCGCCTGCGTCTGGTTTTGGTGCTGTTCTGCATTTTGGGCAACACCATTGCCAGCGTGACGGCTTCCACCTTCATCAAGACTTTGATCGACGACTACATCACCCCCATGATCGGCCAGATCAACCCGGATTTTTCCGGCCTGCTGACCCAGCTGGTATATATGGCCTGCATTTATGGGGTCGGTATGGTCTGCGGCTACCTGTACAACCGGCTGATGGTGGTGGTGGCGCAGGGCGTTTTGAAAAACGTGCGGGACGATATGTTCGCCCATATGCAGACCCTGCCCATCCGCTACTTTGACACCCACAGCCACGGCGAGATCATGAGCCACTACACCAACGACACCGACACCCTGCGTCAGATGATCGCGCAGGCGCTGCCGCAGGTGTTCTCCTCCATTATTTCCATCGTGGCGGTATTCGTGGCCATGCTCAGCCAGAGCCTGTGGCTCACCCTGACGGTGGTGCTGTTCACCGCGCTCATCATGTGGGTCACGGGCCGGGTCTCCGGCAAGAGCGGCAAGTTCTTCGTCAAGCAGCAGCAGTCGCTGGCCTCCGTCAATGGCTACATCGAGGAAATGATGAACGGCCAGAAGGTGGTCAAGGTCTTCTGCCACGAAGGCAAGGCCGTGGAGGAATTTGACCGCCGCAACGAGGAGCTTTGCCTCAACGCCACCGAAGCCAACCGCTTCGCCAACATCCTTGGGCCCATCAACAACAACATGGGCCATATTCTCTACGTTATTCTGGCGGTGATCGGCGCGGGCCTGAGCCTGAGCGGCGTGACCAACGTCAGCCTGTCCGGCGCGGGCGGGGCCGTTACGCTGGGCATGATCGCCTCCTTCCTGACCCTGTCCCGCAGCTTCGTCATGCCCATCTCGCAGGTGAGCCAGCAGCTTTCCTCCGTCATCATGGCGCTGGCGGGCGCGGAGCGCATCTTCCGCCTGATGGACGAGCCCAGCGAGACCGACGAAGGCTACGTCACGCTGGTGAACGCCCGGCGGGATGAGAACGGCCAGCTTTGCGAAAGCGACCATCGCACCGGCCTGTGGGCGTGGAAGCATCCTCACAGCGACGGCACCACCACCTACACCGAGCTGAAGGGCGACATCGTTCTGGATGACGTGGACTTCGGCTACACGCCGGAGAAGATCGTGCTGCACGACATCAGCATTTACGCCAAGCCGGGCCAGAAGATCGCCTTTGTCGGCGCCACCGGCGCTGGCAAGACCACCATTACCAACCTGCTGACCCGGTTCTACGACATTGCCGACGGCAAAATTCGCTACGACGGCATCAACATCAACAAGATCAAGAAGGACGATTTGCGCCACTCGCTGGGCATGGTTTTACAGGACGTGAACCTCTTCACCGGCACGGTGATGGAGAACCTGCGTTTCGGCAACCCGGACGCCACGGACGAGGAATGCATCGAGGCGGCGAAGTTGGTCAATGCGGATGGCTTCATCCGTATGCTGCCTCAGGGCTACGACACGGTGCTGACCGGCGACGGCAGCGGCCTTTCTCAGGGCCAGCGGCAGCTGATCTCCATTGCCCGGGCCGCCGTGGAGGACCCGCCCGTGATGATTCTGGACGAGGCCACCTCCTCCATCGACACCCGCACCGAGAGCATTGTGCAGAAGGGCATGGACGCGTTGATGAAGGGCCGCACGGTTTTCGTCATCGCCCACCGGCTGTCCACCGTGCGCAACTCCGACGCGATCATGGTGCTGGATCATGGCCGCATCATCGAGCGGGGCAGTCACGCCGACCTGATCGCCCAGAAGGGCACCTACTACCGACTCTACACCGGCGCCTTCGAACTCGAATAAGGCAGTGCCTTAAGCCGGACTGCGCGCCTACGGCGCGCAGGGTGCTCGTGGGACATGCG
>URJB01000069.1 GCA_900548145.1 uncultured Eubacteriales bacterium | reverse complement strand
CTTTTTCCCTCCGCTGCCTATCGCCGCTCTGCTCCCCCGCAGTTGGCGGTGGGCAGGCTTACCCCTTGCGGGTTGGGATGGTTTCCTGTTGGTTGGCCGATTTTGGAAGGTCATCGGCCAGCGGGTTCGGCGGGCGCGAGCCATGAGGCCTGTCGCCGAATGGCGGTCTGCACTCGCCAAGCAGCAGGGAGCCGCACCAGACTCGCGAGCCGCGAGGCCTGTCGCCGAGCGGCGGTAGCTTCACGGCCAAGCCGCATGTCCCCCGAGCACCCTGCGCGCCCACGGCGCGCAGTCCGGGGTAAGGCGTACTACCCCTTAGTCGAAGGGCATGTCGGAGGTGAGGGCGTCTTGCAGATCGTCGAAATCGACGTTGACGTAGTCGCCCCGCTTGCGCTTGAGCTGGTATTGCAGTTCCTTCGTGTGAACGTAGGCCTTCGTCTGCCGGTCGGCAGGCTGGATGGTCAGGCGCATCCCCTTCTGGCCGTCTGGCAAAAGAGCGAACCGGGCCTGCAGAAAAAGCGGGCCATGATGGGCGCACTCGGCGAGGGCCACAAAGCGGCCCGCCGCCTGCGGGATCAGCTCCGTCTTGAGCTGGGTGGGCTGCTGACAGGTGGGACAGCGGGGCGCGGTCAGCTTGTCGCTGGCAAGGGCTTCCTTCACCGAAGGCACCGTTTCGGAAAAACGAAGCCGGGAACGACGCTCGCTGTGACCCAGCTTCTTGGCGTGCTCCTCGTACTGCAGTACTTTCTCGGGATGGGGCAGCTTCTGCCATACCAGCGCCGTGTAGTAGGCGTCGTCCTTGGCGTTGTGAAAGCTGCGGTTCTCGTCCGGGTCGATGCCGAGGGTCTCCATGGCCGCTTTCAGGGCCACCTGCCCGTTGCGGCCCATCTCGGCGGCGTAGAGCCGCTGCAGATCGTACATCCGGGGCAGTGGCCGACCAAATTTGAAGAAATCCACATTCTGTTGCAGAACGCTGATATCGTCGCCGCCCCAAGTCAGGCAGACGCAGTCGTCTCCGCACCAGTCCATAAACTGCTCCATGCCCTCGGAAAAAGCAGGCGCGTCGCAGAGAATCTCCTGCGTCAGCCCGGTCATGCGCTTGACCCGGGGATGAATGGTCAGATAGTGGGTGGGACAGATGGGAATGGAGATGGAATCGACGATCTGCATCGTCTCATCCACCTTGGCCGCGCCGATCTGGATGACCTCAAATAAAAGCTTGCTTCCCACCTTGCGGTAGGCGGCGGATGCGTAGCTGACAGGCTGGTTCCATTCCAAATCCAAAACAATGTAGTTCATGCGGGTTCAAGCTCCAATTCTGTGGGTGTTAAAAAGCGTCGGGTTCCGCGGCGGACATTCCGGCCAAACGACCGGTGGAGAAGGCGATCTGCAGGTTGAAGCCGCCGGTCATGGCGTCCACGTCCAGAAGCTCGCCGGCGGCGTACAGACCGTGAATTTTCTTGCTTTCCATGGTGGCGGGGTTGATCTCCTTCACGCTGACGCCGCCCCGGGTGACCACCGCTTCAGTCAGGGGCCGGGTGCCGTTCACGGGAAGGGGCAGTTCTTTGCCCGCCCTGACCAGCCGGGCGCGCTGCTCCCGGGTGATCTCGCAGGCGGGCGTTTGCGCGGGGATGCCGCAGAGCGCGGGCATTTCTTCCGCCAGACTGGCCGGATACAGCGTGGTCAGAAGGGTGCGCAGCTGCCGCTTGCCGGAAGCGTCCAGCTCCCGCAGAAGCCGCGCGTCCAGCTGCTGGGCGGTCAGGCCGGGCTTCAGATCCAATAGAAGCTGCACGTCCTCCGGGGCCAGCTCCGCCATGTGGGCGGACGCGGACAGCACCAGCGGCCCGGAAATGCCGAAATGGGTGAAAAGCATCTCGCCCACATCGCTGTAAAGCACCTTTTTGCCCCGCTTCAGGGTCAGGCGAACGTTTTTCAGGCTCAAGCCCTGTAAGGCGGAAACCCACGCCGCGCCGCAGGTCAGCGCGATCAGGGAGGGCAGCGGCGGATAGACCGTGTGGCCCAGCTCCGCCATCCAGCGGAAGCCGTCGCCCGTGGAGCCGGTGGAAGGATAGCTCTGCCCGCCGGTGGCCACGATGACCCGGTTTGCGTCCAGCCGCGTTCCGTCTTCCAGCTCTGCGCCGCGGACGGCTCCGTTTTCCACCAAAATGTGGGAAACCTTCGTGTTCAGCCGGATGGAAACGCCCAGCCGCCGCAGTTCCTTTTCCAACGCCCGGGTCACGTCGCTGGCCTTTTCGCTGACCGGGAAGACCCGGTCGCCCCGCTCCACCTTCACCGGGCAGCCCAGCCGTTCCAGCAGGGCCATCATGTCCTCCGGCCCGAAGGCGTTCAGGGCGCTGAAAAGAAAGCGGGGGTTCTTGACCACCTTGTTCATAAAGGCGGCGGGCTCGCAGGCGTTGGTCACGTTGCAGCGGCCCTTGCCGGTAATGTAAATTTTCTTGCCCAGTTTTTCGTTGCCTTCCAGCAGCAGGACGGAGGCCTCCGCCTCCGCCGCGCTCAGGGCCGCCATCAGCCCCGCCGCGCCGCCGCCGATCACGATCACTTTATTCATGCAGCTTGTCGATATAGACGCTGTGCGCGTTCCATATTCCCTCCAGACGCTTGAAATGCTCGCTGAGCTCCGTGCGGCGGCTCATGCCCAGAGACACGATCAGCGCGTTGATCAGCGAAAGCGGGGCAGCCAGACTGTCCACAAAGCCGGACATATCCGTGTGAGCGCACAGGCAGATATCCGATTCCTCCCGCAGGGGGCTCATCACGCCGTCAGTCATGCCGATGACCTGCGCCCCGTGCTGCCGGGCGAAGCGCATACATTCCAGCGTCCGGGCGGAATACCGGGGAAAGCTGATGCCGAACAGCACGTCGCCCTTCTGGATGCGGTCGATCTCCTCGAACACGTCGCCGGTCAGATTCTGCACCAGCACCACCTCGTCGAAGATCTGGTGCAGGTAATGGTACAGGAACATAGCCAGCGGCGCGGAGGAGCGCAGGCCCATGATATACAGCCGCCGGGCGGCCAGAATGCATTCCACCGCCATATCAAAATCCTGCGGGCGCAGCTCGTCCATGGTCTTGCGCAGGTTTTGCAGGTCGTTTTTCAGCACCGTGCTGACCACCTCCCGGCGGTCTGTCTCCTCCATCATGCCTACCCGCTGCTCGGCGGTGAGCCGCTGGCGAACCATGGAGCGAAGCTTTTCCTGCATTTCCGGGTAGCCCTCGTAGCCCAGCGCCATGGCGAAGCGAACCACCGTGCTTTCGCTGACGCCGCACTGCCTGCCCAGCATCACGGCCGTCATGGACACCGCCTTTTCATAGTGGCAGGAAATATACTCCGCAATGCGCTTCTGCCCCTTGCTCAGGGGCTTGCCGCTCATATTGAGCCGGGTGATCCATTCCTGTGGGTCGTGCACTTGATCTTCTCCTTCTGCGTGGTCAGGTCAGCCCAGCAGACCCAGCCGGTCGAAATCCGCCTGAGGTTCGCTGCCCATGCCGCTGAGCAGCGTCAGGGTAGGATGCCCCAGGTTCAGGTACCATTCGTCGCAGCCCTCGGCGGGGGGATCCATCTCACAGCCCGCCTGAAGCCAGAAATACGTGCCGGGCCTGTCGGCGTAACAGCGGTCGTAGCCGTCCCGGATGCCCGCGTCGGACAGGGGCGCATACACCGGTGCCTTCCACTGGGCGCGGGGCAGGTCGGGCACGTTGATGTTCAGCACCCGGAAGCCGTTTTTGGGCGCACGGAAGTATTTCTCCGCCACTTCCAGCACCAGCTCTGCCGCGTCCTGCACATGGGCGGGGTCGGCCTTGTAGTCAATGGAGGCCGCGATGGACGGATGCCCCAGCAGCGCCGCCTCCCGGGCCGCGCCCACGGTGCCGCTGTAATAGACGGCCAGCCCGGCGTTATAGCCGTTGTTCACGCCGGAGATCACGCCGTCCACCGGCTCCGTGACCAGCCCGCCCAAGAACGCCAGCCGGACGCAGTCCGCCGGAGTGCCGGTAATGGCGAAGCCCTGCGCGTTTTCCCGGTTCAGGGGGTAATCCTTCACATACAGCGGGTCGGAAAGGGTGATCCGATGGCTGGCGGCGCTCATCTGGCCGCTGGGGGCGCACATGCTGACCCGGTGGCCCCGCTTCAGCGCCGCTTCCATCAGGGCCATAATGCCTGCCGAGCCGATCCCGTCGTCATTGACCAATAAAAAATGCATTGTTTTCCTCCTTACCGGCGTACATCGCCGCTCAACGCGTCGATCACCATTCGGGCGGCGTTCACCACCGCCGCCATCGCCACCGCCCACCAGAAATTCTGAAACTGAACGCTGTTTTCCACCAGCGCGGCAGCTGTCCACACCAGCCACGCATCCACCGCCACGTACAAAAGCCCCAGCGTGCAGAAGTTGACCACCTTCAGCAGCAGTCTCAACAGGGGCCGAAGCACTGTGTAGACCACTGCCAGCAGCAGCCCCAGCACGATGGCGTTGCTCATATCCACCGCCCGCACGCCGTCCATCAGCTCAGCGCACAGGGGCACGGCCGCCGCCGTCACCAGAAACCGCAGAATTCCGCAGAACACGCCCATCCCTCCCTGTACGCAGGCAGAACCAGCCAATTTTCATTATAACACATTTCCCGCTTTCTGCATACCCGGCGGAAAAGATCGGCCCAAAAACGCCCAAAAATGAAAAAGGACTGCCCTGAAAAGAGCAGCCTCCGCTTTCACCTTCCCCCATGTTCCTTTTTCCACGCCTTGATGGTCTCCAGCCGGGTCTTGAACCGGCCTTCCAGCCCTTCTTCCGTGGGATGGTAGTATTCCCGGCCCACCAATGAATCCGGCAGGCACTGCATGGCGGTCAGTTTGTCCTTATAATCATGGGCGTACCTGTAGCCCTTGCCGTAGTCCAGCTGCTGCATCAGCCGGGTGGGCGCGTTGCGGATGTTCAGCGGCACCGGCTCGGCCAGCTGCGTCACCGCGTCCTTTCTGGCCTCGTTGTAGGCCACCTCCATGGCGTTGGACTTGGGGGCCAGCGACAGGTAGGTCACGGCCTGCGTCAGGTGGACGTTGCACTCGGGCACGCCCAGAAAATGGCAGGCCTGATAGGCCGCCACCGACAGCTCCAGCGCCCGGGGATCGGCCAGGCCCACGTCCTCGCTGGCGAAGCGCACCACCCGCCGGGCGATATAGAGCGGGTCTTCCCCGGCTTCCAGCATGCGGGCCAGCCAGTACACCGCCGCGTCCGGGTCGGAATTGCGCATGGACTTGTGCAGGGCGGAGATCAGATTGTAATGCTCCTCGCCCTTCTTATCATACAAAAGGGATTTTTTGGAGATGCACTGCTCCAGCACCTCTTCGGTGACGGTGGTGGTGTCCCCGTCCAGATCGCCGTTGAGCACCACCATTTCCAGCGTGGACAGGGCGGAACGGGCGTCGCCGTTGGCAAACTCCGCCACGGCCCGGAGAAGCTCCGGGGCCATGACCACCTTCTGCCCGCCGAAGCCGCGGGGATCCTTCAGGGCCCGTTCCAGCAGGCCGGTCAGGTCGTCCGTGGTCAGGGCGTGGAGGACGAATACCTTGCACCGGGACAGAAGCGCCCCGTTGACCTCGAAGGAGGGATTCTCCGTGGTGGCCCCGATCAGCACGATGCTGCCCTTTTCCACAAAGGGCAGAAAGGCGTCCTGCTGGGCCTTGTTGAAGCGGTGGATTTCATCTACAAAAACGATGGTCTTTTCGCCGTACAGGGCGTTGTGGTCGGCGCTCTGCATCACCTCGCGGATCTCCTTGATGCCGCTGGTGACGGCAGAAAAATCGATGAACTTCGCCTTGGTGCGGTTGGCGATAATGCGGGCCAGCGTGGTCTTGCCCACGCCCGGCGGGCCCCAGAAAATCATGGAGGAAACGTGATCGCCCTCGATCAGCCGCCAAAGCACCTTTCCCGGAGCCAGCAGGTGGCGCTGCCCCACGAATTCCTCTAAGCTCTGGGGCCGAAGCCGGGCCGCCAGCGGCTGCATGGGCTGGGGAGCGGTAAAAAAGTTCTGCTGTTCCATGGGCTTCCCTCCTGTGAAAACGCGAAAAATTCAGTCACCTGTCTATTATAGTTTCGCCGGGAAAGAAGCGCAAGTGCCCCAAGCTGTAACACCTGCGCTTCCCCGGCGTGACAAGACGGCAAACTATGGTATAATAGGACGTATGGCGGAAGGTCTCGCCCGGGGCGGGCTTTTTCGCCGGGCATGTCTGGATTGCGGCAGGGAATCCTGTCTTACATCGATCGACCGCCGGGGGCCGAAGCGTTCCCCCCTGCTGAATGGAGGACTCATGAGCGAAACGCGCAAACCCTCCGTCCTTTTGGTGGACGGCTACAGCCTGATCTTCCGGGCCTTTCACGCCCTTCCCCTGATGGTGACTAAAGACGGGACCTACACCAACGCGGTGCACGGCTTTTTCAGCATGCTCCTGAAGGCGCTGGGGGATTACCGGCCCGATGCGCTGTGCGTGATGCTGGACGTTCACGCGCCCACCTTCCGTCACACCCTGTACCCGGATTACAAAGGCACCCGCAAGCCCATGCCCGAGGAGCTGCGGCCCCAGCTGCCCCTGATGCGGGAGGTGCTGAAGGCCATGCATATCGCCTCTTTTGAAATGGAGGGCTACGAGGCCGACGACCTGCTGGGCACGGCGGCGCGGCTGGCCAACGAGCAGGGCTACGCGGCCTATGTGCTGACCGGCGACCGGGACAGCCTGCAGCTGGTCGGCGGGGATACCCGCATTATCCTGACCAAGACGGGCATTTCGGAAAGCCTGCTGCTGGACGCAGAGGGCGTGAAGGAGCGCTACGGCTACCGGCCCGATCAGGTGCCGGACATGAAGGGCCTGATGGGCGACAGCAGCGACAACATTCCCGGCATCGCGGGCATCGGCGAAAAGACCGCCCTGAAATTGATCTCCCAATACGGCAGTCTGGACGAGGTTCTGGCCCACGCGGACGAGGTGAAGGGCAAGCTGGGCGAAAAGCTGCGGGCGAGCCGAGAGTCGGCGCTGCTGAGCCGTGACTTGGGCACCATCCGCCGCAACGCGCCCATTCAGCCGGACTTTGCCCGCTGCACGTGGCAGGAAATGAACGAGGGCATCCCGCTTTTGCAGCAATACGAACTGAACCAGACCGCCAAAAGCGTGGAACGTCTTTTGAGCGGCGAGACTGTTCCCGCCGTTCAGCCCCGCACCACCGCCGCAGGGCAGCGGGCGGGCGGCGGCAAAAAGGAGACCGGGAAAGTCTCTCCCGCTACGGCCATGGCGCAGGAGACGGGGCTGCCGGGGCTTCAGGCCGTTTCCGGGGAGAAGGTCTTCACCGACCCGGACAGTCTGCGTCAGGCCGCCACAGCGCTGGCGGCGGAAAAGCCGGAATTTGCCGTGCTCCATCTGGGGCCGGAGGAAGTCACCCTGCTGACCCCCTCACTGGAATTATGGCGTATGCCCCTTCTGCGGGACCTGATGGGCGGCGGCATGTACGAAGATCACATTCTGACGGAGCTTCGTCCGGTGCTGGAAGCCGTTCCTCTGATCGTCCACGGGGCGAAGGAGCTGTTCCATCTGCTGGAGCGTTATCATCTGCCCCAACCCGCCATCCGTCAGGACACCATGCTGGGAGCCTATCTGCTGCACACGGCTCAGAAGGATTATACACTGGCCGCGTCACTGGAAGCGGAATTTGCCGGAGAGGCCGTCTCCCTGCCGGAAAGCGCCTCTGCGGCGGAAGTCTATTCGATGGCCCTGCGCCAGCGGGAGCGGCTTCATCAGCGGGACATGGAAGCCCTTCTCTGGGACATGGAGCAGCCATTGACCCGGGTTTTATTTGAGATGGAGGACGAAGGGTTTCTGGTGGACTTGGACACGCTGAACCAGCTCAGCGACCTTTTCACCCGGGAGATCGAAGAAAGCCGTCAGGCGGTGTACCGGCTGACGGAGGTGCCGGACTTCAACCTGAACAGCCCCAAGCAGCTGGGCGAGGTGCTGTTCGACAAACTGGGTCTTCCCGCTCAGAAGAAGAACAAGAACGGGGCCTATTCCACCGCCGCCGAGGTGCTGGAGGACCTGGTGCCCTATCACCCCTGCATCGAGCCCCTGCTGCGCTACCGCAAGCTGAGCAAGCTGCAGTCCACCTACGTGGACGGTCTGCGGAAGCTGCGGGGACGGGACGGCCGGGTTCACACCACCTTTGACCAGACCGCCACAGTCACGGGCCGTATTTCCAGCATGGAGCCCAACCTGCAGAACATCCCCATCCGCACCGACGAGGGCCGGGAGATTCGCCGGGCCTTTGTGGCGGGCGAGGGCAATATCCTATTGGACGCGGACTACAGCCAGATCGAGCTGCGGGTACTGGCGCACCTGAGCGGCGACGGGGCCATGTGCGACGCGTTCCTCAAGAATCAGGACATCCACACCCGCACAGCGGCGGAGATTCACGGCGTTTCCATGGATGCGGTCACGCCGGAAATGCGCCGGGCGGCGAAGGCCACCAACTTCGGCATCGTCTACGGCATCAGTGGCTTCGGCCTTGCCCGGAACGCGGGCATTTCCCGCCCGGAGGCCAACCGCTTCATCGAGCGCTATTTTGAGCGTTATCCGGGGGTGCGGGCCTTCATGGACGAATGCGTCCGTCTGGGCTACGAACGGGGCTATGCAGAGACGATGTTCCACCGCCGCCGGGAGCTTTTCGAGCTCAGCTCCACCAACCGCAACGTGCGCAATTTCGGTGAGCGCGCCGCCATGAACACCCCCGTGCAGGGCACGGCGGCGGACATCATCAAGCTGGCCATGGTACAGGTGGAGCGCCGTCTGGAAGCCGAAGGCCTCAAGGCCCGTCTGATCCTACAGGTACACGACGAGCTGGTCGTCGAATGCCCCATCGAGGAAGCCCCCCGGGCCTCCGCCCTCCTTCAGGAGGTCATGGAGAACATTGTCACTCTCCGCGTCCCCCTCATCGCCCAGGTCTCCCAAGGCAAAGACTGGGAATCCGCCCACTAAGGGGTAGTACCCCTTAACCCCGGACTGCGC
>URJB01000068.1 GCA_900548145.1 uncultured Eubacteriales bacterium | reverse complement strand
CACGGCGGTAAAACCCCGGCCAACCTGCAAGTCTTCTACGCCCCTGCGCGGCAAAGCCGCGCAGTGACGGGTGCAGGGCTTTAGCCCTGCTGCCGGCCGCCGACCGTGATGGACTTGACGCGGATCCAGGGCTGGCCGACGTTGACGGGAACGGAGCCGCTCATGCTGCCGCACATGCCCTGAGCCATGACCATATTCTTGCCGACCCGGTCGATTTGCAGGAGAATGTCGCCGCCCTTGCCGACCAGACTGGCCCCCCGAACCGGGTGGGCGATCTTGCCGTCCTTGATGAGATAGCCTTCGTTGACCGCAAAGTTGAACTCGCCCGTGGCGGGGTTCACCGAACCGCCGCCCATGCTGGCTGCGTAAAGACCGTCGCCCATGGTGGCGATCATCTCCGCCTCGTCGTCGCAGCCCGGGGCAATGAAGGTGTTCCGCATCCGGGAGGTGGGCGCGTAGGCGTAGCTCTCCCGGCGGGCGCTGCCCGTGGGGGCCATGCCCATCCGACGGCCGTTCAGACGGTCGATCATGTAGTTCTTCAAAATGCCGTTCTCAATCAGCACCAGACGGTTCGTGGGCATGCCCTCGTCGTCCACGTTCTCGCTGCCCCATTCGTTGGGAAGGGTGCCGTCGTCGATGGCCGTGACGCAGGGCGCGGCGATCTGCTGGCCCAGCTTGCCGCAGAACTCGCTCATGTTGCTGGCTACGGCAGTGGCCTCCAGACTGTGGCCGCAGGCCTCGTGGAAGATCACGCCGCCAAAGCCGCTGCCGATGACCACCGGCATCACCCCGGAGGGGCAGAAGGGCGCGTGGAGCATTTTCACCGCCGTTTTGCCCGCCCGGAGACCCATCAGGGCCGGGTCGATGGTGTCAAGGAAATAGTCGAAGCCCCGGGCCGCGCCGGGCGCTTCACCGGCAGACTGGTTCTCCGTGCCGTTGGAGGCTACCGCCTGACAGCGCAGGCGGGAATAAACGCGGGTATCGGCGACGTACAGGCCGTCGCTGTTGCAGATCAGCACGTTCTGCTCGCTGTCGGTGAAGGCGCAGAGCACCTGAGAGATTTCCTCGCCCGCAGAGCGGGCCGCCTTGTCCGCCGCCCGGAGCACGTCGATCTTCCGGCGAGTGTCCACCTCGGAGGGCTTCATCCAGATGGGATGACGGTTGACGAAATGCCGCTCCTCCATCGGCTGAACCGCCGTGCGGCCCTGCCGCCGGGCGCGGATGGCCGAAGCCGCCTCTTTGGCGCACTTCAGCAGGCCGTCCCGGCCAAAATCGTTGGTGTAGGCGTATACGGCGGACGTTCCGTCGTATACCCGCACGCCCGCGCCGTGCAGACGGCCCGAGTTCACCCGCTCCACGTGGCTGTCCTGCAGGGCTACGGCCTGATCCCGCCGGTCCTCCGCAAAGATCTCCGCAAAGTCGCCGCCGGTGGATAGAGCGGCGTCCAGCGCTTCCATGGCAAGATGCTTGTCTAACATTCGGTCGTTCTCCTCTCGCTTGGGATGAGTTATTTCAGAATTTCGTCAAAGTCCGCGTCCGCAAGGCTGGCGGCGGTAAAGGTGGCCTTGGGGTTGGCGCTGGCAGAGCCTACGCCCAGCACCCGCATCCCGCCGTTCAGGGCCGCTTCCACGCCCGCGTCCGCATCCTCCACCACCATGCAGTTTTTGGGGTCGAGGTTCAGCAGCTTCGCGCCCAGCAGGAAAACCTCCGGGTCGGGCTTGCTGTGGGTGATCTGGTTGCCATCGGCCACTGCGTCGAAGTAACCGTCCAGCCCGATCTGCCGCAGGATGATGGGGGTGTTCCGGCTGGAGGAACCAATGGCGATCTTCACGCCGCGCTTTTTGAGCATCTCCAGCGTGGCCATGGCTCCGGGCAGCATGGCGTCCGCCGTCAGCTGCTGGATCAGCTCCACATAGTAGCCGTTTTTGCGGGTGGCCATTTCCACCTTCTGCTCCTCGGTGTAGGTCTTCGTCGCCTTTTCCAGAATGATCTCCAGACTGGCCATACGGCTCACGCCCCGCAGACGCTCGTTCACCTTGCGGTCAAAGGGAATGCCTTCTTCGTCGGCCATGCGCTTCCAAGCCAAATAGTGACAATCATCGGTGGAGACGATCACGCCGTCCAGATCGAAAATAACGCCCAAAATCGGTTCGTTCATTTGAGGAAACCTCCTTGCTGAATTGAGGAAAAGCGGCCCGGATGAGGGAACGCTCTAGCAGAAAAGATTATAGCATCTTTTTCCCAGCGGGGGAAGGGGCGGAAAAGCACGGAAAAAGAGGGGCTGCCTCCCCTGCGCCTTGGCGCGGCGGAAGCAGTCCCCGAAAAGAAAGGATGGATGGATCACAGTTCCTTGGTCAGCCCCACAAAGCGGGCCACGATGTGGAACCCGGCGCGGCTGTAGATCTTCTGGGCGAAGTTGGTCTCGCCGGTGAAAAGGGTGCTGAACTTCGCGCCCTCGGCCACGAACTCCCGCATGAGCAGGTTGAACAGGACGGAGGCGATGCCGCGGCCGCCGTAGTCCGGGTCGCAGCAGATGCCGGTAAACCAGCCCCGGCCGCTTTTTTGCAGATCCACAGGGCCGGTGTAGGCCACGATGTGCCCGCCGGTGGTGGCAGTCAGCAGGGGGCGCGGCCCGGCAGGGCGGCGGCCGTCCGGCCAGAGGGACGGGTCGGCGTTGGGCTCATTTTTCTGCCACGCTTCCAGCTCGGTATCCAGCACGTGCCGCCAGTACTCGCTGCCCACGTGGTCGCAGAGCCGGTCGTGCTCCGTGCCGCAGTCAGGCGTCCAACGGCCCACCCGGATGCCCTCGGCATCCAGCGCGGTGATTTTCGCATCCAGCGCGGGATCCCACTGGAATTTGCTCAAGTCCAGATACATGGCGATCTCCGTGAAGGCGGCCTGATAGCCCCGGTGCAGCAGGAAGGGATAGCCTTCGCAGCGTTCGTCCACGCCGGGGGCGTTGTTGTGGTCATGCCCGGGTGTGCCGGGGATGGTCCAGTTCATGTGGACGGGGGTGCTGTCGTTGCAGGCGGCCCTGCGCTTGCCCGCGGCGCGGAAAGCGTCCTCCAGCGCGGCCACCAGCGCGGAACCCACGCCCTGCCGCCGTTTGTCCTTCCGAACCACCACCACGGACAGATAGCCGGGGGTGTTTTCGTTGTTTTCCTTGTTGAGGAATGCCGTCTTGCACGCGCCGTGGATAAAACCGATCAGTTCGCCGTTTTCTTCAGCGGCGAAGGCGTGCGCGCCGGGCTGAAAGAAGCGCCGTTCAAAGACCGCTTCGTCCAGCGGGGAGAAGATCATTTCCCCGTCGGCGACACTCTGGTTAAACAGCGCCGCAGCGGCAGAAATGTGCTCCCTTGTCAGGGGTTTCAACGTCCAACTCATGAAAAAAGTCCTCCTGATTGAAAATGTAGGAAGTCAGGCGGTTCAATACAGCCGGTACTGCTTGGCGGCCTCCACAAATTCCTTTACTTTGGGCGCGTATTTGTCCATCAGGCCCTGCGCCGTCAGCGCGCCGGTGCGGTATTCGTCCGTACCCAGCAGCAGGTCGATGGAATAGGGGGATTTTTCGCTCCAGCGCACGAACTGGAACTCCTCGGGGTACAGGCTGCGGATGGTGTCCAGCAGCAGCAGGCCGTCGGTGAAGGAATCGTAGCTCTGCCGGTCCAGCACGTGCATCTGCACGCCGTGGCACAGAACGCCCTGATGCTTGCTGAAGGTGGGGCAGAAGGAGGTGCGGCGGAAGTGGACGCCCGGCAGGCCCAGCCCGTTCATTTTCTTTTCCAGCAGGGCGCCGTTGATGAAGGGCGCGCCGATGACCTCAAAGGGCAGGGTGGTGCCCCGGCCCTCGCTCAGGTTGGTGCCCTCGAACACGCAGGTGCCGATGTAGCACAGGGCGGCGTTCAGCGTGGCGCAGTTGGGAGACGGAGCCACCCACGGCAGGTCGGTATCGTCCAGATACATGCCCCGCTCCCAGCCCTCCAGCGGGATCACGGTCAGGTCAAGGGTCAGCTTCTGATAATCCCGGATGTAGCGGGCGGCCTCGCCGATGGTCAGGCCGTATTGCGTGGGCAGCTCGTAGTCGCCTACGAAGGACTTGAACGCCGGGTTCAGGACGGTGCCGCCGGTCTTCAGGCCGCCGATGGGGTTGAGCCGGTCCAGCACCACCATGGACTTGCCCGCCCGGTTGCAGGCCTCCATGGCGTAGCCCAGCGAGTACAGGTAGGTGTAGAAGCGCGCGCCCACGTCCTGAATGTCGAAAACCAGCACGTCGAAGGCGTCCAGCATTTCGTCCGTGAAATGGGACGTTTCGCCGAAGGCGGTGAACACGGTCACGCCGGTCTCGGGGTCCACACAGGTCTCCACCTTGCCGCCCGCCTGCACGTCGCCCCGGATGCCATGCTCCACGGCGTACATGGCGGTCAGGTGGTAGCGCTCGTTGACGATGTCGATGGTGCTTTTCAGCTCCCGGTTCATGCCGGTGGGGTTGGTCATCAGACCCACCCGGCGGCCCCGAAGCTGCTCGTCCGCCAGCTGAAGACGGTCGATACCGCTGAGAATGGTAGCCTTTTTCATCGAAAAAACCTCCTCGCTTCTGGGTGAAAAATGAAATGGGGCGTTGTATCCAGTTCTTCCAAAAAAACGTTTTATCAGCCCCTTCATCATACGGAGATGAAAGAAAAATGTCAAGTAGATATGTTGCTTCCTGACAAAACAATTCTTTTCACATCGAGCCAGAAGGATTGACAACGCCTTGTTTTCACGCTATCATGGTGACAAAACAACTGAATGGAGGCCCCCTCTATGTATCACTCCCGACTGCACGCGACCAACGGGGTCGTGTCACTGGCGCTGGACGCGGTCAGCGGCGGCTGGCTGGAGCTGGTCTGCGAAGGCGCGCAGGACAACTATATCAAGAACCATCTGGCGGCGGAGGAAACGCCCTTCCGCCTGACGCTGCACACGGAAAACGGCCCGGTGGAGGCCCGCCCCGCCCGCTCGGCGGAGATCGGCCTGAACCCGGCCCTGAAGCCCACCCTGCGCATCGACCAGGGGGAAAAGGAAGCCACGATCGTGGCGGAATATCCTTCCGTGATGGCGGAGGGAATGCCCGTGCCCGTGGCCGTCCGCTGGGAAGCCCGGCTTCTGCCCGGAGACGAGCGGATCCGCCTGTCCCTGACGGTGGAAAACCACGGCGGCCCGGAGGTGGAGCGCGCCCTGTTCCCCTGCGTCAACGGCCTGTGGCTGGGCGAAACGTGGGAGGACGACGCGCTGTACATGCCCCGCCACGCGGGCCAGAGGGTGATGAACCCGGTGGAGACCCTGACGGCCCCGCCCCGCGTCGCCCATTGGAAGTGGCAGGAATACGACTACGCCACCGCCCTCAACGGCCCCTGCGGCGTAAAGGACAGCCGGGGCGCGTCCGTGTGGGAGCTGCCCTATTCCGGCGAATGCACCATGCTCTGGCTGGACGTGTTCGACGAAAACGAGCAGGACGGCCTGTACCTGACCTGCCGCAACGTCTCCGGCCGTATGAAGACCCTGCGGGCGGAGAGCTTCGGCCTGGAGAACCCCGGCCTGAACGTGGCCGTGGGGCATTATCTGTTCCTGACGGAGGGGCAGACGTGGCACAGTGAGGAGTGCATCGTCGCGCCCCATCGGGGTTCGTGGCACTGGGCGGCGGACGACTACCGCATGTGGCGGGAGTCCACCCCCGTGGTGGAACCCGACGGAACCTGCTACGCCGTGCCCGTGGATGCGGAGGGCCACGGCCCCCTGCACCCGGAGTGGTTCGACCGCAGCCCCGGCCTGATGGCCCATTATGATTTCCAGTATCAGACCGGCGGCGTTGTCCACACCTATAAGGATATTCCCCGGCTGTATGAAGAAGCCAAGGCCTTCGGCCTGAACCACATCCTGCTCAGCGGCTGGAACGAGAGCGGCTTCGACTACGGCTTCCCCCAGTACCGGCCCAATCCCCTGCTGGGCACCGAGGAAGAACTGCGGGACGGCGTGCGCGCGGTCATCGCCGCAGGCGGCCACGTGGCCTTCTATGTGAACGCCCGGCTGTGCAACACCGTCTTCCCCGACCGGGAAGCCCTGTGGAAAAACGGCGGCATCCAGAACCGGGACGGCTCGCCCTGGCTGGAGCAGTACGGCTCCCGCAATCAGTATTTCGCCTCCATGTGCAGTCAGGCCGAGCTGTGGCAGAGCGAGCTGCTCAGCGTGTTCCACTGGCTGACCCATGACATCGGCGCGGACAGCCTGTATCTGGATCAGCTGGCCATGGCTACTTCCTGCCTGTGCTTCTCCGAGGCCCACGGCGATCATCCCGGCGTGCGGGACGGCTGGAACACCGGCCTGCGCCGTCTGCTGACCCGGCTGGCTGCGGAAGCCCCGGAAAAGGGCGTGGCCCTGCTGGTGGAGGGCGCCAACGACACTTATATGCCCGGCATCTGCGGCGGCCTGATCACCACCATGTTCTACGATCACGCCGGGGCCTTCCCGGAGCTGTACCGCTATACCTTCCCCCGGCAGGGGCTGATCGACATGATGAACCCCCGCCGCCATTCCGGGATGCGGCCGGAGCATATGGCCCGCCGCGCCTGCAAGCTGCTCTACCGCGCCTTTGTGGACGGCATGTACCTGTGGCATTACGACCTGATGGAGGACAACTGCTACCAGCCCGACGATCCTCAAACGCCCCGGGTGAAAAAGACCGACGACCTGCGCCGGGCGTGGCTGACCCGCTGGGGTCGGGGCATTTTCCGAGATGCGCTGGGACTGACTGCCAGCTGCGGCACGGTGATGGCCCGCCGGTACGAGCAGCCGGACGGCAGCGTATTGATCGCCTGCGCCCGGGAAGGCGGGCTGGAAGGGCATGTGACCGTTACCCTGCCCGAGGGAACGTGGCGCGCCGTCGTCCTGACGGAGGATGCGCCTGAGACGGAAGCCCCCCTGCCCCTGAGCGCCGCCGGGGAGGGGCACACCTTTGCCCTGCCCGCCGCGGAACTGGCCGTGGTGGTGCTGCGCCGGGAATAAAAATCAGACACGGAATCCTCCGTGAACAAAATTTCATCAAAACAGGCTTCGTGCCCAAAATTCTGACACATGAGCCGCCGTGACGAAAATTTCATCACGGCGGCTTTTATGTTTATTGTTTTCTTTTTGGGAAAAGACTATCCTACAATCACCGCAAGGGAAGCGGGGCGACGAAAGCTCCCTCCCGGCGGAAGATGAATATTTCCTGAACCAACCCGGTCAAAATGAGGAGGATTTCAGCATGTATTATTCCAGCGGCAATTACGAAGCCTTTGCCCGTCCCCGCAAGCCCGAGGGCGTGGAACAAAAGTCCGCCTATATCGTGGGCAGCGGCCTTGCGGCACTGACGGCGGCCTGCTATCTGGTCCGCGACGGCCAGATGAAGGGCGACCACATCCACGTTCTGGAAAAAGGCCCCACCGCCGGCGGCGCGTGCGACGGCTGGAAGTTTGAAAATATCGGCTACGTGATGCGCGGCGGCCGTGAAATGGACAATCATTTCGAAGTTATGTGGGATCTGTTCCACTCCATTCCCTCCATTGAGACGGAAGGTGTCAGCGTGCTGGACGAGTACTACTGGCTCAACAAGGACGACCCCAACTACTCTCTGTGCCGCGCCACGGTCAACCGGGGCGAGGACGCCCACACCGACGGCAAGTTCGACATCTCCGACAAGGGCGCCATGGAGATCATGAAGCTGTTCTTCACCCCCAACGAGGAGCTGCAGGACAAGCGCATCACTGATTTCTTTGACGACGAAGTCCTGAACAGCAACTTCTGGCTGTACTGGCGCACCATGTTCGCCTTTGAGAACTGGCACAGCGCGCTGGAAATGAAGCTGTACATTCAGCGCTACATCCACCACATCGGCGGCCTGCCGGACTTCAAGGCCCTGCGCTTCACCCGTTACAACCAGTACGAGAGCATGATCCTGCCTATGATGAAATATCTGGAAAAGGCGGGCGTGCAGTTCCATTTCGGCGTACAGGTAGTCAACGTGAAGTTCGACTGCAGCAAGCCGGATCACAAGGTGGCTACCGCCATCGAAGTCCTGCGGGACGGCAAGGAAGACACCATTGCCCTGACGGAGAACGATCTGGTGTTCATCACCAACGGCGGCTGTGTGGAAAACTCCTCCATGGGCAGCCAGAACGAGCCCGCAGCCTACAACACGGAGCTCAAGCCCGGCGGCGGCTGGGACATGTGGCGCAAGATCGCCGCGCAGGATCCCTCCTTCGGCCATCCGGACAAGTTCTGCAGCGACCCCGAGCAGACCAACTGGATGAGCGCCACCGTGGAAACGCTGGATCAGCGCATCATCCCCTACATCAAGAACATCTGCAAGCGCGATCCCTTCACCGGCAAGGTCGTCACCGGCGGCATCGTCACAGTGAAGGACTCCGGCTGGCTCATGAGCTGGACCATCAACCGCCAGCCTCAGTTCCGGGAGCAGCCCAAGGATCACTGTCTGGTGTGGGTGTACAGCCTGTTCACCGATAAGCCCGGCGACTATGTCAAAAAGCCCATGCGGGAATGCACCGGTAAGGAGATCTGCATGGAGTGGCTGTACCACATCGGCGTGCCGGTGGATGAGATCGAAGACATGGCCGAGCACAGCGCCAACACCGTGCCCGTCATGATGCCCTACATCGACGCGTTCTTCATGCCCCGGGCCTACGGCGACCGGCCGAAGGTGGTGCCGGACGGCGCTGTGAACTTCGCCTTCCTGGGCCAGTTCGCCGAAACGCCCCGCGACACCATCTTCACTACCGAGTACTCCATGCGCACCGGCATGGAAGCCGTCTACACCCTGCTGAACGTGGATCGGGGCGTGCCCGAGGTCTGGGGCAGCGTCTACGACGTGCGCGACCTGCTCAACGCCACCGTGAAGCTCCGGGACGGCAAGAAGGTCACGGATATGGACGCGGGCCTCTTGGAAAAGCTGGCCTTCAAGGCCGTGATGGGCAAGATCGGCGGCACCGACATCGAAAAGCTTCTCAAGGAGCACAACGTCATCTAAGCAGGGCAGGGGCAGTGATCCGCAACCTCAATCGTCGTCTTTGGCACTGCCGTGCCAAA
>URJB01000067.1 GCA_900548145.1 uncultured Eubacteriales bacterium | reverse complement strand
GCGCCCATAGGGCGCGGGGCTGCTCGGGAGACATGAAAGTTGGCCGGGGTTTTACCGCCGTGGCACGGAGGGTGCTACGGCTCGCGGGTCTGGTGTGGCTCCCTGCACCCCACACCGCGCCCATAGGGCGCGGGGAATGGAGCGACAGGAAGGTTCGCCGGCCCTTCCCCCGCAGTCAGGTTCATTTCACTTTGCTTTGAAGGAGGGCTGCGTCATGCTGCATCGTCCCCGACTGATCCCCTGTATGCTGCTGAATCACGGCGATCTGGTCAAGACTGTCCGTTTTAAGGAGCCCAACTATCTGGGGGATCCCATCAACGCCATGAAAATTTTCAACGAGAAATGTGTGGACGAGCTATGCGTTCAGGACATTTCCGCGTCGAAGGAAGGCCGGGGGCCGGATTTTGACCTGCTGCGGGACATGGCGGAAGAGGCTTTCATGCCCCTGTCCTACGGCGGCGGCATTACCACCTTGGAGGACGCGGCCCGGCTTTTCCACATCGGGTTTGAAAAAGTCATCCTCAACACGGCCTTTTTTGAAGACCCGGAGTTGATCACCCGCATTTCAGAGCGTTTCGGTGCGCAAAGCGTGACCGTTTCGCTGGACGTAAAGCAGGATCTTTTCAAGCGTTACCGCTGTTTCACCAAGGACGGTACGGTTTCCACCGGGCAAACCCCTCAGGACGCGGCGCGCCGGGCGCAGGAGCTTGGTGCGGGCGAAATTCTGCTCAACTCCATCGACCGGGACGGCATGATGCAGGGCTACGACCTGAAGCTGATTCATTCCGTAGCACAGGAATTGACTATTCCCCTGATCGCCTGCGGCGGCGCGAAGGACGCTTCGGACATGAAAAAAGCCCTCGAAGAGGGCGGCGCTCACGCAGTAGCGGCCGGGAGCATGTTTGTTTACTGGGGGCCGCTGAAAGCGGTGCTCATCAACGCCCCTACTGAGGACGAACTGTACCGGCTGGGCATTTACCGGGACGATCAGGCGTAATGCTCCTTGCTGCGGCCATCCGTTTCCCGCAGGTACACGGAAAGCTGATCATCCCGATCTACCGACGCGAAAAACACGTCCCGGCAATCGTCGATTCTCTGGTTTTTCAGCTGTTTTTGCAGCCACGCTTCGTCCAGTCCAACGGCCTTGAGCCGTTCGGGGAACGGAACGCCGTCCATCACCACAGCCACCGCCGGGCGATCTTGCGCCGGGGCCAGCGAAAGATCCTGCGGCGTGACCGGGCGATTCTGGCTCACCGGCAGGAAAGACAGCTTGCCGTTGACTTCCATCAGGATCATTTCCAGCTCGCTTAAGTCAAAATAGCCCGCCGAGCGGCATTCCGCCAGCAGTTCGTTCAGGTCGAGCTTAGCTCGCTTCAGATTCTGCCGATACAGCTGCCCGTGATCCAGCAGCACCAACGGCGAACCGATCAGCACCCGTCTGGCTTTGAGGGATTTATCATTCAGCACGTTAAAGCCTACGGCCACCAGTGCGTAGATCGTCATGGCGATCAGCCCCAGCCATGCGTCTTCTTCCGGGTGGCTGGCCATTTCCGCCGCGATCGACCCGATGGAAATGCCGATGATATAGTCGAACAGGGTCAGCTGGCTCATTTGCCGGTTGCCCATGAGTTTTGTCAGCACAAACAGCCACACCAGCGAACCAAGGCTGTACACCAGCACCAGTCCGAAATCTTCCCAATGCACCAAGCGCATCCCCTCCAACGGTCATTTTGTCCGGGAAGGAGCAGCTTTATCCAACCCCAAAAAACGCCGAAAGAAATCTTCTTCCGGCGTTTCTCTATTTTTTCATGAAAGCTTCGGATTTTTCATATCTCGAGCAGCGACTGCCGTCGCTAAATCCATGCGCCAAAAGTCCCGAAGATGTTTGGGCACTCCACCCATCTCAACGCGCCCCTTAGACCCTGCGGCCCTGAACATATTCCTTCAGCAGCAGGATCGCTTCTTCATACCCGGCGAAGCCCTTGCCCTTGATCTGGGCGATGCAGGCCATGGCCGGATAGCTGATGTGCCGGAAGGTCTCCCGCTCGCTGACGTCGCTGAGATGCACCTCCACCGCAGGCAGCGCCACGGCCTTCAGCGCGTCCAGAATGGCTACGCTGGTGTGGGTGTAGGCGGCGGGGTTGATGACGATGCCGTCCGCCTTGCCCAGCGCGCTCTGGATGATATCCACCAGCGCGCCCTCATGATTGGACTGGAAGCACTCCACCTCGATATGCTCCCGGGCGCACACGTCCCGGATAAACGCTTCCAAATCGGCAAGGGTCTGCCGGCCGTAAATATCCGGCTCCCGAATGCCCAGCAGGTTCAGGTTTGGACCGTTCAAGACAAACAGTTTCATATTTTTCCTCCATTGCGTGCAGGCTTCCTCGCTGCGGCGCAGGCAGGGGCTTTCCGCTCGCCCCTTGTAATCCTTCTGGCAATCCAGAAAGATCGCCTCCTGCACCTCCGCTCCGTGTGCTGTGCACACGGCTTTTTCTGAAAATACACTTTTGCTTTTTGCCCGTGCAAAGCACGGGCAATGTCGGGATCGTTAAGGGCAAAGCCCTTAACCGGGGCGTGGGGCAGCGCCCCGCCGTCCCCCCGTCACTTTCCCAGCCGTTCCTTCACCCGGAGAGCGGCGGCCTTGACGGCGTTCTTCCGTTCGCCCCGGGCGATCAGCTCGTCGGAGCTTTCCCGCAGGGAAAGGCCGCGGATCAGGCCGTCGAAGAGACGGGCCTCCAGCGAAATGTCCTCCCGGACCGCTTCCGGCGCGGGAATGTCCTCCTCCGCCCAGCGCAGGCAGAGACAGTACTCGCCCTTGTCCGCCTTGGGATTTTCCTCCAGCAGACGAAGCACCTGCTCCACAGGGCCGCGGAGGGTCTGCTCGAATTTCTTGGTCAGGTCGCAGCTGGCGCTGACGTAAGTATGAGGAAGAACGGCCTGCACCTGCTGCAGCAGCTCAATGACCCGATGCGGGGATTCATGCACCACGGCGATCTTCGAATGCCGGACCATGTCCGTCAGCTTTTCCCGCAGCTCGTTCTTTTGGCGGGGGAGAAAGCCGTAGAATGTAAATTCCGAAATGTCCATGCCGCTGACGCTGAGCGCCGAGGCCATGGCCGTGGGGCCGGAAACCGCCACTACAGGAATGCCCCGCTCCGCCGCTTCCCGCACAAGGACGCTGCCGGGGTCGCTGATGCAGGGGGTGCCCGCGTCCGTGGTCACGGCCACGTCAATGTTTTCGGCCAGCATCCGCTCGGCAATTTGGATGGCCTTGCTGCGTTCGTTGTGCTCGTGGCAGCTGGTCAGCGGGGTGGAAATGTCAAAGGCGTTCAGCAGCTTCATGGTGACGCGGGTGTCCTCCGCAGCGATCAGCTGCACGGCTCGCAGGGTTTCAATGGCCCGGGGGCTCATGTCCCCCAAATTGCCGATGGGCGTGGCTACCACATAGAGCGTCGGCATCCCTTACTCCCCCTCTTCCCCGTTTTTTCGAAAATGCGCAGCTTGGCGCTGCGGGCCCGGACATTCTCCTGCACTTCATGATTGGAGGGCTTGACCCCGCCGCCTCCCAGCACTTTGCCCAGCGGAACCTTGCCGCAGGTGCAGATGGGCGCCTTGGGCGGACAGGTGCAGGGATGCTGCATGGCCCGGAAGGTATTTTTGACGATGCGGTCTTCCAGCGAATGGAAGGTAATGACCAGCAGCCGCCCGCCGGGAGCCAGCAGCTCCACAAAATCCCGCAGCGCGTTTTCCAGCGGAGCCAGCTCGTCGTTCACGGCGATACGCACCGCCTGAAACGTCCGCCGGGCCGGGTGGCCGTCGTCCTTCCGGCGCACGGCCTTGGGAATGGCCGCATCCACCACCGCCACCAGATCGGCGGTGGTCTGGATGGGCTTCTGCGCCCGCTTTTCCGCAAAAATTTGTGCAATACGGGCCGCCCATTTTTCCTCGCCGTAGTCGGTCAGAATGCGGCGAAATTCCTCCGGCGTGACCTGTGCCAGATATTCCGCCGCCGTCAGGCCGGTACTCTGATCCATGCGCATATCCAGCGGCGCATCCTCGTGATAGCTGAAACCCCGGTCGCCCTCGTCCAGCTGATGGCTGCTGACGCCCAAGTCCAGCAAGGCCCCGGTAAGGGGCGGCGCGCCTGCAGCGGCCAGCAGCGCTTTTGCGTCGTGGAAATTGCCGTGAATGGCATGAAAGCCGGGATAGCCTTTCAGGCGTTCGCCGGCGGCGCGGATCGCGTCCTCATCCCGGTCGATGCCGTACAGCGTGGCCGTACCGCCGGACAGGCGCAGAATGCCCTCGCTGTGGCCGCCGCCGCCCAGTGTGCCGTCGGCATATACGCCGTCGGCGCGGGGCTGCATCCACTCCATCACTTCGTCAAACAGGACGGGAATATGATGAAATTCCATGGGTACTCCTTATTCGCTCCGGGATGAAAGCCCCAGAGATTCTTTCAGAAACACCAGAAGGCGTTTCCATTCCTGATCGTCCTCGGGGCCGGATAGTACCGGCGGCTTGGGCGAAAGGAAAGATGTTTTTCGGTCGCTGTAATAGGACAGGGAATCCAGCGGCCAGCCGGGGTGCCGTTCCACGCAGGGCGTATCCGTCAACCAAAAAAGATCGCGCGTCCGATCTTCCATCCGCTCCTGATAAACAAACACCTTTTCGGGCGTTTTCACCGCGTAGCCGCTCAGATAGCACGCCTGCACCCATCCGCCCAGCGAGTGAGCCAATCCGGCGTAGCAGGCGATCATTTCCTCATCGTCCAGCCGGTGCGCCGCGCCCTGCGGCGTGCGCACATGCAGGCCGGGCTGCCGGGCGTCCTCCATGGGAAGCCCGGCCAGATACAGCCCGGAATCGTTGCAGATCACGTAATCGGCGTACCGCCCGTAGTACTCCGCCTTTTGGCGGGCGTTCTCCGCCGGGGTCGCGCCTGTTTCCGCCGGCTCGCCCGGGATGGAGACCTGCTTCAGCGTGAGGAAGTGAACGTCCTCCCCCTCCAGCCAGCGCTCAAACATCCGCACCTTGGAGGGATTGGTGGTTCCCAGCAGCACGTCCATCAGGCGTTCGCCTTCAGATCGGCAATGCGGGCCTCCAGCGCCTGCAGCTTGCTTTCGTTCACCTTCAGCTTTTCCTTCTCCTGCTCCACCAGATGGGCGGGAGCCTTGCTCAGGAAGCCGGGGTTGTTCAGCTTGCCGCTGGCCCGGGCAATTTCGCCCTGCAGATTCTTCTGTTCCTTTTCCAGACGGGCGATCTCCTTGTCAATGTCCACCAGATCGCCCAGCGGAATGCGGATCTCGCCTGCGGCGCACACGGCGCTGACCACCTTCTGACCGGCCAGTGCCTCCTTGCCGCCCAGCTCTACGGTGCTGGCGTAGGCCATGCGCTGCAGATAAGGCTCCGCCATGGCCAGCGTTTCTTCCCAGCCCTCTTCAGGGATCAGGACGATATGGGTGCGCTTGCCTGCCTGCACGTTCATTTCCGCCCGCAGGTTCCGCACAGAGCGGATGACCTCCATCAGGCCCTCCATCTGCCGGGCTTCTCTGGGGAAGTCGTATTCGGGCTTGACCTCGGGCCAACGAGCCAGGATCAGCATGCCGTCATGCTCCGGCAGGTACTGGTACACTTCCTCGGTCAGGAAGGGCATGAAGGGATGCAGCAGCTTCAGCAGGCCCTCCAGCACGTACAGCAGCACCGCGCGCACATTCTGCTTCTGCTCCTCGTCCTCGCCCATCAGGCGGCCCTTGCTCAGCTCGATGTACCAGTCGCAGAACTCGCTCCACGCGAAGTCGTATATATTCTGGGCTGCGATGCCGAAATCGCCGTCCTCCATGTGGGCGGACACCTCGGCGATGGTGCGGTTCAGCCGGGACAGAATCCACTGGTCGGGCAGAAGCAGCCTGGCCGGGTCGATGGTCTCCCGGGTCTGGGTATTCATCAGCACGAAGCGGGAGGCGTTCCAGACCTTGTTGGCGAAGTTCCGGGCGCTTTCCACCTTTTCATCGGAATAGCGGGTGTCGTTTCCGGGGCTGACGCCCATGGCCAGCGAGAAGCGCAGCGCGTCCGCGCCGTACTTGTCGATGATCTCCAGCGGGTCCACGCCGTTGCCCAGACTCTTGGACATTTTGCGGCCCTGCGCGTCCCGCACCAGACCGTGAATCAGCACGGTGTGGAAGGGCGGCTCGCCCATCTGCTCGATGCCGGAGAAGATCATTCGGGCTACCCAGAAGAAGATGATGTCATAGCCGGTCACCAGCATACTGGTGGGATAGAAGTATTTCAGGTCTTCGGTATCATGAGGCCAGCCCAGCGTGGAGAAGGGCCACAGGGCGGAAGAGAACCACGTGTCCAGCACGTCCTCGTCCTGATGGAGATGGGCGCAGCCGCACTTGGGGCACTTTTCGGGCGTTTCCTTGCTGACCACGGTCTCGCCGCATTCGTCGCAGTAATAGGCGGGAATCCGATGGCCCCACCACAGCTGACGGCTGATGCACCAGTCGCGGATGTTTTCCATCCAGTTAAAGTAGGTCTTGGAGAACCGCTCCGGCACGAACTGCACCTTGCCGGAGCGCACTGCCTCGATGGCGGGCTTAGCCAGCGGCTCCATCTTCACGAACCACTGGGTGCTGGTCACGGGGTCTACGGTGTGATGGCAGCGGTAGCAGGTGCCCACGTTGTGGGTGTAGTCCTCGATCTTCACCATCAGGCCCAGCTCCTGCAGCTCCTTCACCACGGCTTCGCGGCATTCCATGGCCGTCATGCCCTCGAACTTGCCCGCGTTGTGGTTCATGGTGCCGTCGTCGTTGGTGACGCGGATCACTTCCAGATTGTGGCGCTTGCCCACCTCAAAGTCGTTGGGGTCGTGAGCGGGGGTCATCTTCACCGCGCCGGTGCCGAACTCCATGTCCACATACTCGTCGGCCACCACGGGAATCTCCCGGTTCATCAGCGGCAGGACGACCTTCCTGCCCACCAGACCGGCGTAGCGTTCATCGTTGGGGTTCACGGCCACGCCTGTATCTCCCAGCATGGTCTCGGGACGGGTGGTGGCGACGATCACGCCCTCACTGCCGTCCGCGCCGGGATAGCGGATATGCCACAGATGGCTGGCCTGCTCCTCGTACTCCACCTCTGCGTCGGACAGGGCGGTCTGACACTCGGGGCACCAGTTGATGATGCGGTTGCCCCGGTAGATCAGGCCCTTTTCATACAGGCGCACGAACACCTCGCGCACGGCCTCGTTGCAGCCCTCGTCCATGGTGAAGCGCTCCCGGCTCCAGTCGCAGCTGGCGCCCAGACGGCGCTGCTGGCGGTTGATCCGTCCGCCATATTCCTTTTTCCATGCCCACGCGCGCTCTAAAAAACCCTCGCGCCCCACCATTTCCTTGGTCAGGCCCTCTTTGGCCATGGCGTCCACCACCTTCACCTCCGTGGCGATGGAAGCGTGGTCCGTGCCGGGCAGCCACAGGGTGGGGTCGCCCTTCATGCGGTGGTAACGAATCGGCGCATCCTGCAAAAGGCAGTCCATGGCATGGCCCATGTGCAGCTGGCCGGTGATGTTGGGCGGCGGCATGACGATGGTAAAGGGCTTTTTGCCCTCCACGCGGTGCGCCACGAACGCGCCGCTGTCCTCCCACATTTTGTAGAGCTTATCCTCGATCTGCTGAGGATTGTACACCTTTTCCATGGTGAATTCCTGATTCTCAGCCATGTTCTTCCATCCTTTCTCTTGGGGTGCTGCCCCGGCCGGGGAATAGTTCAAGCGAAGGCGGCAATGTTTCCAATCCATTGCCATGTCCTTGCCTGTGTGTTCGAAGGAATGCGGGTCAGGCGGATTTTTCAGTCCGAACCCTGCGGCACATGAGCGCCGTTTCCGAGGCTGAACGTCCGTCCAGTTCCAGCCAACAACGACAAAAGCCGCCCCATCCTGTGCAAAGGACGGAGCGGCTCCGTGGTACCACCTTATTTCGCGGTCTTTTTGCTGCAGCAGAAAAACCGCCTCTGTGCGCTGTAACGTGCGCCCACGACGAAACTAAGGGACGCTTGTCCCCTTCATCCCGTCCCCTCCCGGGCGACCTTCCCCTCAAGCTGCATCCAAGCCGCCTTTCAGCCGGTGAGCGGCTCTCTCTATGGCGCTGATGAGGGTACTCCTCCCGTTCTTCGGGTAAGAATCATAGGGCTGTCTGGAACCCCAGCAGCCCTATCCAGCAATAGCGGAAGAGGTCATCAGGCCTTTTCCTGCTTTTCGGTCATGTCGATGACCTGCACGCCCTTATAGTAGCCGCAGTTTTTGCACACGCGGTGGGCGAGCTTCTTTTCGTGGCACTGCGGGCATTCGACGATGCCGGGCAGGGTCAGCTTCCAGTTTGCGCGACGGCTGCGACCACGAGCCTTGGAAATTTTTCCCTTGGGAAGAGCCATTGTTACACCTCCTCGAATCGTCCTGCGCCATCCTGAGGACGGCCTTTCCGGGTTACTCCCGGGGTTCTAGCAAGCTCCGCAACGCCTCGAAGGGGTGCTGAGTGGACGCTCCCGCGTCGTTCGAGCTTACGGGGTTGTTTTCGTTCCACGCCTGAAGCTCCTCGCTTCCGGGGCAGCCCTCTCTGCACTCAAAGCGCATGGGCAGCTCCAGCACGACCAGCGTCAGCGTCATGTGATCCAACGGCACTTTCTTGCCCTCGAAGCGGAAGGATTCCTCCTCCATTTCGTCCGCGTCCTTGCGGAAGTCCTCGGAGAACTTCACATGAACGGGGAGATCGGCGGGCTGCATACACAGCGCGCACCGGGCATGAGCGGCCGTTTCCAGTTCGCCCTCCAGCCTGACCTTACCATCGTAGACGGTGTAGGTGCCCTGCATCGCCACCGGATCGAAGGAAACGGTTTCGCCGTTCACCTCCTGCGGCGGGAGAACGACCTCCGCTTCAAAGGGGAAGGCCTCGGCGGGCTTCAAAAATCCTTTTGAAACATCCAGTTCCATAGCATCCTCCTTGTAGCGTGACCATTTTGTATTATACGATTGGTCAAATGGTTTGTCAAGTTTTTTCGTCACTTCCCGCAGGCGGAATTTGCCGTTTCTTCTCTCGGGCAGGCGGCGCGGCTTGCTTCCGCCCAATGGAGAAATCTCGCTAACTTTCGTGGCCCGAAGGTTTCCAAAGGGGAACGAAGGGAAGCGGGCATCCAGTGGATACAACCGCCGAAGGCGGTTAGCGACCGGTCGTTCAGGCAAACA
>URJB01000066.1 GCA_900548145.1 uncultured Eubacteriales bacterium | reverse complement strand
TTCCTGAACATGGAATCAACTCCTTTGACGGTTCTATTATACTCAAAATAGGAGGGAATTCAAGCCTACTGTCATTGATTCATGCTTCATCAAATCAATTCTTTATTTTGAAATGACAAAAAACAGAGCCGTCCACCAAATGGACGGCTCTGAAAAAACCGGGGAAAATTACTTGTTGCCTTCGGCCTTGATGGCGGCATGAGCAGCGGCCAGACGGGCGATCGGCACACGGAAGGGAGAGCAGCTGACGTAGTTCAGGCCCACGTTGTGGCAGAACTCGATGGTGGACGGATCGCCGCCGTGCTCGCCGCAGATGCCCAGCTTGATGTTGGGGCGGGTCTCGCGGCCCAGCTTGGCAGCCATCTTCACCAGCTTGCCAACGCCGTCCTGATCCAGACGGGCGAAGGGATCGCTCTCGAAGATCTTGTTCTCGTAGTAGCTGTCGAGGAACTTGCCGGCGTCGTCGCGGCTGAAGCCGAAGGTCATCTGAGTCAGGTCGTTGGTGCCGAAGGAGAAGAATTCGGCTTCCTCAGCGATCTCGTCAGCGGTCACGGCAGCGCGCGGGATCTCGATCATGGTACCGATGTGGTATTCCATGGTGGTTCCCTGCTCAGCGAAGATCTTTTCGATGGTGTCCACCACGATCTTCTTCACGAAGGCCAGTTCCTTCTTGGAGCCGACCAGCGGGATCATGATCTCGGGCACGATGTCATAGCCGCATTCCTTGCGCACGTTGATGGCAGCCTGCATAACCGCACGGGTCTGCATCTCGGCAATTTCGGGATAGGTGACGGCCAGACGGCAGCCGCGGTGACCCATCATGGGGTTGGACTCGTGCAGAGCGGTGATCTTGGCCTTGACTTCTTCCACAGTACGGCCCAAATTCTTGGCCAGCTCGGCGATTTCGTCTTCCATGTCCAGATGAGGCACGAACTCATGCAGCGGCGGATCCAGATAACGCACGGTCATGGGACGGCCTTCCAGAGCCTTGTACATGGCTTCGAAGTCACCCTGCTGCATGGGCAGGATCTTCGCCAGAGCCTTTTCGCGCTGTTCCTTGGTGTCGGCCAGAATCATCTCACGCACGGCGGCGATACGGGTGGCCTCAAAGAACATATGCTCGGTACGGCACAGGCCGATGCCTTCCGCGCCGAACTTCACGGCCTGCTTGGTGTCGCGGGGGGTGTCGGCGTTGGTGCGGACCTTCAGGGTACGCACAGCGTCAGCCCAGCCCATCAGACGGGCGAAGTCGCCGGAGATGGAAGCTTCCACGGTGGGGATCAGGCCGTCGTACACGTTGCCGGTGGAGCCATCCACGGAGATCATGTCGCCCTCGTGGTAGGTCTTGCCGTTCACGGTCACGGTCTTGGCTTCTTCGTTGATCTTCAGATCGCCGCAGCCAACGACGGCGGCACGGCCCATGCCGCGGGCCACAACGGCAGCGTGAGAGGTCATGCCGCCGAACACGGTCAGGATGGCCTGAGAGAAGTCCATGCCTTCGATGTCCTCGGGCGTGGTCTCCTTGCGGACCAGAATGACCTTTTCCTTGTTCTTGCCATGCTTCGCAGCTTCGTCAGCGGTGAAGTAGATAGCGCCGGCGCCAGCGCCGGGGGAAGCGGGCAGGCCCTTGGCAATGACGGGAGCGGCCTTCAGGGCGGCAGCGTCAAAGTTGGGGTGCAGCAGGCTGTCCAGCTGCTTGGGTTCTACCTTCAGGACGGCTTCCTTCTCGGACAGCACGCCTTCGTCCACCAGGTCGACAGCGATCTTCAGGGCAGCCGCGGCAGTACGCTTGCCGTTACGGGTCTGCAGCATGTAGAGCTTGCCTTCCTCGATGGTGTATTCCATATCCTGCATGTCGCGGTAGTGGGCTTCCAGCTTGCTGGCGATGTCCACGAACTGCTTGTACACGTCAGGCATCTGATTCTGCAGCTCGGAGATGGGGCTGGGGGTACGGATACCGGCAACCACGTCTTCGCCCTGAGCGTTCAGCAGATATTCGCCGTACAGCTTCTTTTCGCCGGTGGCGGGGTTACGGGTGAAAGCAACGCCAGTACCGGAGGTCTCGCCCATGTTGCCGAACACCATGCTCTGCACGTTAACGGCAGTGCCCCAGTCGCCGGGGATGTCGTTCATGCGGCGGTAGTAGATGGCGCGGGGGTTGTCCCAGCTGCGGAACACGGCCTTGACGGCTTCCATCAGCTGAACCTTGGGGTCCTGCGGGAAGTCCACGCCCATAGCTTCCTTGTAGATCGCCTTGAAGCGCTCCACAACGGCCATCAGGTCTTCGGCGGTCAGGTCGCGGTCGAACTTGACGCCCTTCTTCTCCTTGAACTCGTCCAGAACATCTTCGAACTTGCTCTTCGGGATCTCCATGACCACGTCGGAGAACATGGCGATGAAGCGGCGATACGCGTCATACGCGAAGTGGGGGTTGTTGGTCTTCTTGGCCAGGCCCTTGACGGACACGTCGGTCAGGCCCAGGTTCAGGATGGTATCCATCATGCCGGGCATGGAAGCGCGGGCGCCGGAACGAACGGAAACCAGGAAGGGGTTCTCTTCGTCGCCGAACTTCTTGCCGGCGATTTTTTCGGTCTCGGCCAGAGCGGCATAGATCTGCTCGACGATCTCATCGTCAATCTTCTTGCCGTCGGTGTAGTAACGGGTGCAGGCCTCGGTGGTCACGGTGAAGCCTTGGGGAACCGGCAGACCCAGATTGGTCATTTCGGCCAGGTTCGCGCCCTTGCCGCCCAGAAGCTCGCGCATGTTCGCGTTGCCTTCCTTGAACAGGTACACATACTTAGTCATTGTGTCAGCTTTCCTCCTTATATAGATCGCGGACGAATCACCGGCGGAACCATTCCCCAATGCTCATCCTTTCACCAACCAATTTAGTATACCCGTTTTATTGAGAAATTTCAACATTTTTTTGTATTCTTGACACCCCAATTTGCCAAAGCTATAATGAATAAAACTTTGGGAAGGGGCGAAACGCTTGGCGATTCCCTATAACCGCAACCTTTTGCCCGGGGTCAGCTGGTACAGTGCGCTGATCGTCATGGGCATTCTCTGCGCCATTTTGCTGGCGGAAAAAGAAGAACGCCGCCGGAAGCTGCCCAAGGACACGATCATCGATCTGGCCCTGTGGGCGATCCCCGCCGGGATCGTGGGCGCGCGGCTCTACTACGTGCTCATGAGTCTCGACCAGTTCCGGGCGAATCCCGTTTCTGTTCTGTATATCTGGGAGGGCGGCATTGCCATCTACGGCGGGATCCTCGGCGGGATGCTGGCCGTGTTTCTTTATGCCCGGCGGAAAAAGCTGAACTTTCTGACGCTGACGGATGTGCTGGCCCCCGGCGTGCTGCTGGCGCAGGCCATCGGACGGTGGGGCAACTATTTCAATATGGAATGCTACGGCCCGGAGATTTTGTCCCCGGCGCTTCAGTTTTTCCCCGTGGGCGTGCTGATCCCCGATGGTACCGGCGGCTACGTATGGCATATGGCCACGTTTTTCTACGAATCTCTCTGGAATCTGTGCGGCTTCTGCGCCCTGTGGACGATGCGCAAGCGGCAGACCCGTCCGGGCAATGTGCTGGCGTGGTATCTGCTGATCTACGGCAGCGGACGGTTCATCATCGAGCAGCTGCGGCAGGACAGCCTGTACGTGGGTTCCCTGCGGGCTTCTCAATGGCTGAGTCTGGTCTTCTGCGTCATCGCCGCCGGTTGGCTGCTGTGGGGCTGCTATGGCAAAAAGCGGCGGAAGCTCTGGCTTTCCCTGCTGTCCGCCCTTTTGCTGACCGCCCGCTGGTTCCTGCTGAATGCGCCTCTCTGGTATGGTCTCGTGCTTCTGCTGGGGCTTGCCGCCGGTTTTGCGTCCCTTGCTCCGCTGAAAGGAAGCGGCCGCTTTTTCTGGCTTCTGCCCCTTATTCTTGATCTGACAGGGCTGGCGCTCTGCGCTGCCTTCCCCGCGTCGTTTTTCCTGCACCTGCATACCGCGCTGTGCAGCGCGACCCTTCCCCTGTATGTGGGCTGGCTTTCCGGCCCGTCCTTTTCTCCCAAAGAAAATGCCGCAAAGGAGACGGAACCATGCCCGCCGGAAACCTGAAAAATACGCTCTATCAACTGGCCCTGCCCTTTTTGGGTCTTCGTTCCCCCATTTCCTCCGTGCAGGGCGGTACAGAAAAAGAAAACGCCCGGCTCTGCCGACTGCTGAAAGCGCAGCACGCCGTAGGCGCGTGCATCCAGCGGTTCGAAAAAGGTCGGCCGACGGAATGCTTCGTTGCGGGGAACGCCCGCATGGAACCCTCCGTCCAGCCCGTCACAGCTGAAACCATCTTCCGCACCGCTTCCATCGCCAAAATGGTAACGGCGCTGCTGGTGTTCCGGCTGCAAACGCTGGGCAAGCTGAACGTCTGCGAGGAGCTTTCCGCCTTTCTGGGCGAGTCCGTTCAGAATCCCCATTACCCGGAAGCACCTATTACGCTGGGGATGCTGCTGAATCACACCTCCAGTATCGTGGACAGCCCGGCCTATTTCGCGTCCTTTCAACAGCCCGTCCCGCTGATGAATTTGCTTCGCAATCCTGCCTCTTACTCAGCATCCCTGCCTGGTCTTCAATTCCGATACAGCAATTTTGCCGCCGGGCTGATCGGCTGCCTACTGGAAAAGCGCTTTCACCAGAGCTTCGAGCAGCTGGCGCAGGAAAACCTGTTCCAGCCGCTGGGCGTACAGGCCACTTTCGACCTGAGCACACTGAAAGGAAAGCCCGTGGCGGACAGCTGGCGCGTCCTGCCCCGGGAGCGCTGCTTCGACGCGGAAAAACGTATCTCCGCCGCCGCTCCCCTGACCGAAGCCGACCCGGAGCGTCATTATCTGCTGGCTTCCGGTAGTCTCTTTCTGACGGCGGAAGCGCTGGCTAAGCTAGCGTTGGTCGCGTGGAACGGCCATGACGGCTTTCTTTCCCCGGAATGTCTGTCCCTGATGCAGCATCCCACCGTGCCCTGGCCCCGGCAGGAGGTCTGTCTCCGCCACGGTATGGGGCTGCTCAAGCTGGACGACCCCACCATCGTAAAAAGGCCCCTTTGGGGGCATCAGGGCTTTGCCTACGGTGCGGTGAACGGCGTGTTTTTTGATGAAGAAGGCAGCGGGTTCGCCTGTCTGAACAGCGGCGTCAGCGAGCAGCGGCAGGGGCACCTGGCCGTTATCAACCGCGACTTGATCCGCTTCTTTTTCGGGGAGGCTTCCGCCCATGACCGATGATCTGATCACCGCCGTCGAGCGCTCCAAAAAAGGGGTCATCGTCACCCTGAACGGCGAAGAAAAAATTTTCGTCAGCCGCGCCCTGCTGATAGAACGGGAATTTGCGGAAGACCAAGCGCTTCAGCGGGACGAGCTGGCCCGGTGGCTTTTGCCACGGCAGTACCCCGAAGCGCTGAATCTGGCGGTGAGCCTGCTGGCCCAGCGGGCCCGCAGCTCCGGGGAAATCGAACAGAAGCTGCGGGACAGGTTCTATCTGCCCGAAACCGTCGAAATGGTGCTGTACAAGCTGGAAAAAGAGCATTTTCTCAACGACGAGGCCTTCGCCACGGAATATGCCGCGTCTTTGAGTCGCCGCCAGATGGGACGGACGCGCATCACGCAGGAGCTTCGCCGCAAGGGGATCGCCCCCGCCCTGATCCAGCAGGCTCTGGAATCGCTGGACGCAGAAGAAGCGGACGACGCGGCGCTGGTGCTGGCCCGGAAGCTTCTGCGTCGCTATGAGCGGGAATCCGATCCCCGCAAGGCCATGCAGAAGCTGCTGATGGCCATGGCCCGGCGGGGCTACGGCTTCGAGGAAGCCCGCGCCGCCGCAGAGCGGGCGATTCAGGAACCGGAGGATTGATTTTCCCTCATCGGGCCGGTTTTCCCGGAAAAAAGCAGTCTCCCAAAAACCGCCCCAAGGTTGACAACCTTTTGTCAACTCTCTATAATAGATACGATTGGAAACCCCCGTCTGTTTGTTCATGAGCAAACCGGACAGACGGCTTTCAAAATTCACAAGCACAACACAGGAGGGAACACTAATGGCAACCAAAATGACCGTTGACGGCAATACCGCCGTTGGCCACGTTGCGTATGCGTTCAGCGACGTGGCAGCCATTTACCCCATCACCCCTTCCTCTCCCATGGCGGAGGTCGTGGATGAGTGGTCGGCCAAGGGCACGAAGAATCTTTTCGGCCAGACCGTCCATGTAAGCGAAATGCAGTCCGAAGCGGGCGCGGCGGGCGCCGTGCACGGCAGCCTTGTTGCCGGTGCGCTGACCACCACCTTCACCGCCAGCCAGGGTCTGCTTTTGATGATCCCCAACATGTACAAAATCTCCGGCGAGCTGCTGCCCTGCGTTTTCCACGTCAGCGCCCGCGCTCTGGCCGCCCATGCCCTGAGCATTTTCGGTGATCACAGCGACGTGATGGCCTGCCGTCAGACCGGTTTCGCCATGCTGGCCTCCAACAGCGTTCAGGAAGCCATGGACCTGGCTCTGGTCGCTCATCTGGCCACGCTGGAGAGCAGCGTGCCTTTCCTGCATTTCTTCGATGGTTTCCGTACCAGCCACGAAGTGCAGAAGATCGACGCTATCGACTATAAGGACATCGAGCCCCTGGTTCCCTGGGACAAGGTGAAGGCCTTCCGCGAGCGCGCCCTGAATCCTGAGCATCCGCATCAGAAGGGCACCGCCCAGAACCCCGACATCTACTTCCAGAACCGTGAAGCCGCCAACAAGTACTACAACGCCGTGCCCGAAATCGTGGAAGAGATCATGAAGAAGGTCTCCAAGCTGGTGGGCCGCGAGTACAAGCTGTTCCAGTATGTGGGCGCTCCCGATGCCGAGCGGGTCATCATCGCCATGGGCTCCGGCTGCGAGACCATCGAAGAGACCATCAACTACCTCAACAAGAAGGGTGAAAAGCTGGGCCTGATCAAAGTCCACCTGTACCGTCCCTTCAGCGTGAAGCACCTGATGGCCGCTATCCCCGCCTCCTGCAAGACCATCGCCGTTCTGGACCGCACCAAGGAGCCCGGTTCTCTGGGCGAGCCTCTGTACGCCGATGTGTGCGCTGCGCTGGTTGAGACCGGCCGCACGGACATCAAGGTCGTGGGCGGCCGTTACGGTCTGGGCTCCAAGGAGTTCAACCCCACCATGGTCAAGGCTGTTTATGACAACCTGTCCGGCGAGATGAAGAACCACTTCACCGTGGGCATCAACGACGACGTGACCGGCACCAGCCTGAAGCTGGGCGAGCAGATCATCGCGGCTCCCGAAGGCACCGTGTGCTGCAAGTTCTACGGTCTGGGCTCCGACGGTACCGTTGGCGCCAACAAGAACTCCATCAAGATCATCGGCGACCACACCGATATGTACGCGCAGGGCTACTTCAGCTACGACTCCAAGAAGTCCGGCGGTATCACCGTGAGCCACCTGCGCTTCGGTAAGACCCCCATCCAGTCCACCTACCTGATCGACGCCGCTGACTTCGTGGCCTGCCACAACCCCAGCTACGTCACCAAGTACGATATGGTTTCCTCTCTGAAGGACGGCGGCGTGTTCCTGCTGAACAGCCCCTGGACCGCTGAGGAAATGGATGAGAAGCTGCCCGCCAAGATGAAGCAGCTGCTGGCCAAGAAGCATGCCCGCTTCTACAACATCGACGCTATTGATCTGGCCCTGAAGGTCGGCATGGGCAACCGCATCAACACCATCATGCAGGCTGCCTTCTTCAAGCTGGCGGAAGTCATCCCTTACGATCAGGCGGATGAATACATGAAGGCGTATGCCAAGAAGACCTATGGCAAGAAGGGCGACGCCATCGTCAAGAAGAACTGGGACGCTATCGACATCGCCATCTCCGGTCTGGTGAAGATCGACGTGCCCGAGAGCTGGGCGAACGCCACCACCGGCGCCGAGCCTGTGAAGGTGAAGTCCACCGAATACTTCCAGACCTTCGTGGAGCCCATTCTGGCTCAGGAAGGCGACACCCTGCCCGTCAGCGCGTTCGATCCTACCGGCGCTGTGCCCACCGGCACCACCAAGTACGAGAAGCGCGGCATCGCGGTCATGGTTCCCGAATGGCTGAAGGACAACTGCATCCAGTGCGGCAACTGCTCTCTGGTCTGCCCCCACGCCTGCATCCGTCCTATCTATGCCTCTGAGGAAGTCATGAAGAACGCTCCCGAAGGCTACGACACCAAGCCCGCCACCGGCAAGGAATTCACCGGCATGGCGTACCGTATGCAGGTCAGCCCGCTGGACTGCACCGGCTGCGGCAACTGCGTGCAGGTCTGCCCCGCCAAGGAAAAGGCCCTGGTCATGAAGCCTCTGGACACTCAGGCCAAGGAAGAAAAGAACTGGGAGTTCGCCATGACCGTGCCCGAAGTCAAGGGCATCGAGAATGTGGCCACCGTCAAGAACAGCCAGGCTCTGAAGCCCCTCTTCGAGTTCTCCGGCGCTTGCGCGGGCTGCGGCGAGACCCCCTATGTCAAGCTGGTTACCCAGCTGTTCGGTGATCGCATGATGATCGCCAACGCCACGGGCTGCTCCTCCATCTACGGCGGTTCCGCCCCCACCTGCCCCTACACCACCAACGAAGACGGCCATGGTCCCGCTTGGGCCAACAGCCTGTTCGAAGACAACGCCGAGTTCGGCTTCGGTATGCAGCTGGCCATCACCCAGCGCCGCGCCAAGCTGGCTGACAACGTCCGCGCGCTGATCGCCGTTGACTGGTGCCAGCCCGCCATCAAGGAAGCCGGTCAGGAATGGCTGGACAACATGGAAGACGGCAAGAAGTCCAAGGAAGCCGGCCAGAAGCTGCTGGCGGCCTGCAAGGACGGCATCGACCTCACCGGCACCGAATACGAAGCCAAGTGGATCGAAAACGGCAAGGTGTGCGACTGCGAAGCCTGCACGCTGGCTCGCAAGGTTATCGAGGACGCCGATCTGCTGACCAAGAAGTCCTTCTGGATCTTCGGCGGCGACGGCTGGGCTTACGACATCGGCTACGGCGGCGTGGATCACGTGCTGGCGCAGAATCAGGACGTCAACATCCTGGTGCTCGACACCGAGGTCTACTCCAACACCGGCGGACAGTCCTCCAAGTCCACGCCTACCGGCTCCATCGCGAAGTTCGCCGCTGCCGGCAAGCGGACCAAGAAGAAGGATTTGGGCATGATGGCCATGAGCTATGGCTACGTGTACGTGGCCTGTGTGGCCATGAGCGCCAACCCCGCTCAGCTGCTGAAGGCCATGACCGAAGCCGAAGCCTATCACGGCCCGTCTCTGATCATCGCTTACGCGCCCTGCATCAACCACGGCATCAACATGGGTCTGGCTCAGGCCGAGATCAAGAAGGCTGTGGACTGCGGCTACTGGACGCTGTACCGCTTCAATCCCGAACTGGCCGAGCAGGGCAAGAACCCGCTCACTCTGGACTCCAAGGAGCCCAAGATCGAGGGCTATCAGGACTTCCTGAAGGGCGAAGTGCGTTACGCTTCTCTGGCCAAGATGTTCCCCGATGTGGCGGAAGGTCTGTTCGAGAAGAACGAAGCCGACGCTCTGGCCAAGTACGCCAAGTACAAGAGCCTTGCCGAATAAGCAGAGGCATTGCCCCTGCACCCCTGCCCCC
>URJB01000065.1 GCA_900548145.1 uncultured Eubacteriales bacterium | reverse complement strand
CTCCATTGGCTTTCCCCCATTGAGTTCATTGTCCAATATGTTTGACAAACCTACAGGAAAAAGCCGGAGTTCCGCGTCCAGCCTTTCTTTTCCCCTTGACATGCCCCATTCGCCGCCTTATATTGATACCTGTTTGACCCTCATCAAGGAGGCCTCGTCATGGAACTGTTCATCCTGATTCTGGAGATCGTAGGCACGGTGTCGTTCGCCCTTTCCGGCGCGATGACCGGGCTGAAGAAAAATATGGATATCTTCGGCGTGTGCGTGCTGGGCGTGACCACCGCCGTGGGCGGCGGCATTTTGCGGGATCTGCTGCTGGGGCTGACCCCGCCCGCCACTTTTCTGGATCCCAAATATGTGCTGATGTCCATTGTCACGTCGCTGTTCGTGTTTTCCCCGGTGGTGCGGCGGGTGCTGTTCCACAGCCGCAAGCTGTACGACGCGCTGATGCTGATCTCCGACTCTGCCGGGCTGGGCATTTTTACGGTGTACGGTGCCCGGGTCGCCATTGGCGCGGGCTATGAGGAAAACCTGTTTCTGGTGCTGTTTGTGGCGGTGATCACCGGCGTGGGCGGCGGCGTGATGCGCGACCTGTTCGCGGGCGACCGGCCCTATATCTTCGTCAAGCACGTGTATGCCTGTGCCGCGCTGCTGGGAGCCATCGCCTTCGCGGCGCTGAAACCGCTGGTAGGGCTGGACGGTGCGACCGTCATCGGCTTCGCGCTGATCGTCGTCATCCGCTTCTGCTCCGCCCGCTTCCACTGGAGCCTGCCGAAAGCCCGCTTGTAACGCCTTCGGAAAGCCCGAACCGCCGCGATCTCCCGCGCCGCCTTGCTTTGCGCCTTTCATGGAAAAATTGTGGGTGAATTGTGGTTTAATTGTTGAAAAAATTTTTTGCCCGTGGAAATCATGTGGAAAAGCTTTGGAACCTTAGACGACGTCTGAATTTGCGCGCGCCCCGTTTTCCACTCCCCCCACATATAGAGGGATTGTATGCTATATTTAGTATTGACGAAAGGTCAAATCCACCATATAATGTTGTTTGTTTCCGGCTGGTGACGATTTTTGTCGGAAGCCGAGCCACAAATTCCATACTTGAAAATAGAAGGAGCCCTGAGATCATGATCATTTCCATCAAGAAGAGGGACGGACGTGTCGTGCCCTTTGACCCGAGCAAAATTGAGCACGCTATTGCCCATTGTTTTATGGGAAGCGGCAGTCAGAAAAGCGATGAAACGGCTCAGGAGCTTGCGGCGCTGGTCGTCTCTCAGTTGGAAAACGACGAGAACATCCCTTCTGTGCCTTCCGTGGAGCAGGTGCAGGACGTGGTGGAACGCGTGCTGATCGAAAAGGGCTTCGTGCGTTCTGCCAAGGCGTACATTCTATACCGCGCCGAACGCAGCCGTGTGCGCGAGATGAACACCCGCCTGATGAAGGTGTTCGAGGACATCGCCAGCAAGGACGCGGTGGACAGCGACATCAAGCGCGAAAACGCCAACATCAACGGCGATACCGCCATGGGCAGTATGCTCAAGTTCGGCAGCGAAGGCGCGAAGCAGTTCTATGAAATGTACGTGCTGGATCCCCGTTTTTCTGCTGCCCATCATGACGGGGACATCCATATCCACGACCTGGACTTCTACACCCTGACCACCACCTGCTGCCAGATCGACCTGCTGGATCTGTTCCACGGCGGCTTCTCCACCGGTCACGGCGTGCTGCGGGAGCCCAACGATATCTACAGCTATTCCGCGCTGGCCTGCATTGCCATTCAGGCCAACCAGAACGACCAGCACGGCGGCCAGAGCATCGTGAATTTCGATTACGGCATGGCCCCCGGCGTCAAGAAGACCTACCGCAAGCGTTTCCGGGACAATCTGGATCGGGCGTTGGAACTGCTGGGCGGCGTGGAGGATTCCGCGGATAAGGCCCGCGCTATCGTAGACGAGCTGAGCGAACAGATTTCGTTGGCCCCCAATGCGGACGTGGATCGTCTGGTGGCGGAAAAAGTGGCGGAGCTTCTGCCCGATGCTTCTCAGGATGAGCTGAACAAGATCGTTTCCTTCGTTCGGGAGCACGCGGAGAAGGAGACCGACAAGGCCACCTATCAGGCCATGGAAGCCCTGATCCACAACCTGAACACCATGAACAGCCGTGCCGGCGCGCAGGTGCCCTTCTCCTCCATCAACTACGGCATGGACACCTCCCCCGAGGGCCGCATGGTGATGCGCAACGTGATGCTGGCCACCGAGGCCGGTCTGGGCAACGGCGAAACGCCTATTTTCCCCATCCAGATCTTCCGCGTGAAGGAGGGCGTCAGCTTCAACCCCGGCGACCCCAACTACGACCTGTACCGGCTGGCCATCCGCACCAGCGCCAAGCGCCTGTTCCCCAATTTCAGCTTTGTGGACGCGCCCTTCAACAAGAAGTATTACAAAGAAGGCCATCCCGAGACCGAAATCGCCTACATGGGCTGCCGCACCCGCGTCATCGGCAATGTGTATGATCCCACCCGGGAAGTCTGCCCCCGCCGCGGCAACCTGAGCTTCACCTCCATCAACCTGCCCCGCATCGCCATCAAGGCCAAGGGCGACATCGGCTGGTTCTTCGAAGAACTGGAACGCCTGTGCAATCTGGTGCACGACCAGCTGCTGGAGCGGTTGGAGATCATCTCCAACAAGAAGGTCTACAACTTCCCCTTCCTGATGGGCGAGGGCGTGTGGATCGACTCCGAAAAGCTGGGCTGGACGGATTCCGTCCGGGAGGTGCTCAAGCACGGCACCCTGTCCATCGGCTTCATCGGCCTGGCGGAAGCGCTGGTGGCCCTGCGCGGTAAGCATCACGGCGAGGATCCCGCCAGCCAGAACCTGGGCTTGGAGATTGTGGGCTTCATCCGCAAATTCTGCGACGAGTGCAGCCAGCGGGAGAAGCTGAACTACACCTGTCTGGCCACCCCCGCCGAGGGTCTGAGCGGCCGCTTTGTCCGCATCGACAAGGAAAAGTACGGCATCATCCCCGGCGTGACCGATCGGGAATACTACACCAACTCCTTCCATGTGCCGGTGTACTATCCCATCAGCGCCTTTGAGAAGATCGCCATCGAGGCCCCCTATCACGCCCTGACCAACGCCGGTCACATCAGCTACATCGAGATGGACGGCGACCCCACCAAGAATCTGGACGCTTTCGAAAAAGTCGTTCGGTATATGCACGATCAGGGCATCGGTTATGGCTCCATCAACCACCCGGTGGACCGCGACCCCGTCTGCGGCTACAACGGCATCATCGGCGACAGCTGTCCCAAGTGCGGCCGCCACGAGGATGGTCATGCCTTTGAGCGCATCCGCCGCATCACCGGCTATCTGGTGGGCAATCTGGATCGCTTCAACAACGCCAAGCGTGCTGAAGAATCCGAGCGAGTCAAGCACACCATCTGATCTTTCTTTTCAAATAAACCGCCCTTCCGCATTTTCAGCGGAAGGGCGGTTTCATTTGTCCAAAAGGCTGCCAGCCCCCGTAAGCATTGCTTCGCAGCCTGCCCCGCGGGGGATGGGCTTCGGCGTTGCAGGGCGGCTTTGCCACTGTCCTCCCTTCTCGGGGCTGCGCCCCTTATAAGCTGGCCCATGGGGAAAGTGTTGCGACAGAAGCCGGCCTAAAGCCCCGGCGCACCTTCTTTTTTTACGCATGAACGCCCTTCCGCATTTCCCGCGGAAGGGCGTTTGGGTTGGATTTTTATGCTTCCGGCAGCCAGACTCTCATGCTGCCTTCGCCCCGGTTACCCCAGGTATAGTAGGGCACGGCGGTCAGGGTCGCCGGGGTGCGGGCAGGCCGCTCATAGGCGTACAGGCCCTCCATGGCCGCTGTACGGAGTCCTTCGCCCTGCAGGGGAACAATGCCGCCCAGCAGCCCCGGAGCCAACGGAAGGGCCTTCCACTGGCTCTCCGGGCGCAGAGAGAGGCGACGCACATCGCCGTTGTCCACTTCTTCGAAGCAGTATACCAGCGGCCCCCGCTGCAATGCCGCGCAGCCCGTGTCCTCAAAGACCTTGGGGTTGGCATAGACCTGATGAACGCTGCCGTCCAGCCGAAGCACCAGCTCGTCGCCGGGCTGAAGCTCCACATAGGCATATCCCTTGCGGGTCTCATACTCGGCAGGCGCGCCGTTCCATACCAGCGTCGTATGGCGGCTCCAGCCCGGCAAGCGGACGGCCAGCTGTCCCTTGCCTTCCAGCGCCCGGAAGCGCACTTCCATCTCATAGGGATAGCCGGTCTCGCACTGAAACCGCAGACCGTTGTCAAACCGCACCTCGCCCTCGGCGTACAGGTGGCAGAACGCAGTGGTCTCGTTCTGGCCGTAGGCATACTGACCGAAGGAACTCAGCAGCCGCGCCACATTGGGCGGGCAGCAGGCGCAGGAGTACCAGCCGGGACGCACAGGCAGGTCGTGCAGGTGGGTAACCGCCTTGCCGGACACGCCGGGAATCACTTCCAGCGGGTTCACATAGAAGAAACGCTTACCGTCCAGCTGCATTCCCGCCAGCACCGCGTTGTAGAAGGCCCGTTCCATCACGTCGGCGTATTCCGCGTCCGCGTCCATTTCCAGCATCCGGGACGCAAAGAACATCAGGCCGATTCCGGCGCAGGTCTCCGTATAAGCGGTGTCGTTGGGCAGATCGTAATCCACGGTGAAGGCCTCTCCCTGACAGGTGGAGCCGATGCCGCCGGTGACGTACATCCGCCGATGGGTCGTGCTTTCCCACAGGCGGCGGCAGGCGGCTTTTAGCGCTGGGTCTTCTGTCTGGGAGGCCAGATCAGCCATGGCGGTGTACAGATACATGGCGCGGACGCTGTGCCCCGTCGCGTCGCTCAGCTCCCGGACGGGCTTATCGCACTGCATATACTGGGTGTCCTCCACGTTCATATGCCACTCCGTCCAGTCCCGCTTCTTCGCTTCCTCCCGATAGAAGTGGCTGTCCACGCCGCGCACGTCGATAAAATGCTCCGCCAGCTTCAGGCAGTGCTTGTTGCCGGTGACGCGGTACAGCTTCAGCAGCGCCAGTTCCACTTCCGGGTGGCCCGGGTAACCCGGCTGGCCCTCCACCACAAACCGCTGATACAGGTATTCCGCGTTGCGAATCATTACGTCCAGCAGCGTCCGCTTGCCCGTGGCCTCAAAGTACGCCGCGGCGGCCTCCATCATGTGGCCCATGCAGTACAGCTCGTGCCCCTCGCACAGGTTCGTCCAGCGCTTGTCCCGATCCTTCAGGGTAAAGCGGGTGTCCAGATAGCCGTCCTTGTCCTGCGCCTGGGCGATCAGCTCGATCAGCTCGTCGGCTTCTTTTTCCAGCTGTGCGTCCGGGAAGCGGGTCAGGGCGCTGGCCACCGCTTCCAGCCACTTGGCCGCGTCGCTGTCCTGAAAGATCATGCCATAGAAGCCGTCCCCCGGATCCTCGCCCCGGAGCATCCGTCCGGCGTTGCGGAAGTTGGCGACCACGTGGCTTTTTTCCACACCCTCCACCTGATCGTTCAGCACCTGATACTGGTAGGGGATCACCACGTCCTTCACCAGCTGCTGGTAATGATAAATAAATCCGTTGGCGCTTTGATAGCTTTTGGGGTCGATCTGCCGCTGTACCTTCATTTTGCTCTCTCCTTTGTCTGCATTGACATTTTCCCGTACCTGTATTATCATCCTGCCGAAAGGGATAAAACATGGCATTTTTCCCTATAAACATGGAGATTTTACCGATGAACGAAATTCTTTTCAGCAACCGGGAGCTGCCGCGGCTCCGGGCGGCAGAATATCTGGTGATCGCCTCGCCCTTTGTGCATGTGGATCGGATCGCCCCTTTTCATGTGCTGATCTACGTTACCAGCGGCACGATCTACGTGACCGAGGACGGCGTGCCCTACGATGTCCAGCCGGGCGAGCTGCTGTTTCTGAAAAGCGGGGTGCATCACTGGGGGCAGCGGCAGATTCCGGCGGGAACCTCATGGTACTACCTCCACTTCGAACTGCCCCCCTGCGGCGAACCGCCTTTTGACCCATCTGACCGCCGGGCGGGGCAGATCGGAGCGCTGGCGCTGCCCAAAAAGCTGACCGGGCTGGCTGGTTCCCGGCTGGAACGAATGATCCGGGATTATGTCGGCCGCTTCGAGGACGGCCGCAGCACAGACCCGTGGAACGACCCGCTGCGCCTTCACGAGCTGCTGACGGCCTGCGCCCTTTGGGAGTCAAGCGCCGCGGAGGAGCCGCCTTCCCTTGCGGACGAGCTCGCCCGGTATTTGCAGGAGCACTGTGGAGAAGCCTTCCGTTCCGAAGCGCTGGAAGCCCGCTTTTATCTCAGCTACAAGCATTTGGCGGAGATTTTTCGGAAAAACACGGGCATGAGCCCCCTGCAATATCACTACGATCTGCAAATGCGGGAGGCCTGCCGCCTGCTGCGTACCACCACCCTCGGCGTGAGCGAGATCGCCGCCCGGCTGGGCTTTGGAGACGCGCTGTACTTCAGCCGCCGCTTTCGCCAGAAAACGGGATCAAGCCCTTCGCAATACCGAAAAGCGTTGGTTCTGCATTTATGATTTTTCAAGCGAACTGACAGCCATTCCCATCATTCAAAACGTCTCTTTCTGCAAACAATGTTTTCGTGCAATGCAAAGCGGAAAGAGGCGTTTGAACCATGAGAGGACCCAAAAGAGACAGCAGACGGCTCCTCCATGCAGGAATACGCCATCGAGATCGTCGAAGTGACCCGCCAGTCCTCGCCGCCCAGCGCAGTATGGTGCTGCGGGTCACGAACGAGCGTCTGCTGCAAAAGACCGGCGACATCGTGCAGGGCATGTCCGGCAGTCCCATTCTGCAGGATGGGCGGCTCATAGGGGCTGTGGCGCATGTGTACGTGCGTCCATGAGGACGATACGCCTTTTCCTTTCTATCAAACGAGTTTTCAGAAAAAAGTCTCCCCAAAATGCGCTGCTCCTGCAGCGATTTTCTCCATCTGTATTCGCAACGGAACAGGTTTTCCCCGTAAAACGCGTCTGCCCCGTTGAAAAAACAGAAATTTTCCGATAAACCAAAACCAGGGCCATCCCGCCAGTACACAGAACAGTCCCGGTTTTGAATTTCCTTTTTACAGCTGAATAAAGCTTTCCTTCTGCAGCTGCCACAGACGGCAGTCTCCCTGACCCTTCAGCAGCACCGTGCGCTGCGCTTCCTTCGGGAACCAGCGGGAGGTAAAGACGATCTCGCCGTCGTTGACATAAATTTCCAAAATGGAGGTGTCCGCCAGTACGCGCACATTGCGCACGTGGGACGCTTCGGCCCGGCGGCACTGCCGACCAAAGCCCAATTCATCATCCTCAAAGCGGAGGCTGACCAGCTTGCCGTCGAAGCTCAGCACGCAGCTTTCATTCAGCCGCAGCTCGAAGGGGCCCTTCATGCCGCCAATCTCCAGATCGAACACCGTATCGGGCACCACAGCCGTCTCTCCGGCCTTGCAGGGGAGCTGCTGCAGCCGCATCGCGTCCAGCTCCTTCACGGGGTTCTGGCGCAGACGGCCTTCGTGCAGCGTCACTTCCCGGGGCACGGTGAGCATATGCTGCCAGCCCTCGGCGGCGGTGGGCACGGTGTACTCCGCGTCCGCGTCTGCCATACCGGCCCAACCGAACAGAATGCGGCGGCCGTCCCGGGTCTCAAAGGTCTGGGGCGCATAGAAGTCAAATCCGTAATCCCAATCCACGAAGTCGCCGTCCAGCTCTGCGGTGCAGGGGTCTTCCCCGCCCTTCATGGGGATGTAGCCGGACAGATAGATGTTCTGGCGGCGGTCCTGCTCCCGGGTCACGCCCTGAGGCGAGAAGGACAGGAACCAGTGGCCGTCCAGCCGGAACAGATCCGGACACTCCCACATATAGCCGAAGGCCTTCTCCGAGGTGATGACGGACTTGAAATGCCACTGTTCGCCGTCGTCGGAGCGCCACAGCAGCACCATGCCCTGATCGTCCTGCCGCCGTGCGCCGGTGACCATGAACCATTCATGGCCCTGCCGCCACACCTTGGGGTCGCGGACATGGCGGGTGCAGAAGGAGGGATAGTCCTGCCAGGACAGCAGCAGACGCTTGGGAGACCAGGTGCCGTCCGGGTAGCGGTCAATGCGGATCACATTCGCCTCCCGGCCCGTGTGGATAAAATCGTGCTGGCCGTCTACCTTCACGTTGCCGGTGTAGATCACCGCCAGCCGGTCGTCCTCCACCACGGTGGAACCCGTGTACACACCGTGGCAGTCCCACGCGGTGTCGGGCACCAGCGGCACGCCGTCAAAATGCCAGTGTACCAGATCTTCGCTGTGGTATTCGCCCCAGCACTTCAAAGCGCCCGCCGCATCGAAGGGCGCAAACTGGAACCATGCCCGGTATACGCCGTGATCGTCGCACAGGCCGCAGGGGTCATTCAGCCAGCCAATGGGTGGCATCATATGAAAGCGCGTGTCCCATTGACGAGCGGATCCGCCCCGCCGCTTTTGCAGACAGACATCCACCTGCGCCCGCACGACCTTTTCAAGAGCGTTCATGGGTCTCATTTCGAATGTACCTCTCTGTGTTGTTTCGTTGTTCAGATTTCCAGCACCAGGAACTGATAGCCCGCCAGCACGACGCTTCCGTCCTTTTCTTCCAGTGTGGGCAGGTCGTTCACCAGCACTTTGCGGATGGACGCGGGCAGCTTCATCGTCTGGGGCTGGGGCTGATAATTGCCCGCCACCAGCAGCGTTTTGTCGCCCTTGCGGAAATAGGCCATCAGGTTGTGCTGATCTTCCAGATACGCCTCAAACGCGCCGTACACCACGGTTTCGTGGTATTCCGGGTTCTTGCGCAGCCGGATCAGCCTGCAGTAGAAGTGCCAGACGGAATTTTCGTCCTGCTTTTCCGCCGCCAGATTCAGAGTGGGATAAGCCGGGTTGGCCATCAGCCACGGCGTACCCGTGGTGAAGCCGCCCTGAGGCCCGTCGTTCCACGGATAGGGCAGACGGGCGTGGTCGCGGGAATAGCGGTTGATGGCTTTCAGCGCCTCTTCCCTGGTGCATCCCGCGTTCAGCGCCACCTGATATTCATCCTTGGTGCTGATGTCGTCCACCTGCGAAATATCGGTGAACTGCACATTTTCCAGTCCCATCTCCTGTCCCTGATAGAGGAACGGCAGACCGCGCAGCATGAAGCTCAGGCCGCCCAGCATCTTCTTGGCCTCCAGCGTGCATTCTCCCTCGGGAATGTAGCGGCTGACGCCCCGGGGCTCGTCGTGGTTCTCGATGACATTGGCCATGTAGCCGATATCGGCCACTTCCCGCTGCACGCCGAACACCGTCTGCTTGTACTGCTCGGGCGTGACGGGCTTCTGATCGTACCAGCCCTTCTGGGAACCGTTCAGCACGGTCTCAGCAAAGTCGAAGATGGAGTCGAAGCAGCCGTGATCGCCGATGTAGCGCTCCAGGTCCTCCCGCCGCCAGTCGAACAGCTCGGCAATGGTAAAGGCGTTGTGGGGACGGAAGGTGCGGTCGGCCAGCTCATTGAGCATATCCGTCAGACCCACCGCGTCCTGCAGCATCCGATGGGCGGAACACAGGCCATCCGGGCGGTCGGCGGGATAGTCCACCGTCAGCGGGATGGGCTTCTTGATATTAATGATCGCGTCGATGCGGAAGCCCGCCACGCCCTTGTCCAGCCACCAGTTGACCATTTTGTAGATTTCCTCGCGCAGGGCGGGGTTTTCCCAGTTCAGGTCGGGCTGCTTTTTGTGGAACAGATGCAGATAGATGCGGTCGTCGTGGCCGGGGAGCTTTTCCCACACGCTGCCGCCGAAATAGCTGCGCCAGTTGTTGGGCAGCTTCTCGCCCTCGTGCCAGGGACGGATGTAGAAATATTGTCCGTAAGGGCCGTCGGGATCCTCGCAGGCCTTGCGGAACCACTCGTGCTCATCGGAGCAGTGATTTACCACCAGATCCATCACGATGGACATGCCGCGCTTTTTCCCCTCGGCGATCAGGCGATCCATGTCCTCCATGGTGCCGAAGCGGGGGTCGATGTTGTAATAGTCGGAAATATCATACCCCTGATCCGCCATGGGCGAGCAATACACCGGAGAAAGCCAAAGAATTTCCACACCCAGTTCCTGCAGCTCGTCCAGCTTGCTGATGATGCCGGGAATATCGCCGATTCCGTCGCCGTTGGAATCGCAAAAGCTCTTCGGATAGATCTGATAGGCGGTTTTGCCCTGCCACCACTGCCTCTGCATCGGTCGTTCCTTCCTTTCTTTGCGACAACACCGCACAGAAGAGGCGGCAGTTACGCCGTCTTCAGAGTGTCAAAAAGTGGAGGTGCAGGAGGCACTGCCTCCTGCCGGG
>URJB01000064.1 GCA_900548145.1 uncultured Eubacteriales bacterium | reverse complement strand
CAGAGCGGCGATAGGCAGCGGAGGGAAAAAGGCCCGCCCATTTTGACGGCGGAAATAGGCGAGCACGAGCGCGCTCCAAGAGCTTGTGAAAGCTATCCAACTTCATTGCGCGCGACATTGCGAGCCCCGCCGTCAAAATGGGCAATAAAAGCCTTTTTCCCGTAGTCGCCGTGCCGCCTGCTTTCTTTGGTACTTTCTTTCGCTTCGAAAGAAAGTACGTCCCCCTTCGGGGCGGAAGCCCCACTGTTCGCGCCGGAGTCGGCGCGTCAATCCCCCGGAGTCGGTTTCCTTCCGGCAAAGTTGGCGCACATTGATGCTTACAGTTGGCTTTCCGCTCGCCCCCTGCAGCCCTTTGGATCGTCTGCCGGTGCAAATCAACAACCCAATGGAGCTGCAAGTCCCACCCCGCGCCGTAGTCGGCGCGTCAGCCCCCCGGCTGGGGAATGCTTCCGGCAAAGTCGACGTACACCGACACAGACAGGGGTTCTTCCTCGGGGCAAACAACCGGCACGGCTTGCACTGTCGTGTACTCCGTTCGCTGCTTATCTGAACTCCGAGCTGTTCCCCTTGGTAACCTTCAGAACCCATCGTCGGCGAGTATCCGCTGCTGCAAATGAAAACGACCAGCATGTGCAGAACACACGCTGGTCGTTCTTGTAGCAATGAGGCCTGTCGCCGAATGGCGGTAAACCCCATCCAAGTCTCATGTCGCCCGAGTACTCCGCGCCCGAAGGGCGCGGAGCTCTGGTACAGGGCAAAGCCCTGCTTAGCGGCCGAACTGAGGATCGTTGTTGCCGGAAGTGGTGGTGAACATTTCGATCATGTTGATCGGGTCGTTGAAGTCGGCGATCCAGCCTTCACGAGCGAAGTCGAAGTTGCCGTTCTTGCGGTCCTGCAGGAACACGTTCCAGTCGCAGGTGCGGATGGTCAGGGTGATGCCCACCGCAGCCAGATCCTGCTGGATGCACTCGGCGATGGCGATGTGGCTGGAGGACTCGTTGGTCAGGTATTCGATGGTGATGGGGGTAGAAGCGGACAGCATACCGTTGTCGTCGAACTCATAGCCGGCGGACTTCAGCAGCTCGATAGCACCTTCCACGTCCACATCCTCGGCATAATAGCCGTCGCCCACGGGATAGGTGTAATCGTCGTCGTTCTGCTTGAACACGCCGCCGTGGCCGTCCATCATACCGGCGGGAATGTAGCTGGTAGCGATCTTCTGCTCGGTCTGGCCGACGGTGTCAATGATGTACTGACGGTCGATCAGCTTGGAGAACGCTTCGCGCATGGCGTTGGCCTGCTCCACGGTCTTGCCGTCGAAGATCTTGCTCTTGACGTTGAAGGCGGCGTAGTAGGTGCCCAGAGCGTCGATCACGTGGAACTCGGGGTCATCCTTCAGAGAGGCGATCATGTCGGTGGGAACGCTGTCGGCGAAGTCCAGGTCGCCAGCCTGATAGGCGGCATAGATGGCGGTGTCGTCAGCGGAGAGCATGAACTCGATCTTGTCGATGGTGACCTTGTCAGCATCGTACCAGTTGGGGTTCTTGGTGTAGGTCATGGACTCGTTGTGCTTCCACTCGGTCAGAGTGAAAGCGCCGTTGGACACGAAGCCCGCTTCGGTGCACCAGGCGCCAGGCTTGTCAGCGGTAGAGTTGGCTTCCACATAGGCCTGCTGCACAGGCAGGAAGGTGGGGAAGGCAGCCAGATCCAGGAAGTAAGCGCAGGGAGCGCTCAGAACCACGGTGAAGACCTTGCCGTCTTCAGAGGCGGAAACCTGCAGATTATCGGGATAGCCCGCGATGCCGTTGAGCATGTAAGCGTAGTCGGCAGCGGTCTCAGGGTTGGCGGCGCGCTTCCAGCTGTAGACGAAGTCGTTGGCGTCCAGCTTGGAGCCGTCGGACCACTTCAGGTCATCCTTCAGGGTGAAGGTGTAGGTCAGACCGTCTTCGGACATCTCGTAGCTTTCCGCCAGAGCGGGAACCAGAGAGCCGGTGGAGTCATAGGTGTACAGACCGGAGAAGCTCAGCGCGGCCAGGCAGGCGCCGTCCACGGAGCTGTTCAGAGCAGGATCCAGGAAGTCGGGCTCGGAGGCAATGTTCACGCGCAGGGTGTCAGCATCGTCGCCGGTCTTGGTGGCGTAGGCGAAGAACTTGGTCTGGAACAGGTTGGCATAGATGCCATCCACGTTGGACTTCTGCATGTACAGGTCGTTGTAGTAGTACAGCGGCACGACGGCGTAGGTGGCCATCAGCATGTCCTCGGCCTTGTGCAGCAGCGCTTCGCGCTCCACAAAGTCGGTGGTGGACTTGATCTCGGCTACCAGAGCGTCGTACTCGGTCCAGTCGGGCTCAGAGCCTTCGTCAGCCAGAGCAGGCGCGGCGCAGGCCATCAGCATGACCATGGCCAACACGAGAGAAAGCAGCTTTTTCATGGTGTTTTTCCTCCTTTAATTTATATCTAAAAGCGGTTTTCCGCTCTCAGATCAGTAGTGGGGATTCCAGCACGCGATGCTGTGGCCGGGCGCGGTCTCCTGCAGGGAGGGGCATTCTTTGGCGCAGCGCTCGGTGGTGTAACGGCAGCGGGTGCGGAAGGGACAGCCGGAGGGCATGTTCATGGGACTGGGCACGTCGCCCTCCAGCGGGATCCGGTGCCGGGTCTTGGCCACGTCCGGATCGGGAATGGGAATGGCGGAGATCAGCGACTGGGTGTAGGGATGCTGGGGATGGTTGATGATCTCGTCCGAATCGGCGGTTTCGACAATGCGGCCCAGATACATCACGGCGATCCGCTTGCTGATATGCTGCACCACCAGCAGGTCGTGGGCGATGAAGAGATAGGAAATGCCCAGCTTCTGCTGAAGCTCCTCAAAGGTGTTGATGACCTGCGCCTGAATGGATACGTCCAGCGCGGAGACCGGTTCGTCGCAGACGATGAACTTGGGCTCTACCGCCAGCGCCCGGGCAATGCCGATGCGCTGCCGCTGGCCACCGGAAAATTCGTGGGCGTAGCGGCGGGCATGGTCGCTGTTCAGCCCCACCAGATCCAGCAGATGAGTGATCTTTTCATCCCGCTCCTTCTTGCTGGCATACAGATGGTGGATGTCCAGCGGCTCGCCGACGATGTCGCTGACCGTCATGCGGGGGTTCAGGGAAGAATAGGGATCCTGAAAGACGATCTGCATTTCTTTCCGGTATTGGGCAATGTTTTTCGGGGTGATGTGAACGCCCTTGTAGATCACTTCGCCGCCGGTAGGCTTGTACAGGTGCAGAAGGCTCCGGCCCACAGTGGTTTTGCCGCAGCCGCTTTCCCCTACCAGACCCAGCGTTTCGCCCGCGTCGATGGTAAAGCTGACGCCGTCCACCGCCTTCAGCGGCGTGTTCTGGAACCAGCCGGTGTGGATGGGGAAATACTGCTTCAGATCCCGAACCTCCAACAAATGCTCCGGCTGTCCGGCCTGCTTTTCCAGCCGTTCACTCATGAAGCGTCCCCTCCTTCTGTGCTTCGTCGTAGACCTGCTTGACGTTCATCCAGCAGGAGGCGATGTGGGAATCGTTCACCCGAACCTCTTCCGGCTGATCGGTCAGGCAGATCTTCATGCAGTGGTCGCAGCGGGAGGCGAAGGCGCAGCCCGCGGGCAGGTTGGTCAAGTCCACAGGGGAACCGGCGATGGGGATCAGCTTGTCGTGGCCGCCGTTCAGGGTGGGAATGGAACGAAGCAGGCCCTTGGTGTACTCGTGGCGGGGATTGTAGAAGATCTCGTCCACCGTGCCCCGCTCACAGACCCGGCCGGCGTACATGACGATGATCTCATCGCACATGTCGGCGATCACGCCCAGGTCATGAGTAATCATGATGATGGCCATGCCCATTTTCTTCTGCAGCTCCTTCATCAGCTCCAGAATCTGGGCCTGAATGGTCACGTCCAAAGCGGTGGTGGGTTCGTCGGCGATCAGGATGTCCGGCTCGCAGGCCAGCGCCATGGCGATCATCACCCGCTGGCGCATGCCGCCGGATAGCTCGTGGGGATACTGCTTCAGCCGCTTTTCCGGCTCGTTCACGCCCACCAGCTGGAGCATTTCCAGCGCCCGGGCGTTGGCCTCGGCCCGGTTGCGGTCGGTGTGAAGCAGGATGGCCTCCCGCAGCTGATTGCCGATGGTAAAGGTGGGGTTCAGCGAGGTCATGGGATCCTGAAAGATGATGCTGACCCGCTTGCCGCGGAACTCCCGCATCTGCTTCTTGGAATACTTGACGATGTCCTCGCCGTTGAAAAGGATCTCGCCGCCGACGATCTTGCCGGGCTCCACCAGAATGCGCATGATGGAGTAGGCGGTCACGCTCTTGCCGGAGCCGCTTTCGCCCACGATGCCCAGCACCTTGCCCTTGTCCAGATTGAAGGAAATGCCGTTGACGGCCCGAACCTCGCCCGCGTCCACGTTGAAAGAGGTGCAGAGATTTTTGACTTGCAGCATAGGCGTATCCATATCGTTCTTACCTCCTCAGCTTGGGGTCGAAGGCGTCGCGCAGGCCGTCGCCCAGCAGGTTAAAGCTCAAAACGATCAGGCAGATCGCCAGGGCAGGGAAAAGCATCTTCCAGGGGTAGGACTGCATGCCGCCGCGGGCCGCGTTAGCCAGCGAGCCCAGCGAGGGCATGGGCGCCTGAACGCCCAGACCGATGAAGCTCAGGAAGCTCTCGGTAAAGATGGCGGAAGGAATCTGCAGCGCCACGGAGATGATGATGACGCTCATGCAGTTGGGCAGGATGTGCTTGCGGATGATCCGCCGGGGCTTGGCGCCCATGGCCTTGGCCGCCAGCACGTACTCGTTGTTCTTGATAGAAAGGATCTGACCGCGCACCAGACGGGCCATGCCCACCCAGTACAGCAGCCCGAATACAATGAACAGGCTGATCATGTTGTTGCCGATGGAAGCAAGTACCGTGCCCTGAATCATCGGCCCGATGGTCTGCCCCAGCACCACGCTGAGCAGGATGACCATCAGGGTGTCGGGCAGAGAGTAGATAATATCTACAATCCGCATCATAATCAGGTCCACCCGCCCTCCGAAGTAGCCGGAAATGGAACCGTACAAAAGACCGATCACCAGCACGATCAGGCTGGCGAACAGACCGACCAGCAGGGAAACCCTCGCGCCGAACACCACGCGGATAAAGTAATCGCGGCAGAGTTCGTCGGTGCCGAAAATGTGCGGGAAAATCTTTTCGCCGTTTTCGATGGCCTTCTGCTCGTTCTTGGAATATTCAAAGGGAGCCAGGTTCTTGGCCGTCTTGTCCCGCTTGCCGTCCACGGTAATCATTTGAGAGTAGCTGTAGGGATAAACGGCGGGCACGATGATGATCGTCAGCGTCAGGATGATGAGAACGATCAGACTGGCCACGGCCAGCGGGTTCTTCATCAGCTTGCGCATGCCGTCCCGGAAAAAGGTGGTGGATTCGCGCATGGTCTCGTGCTGCTGCTTTTCTTCGTCCGTGGCGGGGGAGAATTTCTGCAAATTGATCTGCAGGCTCAGAAAGTGCTTTCTGGGCAGCATATCGTCCTTGAATTCATGGTTCACGGCGCTTCCCTCCTTAATCCAGTTTGATGCGCGGGTCTACCAGCTTGTAGACCAGATCGCTCAGCAGCGTAGCTACCACCATCAGTACCGCTAGGAAAATCGTGGTGGCCATGATCATGGGATAGTCCTGATTGTTGATGGACTTGACAAACTGAGTGCCGAGGCCGCCGATGGTGAACACGGTCTCCACCACCATGGAGCCGGTCAGGATGTAGGCTGTCATGGGGCCCACGTAGGTAATGACCGGGATCAGGGCGTTGCGCAGGGCGTGCTTGAAGATCACCAGCGAGTCCTTCACACCCTTGGCCCGGGCCGTGCGGATGTAATCCTGCCCCAGCACATCCAGCATGCTGGACTTGGTCAGCCGGGTGATGTAGGCCATTGGGTACATGGCCAGCGACAGCACCGGCAGCACGTAGTTGGGATTGGAGGTGCTCCATACGCCCACCCACTTGAGCTGCAGACAGAACACCAGCAGCAGGATGGTGGCCAGCACGAAGCTGGGAACGGACACGAACAGCGTCGTGATGAAAATGATGATTCGGTCAGGCCATTTGCCCCGGCACAGGGCGGCGATGGAGCCCAGCACCAGACCGGCCACCACGGCGATCAGCGCCGCCATCAGACCCAGCCGGGCGGACACGCCGAAGGATTCACCGATCACGTCGCTGATCTCGCGGCCCGTCTTGAGCGAAACACCCAAGTCGCCGTGCAGCAGGTTGCGCAGATAGTTGACGAACTGCTCGCCCAGCGGCCTATCCAGCCCGTAACGCGCTTCCAACGCGGCCAGCGTCGCCGGGTCGATGGCTTTTTCGCTGGAAAACGGGCCGCCCGGAATGGCGTTCATGGCAAAAAAGGTGATGGCCGCAATGATCAAAACGGTCAACAGCGCCAGTAGAATACGCTTAATGGAGTACCGCAGCATTCCCTTCCATCCTTTCCTGGCCGGATCTCCGGAATCATCGGAAGATCCGCCGCACAGGGAAACCCTGTGATTTTTCAAATTATAGAGACAACCTGCCGCAGTTTCAATAAAAATACACTGAAAGTACACCAATTCTGTATGGAAGTACAATCAAAAAACAAAATTCGGTCATTTGAGCCCTTTTCTGCAGTTGTTACAAGTACTTCTATTGACAAAATATGGTAGACAGATGTAACCTATTCTCAGAAAGCGGACGTACCCCTTATTTCCCGAAGGGTTCACGCCGAGGAAAGGAGCATTCACCATGCGTACCGCTGTTGTCTACAATTTTCTGCTGGAAGCAAATCTGATGGCTTCCATCGCGATCCTGCTGATGCTGCCCATTCGCCGTTTTCTGAGAGGACGGCTGGGCAGCCGGGCCATTTATTTTGCGTGGCTGCTGGTGGCCGTTCGTCTGCTCTGCCCCCTGACCCTGCCCAACCCGGCTATCAACGGCATCCGCTCTCCCTTTGCCATGGACAGCGCCATTCGTCCCATCGCCGGGCAGCTGATGGTGCGCTTTCAGGACATACTTTCCCGGGTGGAGCAGCTGATGGAGGAACATCCCGCCCTGCCCGGCAGCGCGGCTGTGGCAAAAGACATGAACCATCTATTGGAAGGCATGTATAATGGGATGCTGCCCCTGACGTTGATGAAAATTTATCTGGCCGGGGCTGCGCTGGTGCTGATCTGGTTCGCAGCCGCCAATCTCCGCTTCCGTCTGCGGCTTCGGGCTGGGCGGATCGAGCCCATTTCCGGGCGGCTGCTGGAACAGTACGAGCTTCTGTGCCGCCAGCGGAACGTGCGCCCCATTCCCGTTTATTTTACCGACCCTCTGCCCAGTGCCTGTCTGGTAGGTGTTTTCCGGCCCTACATCGCCCTGCCCCTGAGCGCACCGCCCCAGGAAGCGGTGCAGGTGCTGACTCATGAGGTGTGCCACTACAAGGGCGGCGACCATCTGTGGGCACTGCTGCGGCTTCTGTGCTGTACCGTTCATTGGTTTGATCCGCTGGTCTGGGCAGCGGCGTATATGAGCCGCACCGACGGCGAGCTGGCCTGCGACGAGCGGGTGATCGACAAGCTCAAGCCCCAGCAAAGACTGGATTACGCCCATGTGCTGGTGTTGGCGGCGGCCCGGCGGAACGCTCCGGGCGTGGGCGTGCTGGCTACCGGCATGACCATGACCGGGAAAAAGCTCAAGAAGCGGGTGAACAGCATCCTGCACAATGGACAGGTGCGCCGGGGTGCGGCGGTCGCCTTTGCGCTGGCGGCTTCCATGGCGCTGGTGGGCGCTTTCGCCACAGGGGAGCGGGCCTATGTCCTCCGTGTGCCGGAGACCCAGACGGCCATCGCCGCCCATTCCGTCCTGACGGAGCAGGAGGCCGTGGAGGCGGCGCAGCGCTTCTGGCAGCGCTCGGACGTGAATTGGAACGTCTCCGGACTGGTATGGTCGGCCAGCGAATGGGGCAGGGAAGAATGGCTGGTGATGGCCGCGCCGAAGGACGATGCGCGAACCGTTCGTATCACGTTGGAAAAAGAGACGGGGTATATCACGTCCTTCGAAAATTCCTTCTGCATGGCCGAAACCTCCTATGCCACCATCCAGCCTTTGTCCACTGCGGAGGTCGATCAGGTGGGCATGGGCGCGCTGGCTTTTGCCGACGCGGTTTACCCGGGCTCGTCCAATCGGATCGAGGGCATAGACAATTACGGCGAAGGAACGCACGGGGACGACCGGATCATTTCGTTAGCCGGCGTTGCGGACACGGGCATCTTCCGCTTCGACATCCAGACCGCCCCGGAATGGAAAATTGTTTATTACCGTATGCCTTCTGAGAACGCCGACGGGGATGACGGCGGGGAAGGCAATGGCTGACCGGCATTCAAAAGGAGGAATATCAGATGAAACGACGGCTTTCGATCTGGCTGGCCCTGTGCCTGCTCTGCCTGTACGGGACGGCGCTGGGAGAGGAAACCACGGCGGAGTACGCAAAGGCGCGCGGGATGAATATCATGGAGCTGACTGCCGGGTTGACGGAAATCTACGGCTACACGCAGGAGGAGGCCGACCAATTCCTGTGCAGCGTTACCGAAACGGAAAGTACGCTGGAATATGTGCTTTACCCGGCAGAGCATCCGAACTGGCGCTATACCCACGTATTGAACCGAAAAAACGGCGCGTGTGAGGACGATCTGTCGCCCTTCAGCGGTACTAATCCGCCGGGCTATGAGGGCTGGCTGCGGGCGATCCTGCAGCGGGCGGCGGAAGAAAGCTGGTTTGAAAACTGGGATGAAGCGGCCATGGCGAACTTGCTTGGTCGTATGACTCAATTGCAGATGGAACGTTCCCCACGACTGGAAGCGGGTCTGGCCCAGAAGAATCTGACGGCGGCGGAGACCGTGCAGGAGATGTTCGTTTCCACCTTCGGGGACGAGCTGAGCTGGACGGAACCCGTCCGGGAATGGCGGGACGAGGTGCTGGCGCAGCACGGCCTGAACCGGGAAACGGTCAGTACCGCGCCGGTTCAGGGCGTTCAGCGCTGGCAGGCGGAGGGACGCATCACCGGCAAAATGACGGTCGTGGAGTTCGCAGGCCAACTGCCGGAAGAACTTCAAAGCCTTTATGTAAATGAACCCCATCTGGCCGGTTGGAGCTGCCTGTCAGGCGCCATGCGTCTGCCGGAGACCGCAGGCCGTAGCGCCCTGATGGCCTTTGGCCGGGGCGAGGAACGGCTGCTGGCCATGGCAGTGGAAATGGAGGATGAGCTGCACCTGCTGCCGGTAGGGGAACAGGCGCTTCTTCCGGGACGGTCGTTTTCCATTCATTATGACCCGCAGGAAAGCCTGTATTCCATTGAATATCCACTGGATGAAAACGGCGAGGAAACGGAATGCTTTCGGGTATTGCCTGCGGCGGTGCAGCGAAGCGGAGAAGAAAGACGGATTCTTTGTATCATCAAGGATTACCGCCGGGTCAATCAAAAAACGCTGGAAGGTTTTGTGCTGGAATCTCTGGAATACGAGTCGGCAGCAGAGGGCAACTGGAGGGCCACGGTCTACCGGCCCGGCAAGCCTACAGAAAGTCGGGACTTCGACCTGAACCTGCCCCACTGGCTGGACGATCAGTCCGCAGCGGATTTTCCCCGCAGCATGGAGGAATGCGAGAAGCTGGCTGAAGCGGGCTCCGGCATCCCCGAGGGGTACGCCGTGTGCCGGGGCGTTCACCTGCGGCAGAAAACATCCTCCCGCTCCAAAGATCTGGGAGACATGAAGAACGGAACGCTGGTGCGTGTGCTGGAAACCGTGCCGGGCGACCCGTGGCCGTGGGCGCATGTGCAGGTCGGTTCGCTGGAAGGGTATATGTGCAATCTCTATGTCAGCTATGAAGGCTCGACGAACGACACGCCTGTCAGTCAGATCGTTCCCCTGCCCGTAGCGGAGACGCTTTGCGAGACGGCCTTGAAGGAAAGCACGGCTCTGCTGGGCGGAACGGTGGCCCAGCTGTCCGCCGGAACCCGGATGCACGTGCTCTGCGAGTATGACGGCTGGCTGTACGTGTGCGTCCCCCGGAACGAGCCGGGCTGGCTCATGGACGTGGACGGTCAGTACGGCTTCGTGAAAGCGGCGGACGTCAGAACGGCCGCCAGCTTTGTTCAGCTGGATTGGCGGATGGAATCATCAGATCAATAGGAACAAACGCCCCGGCCCGTTACACGGGTGCTCATAAGAAAGTAATCGAAGAAATTACAATTATGGCATCTGTCAGGCAGGGTTGGCAACGAAATAACGGGTATCCGGTTTTCACCGGATACCCGTTATTTTTTTGCCGTCACGAAAAGCAATAGATTTATTCACAGCTTTCAGGTATAATGTTCTCAAATCAATCCTATCCCATCCATTCCGAGATTTTTTCAAAAAATCTCAAAAAAGTT
>URJB01000063.1 GCA_900548145.1 uncultured Eubacteriales bacterium | reverse complement strand
ACTCTATCTCTCTTTCCTTTTTTGCGTTTGTCCAAGATGTATTGTAGTCCTACAGTTCGCGGGTCTTCACGGCTTTGCCGGCGCTTGACAGTATGTCCTGCCGGGGCTATAATAAAGTGTCGGCTGAATGGGAGAGCCTGTGCAGGCACAGGAACCCGGCTGTTTTCGGATATACGTTGGTGACTGGCTTTTTCCCGCGTCGGTTCGTTATTGGAGCGGCGGAAGAGGACGTCGGTTGTTCGTATGGAGAGGTTTCGGGGCGCAGAAGCGTCCGGGAACGTTTCTTGAGTATATGCTTTGAGTTTGGAATGCGGATGGGCCGCCGGGTTTGCAAAAGCAAACCGGGATTCGCCGCAGGATAAGCTCATTGTTTGCAATGTTTTGCAATACAAAGCAGCAGAAAGCCGACGGGGCATTTTTTTGCTCCCCGGCTTTTTTGTTTGCCCTGAAAAGGGCGAACCAGAAAAGCACTGCACGGAAGAAAAGCCGCGGCGGAAGGCCGCATCCCCGGGTGAAAATTGACATTGAACGGAAAACTGACAGAGAGAAAGGAGTGCAACCAATGCCTGTATTTTTGGGAATCGTCATTGCGCTGCTGGTCGGCGCGGCAGGCGCGGCGGGCGGCTATCTGTACCGCAAGCAGGCCAGCGAAAAGAAGATCGGCCGCACGGAACAGTACGCCAAGAATTTGCTGGAAGACGCGCAGCGCAAGGCAGATGAAAAGAAAAAAGAGACCATTTTGGAAGCCAAGGAAGAAGTGCTTCGCCTGAAGACCGAGCTGGATCGGGAGTGCAAGGACCGCCGGGCGGAGGTGCAGCGCAGTGAGCGCCGCATCCTGCAGCGGGAGGAGACCCTCGACAAGAAACAGGACGGTCTGGAAAAGCGGGAGGAAGCGCTGACCCAGCGCGCCGCCGATCTGCAGAAGGAAGCGGATCAGCTGGAAGAAGGCAAGAACAAGCAGCTGCAGGAGTTGGAGCGCATTGCGGGCATGACGCAGGACGAGGCCTGTCAGATGCTGATCCAGCGGGTGCAGAAGGACGCGTATCACGACGCCGCCGCCATGGTTCGGGACATTGAGACCCGGGCCCGGGAAGAAGGCGAAAAGAAGGCGCGGAACATTATCGCGCTGGCCATTCAGAAGTGCGCCGCCGACCACGTGGCGGAAAGCACCGTCAGCGTCATCAACCTGCCCAACGACGACATGAAGGGCCGCATCATCGGCCGCGAGGGCCGGAACATCCGCGCTCTTGAGACGGCTACCGGCGTCGACCTCATCATCGACGACACCCCCGAGGCGGTCATCGTCAGCGCGTTTGACCCGGTGCGGCGCGAGATCGCCCGCATCGCCGTGGAGCGCCTGATCATGGACGGCCGCATCCATCCCGCCCGCATTGAGGAAATGGTGGAAAAGGCCCGCAAGGAAGTGGACAATCAGATCCGCGAGGCGGGCGAACAGGCGGTCTTCGAGACCCATCAGCACGGCATTCATCACGAGCTGGTCAAGCTGCTGGGCCGGTTGAAGTACCGCACCAGTTATGGCCAGAACGTGCTGAAACACTCCATTGAGGTCAGCCATCTGGCGGGCATGATGGCCGCGGAACTGGGCGCGGACGTGGCACTGGCCAAGCGCGCCGGTCTGCTGCACGACATCGGCAAGGCCGTCGACCACGAAGCCGAGGGCACGCACGTGACGCTGGGCGCTGAACTGGCCCGGAAGTATCACGAGAGCCCCGACGTGATCCATGCCATTCTGGCACACCACAACGACGTAGAGCCCCAGACCGTGGAAGCGGTGCTGGTACAGGCGGCGGACGCGATTTCCGCGGCTCGGCCCGGCGCTCGCCGCGAGTCTCTGGAGAACTACATCAAGCGTCTGGAGAAGCTGGAAGAGATCGCCAATTCGTTCCAGGGTGTGGAAAAGTGCTTTGCTATCCAGTCCGGCCGCGAGGTGCGCATCATGGTCAAGCCCGAGGACATCACCGACGAGGGTACGAAGGTGTTGGCCAAGGAAGTGGCCAAGCGCATTGAGAAGGAAATGGAATATCCCGGACAGATCCGCGTCAACGTCATCCGCGAGACCCGCAGCACCGAATTTGCCAAATAGCAGGGGCAGTGCCCCTGCACCCCGGACTGCGCGCCCTTTGGGCGCGGGAACGCTCGAGGGAAAGTGGCTTGGCTGTGGAGTTGCCGCCGCTTGGCGACGGGCCTCGCGGCTTGCGGGTCTGGTGCAGATTCCCGATGTTTGTATAGAAAAGGTCAGCATGAACGGAAGTTCGTGCTGGCCTTTTTCTATGGGGAAGGAGCGTGATTGACACGCCGGGGAAAAGAGAATATGATAAGCGGCAAGGAAAGAGCAAGGAGGAGAATAGGATGAAGAAGGTGCTGATCGGCAGCGTATTGACGCTGGTCAGTTCCCTATGGGCTATTGCCATCAGCGTTTATGTGCAGCTGAATTTGGTCATGGACTGGTATGGAAGCCGGTTTTGGGCGTCGGCCAAAGAATTGGGGGTCGCCATACCGCTGGCCGCGTCCCTGATGGCGTTGACTTTGGGATTGGTGATTCTGGGCGTAGAGTATTTTCGGAAAGAGAAATAAAAGCGGAAATATAGACGAACGTTGAAAAAGCCGTTCTGATTTCTTCGGAAAAATCCGGGAAAACAGGACGGTTTTTTCTTGCGGCGGGTCGGCGGTCATGGTAAAATGATCAGGATGAAAAACGCGATGAAGTGAATAGCCAGCCGGGGGCCTCCCGGCAAAAACGGTATTTGTACAAAGGGGAGAATCCTATGGTCCATTTTGAAAAGCTCGTGATTCCCGCCGCGTCCATGGGGCCGATGAACCCCATGCCGGACATCAAGAACGTCAGCTATATCCACGCCGGATATGAAATGACGGATAAGGTGGCGGAGGAAGAAAAGAAATATATCGGCAAGGGCATGATCCCCACCATGCTGCCCTACCGGCTGCAGGACGGCTACGACCGGGAAAAGAAGCCCCGGGCGTTTCAGGCGGCTGTGGTGGAAAACGATCACGTGCGCGCCGTGTTCCTGCCGGAGCTGGGCGGACGGCTGTATTCCATCTATAACAAGGATGAGCGCAAGGAACTGTTGTACGTCAATCCGGTATTTCAGCCGGGCAATCTGGGCCTGCGCAACGCGTGGTTCAGCGGCGGCGTCGAGTTCAACGTGGGCATCAAGGGACACAATCCGCTGACCTGCTCGCCGGTCTTTGCGGCGGTCGATCAAACGCCCGAGGGCGAGGTGCTGCGGCTGTATGAGTTCGAGCGCATCCGGGGCGTGGCGTATTCCGTCAGCGCGTGGGTGCGGGAGGATTCGCCCACGCTGTACCTGCGCTGCCGGATCGAAAACCGCACGGACGAGACGAAGTATATGTACTGGTGGTCCAATATCGCCGTGCCGGAAACGCCAGGCACCCGGGTGATCGTCCCGGCGGGGCGGTCGTTCCTCAGCTTCTACAACGCCGATCATTACATTCTGGATAAGACGGACATTCCCATGGCGGACGGCGTGGACGTGAGCTATCCCGCTCATATCCCCTCCTCCCGGGACTTCTTCTATCAGATTCCAAAAACGTCGCCCAAGTGGATCGCATCCGCCAATGAAGAGGGCTATGGCCTGCTGCAATGCTCCACCCGCCGCCTGTTTGGACGGAAAATGTTTGTATGGGGCATGGGGCAGGGAGGAAGGCACTGGAGCGAGTGGCTCAGCGAGAAAGGCTCCGCCTATATCGAAATTCAGGCCGGGCTGGCGCATACCCAGCTGGAGCATATTCCGATGGCGGCGCAGGACGTGTGGGAATGGGAGGAAGCCTATACCCTGCTGGAGGGCGATCCCAAGGCGCTGCACGGTACCTACGGCGAGGCCGTTCATGCCGTGGAGACATGCTTGAAGCGGCGGGTGGGGAACCCGGACGAGCTGCCTTTCCCGGCAGACGAAACCGTGACCCATACGGAACTTTTGTCGCAGGGCTCCGGCTGGGGCCATGTGGAGGAAGTGCTGCGGGGGAAGCCCCTCAGCGTTGCGCTGACCTTCCCGAAGGTTCAGGACCCGGAAACGAAAGCCTGGCTGACCCTGCTGGAGAAGGGCGAATTTCCCTGCCCGGATCCGCTGGAAGAACCGGCGGGCTATGTGATGGGCCGGGCGTGGCTGGAAAAGCTGGAAGCCCTGCCAAAGCAGAACTGGTACAGCCTGCTGCATCTGGGCGTGATTCGCTATGCGCTGGCCGCTTACGGAGAAGGTTCCGTGGACGAGGCGAAACAGGCGTGGGAGCAGTCGCTGGCCGCCTGTGAAAACCCGTGGGCGCTGCGGAATCTGGCCATGCTGTATAAGAGTGAATATCACCTGCCGGAAAAGGCGCACGAAATGCTGCTGAATGCGTTTCGGCTGAAGCCGGACTGCCGGGCGCTGGCCGTCGAAACGGCCATGCAGTTGACGGAGGACGGCAACGACGAAAAGTGGTTGGAGCTTTATGACGAGCTTTCGCCGGAGTTACAGGCCTACGGACGGCTGCGGCTTTTGCGGGCTGTGGCGCTGCTGCACATCGGCCGGTTGGAAGAAGCTGCCGCGATCCTGAACGTGGATTTTGTCATGCCCGACGTGAAGGAAGGCGAACTGTCAGTTTCCTATCTCTGGTTCGAGCTGTACCGCCGCCTATACGCCAAAGAGCAGGGCGTTCCCTACGACCCGGAGGACGAAGCGCTGCTTCGGGCGGCGGATGAAAAATACCCGCTGCCCAAAACGCTGGATTTTCGGATGCACTGACGATTTCCCAAATGCCTTCCCAAAAGGAGAATGACCATGAAAATTCCTCAGCCTTTTTTGCCGGTGCGGGCGGAAAGTCGGAACAACGAACACACAGTTCATGTGATCGACCGGGATTATACCGTCGGCGCGGACGGGATGCTTTGTTCCATTCGGTCGCAGGGGGTGGAACTGCTGGCCGCGCCGGTGCGGGTCGTAGCCGTTGAGGACGGGGAGCCGTCCCACTGGGACGACAACTACTCCGAAAACGAGGCCGAGAGCTTCATTCAGCGGCGGAATGACGAGGAAATCATCGTATGCGGCGCGAAACAGTCCGACCGTTTTATTGTGGATAGCTGCACGCGGATCGGCTATGATGGCGGCGTGGATATCGACCTGAAATGGATGCCCAGAGGGCGGACAGTGGCGCAGGTCTTCGGCGTGGCGGAGGCCAGGCCGATGCTATTCAAGCTGGATCGGCTGTGGCTGGAAATTCCCCTGCGTGCGGAAGCTGTCACGCTGTTTCATATGTTCCCAAACAGCGTGATTTCGCTGGCTGACGGAATGGAGCGGCCCATGGGAACCATGTCCGCCAGCGGGGCCGTCCCCGCGCAGAACGCGGCCATGCCATTCAAGGCCCTGCTGTGGCTGGGCAATGAGGAGCGGGGGCTGGGCTGGTACGCGGAGAGCGACCGCTGCTGGCAGCCGGAGGATCCGGAGAAGGCCATCGAACTGGTGCGGGACGGCAAACAGCTGATCCTGCGCGTCCGCCTGCTGGACAGCCAGCCCAAAACGTGGACGGCTGACCCTGCGGACGGCGTATACGCCTATCATCCCGTCACGTTCTGCTTCGGGGTGCAGGCCACGCCGGTAAAGCCCTTCCCCAAACAGCCGTACATTCACAATGCGTTCCATATCGACTGCGGGGCCAAGGTCAAGGGAAACTACATCGACGTGCTGGCGGGACGCTATGACGAGCTGAAGGAAAAGGGCGTTACCACGCTCATCCTGCACGAAAAATGGAACAAGTGCCAGAACTGGTTCGAGCTGAGCGAGTTCACCGCCCATCAGCTGCATACCATTGTGGACGAGTGCCACAAGCGGGGCATCAAGGTGCTGCCCTATTTCGGCTATGAGCTCTCCACCATGGCTCCCCAATGGAGCGAGCTGCAGGACAAAGTGAAGGTGGTAGACGAAAAAGGCGCGATGGAGGGCGGCTGGTGGCGGGTGCCCTTCCAGCGGGATTATGTGGTGTGCTACCACAGCGAGTATGAAGCGCTGTTTTTAAGCGGCGTGGAAAAACTGATGGACGAGTTCCATATCGACGGCGTTTATCTGGATTCCATCACCTTCCCGCGACTGTGCTACAGTACAGAGCACGGGTGCGGCTGGTACGACCATGGGGGAAAGCTGCACGGCAGCTATTGTCTTGGAACGCTGCGGCGGATGTTCCGCCGGCTGTACGAGATCGTGCAGTCCCGGGGCGGGGAGATCAACGTGCATTCCTTCGGATATGTGAATTTTATGACGATTCCTTACATTCACCAGAACTGGTATGGAGAAAATCTGCAGTTCGACCGAATGCACGGCGACACGGAAGACCTGAATCTGGAATACTTCCGGGCGGAGTATCTGGGGCGGAACATTGGCGCGCCGGTGGAATTTATCGCCTATGAGAACCGTCCCCTGTGGACGTTTGAACAGGCGCTGGCCTGCGCTGTGCTGCACGGCATTCTGCCCCGGCCCAATGAAATTCACCATCCGTTGGAGCTGATGAGCCGGGTATGGAAGGTCTTCGGCGCGTTCCCCATCGAACAGTCGGAATGGATGCCCTATTGGACGAACAACGCTCGGGCCGATCATGAAAAGGTCAGAATCAGCTATTACCGCTACACCGATCTGTCCGGCGCGCCGCAGCTGTTGGCGTTTGCGGTCAATATTTCCGCAAAGCCTGTGGAAAAGGTGACGGTTTCCTTCCCGGAGCCGGTCGCGCAGGCGCGGGATATGCTGGAAGGTCGGGACGTCGGGCTGACCTTTGGGCTGAATGGCTATTCCTGCCGGATTTTGTTTGTGAAATAAAGAAAGCGCCGGGAACCGCTGTAAAGTACGTTTCCCGGCCTTTTCATATGCCTTATTTGCCGAACAGCCGAAGCACGTCCTTGAAGGTGAAGAAGATCATGATGCCAAACAGCAGCACATAGCCGCACAGGTGAACGCCCGCTTCGATCTTCTGATTGACCGGCTTGCGGCGGATGGCTTCGATCAGCATGAAAATGAGACGGCTGCCATCCAGACCGGGGATGGGGATCAGATTCATCAGCCCCAGGTTGATGGAGATGATGACCAGCAGATAGAGGTAAATTTCAAGGCCGCCCTGCTGGGTCTGCTGCGCTACCAGCGACACCACGCCTACAGGCCCCGCCGCGTCGTTCAGCCCCTCGCCGGTGGTAAAGAGCTTGCCCAAACTTTCCACAATGGCGACGCTGGCTTGCTTGCACAGCGACCACGCGGAGGGCAGAATGGAGCTGGCGGGCATTTTTTCATAGCCCTGAGCGATGGTCACGCCCACCCGGTAACGTTCCAGTTCGCTGTCGTACTGGGGAGTCACGGTGAATGTCTGCTCCTGACCGTCCCGGAGAACGGTGATTTCCACCGGGGCGGAGGAAGCGTCCGCGCCGATGGCGTTGCTCACGTCCTGCACGGTACCGTTTTCCACTTCGGTCTGGTTGACTCGGACAAAAATATCCCCGGCCTGCAGCCCGGCTTCGGCGGCGGGCATTCCGGCTTCGACCTCCTGCACCACAGGGGTGGTGGCGACCGCGCCGTAAACGCCCATCAGCGCAATGGCCACGACGAAGGCCAACACGAAGTTCATGCCCGGTCCCGCAAGGACGCTGAGCATCCGTTTCCAAACGGGGGCCTTATTGTAGTTGCGGGGATCGTCCTTCGTGCTGCCGTTCGGGTCGTCGTCCGTGTCGCCGTAGAACATGCAGTAGCCACCCATCGGAATGGGACGGATGGAAAAAGTAGTATCGCTTTTCTTGCTCTTGTGCTGCCAGATGACCGGGCCGAAGCCCAGCGAAAATTCCTTGACAGCGATGCCGCACAGCCGTGCCACCGCAAAGTGGCCGAACTCGTGCACCATGATCAGGATGCCTAACAACAGGATCGCTAACAGAACATACAGGATCGTCATACGGATTTCCTTTCCGGGGGACGGAAAAAAGCGTCCCCGTAAAGCTAGTATATGCGGCCCGGCATGGACAGATTCACAGGGTCAGTCCGCCGCCAGCAGGGACGCAGCCACGTCCCGGGCACGGCGGTCGGCCTCCAGAATTTCGTCCAGCGAACCGGCGGGAAGAACGCCCAGACGGTTCAGGGTCTCCTCCACGATATCATAAATTCGACCGATGGTCATGGGATTCCCGCCTGCGGATTGTAACGGTTGTTGTAACAAATGAGCCACGGCCACCTCGTTGGCGGCATTCAGCTCGCAGCAGGCAGCACCGCCCGCCTGCAGGCACTCATGAGCCAGCCGCAGGGAGGGGAAGCGTTCCGGGTCAGGCCGCTCGAAGGTCAGGCCGGACAGGGAAAACAGATCCAGCGGCGCGCCGCCGGTGGGCAGGCGTTCCGGGTAGCTCATGGCGTACAGAATGGGCAGGCGCATATCCGGCGTGCCCAACTGGGCGATCAGCGCACCGTCGGCGAACTGAACCCCACTGTGAATGACGCTCTGGGGATGAACGACCACCTGAATGCGGTCGTCCTCCACGCCGAAAAGCCACCTGGCTTCCATGATCTCCAGCGCCTTGTTGAACAGAGTGGCGCTGTCGATGGTGATTTTCTGACCCATGACCCAGTTGGGATGCTTCAGCGCCTGTGCCTTGGTGGCGCTGCGGATGGCGGCTTTATCCCACGTGCGGAAAGGCCCGCCGGAGCAGGTCAGGATGATCTTGTCGATGGGATTGCCCGCCGCACCCTGCAAACACTGGAAAATGGCGCTGTGCTCGCTGTCCACCGGCAGGAGGGAATGCTCGCCCGCCTTCCGGGCTGCTTCCATCACCAGATGGCCGCCGGTGACCAGTGATTCTTTATTGGCCAGCAGCACCCGTTTGTTTTGACGGAAGGCTTCCAGTACGCCTTTCAGGCCCGCCATGCCCACCACGGACACCAGCACATCGTCGCAGTCCGTCTGTGCGGCCAGCGTCAGACATTCCGGGCCGAAGACCCACTGGCAGAATTTCAGGTCATCCGGAATTTCTTCCATTGAAATAGGCTCTACCAGTCCGGCCAGCTGGGGACGGAACTGGCGCACTTGCTCAAAAAGCTTTTCTTTGCTGCGGTTGGCCGTCAGCGCCGTGATCTGGAAACGATCGGAGTGAAGCGCGGCCACCTGCAGCGCCTGCGTGCCGATGGAGCCGGTGGAGCCGAGAACGGCGAGTTTACGCTTGGACTGCATGAGAATCCTTCCTTACATATGAGGGTTCGAAAAGATCAAAGAATATACAGAAGCAACGCACGGTAGCTGTACACGATGATGCAGGTGAAGAAAATACTGTCCAGCCGGTCCAGCATCCCGCCATGGCCGGGGAAGATGGTGCCGAAATCCTTAATGCCGCAGTGACGCTTTACCATGCTTTCGAACAGGTCGCCCACCTGACCGGCAAAGCCGCCCAGCAGACCTACCAGCACGTCGCCCCACAGAGCAGGGTAGGGCGCAGCGCCGCCCAGCGAGAACAGCCGTCCCACCACCACGGCGCACAGAACGCTGCCCAGCAGTCCGCCGACAGAACCAGCGACGGTCTTATGAGGGCTGATATGGGGGCAGAGCTTGGGGCCGCCCACGGCACTGCCGATGAAATAGGCGAAGGTATCGCCGCCCACGGCCACCGCAAAGACCATCACCAGCAGCATTTTCTGCAGGGAGGCCGGGGAATCCAGCAGGCCGATGAGGCACATACAGGGCAGCACTAGCGTAATCATGGGCAGAACGCTGACCAGAATGTCGATCAGGTCAGGGTCCTCCCGGCGCATGACCTGCAGCACCACAAAAAAGCCCAGCACGGTCAGAATTGGGATAATGGCCAGCGAAGAATAGAACCTCATCGCAGGGACGGCCAGACACAGGGCCACATAGCTGGTCCAGCAGACCGGGCGGTGGCCGCCTACCTTCAGAGCGTTCAGTTCCTCGTGGATCGCCAGCATCGTGGCCAGAAAAACGGCTACTGCAAAATACCAGCCGCCAAGGCAGAGTACCAGCGTCAAAACGGCGATCAGGCAGGCGCCTGTGACGATCCGCTGCCACATGGAGGATGGTTTCTTCTTCGGCGTTTCTTTCTTTGCCTCTTCGCTCATGGTTTGTTCCCTCCCCAGTGAGATCATTGGTAGAATCCAGAACAAAAGGTAGTGTAACCTGTTTTGAGCGGAAGGTCAAGAGTAGGAAGGGGGAAAGGGAGATGCAGCTCTTTTGAGAAGCCTTCGTTCGCATCGGTAAGCGGCAGTTCTAGCGGGAGGTTTCACCTGCCGGGGTGGGGCGCTGGTTTCGGCGCGGAAGGGGGAATGCAACCTCGTGAAGCGTTTAATTATTACGATAAGCAAACTGAATGTTTTGGCAAACAACAAGCGGGGCGCACGGCAGTGCGGGCCGCGCTGAGTGGTTGCTTCAAGGAAAGTCACTATCATTTTATCAAAATCGATTAGATCGACGACTACGGTCCGAAGGGGCGCAGGGGGCGAGCGGAAAGCCCCCTGCTTGCGGCGGTATACACTAACTTGGTTGTAAAAAATCCCGCTGGGGGCTTGACGCGCCGACTCCGGCGCGGGTAGTGGGACTGCCGCCCCGAAGGGGGCAGTACTTTCTTTCGAAGCGAAAGAAAGTACCAAAGA
>URJB01000062.1 GCA_900548145.1 uncultured Eubacteriales bacterium | reverse complement strand
GACAGCCCCTGAGGGCAGTCTGCCCACGGAACGTGGTCAGACTGTTCCGGCCTAACGGCCGGAATTGGACGCCCCGAATAAATTCGGGGCGTCCAACCGTTCGGCTCCCGCAGACCGAAGCTTGGGCCGAGAGGGAGCGTGTGCCCAGTGGGCACAACTGCCGAAGGCAGTTAGCGACTGACAGGCCTGAGCAAATACAAGGGCCGGGCACGGCAGTGCCCGGAACGCCGATATTTGCGAATTACGCGCAGCGGGGCGGGCCGCCTCCGTAGTCGCCGTGCCGCTGGCTTTCTTTGGTACTTTCTTTCGCGTCGAAAGAAAGTACTGCCCTCCTCGGGACGGCAGCCCCACCGTCCGCGCCGGAGTCGGCGCGTCAGTCCCACCGGCGAGGGATTCTCTTACAGCAAAGTTGCCGTGCGTTGCTATAAGCAGGGGGCTTTTTGCTCGCCCACTGCACTCCTTCGGTTCACCTACCGAAACACCTAAACATCCTGTCCCGCGCCGTAGTCGGCGCGTCATGCTTCACCCGTGGGCAAGCGGTATGCGCCTGCGGGCGCACAAAAGAGCTTTCCGCTCGCCCTTTGGAAACCTTCGGATACCGAAGTTGGCGAGAAATCCCTAGGACGGTAAACCCCAATTCACGCCGGAGTCGGCGCGTCGATCTCCCCGGCATAGCTGCCGTGTGCCAACGCAAGCGGAGTTTTGCTCGACGCCGCCCCCTTCAGGGACACTTCCGCAGAAATTTTTTCTGGCAATAATGCCAAATTTCCCCACCCGCGCTGCAAGATTTTCACTTTTCCTATCGTCCTATGGATAAATTCCCAAATTTCGGAAAGGGAGGAATCCCCCATGAAACGCTTTGCCCTGCTGCTGTCCCTCCTGCTGTGCGTCCTCGCTTTGCCAAGCGCCTGCGCCGCACAGGGAGAATCCGAACTGCTTGCCGCCTGTCTGGGGCAGCGCTACCCGGACTTCACGGAAGCCGCCTACGCGGAATGGGGCAACACCGCTGCGGCGGTATTTGTCCATAACGGCCAAAAGATCCTGTGCCTGTTGGAGAATACCAACGGCCAGTGGCAGATCACCGTGGATAACCCCAACGCCCTTGACCAGACCAAAGAACTGCCTTCGCTCCTGCTGGACAGCGATCAGGCCCTTTACTGGAGCTATGCGGAGTACCCCGAGACCACCTATTCCAGCTACCGGGAGACGGGCGGCGTTTGGGCTGCCCCGACGGAACAGCTCGTTTCCTGGGCCGGGAAAGAATATATTGTGGAAGATGTTTTTTATCAGAATGGCTGGATCAAGCATCTGTGGAGACTGGAGGACGAAGAAGGCAATTTGATCGAGCAGACGGTGGATCGTTCTTTCCCGGCCCCGTGGCTGGCGGATATGACCACCCTGCAGGCCTTCGACCTGTCCCGCTTCCCGGTGCTGGGATATACCGAGTACGAGGGGGAATGGCCCGATCGTCCCTTCATCGCACAGGCCGCGGCGGCGCTGATGCCGAATTATACCTTCCTCAGCGGCTCTTTTGCCTATGGATATCTTCGTTTTTTGATGCGGAAATCGGACGGAACCAAGGTTTTCGTGGGCGTGGATGACGACGAAGGCCACCTTCGGCTGGCCGAAAGCACGCCCCTGCCGCAGGACGCGTACTACGGGGTGGAAAACTTCACTAATTCGCTGGGCTGGTTTGAGGATGCGTGCGTGACGCTGGATAAATACCGTGCGGAGGACAGCCGTTGGGGCGTTATCAGCGTGGAATGCGGCGCGCTTTCCTTTGGCCCGCAGTGCATGAGGAGCGATGAAGATTACACGCTGCTCTATTTCGGTTCCCATCCGTGGAACGATATAACGAAGATCGACTGGACGACACTGCCAAAAACCTTGGAGGAAGCGGCGGACTGCATGAACGGCAGCGGCTATGCCATGGTGAAAAATCCCGATCCCGCCGACCGCCTTCACCTGCGAACCGAGCCGGATAAAAACGCGCCTTCTCTGGGCAAATATTATACCGGCACGCCGGTCAAGGTGATTCGGGTGCAGGACGATTGGGTGCAGGTAGAGGTCTTGGGCCGTCAGGGCTGGATGATGAAAAAGTATCTGGATTTCACCGAGCCCTACACCATCGACCTGTCTATCCTGCCCGCGTACGATGATTCCCAACAAAAACACCCCAGCGTTTATCAGGAGCCTGATGAAATCGCCGGGGTGATGGAATGGCCCAGTTGGTATGCGACCTATGGAATGGGCATTCTGGAGGACGGATGGTATCACGTCTGGAATCCGTGGACAGGGGAGAGCGGCTTCACCAGAGAAGCACCGCAAATGTCGCAGGGCTAAATGGTTAGGAAACCATGGGGGTCTCCGGGAAGGAATCTTTCCCGGGGGCCTTTTTCTTTCGGCGGAGAGCACGCTCCTGCCGCCGAATCAGCGCGGATAGCAGAAGCTGCAGGGGCAGGGCGGACGCACAGAGCCCGGCGACGATCAGCCATACGTCCCGGTCCAGCGGCGTCAGGTAGAAGAGCTTGGGGAAGCACAGCATTCCGACAGCCATTCCGATGGTCATCAGCGCCACCACACAGGCCCGCAGCCAGTGGAATGGCAGACAGGTCAGCGCCAGCGTCACCAGCCCGGAGGCAGCGGCCACCACGGTGCAGAGAGTGCTTTCCTGCGCGGCGGCAAGCCCCAGCGGCTCCCGCAGGCACAGGGCGGTCAGCAGCAGCACCGCCGTGCAGATACCGCCCGGCAGGGCCCGCAGCAGGATGTTTTCCAGAAAACGTCCCTGCGTTTTTTCCTTGCTGGGCTGCAGGGCCAGAATGAAGGACGGCGCGCCGATGGTCAGCGTGCTGATAAGGGTCAGCTGGATAGGCGCAAAGGGATAGGGAAAGGGCAGAAACAGCAGCGCCAGTGAAAGCAGCATACTGTACAGGTTTTTCACCAGAAAGAGGGACGCAGCCCGGGTGATGTTGTTGATGACCCGCCGCCCTTCCAGAAGAATCTGGGGCATTGCGTCAAAACCACCGCTGAGCAGGGTCATCTGGGCCACCCGGCAGGCCGCGTCGCTGCCCCCGGCCATGGCCAGCGAGCAGTCCGCCGTTTTCAAGGCGGGGATGTCGTTCACGCCGTCGCCCACCATGGCCACGCCATGGCCGTCCCGCTGCAGGGCGCGGATGAGCTCCCGCTTGTCGTTGGGGGAAACCCGTCCGAATACGGTGTATTCCCGGCTCAGGGCCGTGTAGTCCTTCTCTCCCTCCAGCTGGGAAAGGTCGATCTGCTTTTCCGCGCCGGGGATGCCCGCTCGCTGGGCCACACTGGAAACGGTCAGCGGGCTGTCGCCGGAGATCACCTTGATCTGCACGCCCTCCCGGCCGAAATACTCGACGGTCTGGCGAACCTGCGGCCGCAGCCCGTCGCACAGGCAGAGCAGCGCCAACAGCTTTCGCTGGGCGGGCAGTTGAACGTCATCGGCCTGAACGGACGGCGGTTCGGGGCTCTCCATCAGGGCCAGCACCCGAAGCCCTTGCGCTGCCAGCTCCTGCGCCTTTTTCAGCTCCGCGCCGGAAAGCAGCCGTTCCGGCGCACCGAGGATCACGCTTCCCACGCCTTCCAATACCGCCAGCGACCATTTCCGCTGGCTGGAAAAAGGCACGGTCTCAAGGCAGGGGAAAACAGGCCGGGGCGGACAGGCCTCCGTCAGCGCCGCGGCGGTAGAACCGTCCGCGCCCATGCCGCACAGGAAGGACGCCAGTATATCCTGCAGCCGTTCCTTGGACACATCCGGCGCGGGGATCGTCTGTTCCAACGTCATTTTGCCGCTGGTCAGGGTGCCGGTTTTGTCCACACAGATCACGTCTACCCGGGCCAGTGATTCGATGCCGTATAGCTCGTTGACCAGCGTTTTTTTCTGGCCCAGCGTTACCACACCTGCCGCCAGCGACACGGAGGTCAGCAGCATCAACCCTTCGGGGATCATGCCGATAATGGACGCGACGGTCTTGACCACCGCCTCCGAGTGAGCCAGTCCCAATACGGCGGTTTGCTTCCAGTACAGCAGCAGACCCACCGGGACGATCAGAGCGGACACCCAGCGGATGATGCGGTTCATGTCCGCCATTAACTCGCTTTTAGGCCGCTTCACCTGCCGGGCCGCAGCCTGCAGACGCCCCATATAACTCTGGGCTCCCACGGCGGTCAGCCGCAGGGTCAGCCGTCCTTCCACCAGATAACTGCCGGAATAGACGGTATCGCCCGGCTTTTTGGGAATCTTTTCGCTTTCGCCGGTCAGGATGGATTCATCCGCCAGCGCTTCGCCCTCCAGGACCTGCCCGTCTGCGGGAATTTGATCGCCCCGGCGCAGCAGCACCACGTCGCCCTCTACCAGATCGTCCGGGGAAAGAGGGACTTCCCGGCCGTCTCGGAGGACGGAGACCTGACTGCGGCTCAAAAGCTGCAGCCGGTCATGGGTGCGCTTGGCCCGAAGCTCCTGAATGGTGCCGATAAGAGCGTTGGAGACGACCACGCCCATGAAGAGCATGTTGCGGTAGCTGCCGGTACCAAGCAGCAGCAGGGCCAAAATGACGTTAAGCAGATTAAACAGGGTCAACACATTGCGGCGCAGGATCTCGCCTACGCCGCCGTCTTTGCTTTTGGGCTGCTGATTGCCGCGCCCGGCTTCCCGGAGCTTGGCGGCTTCCTCCGTGGTCAGCCCGTGGATGGAGTTTTCTTTCATTTTTTCCTCCTGCCCCGGCGAAAACGCCTCAGGGCCGTTCGACGATATAATAGGAAGAAATATTGCAGTCGTACACTTTGTCAAGCGGGATCCGCACCACGCCGGGAGCCACGACCTCGATCAACGAGCCTGTGCGGTTCTTGGCATAGTTGTTGTCCCGCAGAGGATCGAGAAAGTAGACCCATTCGTCGTCGGCGTAGCACATGACCTCGAAATGGCTGGACAGGGTGAAGGGGCTGCCCCACGTGGCGCAGGTCAGCGCCAGCCGCTGTTTGCTGTGATCCTGCAGGGCAGCGACAGTCTCGTGAAGATCGGTATTTTTCTCGATCTGAAGGCCGAAGCCGTCCGCCAGCTTTTCCAGATAATTCAGGCTGCTGCCCCAGTTGGTGCTCCGGGCCTTGAGTCCCCAGCAGTTGTTGCCGGTGGCCATATTGCCGATGAGAATGGGCAGATAGCGCTGAAATTCCTCCGGCTTGGTCGGGTGATATTTCACGTGGTAGCTCTGGCAGTGAAACTGGTTCACCGAGCAGGGGCAGAAATAGAAGCCCTCGCCATTTTCGGTGAACTGATCCAGCCGGGCCAGTTCTTCCGAGGTCAGCAGATTGGCCAAAATCATGGCGGCGGCAGTGGGGCCGCATCCGCCGTGGCCGAAAATGCGGTATTTCTTGGAACTGGCCACTTCAAAGGTCAGCCGGGCATAGACGGGGTCGTTCTGGGCGTAGACCATGAAGGAGCCCACCCCGTCGATCGTGACCCTGCCGTTGCCGGTTTCCCGGTCGTCCAGTTCCTTTTTGAAAATATCGGTCACATCTGCCGAAGGTTCCCGGGCGGTCAGCTTGCCCATGACCACCATGCGCTGACGGCTGTCGCCGGTGGTGGCCATGACCAGCACACGATCGCCGTACTCCGGCAGGTTTTCAGGCAGGGAAAAGACGGAACGCTCGGTTTGAGTTTTCAATGCCTGCTGAAAGGCGGCTTCCGCGCCGACCTGATCCAACCGCCAGCTTTCCTCATCGTCATAGGGAACGGTGAAGGCGGCGAACAGCTGAATATCCTGATTCCCGTTCGGCGTTAGCAGCAGCAGACGGCTATGGGTCAGCGCATAATCTTTTTCCATGTAATCCCGCAGAAAGGAAAAAGGCCCTTCGTCAATACCGGGGCTGCCGTACAGGATCGTTACCGGGTCGGAAAAATCCGCGCTGGCCTCGCAGTCCATAAAAACGGAGCCGTAATAGTAGGTGGAGCGGTCGTAACGCAGCTTGCGGTAGGTCTGATTGTCCGCCGCCTGCAGAACGGCCTGATCGATCAGCCCATCCTCGCTGTAGAGCCAGCCGGCAATATCCGGGTTAAGGGTGTGAAGATAGTCGAAATCCGCCCCGTACTCAGCCGAGGCGGAAGAAAAGCGGGATAACAGGGCGCAGGCGAGCAGCAGGCAGAGAAGCGGCTGAAAAATGCGTCTCCCCGCGCCGCCGCGCCGCTGGATTCCGTGCATGTGCATCCCTCATTCCTGTTTTGAAATGGAGCTGCCGCACTCCGGGGTCAGGCCCGGAAAATGCAGCAGGTCAGCACGCCGTCGCAGTCAAAGAACTGGTAGCGGATGGCGTAGGGCAGGGTATTTTCCAGCGTCAGGTTGATATTGCCGCCACCCACAGCCGCGTCAAAGCCCTGTTTGATGTAGTAAATGCCCACGTCCGCGTGTACCCGGCGATGGGTCACGAGGATCGGCACCTGAATGGTGGCGGCGTAGAAGGTGGTATTCACCTGACAGGTGCCGCCGCCGTAGCCGGTGAGGGCGTTTTTGCTCATGATGGGGGCGGATTTGTAGCCCGTGGACTTGCGGTAGGGGCCGATGACCTGATTCTGGTCGTAGGTTTCACCGGGCTGCAGCACGACCCCGCTGATCAGGCCGGAAGCCAGATGGATGTTCCAGTTGCGCCCCTGATATTGCAGACTGTACACGCCCACCGCGTAGAAGGTGGTCATGACGCTGATCAGGTCGCCGGGCTGTGCCTGTTCCCAGTCCACCACAGGCATGACGTAGGCCACGTCTTTTTCGCTCACATAACCCTTGGTGCGGTGGTAGGGAACGCCGTAGCGACCCGTTTCGTCCTTTTCATACGCGCAGAAAGCCGCGCCGGGGTTGACGGTCTGGAAGACCTCGCTGCCGTCGGCGGATACGATGTCGGTGCTCTTGTTGGTGAAGATCATCAAGGGCATAATGTCCAGACCGGGAATTTCACCCGCGTCCCAGACCAGCCGGTCCCACTTGAAAAGGGAATCGCAAAGCATGTAGCCGGTTTTGCCGTTGTAGCGGGCGCGGCACCAGTCGCCGTCCACCTCGCTGACGATGACTTCCTTATACATAGGCACCCAGACCAGCACCTTCGAGTCAGTGTTGGCTTCCTCATAAACGGCGGCCTGATTCAGCGCGTAGGTCTGATAGGCCTCCCGGAAGCCGCTTTCGTCGGGCGTGCCAGGCTCCACCGTTGGTTCGGGTTCCACCGGGGAGCCGTCCATGGAGGTCATGGCCTGCAAATATTGAGTCTGCACATAGCCTTCGCCTTCGCCGAAGACGATCCGTGCCCAGCCGCTGTCCAGCAGTTCCAGAATGGAAACAAGGGAATCCTTGGGAATGCTGCCCTTGCCGCTGGAATCCTTGCGCGGTTCCCGGCGCACCTTCAGCGCCACAGAGGCATAGGCCTGATATTTGGCCTCGTTTTCAGCAGTTTCCTCGGCCAGCACGGGAAAGGCCAGCACGAGAAGCACGGCGGCCAGCGTCAGGCAAAGCAGCTTTTTCCACATCTTCCGCTTCATCTTTTGTTCTCCTGTCTATTGGTATGCCGGATCTCCCTCAAAAAGTGTGCAGGAAACACAGCCCTGTTATTATACGAGTTTTCGGTTTAGTCCGTCAATAGACAGATACATTCCGCGGGCCGGAAAACCCGCTGGTCCTCGCGAAGAAGCCCGTCCCGGGTCATTCGGTGCATCAGAAGCGTTGCCTGTCGGGGACTTAAGTCCAGCGCGCGGGCCGCCGTGTCCCGATCCAGTTGGCCACGCTCCAGATACAGCTCCAGCAGCCGTTCGGAACGGTCGGCGTAGGGGGAAACGGCTCGTTTCCGGGGCCGCCACGCGCTGGGAAGGACGAGGGTCAAACGATTTTCGCCGGGCCGGACGGTCAGACCGCTGCGATTGGCAAAAAATCCGCCCTCGGCGTAAAGCCAGCGGCTTGCGCCGAATTCCGGGTGCAGCCGTTGGAAAATTTCCATCAGGTGGAGATTGCGGCATACGGTCGTTCCGCTGCTGGCGTCCAGACGGCTGACGGGCAGTTTCGCGCCCGGTACGGAAAGCTCCAGCCGGTCTTCCAGAAAGGCCAGCCGCCACGGGGCGTTGGAGAGACCATCCAGTAGGGAAATGAACAGCTGGAACAGCTCCATCAGGGCGGAACGGGGAAATTCCTCCTCTTCTTCGCCGATGATGCGCCGTCTCCGCATTCGGCAGACGTCGCCGATTTTGTCCAACAGATGATGGCTCATTTTAGGCAGGCTGCTTTCCAGCCAGCCCCGGTACAGAAGCTTTCCTACCCGCCGACGGCTGGCCAGCCAAAGCAGCTCCACCCGGTAGCGCCGCTGGTCGCAGAGCATCCAGGAAAGATTGGTATCCAGCGCTTCCGCCAGCTGAAGCCCCAAAATGCGCAGCTGAGGCTTGCCCAGCGAAAGGCCCTGCTCCCGAAAGCGATGGGCCAGATCGTGCAGCGTCAGCCCCTGATGGACGGAGCGCTGAAGCTCGTAGTCCTCGCCGTCCGTCTCCTGAATGGCGGCATGAATCCATTCCTCCGGGGCAGGCCGGGCCGACGTTCCGTCGGGGATCCAGCAGCCTTTTTTCAGGCCGTACAGCCGGTCGAAATAGGGTTTTTCCTTGCCGGGCCGAATTTCCATCTGCCCTGATTTTTCGTTCCATGCCAGAAAGCCGACCGGCTCCGGAAGAATTTGTTGGCACAGCCATTCCAGCCAGCGGTAGCCGTCCCCTTCGACATGGGGGAGGTAGCCGCCCTGACCGTTGAGCATGGCAATCGCCAAAGGGAGACTGTCCCGCCAGACGATCCGGTTTGCATCCGTCACGCGCATTGGTTCACCGCCTATTTTGTTTTTGATGAGTCTATTTTAGAAAAAATCCTTTTGGATGTCAAGAAAAACTACACAAACAGTCATCATTCGAGCAGCGGAATTGTCACGTTCTTAATGCCGAAAACCCTTATTCGGCACGAAAAATGCTGAAATTTGACGAAACGGCTTGACAGCTAATGCCTGTTAGCTTATACTGCTAATGAACGTTAGCCAGCAAAGGAGCCTTTGGGATGCGCGATACCAAAGAACGGATTCAATCGGAAGCTCTCCGCCTTTTTGCCGAGAACGGCTATCATGCCGTTACGGTGGAGCAGATCGCCGCCGCCGTGGGAATCAAAGCGCCGTCGCTTTACAAGCATTATTCCGGCAAGCGGGCTATTTTCGACGGCATTGTTCACCAAATGGAAGCAAGGGATCTTCAGCAGGCCCGCCGTTACCAGATGCCGGAGGAAAACGGCACGGCGGAAAATCCCGCCGGGGAAACGGCGACGATGGAGCGGGTATGCGCCTTCAGCCGCGCGCAGTTTCGGGATTGGACGGAGGACGAATTCCTGTCCCGGTTCCGCAGGATGCTGACGCTGGAACAGTACCGCGACCCGGAAATGGCAAGGATGTACGATCAGTATTTGTCCGCCGGGCCGGTGGGCTATCTGACGGATATTTTCCGGCCTCTGGCGGCTTCGCCGGAGGAGGCACGCCTGCTGGCACTGGAATTTTACGGCCCCATGTTTCTATTATACAGTGTATACGATGGCGGAGAGAAAAACGCGGCGGCGCTGCTGGAAGCGCATTTCGCCCGCTTCATGGAAAAGATGAAAGGAAGACCAGAATAGGATGAAGGAAACTTTGCTTTGCTGCCGAATCACGGCACAGGAAAAAGGCCTGTACCGGCTATGCCACGACGGTGTGGAACAGGCCGCGCAGGTATCGGGAAAATTTCAATACGAGGCGCTGGGGCCGTCAGACTATCCTACGGTGGGCGACGAGGTGTTGGCCGACCTGAACGGCGGCGGGCAGGCGGTGATCCACAAGGTTTTGCCCCGGAAAAGCCTGTTTTTGCGCAAAGCCGCCGGTACGGCGCGGGAGGAACAGCCCGTAGCCGCCAATGTGGATATTCTGTTCCTGTGTATGGCGCTCAACAACGATTTCAACCTGCGGCGGCTGGAACGGTATCTGGCCGCCGCGTGGAACAGCGGGGCCACGCCCGTGGTGGTGCTGACCAAAGCCGATCTTTGCGGCAATCCGTCAGAAAAGGTGGCCGCCGTAGAAGAAGCGGCTCCCGGCACGGACGTGCTGCTTACCTCGGCGGCGCAGGAGGACGGTATACGTCCCCTGTTGCCATACCTGACCCCTGGCAGGACGGTGGCGTTTGTGGGCTCCTCCGGCGTGGGAAAATCGACCCTGATGAACGGTCTGTTGGGGAAGGAAATTCTGGCTACCGGCGGTTTGAGAAACGACGACCGGGGACGGCATACCACCACCCGGCGGCAGATGTTCTTCTTGCCCGGCGGCGCGGCGCTGATCGACACGCCCGGGATGCGGGAACTGGGCCTATGGGATTCGGAGTCTGGGCTGGAAACGGCCTTCGCCGATATAGAAGCACTGGCCCGGCAGTGCCGTTTTCAGGACTGCCGTCACGAAAAGGAACCCGGCTGTGCTGTTCGGGCGGCGCTGGCATCGGGCGAATTATCGGAGGAACGTTTTCGGTCATGGCAGCGGCTTTCTGCTGAAAACCGTTATGCGGATGACAGGGCGGCTCATATGAGCGCCAAGGAAAAGAAATTTCGGATGATCGCCCAATTCAACAAAAGCAACTCGAAACGGTAGATTTTCGGGAAAGAAGCTGGGGGACGTCTTTTGCTTATCTGCCGATTGTTTGCAACGCGGAAAGTCATCTGCAAGCCACTGTATACAATGGCTATGCTGTAAGGAAACTCCTTTGCGGGGATTGACGCGCCGACTCCGGCGCGGACGGAGGGACTTCCGCCCCGAAGAGGGCAGTACTTTCTTTCGAAGCGAAAGAAAGTACCAAAGAAAGCACGCGGCACGG
>URJB01000061.1 GCA_900548145.1 uncultured Eubacteriales bacterium | reverse complement strand
GGGGTGCAGGGGGTCCCCCCCTGCTCAGCCCCTTGATTCGTGGTAGGATTGCTCGGTGTTGACGCTCCAGATGTTGGTGTTGTCGCGGAGGCCGGCTTCCAGATTGTGCACCGCCTCAAAGGACGTGGCCATGGAGTGATCCATGTTGTTATAGCGGTGCTGCCCGTTCCGGCCCACACAGTAGAGATTGTCGAAGGAGTCCAGATACTCGATTACCCGGCCGATGTCGTCATAGGTGTCAAAATAGGCGGGATAGGCCTTCTGTACCTGCTCCCGGTGGGAATCCAGAACGTGGGTCTCGTCCTCCAAGACCCCCATGCGGATCAGCTCGCTGACCGCCTGATGAACGGTCTCTTCCTCCGAAGCCGACCAGAAGGCGTCGCCCTCGTTGCAGAAGTATTCCAGACCGATCCAGACCGTGTGCTCCGGGTCCTTCACCAGATAGGGCGACCAGTTGTTGAAGATCTGAATACGGCCCAGCTTCACATCCGCGTCCTGTACGTAGATCCAGCAGTCGGGCACGATGTTCCCCAGCGTTTTCAGCTTCGTTTCGTTTTTCAGATTCAGCCGATCCACCAACAGGCCAACGGTGACGAAGTCCCGGTAGGGCAGACCGGCAGCGATCGCCCGCACATCCGCGGGCACATCGTTCATGCCGGCGACCAGATCCTTGATGGGCATGGAGCTGAAGAAAACGTCGCCCTCCATGTCGTGCTCGCCCTCGCCGTCCCGGACGCGCAGGCTGACCACCTTTCCGTTCTCCGTCCGCGCCCCCAGAACCTCGCAGCCCTTGACGACCTTGCCGCCCAGTTTTTCGATCTCCTGCGCGGTGGTTTCCCAGAGCTGACCGGGGCCAAACTTGGGATAGCGGAACTCCTCGATGAGGGAGGTCTGCACCTGCTGCTGGCGGCGCTCCTTGGACATGAACACCTTGGAGAGCATGTCCCTGAGGATGCCCATGATGCTCAGCTCCTTGGTGCGCTGCTTGCCCCAGCTGGCGTCGATCTCCCGGGGATGACGGCCCCAAAGCTTCTCGGTGTAACCCTCAAAGAACATGGAGTATAGCTTCTTGCCGAAGGAATTGATGTAGAAATTTTCCAGATTGTCGTTGGGCCGCTTGTGGATGCAGGCCGCCAGATAGCTGAAGCCCACCTGCATGGTGGTGGCAAAGCCCATGGTCTTCAGCGTTTCCCACTTGAGGCTGATGGGATAGTCAAAAAAGTGATGCTGATAATAGATGCGGCTGACCCGGTTGCGGGTGAGCATGACCCGGTCTTCCTTCTCCGGGTCGGGACCGCCCTCGGCCAGAGGCACCTCCCGGTTCAAGAGCCGGTCGTCCATGGCGGGCGCGCCCTGCAGGGGCATCATGTCCGCCCACCACTGCATCACCCGCTCGTCCTTGCTGAAAAAGCGGTGGCCGCCGATGTCCATCCGATTGTCCCGGTAGCGGACGGTTTTGGAAATGCCGCCGATCTCCTGACTGCGCTCCAGCACGGTCACGTCGTATTCGCCGGTTTTCAGAAGCTCGTAGGCGGCGGTCAGCCCTGCGGGGCCCGCGCCGATGATGAGCACTTTTTTCATGTGCGTATTCCTCGTTTCGTGATTCGTTGGCGGAAAATGAAAAAACAGGATCGCTTCTTTTGAAACGGATGATAAGGCGGGGAAAGGCTTACCAGGCCAGCACTTCGTGGCCCGTTTCCGTCACCAGCACCTGAATTTCCCACTGGGCCGACGGCTTGCCGTCCTGGGTGTAGATGGTCCAGTCGTTGTCCGCGTCGATGTAGATGCGGTTGGTGCCCATGTTGACCATGGGCTCGATGGTGAAGATCATGCCCGGGGCCATGATCATGCCCGTGCCCCGGCGAGTGACATAGCTGACGAAGGGATCCTCGTGGAACTCCACGCCCACGCCGTGGCCGCCCACTTCCCGGACGACGGTATAGCCGTTCTTCCGGGCCAGGCTGTGCACCGCTTCGCCCACGTTGCCGAGGGGTTCCCATGGCTTTACCTCGTCCAGCCCGGCCTGAACACACTGGCGGGTGACTTCCACCAGCTTCTGCTTTTCCGGCGTGGTCTCCCCGATGATGAACATCCGGGAGGAGTCGGAATAATAGCCGTCCAGAATGGTGGAGCAGTCCACGTTGACAATATCGCCCTCGCAGAGAATGTCCTCCGGGGAAGGAATGCCGTGGCAGACCTGCTCGTTGATGGAGGTGCAGACGCTCTTGGGGAAGCCCTCGTAATTCAGCGGCGCGGGGATGGCCCCGGCCTGCGCGGTCTGCTCATAGACCCAGCGGTCGATCTCCTCGGTGGAAACGCCGGGGCGGATGTGCTCCGCCACATAATCCAGCACGGCCACGTTCACCTTGGCGCTGCGGCGGATCTTCTCGATCTGGGCTTCGTTTTTGATCAGCTTCCGAGGCGGAAGGTGCGCACCGTGGCGGCGCAGGGATTCGTATTTTTCATCAAAAGCGCAGTGACAGTCCTTATATGCTTTTCCGCTGCCGCACCAGCAAGGGGCGCAGGGTTCCAGTTTTTCCATCGAAAGCTCCTCCTTTTGTCGGAAAGGAATCTCGGAAAGGATATTTCAATCCACTCTCCCCATGCATTATAACACGGCTGCGGCTGAATAGCAAAATGAGGCAAAATCATAGGCATTCGGTCAGCCAATGACGTCATCCTGCAGGTTGTACAGGTAGGCGTATGAATGTAATGACGAGCAAGGTTTCATTGGGGATGCTCGCGAGGATAGAAGCGGAAGAATTCGCAGATGCCCGGAGGTTGAGGCGACCGCCAGCGACGGTACCGAAAATGCAAGTGATCATTTTGTCACGTCCTTTCTTGTTTTGGGGCATAGAAAAGGCGGAGTCTTCGTAGAGACTCCGCCACAGAGTGTTAAAAAAGTGGAGGTGCAGGAGGCACTGCCTCCTGCCGGGGTTATAGGGGCGGAGCCCCTAACCCTTGTGCCGCAGCACTTTCCCCGCAAACCAGCGTAGCGCTGTTTGCGGGCGCGGGCGGCCAACTTGGGGTTTTTCGACAGGCTGAGGCGGAGCTTCGAAAGAAGCTCCGCCTAGGATACATCAATAGAAATGATGTACAGGACTATTCATTATTCGTCAGGGAACATATCGTATAGCATATCGTCAAGATCAAATCTCAGTTTCTTTGCATCGCACTTATGCTTAATGATCTCAAGCGACTTGATAATGATTTCTTTAACAATATCTCTCTGTGTCTCTCGAGATGATTTAACGAATGTATCAAAATCGATTCTTAAGCGAATGTCGGCCTCTCTCCTTGACCAACTTACATATTTTCGCTCTTTCCAATCAGACATATGCTTATTGGGTCCAGAAAAAGGAATAATACCAATGGTATCCAAAGCATCGCAGTATTTAGACAGATCAATGACCTTCATCCTTGCATCAAAATATGCGAAACATTCAGAAATACGCTCTGCTGCTGGATGCCATGATTCTGTAGAAAAGACTATTCCGGCCACATTGTTCTCCTCCTTAATACCAGTTATGATTCATGGGAGGCCTAACCCCGTGTCTCTTAGCGTAATTGACAATCATATCATGCTGCCAAGTGTGCATTGCTCGGTTTGTCCCAGATTTTACGAATACCATATCCACCTTGTTGGCATCGAGAAATTTTACAGTATATCGTCTTTTACCGAGAGTGGTTTCGCCGAATTTCATGATCTTTCCGGTTCCACGTTCTTTCAAGATATATCCTTTAGCTGGTTTTGTAATATTGAGAGAGTTGCCGTGATTCGATACTTTGGCACACATATTGTGAACCAAAATGCAACCCGTCCCAACAAAATAAGTGTGAAAATCTTCAACTTCGAAGTTGTAAGCCTTAACTGGTTCAGCACACTGTTCAGTAGCGATAGCATCAACATATGCCTCTCCATCGTCCGCATTGATGAAACGGCACAGATTCGGATTGTAGTACCTGCTACGCAGATAGTACAGACCGGTTTCTTCGTCAAAGATATACCCGCGATACCTGAAGGGCTGCAGCGTGCCCAATGTAGTTGCCAAGGTGCCAGTCTTGCTGATCATCTTACCCCAAGCATCGTAAGTATAAGATACCATTTTGGTGCCGTTGCCGTCAACCAGACCAATGACGTCGCCCTGCAGGCAAAATCATAGGCATTCGGCCGAAAAAATGCTATAATGCCGTTGAATCAGCACTTTTGCAGAAAAAAGCAGTGATGAACGGCTTTTGAACGCGGGAGAAATACCCATAAAACACAAATCATAAGGAGGAAACTTTTGTTATGGCTCAACTGAACGCTTTTCACGCTCATATACTGGAAGCCTGCGCCCAGCGGGACCTGACCGAGCCGGAGGCGCTGCGGCAGGTCAAGGCCATGGGCTACGGCGGATTGGAGTGCGACTGCCGTCAGCTGACGGAGGAACGCCGGCAGTGGTTTGACGACTGCGGCCTGAAGGTTGCGTCCGTCTATGAAAACTACGATTTCGGCTATGCCCCGCGGGAGGAAAACGAGCGGCAGATTCGGCGGCATCTGGAACGGGCAGTATCCTTCGGGGCGAAAAAGGTGCTGTGCGTCCCCGGATTCGTTCGAAAGGGCGACGACCCGGCAGCGATCCGCCGCCGGATGGCGGAGGAGCTTTGCCGCATGGTGGAGATCGCCCGGAGCTGCGGCGTGACGGTTACGCTTGAGGACTACGACAACGCCGCCTCGCCCTGTTCCACCGCCATGGGGCTGTGGTTCTTTCTGCAAAATGTGGAAGGACTGGGCTTTACCTTCGATACGGGCAATTTCGCCTATTCTATGGAAAACGCCATGGACGGCCTGCACCTGCTGGGCCCGTGGCTGTGCCACGTCCATCTGAAGGATCGCAGCCGGGATGCGGCCTTTGCCAACGCCAAGGACGACAACTGGCTGGCCGATCTGTCGGGGGAACGGATGTATCCCTGCCCTGTGGGCGAGGGCTGGCTGGGCCTGGACGAACTGACCCGTACCCTGATCCAGGGAGACTACAAGGGTTCTTTCTCGGTGGAACACTTCGGCGCTGCGAATCAGTTGGAAGCGCTGCGCCGCTCGGCAGAACACGTGCTTTCGTGGCTTCGCAACGAAAATGGTGTAAACTGAACCCGCAGGCGGCCTTCCGTACTGCGGCAGGCCGCCGGTTGAATTGCCGGCGCAAACATGGTATAGTAGTGCCGGACGGACCGGGATGAATGAAAGCCCCGGGCCTTCTTTTTAGCGGCCCGCTCCCCTGCGGGTTGCGGGCTTCGGACTGCGGTAGCCCTTCGGGCTGTCCTCGCCCTCGGTGCTGCGCACCCTTTTTAGCGGCCCGCTCCCCTGCGTACGGCGGCCAAGCTCTACGCTATGCTTGTGCTTGGCTACGCGCTTCATGGCATTCAGCCATTTCTGGCGCTAGTCGGCCTTCGGCCTCCCTTGGTCGTGGGCTTCGGGTTTGCGGTACCGCTGCGCGGTGTCCTCAACCCTCGGTGCTGCGCACCCTTTAGCGGCTCGCTCCACACTTTCAGCGCGTTGCGGGCTTCAATGCTGTTGTCAAAATCAGGATGGAACCAGAACAGGAGCACTATCTATGAAATCGGAATGGAGTCGCCTGCTGGACGATGCGGGAATGCTGGGGCTGACCCCGGAGGAGGAAAGAAACCTCTGGCGGCAATGGCCCTCGGTGCTGCGCTCGGCGGCGCTGCCGCCCCTTACGGGAAAGACCGCCGGGACGGAGTTCCGCCGGGAGACAGGTTGTGCCGCGCTTCGGGCCGACGAGCCGTCCGCCAGCCTTGACCGGGATCAGGCGCTGGCTAACGCCCCTGCCGCCGAAGACGGGCTGATTACCGTGCCGCACACGCTGGCATAAGATCAAAGGAGACTGTTTGCTCATGGTAGGGAACCGCCGCTCCCTCGCCCTGTGCGCGCTGACTGTTTCGGAATTGGCGCGCGGGCTGGAAAACGGGAGTTTTTCGTCTGAAGCCGTTACAGACGCTTATTTGGAAAATATCGCCCTGCAAAACTCCACACTGAACGTGTTTCTGGAGGTTTTCGGGGATACGGCCCGGGAGGAAGCCCGGGCGTCCGACCGCCGCCGCCGGGAGGGAAAGCCCCTGTCCCGGCTGGACGGCGTTCCTTTTGCCGTGAAGGATAATCTGTGCGTGGAGGGCAGACTTTGCACCTGCGCCAGTCGGATGCTGGAAAACTACCGCTCGCCCTATACCGCCACGGCGGTGCGGCGGCTGCAGGAGTCGGGAATGCCGCTGCTGGGCCGGGTGAATCTGGATGAGTTCGCCATGGGCAGCAGCACCGAAACCAGCTTTTTCGGCCCGTCCCGCAATCCGTGGGATGCAAGCCGGGTGCCGGGCGGGTCATCAGGCGGATGCGCCGCCGCCGTGGCTGCGGGCATGGCACCGATGGCGCTGGGCAGCGATACGGGCGGCAGCATCCGTCAGCCGGCGGCGCTGTGCGGCGTGGCCGGGATCAAGCCCGCCTATGGGACCGTCAGCCGCTACGGTCTGGTGGCAATGGCCAGCTCTTTTGACCAGATCGGCCCGCTGTGCAAGACCTGCGGGGACGCGGCATTGGTCATGAACCTGCTGGCGGGGAGCGATCCTCGCGATATGACATCAGACCCGTCGCTGGCGGCTGATTTTACCTCCGAACTGGAACGCCCCTTGGAAAACGTCAAGATCGCTCTGCCGCAGGAGGCCTTTGGTCAGGGATTGGACGCGGACGTGGAACGGGCGGTTCGTGCCGCTGCTGAAGCATTTCGGCGGCTGGGCGCGGAGATCGAGACGGTCTCCCTCCCGTCGCTGCCGTTGGGACTGCCCGCCTATCTGGTGCTTTCCTGCGCAGAAGCGGGCAGCAATCTGGCCCGGTACGACGGCGTTCGCTACGGCCATCGTGCCCCGGCGGAGGAAATCCACCAGCTGTACCGGGAAAGCCGCCGGGAGGGCTTTGGCATGGAGGTCAAGCGGCGCATTTTGCTGGGCGCGTACAGCCTGACCGAAGAACAACGGGTCGAAAGCTATGACCGTGCCGTGCAGGCCCGTGCCCTTTTGCAGAAGGAGCTGGAACGGGTGCTGGGATCCGCGGACGCGCTGCTGTTCCCCACCACGGCCACCACGGCGTGGCCCATCGGCGAAAAGCAGGACGACCCCGCCCAGATGTATCTGTCTGACCTGTACAGCGTGCCCGCCAATCTGGCAGGGCTTCCGGCCCTGAGTCTGCCCTGCGGCCTGTCGGCGGAGGGGCTTCCCATGGGCATGACGCTGATGGGCGGCCGGGAATCGCTGCCCCTGCTGTTCCGGCTGGCGGCCCGGTATGAAACGGAATGTCCGCTCCCCAAGGGTTCTTATCCCTATGAACGCCTGACGGCCGGGCAGGAAGGAGCGCGGGCATGACGGAAAACCGCTATGAACTGGTGGTGGGTCTGGAGACCCATGTGGAGCTGAAGACCCGCGCCAAGGCGTTCTGCGGGTGCGAAAACCGCTACGGAGCACCGCCCAACACGCTGGTCTGCCCGGTGTGCATGGGGCTGCCGGGAACGCTGCCCGTGCTGAACCGCCGGGCCATGGAGCTGGCCGCGCTGGCGGGCTTTGCCCTGAACTGCCGGGTGAACCCGATCAGCAGCTTCGACCGGAAAAATTTCTTTTATCCCGACCTGCCCAAAGCCTATCAGATCACCCAGTTTTTCTACCCCTTGTGCGAAGCGGGATTTGTGGAAATTCCCGCAGATGGGGGAACGAAACGCATCGGCATTACCCGCATCCACGTGGAGGAAGACGCGGGCAAGCTGCTGCACGACCGGCCCGGCGTAACGGCTATCGACCTGAACCGCTGCGGCGTGCCCCTGATCGAGATCGTGACCGAGCCGGACTTTCGCACGGCGGAGGAAGCCAGCGCCTATCTGAAAAAGCTGCGGGCCATCCTGACCGCCGCCGGGGTCAGCGACTGCCGCATGAACGAGGGCAGTCTCCGCTGTGACGTGAACCTGAGCCTTCGCCGTCCGGGCCAGCCCATGGGCACCCGCACGGAAATGAAGAATCTGAACTCCTTCCAGAGCGTGGAACGGGCCATTCGGGCCGAATATGCCCGGCAGGCGGAAATTCTGGACGCGGGCGGCACGGTGCTGCAGGAGACTCTGCGCTTTGACCAGCGCACCGGGAAGACCATCGTCATGCGCCGAAAAGAGACGACGGGCGATTACCGCTATTTCCCGGAACCCGACCTGCCGCCGGTGGTCTTTTCGGCGGAGGAGCTGGAACGACTCCGGGCTTCGCTGCCTATGCTGCCGGACGAAAAACGCGCCCTTTTCCAGCAGAAGTACGGCCTGCCCCGCAAGGCGGCGGAGCTTTTGACGGACGAAAAGTGGCTGGCGGATTATTTTATGCGGGCGGCGGCTGACGCTCGGAATCCCGCGGCGCTGGCCAATCTGCTGCTGGGCGAGGTCTTCGCCCAGCTGACCCTTCGGGAAACGCCCGGAACCGAGCGGGACGAATCCAGCCTGCCCATTCCGCCCCGGCGGCTGGCGGCGCTCAGCAATCTGCTGGACGAAGGCCGGGTGAACAGCTCTACCGGCAAAAAGATCCTCGCCGCGCTGTTTGACGAGGACGTGGAGCCAGAGACTTACGCGCAGGAACACGGCCTGTTCCTTGTGACGGACGAGAATGTTCTCCGTCAGGCAGCGGAGCAGGCCCTTCGGGACAACCCCTCCATGGTGAAGGGCTATCTGCGGGGCAAACTCACGGTAGAAAAAGCCCTTATGGGCAAGGCCATGGCCCTGACCCGGGGCCGGGCCGACCCGGAACGACTGTCCCAGCTGGTGCACGAAGCACTTGCCGCGTTGGCAGCCCAAAAGGAATAAACAAACGCGCCCCTTCCCGGTCCTGTGCCGGAGAAGGGGCGCGCCCTTTTTAGCTTTGTCATTGGAATTATTTTCCGCTCTGCTGCTTCTTACGGATGTTTTCCAGCTTGTTCTTGCCCAGAATTTTTTGTGCCAGCCGAAGCAGCCCCATTTGGGAGAAGTACGCGCTGTCAGGCGTAGGCGGAGCGTCCAGAATTTTCTGCCATTCCGCCGGGTCGATCTCCAGCTTTTTGAGGATGTATTCCTCGTCTTCCTTTTGCTGTTCCACGGGATAGGGCGGCTTGGCCAGCTCGGCTAACGCTTCCTCCCTGGTCATTTCGCCGTTGAGCACCAGACAGCTCAGGTGAGAGCGGCGCTTGTCGTACCCGAATTTCCGGGGCAGGTACACGGACTGGAAATACTTGGTGAAGCGGCTTTCAAAGTGCTTGCCGCCATAGTATTCCCAGCCGAACTCCCGCTCCAGCGTAGCCATGGCTTCTTTTTTGGAATAGGGCACGTAGTTGAGCAGGTTGATCTGCTGTACCCCCGGCAGGCCAAACCACGCCTGACGGAAGGACATCAGCGGGTATTTTTTCAGGCTCTTGCCCCGGCCGCACTTGCGGTACACGCTTTTGATGTGCCACGAATCCCGGTACGTGTGCTGTTGAGAGAAGGGAGCCATGGAACCCTCGGTAGCCACGTTGGCCCCGTTTAAGATATATTTTACGTGATATTTCTTCGCCATCATGGGCACCACGGACGCAAACAGGTGATCCTGCGGCACGTCCAGATTGGCCAGACCGGACAGCATGAACGCCCGGGTCAGTTCCTTCATGGTGGGCCAGTCCATCACGTAGGTATGCAGTTGGATATTCAGCTTTTCGCACATCTTTTCGATATTGCGGACGGCCACCTCGCTGTTCCAGCCGGAGTCCACATGGACGGCCAGCACCCGCAGCCCCAGCTGATGGGCCAGATAGGCCATATAGGCGCTGTCTACGCCGCCGGAGATGCCCAGCACGCAGTCGTAGTCGCTGTCCTTGGAGTTTTCCTTCATCATGGCCACGGTTTCCTGCAGCTTTTTCTCGCTTTCGCCGGGGTGATAGCCGCTCAGTTCCCGGTTATGCATGTACTGCTTGCAAGCCGAGCACACGCCGTTTTCGTCAAATTCGATCCCCGGGTCCGAACTGTCCATCACGCACCGGGTGCAGATCTGTTCCGCCATCGGAAGCACTCCCTTATCCTGTCAAACGGTATTTGACCGCAAAGCGTTTTCGACGGCCCTTCGTCCGCCGTCCTGATATTATAGCATTCGCCCCCGAAGCGTGTCAAACCGTTGACATGCCAACAAAAACCATCGTCGGACGCTTGACAGAAAATCCGCCTTCGTGATACGATACAAAAATACAAAAGAAAAGCAATTTACGGAGGAGGAGCCGCTATGACCAGCTTCGAACGGATGGGTGAAAGCAAACCGATTCGCGAAATCGCCTACGAGACCCTCAAGCACGCCATTATCACCGGGGAAATCCCCGCCGGGTCGCGCATTGTGGAGACGGATTACGCCGAGCGTATGCACATCAGCCGCACGCCGCTGCGGGAGGCCCTTCGCAAGCTGGAACAGGACGGGCTGGTAGAGTACGTCATGCGCCGTGGCGTGATCGTCCGCGCCTTCACCATGGAGGACGTGATGGAGATTTACACCATCCGCAACTCGCTGGAAATGCTGACCCTTCCCGCCATTATCCAAAAAGCCACGCCGCAGGACATTGCCGAGCTGCGCGCCATGCTGCACGAAATGGATCCCTACAACGAAAAAAACATGATCGCGGAGCTGTCTCCCCGCGCCCGGAACTTTCACGCGCGGTTGACCTCCATTTCCGGCATGAAGCGCATTCTCCGGGTCATCGAGGGGCAGGACGAGTACATCCGCCGCTTCTCCGCCATGTCCATCTCCAAGGAGAACCGCCGCTCCGCCGCCCACGCCGAGCACTACAAGCTGGTGGACTACGTGGAGCAGAAGGATCTTGAAAGCTTCGAGCGCCTGATGCGCAAGCACATCGAGCGCTCCAAGCAGACCTGCCTCATGGCCCTCGAAGAAACCAACCTCCCAAGGGGCTGAGCCCCTTTCGGACTGCGCGCTATGCGCGCAGGGGCGTAGGGGGACATGCGACTTGGCCGGGGTTTTACCGCCGTGGCACGACAGGTGCCACGGCTCGCCGG
>URJB01000060.1 GCA_900548145.1 uncultured Eubacteriales bacterium | reverse complement strand
GTGGGGGGTCAGGGGGCAGCGCCCCAAAAGAACCAATAATATTTGCCGCAAGGTAAATGCAGACCCTAGCGTCCAGCAACCTGACCGCACCTGTGCGGTCAGCGATGGGATTCTCAAGGGTTATAACCCTTGAGCGGGGGTTTTCAGGGGGCAGCGCCCCCTGAAGGGCCGTTGCACGAAAACGAGGAACTTGAGGGGCTTTGGCCCCGCTCCCTCCGTTCTTCCTGCAGCGGCCCTTTTCTTTGGCACAGGATATGCGAAGAAGGGGGAAACAAAATGGCGACTTATCATCGGGTCATTTTGAAGTTGAGCGGCGAAGCGCTGGGCGTGGACGGACATGGATTCTGCCATGAAAAATTTGAAGAGGCCGCGCGGATGCTCATCGACGTGCAGAAAACCGGCGTGGAGCTGGCCGTGGTCATCGGCGGCGGCAACGTGTGGCGCGGCCGCCGGGGCGCGGCCATGCGGATGGGCACGGTGGCCGCCGACCAGATGGGAATGCTGGGGACGCTGCAGAACTGCCTGTATATGCGGGATACGCTGGAGCATCTGGGCGCAAGGGCCACGGTGATGAGCGCGCTGGAAATGCCCCGCATCGCCGAGACCTATCATACCGTGGCAGCGATGGAAAGGCTCCGGCAGGGGCAGATTCTGTTGCTGAGCTGCGGCATTGGAAACCCCTGCTTCACCACCGATACCTGCGTGGCCCTGCGCGCCATCGAACTGGAATGCGACGCGGTGCTCATGGCCAAGAATATCGATGGCGTGTATACCGCCGACCCTCACGTAGACCCCAGCGCCACCCTGATTTCCGATATTTCCTATGGCGAAGCCGCCGAACGGGGCCTGAAGGTGATGGACGCGACCGCGTTCATCCTGCTGCGGGATAATCATGTGCCGCAGGTGCGCGTGTTCGGGTTGGAGCCTCCCACCAATATTCTGCGGGTGCTGGAGGGCGACCCCATGGGCACGGTGCTGCATCCCTGACCCCGAAAGAAAAAGGAGAAACGAAGAATGGACACCAAGCAAAGCCTTGCTAATGTGATCACCGAGGCCATCGAGGCCTGTTACCCCGGGGTGGACGGCCTGCCGGATGCGTCTGCGATCGCCGACATGTTGGAAATTCCCCCGCAAAAAGAAATGGGCGATTACGCCTTCCCCTGCTTTAAACTGAGCCGCGCCCTGCACATGGGCCCGCCCCAGATCGCCGGAAATCTGGCGGGAGCCATTTCCGCCGGGCGCCTGTGCGAAGCCAAGCAGCAGGGCGGCTACCTGAATTTTTTCCTCAACCGGGATAATTTCGCCCGGGAAACGCTGGAAACTGTACTGTCCGCCGGGGAAAACTACGGCGCGGGGCAGGAAGGCGCGGGAAAGACCATCTGCCTGGACTATTCCTCCATCAATATCGCCAAGCGGTTCCATATCGGCCATCTGAGCACCACCATGCTGGGCCACAGTCTGGCACGTATCTACCGCTTCCTCGGCTATAAGACGGTCAGCATCAACCATTTGGGCGACTGGGGAACCCAGTTCGGCAAGCTGATTTATGCCTACAAGACCTGGGGCAGCCGGGAAGAGGTGGAAGCCAAGGGCGTGCCAGAGCTGACCCGCCTGTATGTGAAATTCCATGAGGAAGCGGAGCAGCACCCCGAGCTGGAAGACGAGGGACGCCGCTGGTTCAAGGCCATCGAGGACGGCAACGCGGAGGCGCTGGAACTGTTCAACTGGTTCAAGGAGCTGACCCTGCGGGACGCCAAGCCCGTTTACGACCTGCTGGGCGTGCAGTTCGACAGCTACAACGGCGAGAGCTTCTACGTGGACAAGACCGACCGCGTGGTGGAGGAGCTGCGGGAGAAGAATCTGCTGACCATTTCCGACGGCGCTTCCGTGGTAGACTTGGACGAGGAAAAGAGCGGAATGCCCCCCTGCCTGATCCTGAAAAAGGACGGCACCACGATCTACGCTACCCGCGATATCGCCGCCGCCCTGTACCGTAAGGAGACCTATGATTTCGATAAGTGCCTGTACGTGGTAGCCTATCAGCAGGATCTCCACTTCCGCCAGTGGTTCAAGGTCATCGAAAAGATGGGCTATCCGTGGTATAAGGATTTGGTTCACGTGGCCTTCGGCATGATTTCCTATGAGGGCCAGAGCCTGTCCACCCGGAAGGGACATGTGCTCTTTTTGGAGGACGTGCTCAACATGGCCATCGAGAAGGCCCGGGCCATTATCGAGGAAAAGAGCCCCAATCTGGAAAACAAGGACGAAGTGGCCCGGCAGGTGGGCGTGGGCGCAGTGGTCTATGCTGACCTGCAGAACAGCCGCATCAAGGATATCGACTTCAGCTGGGATCGGGTGCTGAGCTTCGACGGCGAGACCGGCCCCTACGTGCAGTACACCCACGCCCGCTGCTGCAGCGCGCTGCGGAAGGCTGAGGGTCTGGAACCTGCCGAGCCGGACTACAGCGCCCTGTCCGACGACTATGCACAGGAGCTGCTGCGCCAGCTGAGCCGCTTCCCCGAGACGGTGCGGGAGGCCGCCAACCGTTACGAGCCCAGCATCATCACCCGGGCCGTTACCGAGCTGTGCAAGGCCTACAACAAGTTCTACTATGAAAACCGCATCATCGTGGACGAGGCCCCCGTGCGGGAGGCCCGCATCCGCCTGACCAAAGCGGTGAAGGATACCATTAAGACCGGTCTGTATCTGATCGGAATCGAAGCGCCGGAGCGGATGTAAAATGCTGCTGACCAGTACGAAAAATCCGGTGGTGCAGTCCGCCAAGGCGCTGCTGACCGCCAAAGGCCGCCGGGAGCAGGACGCGTTCCTCTGCGACGGCGAGCACATGACCGGCGAAGCCCTGCGGGTCTGCCCGGAAAAGGTCTCCGCCCTGTTTGTGGAGGACGGCCAGCAGGAGCGGTTCGCCCCGTTGCTGGCGCTGGCCCGGCAGACGGAATGCGCGGTCTACGAAGTGAGCGCTGCGGTGCTGGAAACCATTTCGCAGGTGAAAACGCCGCAGGGAATCGCCGCCGTCTGCGGTCTGCCGAAACCCTGTCCGCTGGAACGGCAGGGACAAAAGCTGCTCCTGATGGAAAACGTGCAGGACCCCGGCAACGTGGGTACCATCCTGCGGACGCTGGACGCGGCGGGCTTTGACGGCTGCATCCTGACCCCGGGCTGCGCCGATCCCTTCTCGCCCAAAACCATGCGGGCCACCATGGGGAGCCTGTTCCGGGTGCCCATGACCTTTGTGGAAAACAGCGCGGAGGCGGCCCGCTGGCTGCGGACGAACGGATGGGCCGTCATCGGCGCGGAGCTGCGCGGCCAGCCCTTCTATCAGCGGGGTACCCGCCCGGACAAGCTCTGTGTGCTTATCGGCAACGAAGGCGCGGGGCTGACGGAGGAAATTCTCGCCCAGTGCAGCTTCCGCTATAAGCTGCCCATGCGGGGCGGTGCGGAAAGTCTGAACGCGGGTATCGCCGCGGCGGTCATGATGTATGATCTGATGAATCGGTAAAGCCAAAACGAGGGACTGCTTTCCTGAAACGGAGAAGCAGTCCCTCGTTTTTTGTCTTTATTCGTCGAAGGAAGAAAAGGTGATCTCATCCCCATCGTAGGAGACGGCGTATACACCCACGGGTTCCGGCCAGCCGCACTGTTCCTCCAAGCCCAGCGCCTCGTCGATCTGCTCCCAGTACAGGTAGTCGTCGATGCGCAGGAACAGGAAGTCGCAGCGGTTTTCCCGCAGCAGCCGGTAAATGTTGTCGGCGGTCAGCTCGCCCAGACGGTCGTAATCCTCCACGGGATACTGGACGATGTGCATCCGCATGGGCAGGGCAAAATATTGATAGGCGTGGGTCTTGCCGCTGCTGCTTTTGATCTCCGCGGATGCATAGCTGCAGTCGATCAGCAGGGCGTGACGATTGGCGTATTCCTCAAAGGGAAAGGAGTCCAGCTCGTCTTCGTAGTATTCGATGGCAAAGGGGCGAAGGAAGCCTTCGTCGTTCTGGACAGGCAACTGGGCGGCGAAGGCCTCCGGCGGCTGGATCAGCAGCATCAGGGGCAGGATCGCCGCTACCGGCCAATGGGCGGGCAGCTTCGCCGGGAAACGCCAGGCCTCGTCCTGCCCCGCCAGCAGGCGGATCAGCAGAAACACGAAGAACAGCAGTACCGGGGTGAACGCGGTGTTCATGTAGTTCAGCGCCACGGCGGCGATTTCCTCCTGCACCACGAAACCAGCAATCAGCCCAACGGTGTAGCACACCGCGGCTACGGCCATGGCCAGCAGCGCGCCCAGCGTTCGCCGACGCTGGGCCTTGGGCTGGAATGCCGCCAGCACGATCGCCAGCCCCACGCCCGCCAGCAGCCACGGATAAGCGCTGTGCCAGAGGGAATCGCCGAATTGGGCGACCAACGGCTGCAGCCGCACCCAAAGCCCGCTGCCCAGGGAACCCATCAATTCGCCGGTGCGGGGATTGCCGCCCAGCAGACTGGCGAGGGAGGGCGCACTGACACTGGAAACGGCAGGGGTCAGCCCGTAGGCGGCTTTCGCCAGCTCCGCCTGTTCATAGGCCAGCTGGGAATGATAGTGATACAAGATCGACCACGAGAAATGCACAATGACCGGCAGGAGCACCGCAAGCCAGCTCATCCAGCGCAGCGCCCGGACGGGCTGGCCGGATCTTTTCACGCCGGGGATGGAAAACAGCATGGACGCGCCGATGACCAGCGCGAACAACAGGCCGGAATAGATCTTCATGCCGGTCAACACCGCCGCGGCGCACAGGGAGGGCAGCCACGAGGCGGGCCGGTCATCCCGGCGGAAGAACAGGCACAGGAGCCCCGCCGTCAGCAGCGCCGCCATGGGTCCGTCACCCCGGGTGGAAAAGACGGTCAGCCCAAAGGCCGAGAACAGATAGGCCAGCACGGCCCCGGTCAGTGCCGGGAGCCATGTGCCTTCCAGCAGGTCGCCCATCGCCATACAGGCGGCCAGAATCGCCGATGCAATCACCATCAGAAGCCCCGCGTCCTGCCAGCCGAAGACCTGCACCACACAGTATTGCAGCGCCGCCAGCATGGGGAAATAGTCGGTGTGGCTCATGTTGGTATCCATGTGGATGGGGAAACGCCTGTCGGTGTACAGCTCCCGGACGATGCGCATCCAGTAGGAATAGGAGTCATGATCGGTGATCAGCACGTCCTTCAGCGCAAGGAAACACCCGGCGCACAAAAGCAGCCAGATCAGCAGGGAAGGCCGCAGCACCCGCTGCCGAAGCTGCCGCTTGTCCAGCAGGAGCAGCACCAGCCCTGCCGCCAGCGCGGCCAGACCGCCCGCCATGAGAAAATAGGCCGTCACCTGCCGCAGCGGCAGCACGATCACGCCGAGATAGGCCGTCAGCAGCATCCCGCATATGGCGCACAGCAGCGCCTGGCCCAGCCTCAGCGGGCGCACCAGCGCCATCCACGCCAGCGCCCAGCCCAGCAGCGAGGCAAAATACCATCCATCTGTCATTGCATTCCGTTCCCTTCTGGGTGAGATAGGAAAAAGGGACTGCGCAGCCGCGCAGTCCCCCAGAGAATAGGGCCTCAGTTCCCGTTCGTAGCGGTCAGCAGTTCGATCACGCTGGAGGGCAGCTTGCTCAGCACGGTGTAGAGCACCTGCGTGGCGTTGGTGCTGATGGAGGTAAGATACTCGGTCAGTTCATCATCGCTCATCTGCAGGGGCTGCACGGCGTTTTCCGCGGTGGCGGATTCGATGGCCTTCAGGGCGTTGTCATCCGCGTTTTCGGAGGTGGTCACCCGCAGCGAGAACAGCGGGCGCTCGGAAGCGGCCAGCTCCGTAATGGCCACGGCGTTCTCCCGGGCGTACAGGGAGACAAGCCGCTCGGTCTGATCGCCCTCGGTGCTGCCGCTATAGGTGAAGGTGATCTGGTTTTCGTCCGCCAGCATGGCCAGCCAGCCGTCGGCTTTGCTGTCCGCACTGTTCAGCACGCCCTTGACGGTCAGGATGGGCTTTTCCTTGCCATCGTCCACTTCGTTCATAGCGCCGTCCAGCGTATAGGAGCCGTCCTTGGCGGTGAGTACGAAAGCCAGATCGGCTTCGGTCTCGCCATCCTCGCCCAGCAGCATGGTGGCGCTGTGGTTGACGGTACCGTCAACGGTCAGGCGGTTATACGTGGCGGTCATTTGGACGCTTTCCCTTTCGGCTTCGCCGTCATCATCCGTCACGGTCATGGCGGAATCCATGGTCATTTCCAGGGCCACCAGATGACTGTCGTCGGCATACATGGTCATGACCACGTCCATCTTTTCCATGTTGTCCATGGCCTTTTTCAGCTCGGCAGCGGCTTCTTCCTCGGTCATGGAGCCGGAGTCGGTCAGCATTTTCTGAACGGTGGTGCTGCTCTGCAGCGTGGCCACGTCGTCCTTGGTCAGGGTGATCTTGATGCTCTGGGTGGCAGGGTCGTGAGCTTCGCTGGTAAAGCTGCCCTCGGTGATCTCCGCCCGGTCCAGAATGCCCAGTACATAATCCGCCATCGCTTCGTCGTCGGCAAAGGCTTCCTTGATCTGAGCGCGCATTTCTTCGCTGTTGAACGTCTCGTCGGGCAGGTTGACGGAGGGATCGGCCAGCGCCGTCCCCTTCAGCTCGTTCATCATACCGGCCTGGCTGAAAAGCTGGGCGATCATGGGCTTGATCTGGCTGACAATTTCTTCGTCCGCGCTTTCGTCGGCAGTCGCCAGCTGGGTCAGCACCTGACCGATGTCCTCGGCGGAGGCATAGACGGGTTTGTCGCCCAGAATGGCGCTGTCCAGATACAGGCCGTCGCCGGTCATGCGCGTGGCGGCGCTGAAAACGTCCTCGCCGGACAGGCTCAGCGTCAGCATTCCGCTGCCTTCGCCCTTCAGAAAGCGCACGGTCAGAACGTCGAACAGATCTTTGATCGCGTCCACAGACGCCATATCGTCGCCAGGGATCAGCTGAAAGCTGTACTCGGTAGCGGCCATGGCGCTCAGGGGCAGCATGGCGCACAGCAGCAGAGCCAGAAGGACTGCCAGCAGTTTGTTTTGTTTCATCGTTGGTTTTCTCCTTTCAATGACCGCTTCGAACGGTTCTTCGAAACCATCTTCATCATACAACATTCGGAAGCGTTTGTCATGTGTTTTGGGCTGAAAACCGGCAAATGGAGTGTAAAACCTTCCTTTTCGGCGCTGAACGCACCCGCCGCAGGGGAAAAACAGGGTAAATTCTGGATAATCCGCCGTCTGTATGCTATACTAGCCAGGATAAGGGAGGGATGGTATGCGCTTTACCAAAATGGAAGGCATTGGAAACGACTATATTTATATCAACGGTCTGGAGGAAACCATTGCCGACCCGGCAGCCCTGAGCGTGCGGATGAGCCGCCCTCATTTCGGTTGCGGCTCCGACGGACTGATCCTGATCCTGCCCAGCGACAAGGCGGATTTTCGGATGCAGATGTTCAATAACGACGGCAGCGAAAGCGAGATGTGCGGCAACGGTATCCGCTGCGTGGCCAAGTATTGCCACGACCGCGGTCTAACGGACAAGACCGACCTGACCATCGAAACGGGCGCGGGAGTGAAGCGACTGCACCTGAATGTGGAAAACGGCGAGACGGTCAGCGTGCGGGTGGATATGGGCCTGCCGGAACTGAACGGTCGGAAGATCCCTACAACGGCGGACGGAGAACCCGTCATCGGCCATGTGCTGACCGCCAACGGCCATGAATACCCCTGCACCTTTGTCAGCATGGGCAACCCCCACGCCGTCACCTTTGTGGACGACCCCGACGCGGCCCCCGTGACCACGGACGGCCCGGTGCTGGAATGCGACCCCGTCTTTCCCCGGAAGGCCAATATCGAGTTTGTGCAGGTGATCGACCCCACCCATGTGAAGATGAGGGTCTGGGAGCGGGGCACCGGCGAGACGCTGGCCTGCGGCACGGGAGCCAGCGCGGTGATGGTGGCCTGCGTACTGAATGGGCTGACGGAACGCCATGCGGAGATCGCCCTGCCCGGCGGCAAGCTGAATCTGGAGTGGAACGAGCAGGACGGCCACGTCTATATGACCGGCCCCGCCACGTTCGTGTATGATGGCCAGTGGCTGCAGGACTGAACCCCAAGACAGACCCTTCGCGCAAGACAGATGAACAACAAGGAGGAACCAAATCATGCTGAAGGTGAATCCCCATTATGAAAAGCTCCCCGGCAGCTATCTCTTTGCGGAGATCGCCCGCCGGGTGAAGGAATACGGACAGGAGCATCCCGACGCGGAGCTGATCCGGCTGGGCATCGGCGACGTGACCCGTCCGCTGGCTCCCGCCGTGGTGGAGGCCATGGAAAAGGCCGCCCGGGAAATGGGCCGGGCCGAGACCTTTCGGGGCTACGGCCCGGACTACGGCTATGATTTTCTGATTCAGGCCATTCTGGACAACGACTACAAGGGGCTGGGCATTCAGGCGGACGAGGTGTTCGTCTCCGACGGCGCCAAGTGCGACGTGTCCAATGTGCAGGAGCTTTTCTCCGACGACGCGGTGGTGGCCGTCACTGACCCGGTTTACCCCGTGTATGTGGATTCCAACGCCATGGCGGGCCGAGCAGGAGCCTACGTTCACGACCGCTGGGACCGGCTGTGCTATCTGCCCTGCACGGCGGAGAACGGCTTTGTGCCGCCCCTGCCCGACCGTCCGGTGGATGTGATCTACCTCTGCTACCCCAACAATCCCACGGGCACGGTGCTGACCAAAGCGCAGCTGAAGCCCTTCGTGGAGTATGCGAAGGCCAACGGAGCCATCATCGTGTATGACGCGGCCTACAAGGCCTTTATCACCAGCGGCGCGCCTCGGAGCATTTACGAGGTGGAGGGCGCGAAGGATGTAGCCATCGAGTGCTGCAGCTACTCCAAAACCGCCGGCTTCACCGGCACCCGGTGCGGCTTCATGGTCATTCCCCATGGGGTGAAGGGCATGGGCGCTCAGGGCCAGCCCGTGGAGCTGAACGCCATGTGGAAGCGCCGCATGGGCAGCAAGTTCAACGGGGTCAGCTATCCCATCCAGCGGGCCGCCGAGGCGGTTTATTCCAGAGACGGCTGGGCCCAGTGCATGGACAGCATCCGCTATTATCTGCGCAACGCGCAGGTGATCCGGGAAGGGCTGGAAAAGGCGGGCTACACCGTGTTCGGCGGCGTGGACGCGCCCTATATCTGGATGAAGACCCCCGACGGCATGGCCAGCTGGGATTTCTTCGACCTGCTGCTGAACCGCTACCATGTGGTCGGCACGCCCGGCGCGGGCTTCGGCCCCTGCGGCGAAGGGTACTTCCGTCTGACGGCCTTCAATACGCTGGAAAAGACGCAGGAAGCCGTGGAGCGCATTATCAAGGGATAAAAACAATCATATAATCCAAAAGAGCTTTGAAAACCATCGTAGGTCAGGCAGAAAGGCACTGCCGCCCAAAGCGGAGATCAAAGCTCTTTTTCATGTGGAAGGCCATAAAAGACGCGAGGTCAAGCCGCTTTTTCAGTCAGACGGAGCAGACAGACCGGCTCGGTGAAGTCCAGCAGGAAGGAGATCTGGCCGTTTTTCTCCTGCACAGGCAGCGGAGTTTCCGCGCCTTCGGCATTCAGCAGTGCAAAGCCGTAGTTTTGGAAAGACTCGGCAGGCAGCGTGACCTTCATCTGCCCATTTGCCTGAGACAGACGGCCCGCCGTTTCAAACGCGACGCTTAGCAGCAAAGTATCGTCCGTCCCTTCGCCCATGCGTACCACCGCTTCCCCGGCAGGCAGGCGATCGGTCATGACGGCGACAGAGCTGTTTTCCACAAGCGCCAGCTGCGCTCCGCTACTTCTCTTGCCGCACACGGGGCAGAGCTGGAAGACAACCGTCGCTTCTTTGTCCGGAAGCCGGCAGTCCATGAGGTTGCAATCGGTATGGCTCGTATAGCCGCAGCCGGAGCGCAGACAGTCTGCCCGGTGACGGTTTCCATCGGGCTGCCATTCGCCGAACCAGTGGCCCAACTTTTCCCCTTCGTTCACGGTGAAGCTTTCGCTGCAGCGGGCGCAGGTGGAAACCGTATAGCCGTCGGCGGTGCAGGTCGGCGCGAAGGTCTGGGATACATATTCGTGACCCAGCGCCGGAGCCTCCGAAAAGGTGGTGTAGTCGCAGCGGGTGCAGTTCTCATAGGCGTTCCAGCCCGCGTCGATGCAGGTAGCGTCCAGCCCCTCATGCTGAACCAGATCGTGGTTCAGCGGCGCGATCGGCCAATAGGTGTTGAGATCGCCGCGAGTACAGACCTTATAGGGGTGCCAGCCCTCCTCTGTGCAGGTGGGGGCCTGTCCCTCATATTCGACAAAATCATGTCCCAGTGCGTTCATTTCCCGATAGGGCTTTGTGGAATAGTCACAGTAGGCGCATTTGTTATAGGCATCCCAGCCTTTGTCTATACAGGTGACCTCACGGGCCGGATAGCTTCGCAGCAAATGGGTACCCAATCCACCGAAGGAAGAATTACATTTGCCGCATTTCGCCGGCTGCTGGCAGGTTGCCGATTGAACGATTTCATGATAGGCAAAATAGGTGAAGCCACAGCTCTGACATTCGGCTTGGTGCCATTGATCGTCTGTATAACGGTAAGTATAAGCTTTCCCAGTGCATTCGCCGTTGGGATTGCGGCACGCCAGCGCTGTGCTGCATAAAAGGGTCATTAACAGCGCCAGTCCAAGCGCAAACCAAAATTTTTGGGGGATTCTAATTGCTGAAAAAAGGCGGGCTTCCGAGCCGGTGTGCAGTTGCTTCATCCTTGTTTCCTCCCTGTCGGTCGAGTTGGTTCGTTTTCAGATAGGGGATCGTTGTACGGGGTAAAGCGAGTTTGGGCTGGCAGTCTGTCATCGTTCTTCATGGGTTCCAAAATCTGGGCGGCTAAGATACCCCGATTATATCGGATTCCCGGATTTCTGGCAAGGCTCTTTCACTGACCTTTACAAAAATACGAAAATGCAAAAAAGAAGCGTCCGAAGACGCTTCTTTTAGACTGTCGAAAAACCCTGATTGGCTGCCATCGCCCGCGAACAGCGCTTTGCGGCCCACCCCGCCGCATGTCTGCGGCCAAGCCCTGCGCTACGCTTGTGCTTGGCTACGCGCTTCATGGCTTTCAGCCATTTCTGGCGCTAGTCGGCCTTCGG
>URJB01000059.1 GCA_900548145.1 uncultured Eubacteriales bacterium | reverse complement strand
CCAAGGGCAACCCGCCTTGCGTCTTCCCTTCGTTCCCCTTTGGAAACCTTCGGGCCGTACTCGGCGAGAAAACCAATGGGGAAACAGCCCGACAGAAAGCGCATGGGCTTTCCTTAGGGCAAACAATCGAGCGCCCCATAGGGCTGCAAGCCCTTCCCTCGCACCAAAACCGGCGCCCCCAATCCCCGGCAAGGGCTCTTCCCTTCCCACCAGAAGAAGAAACAAAGGAGAAACTCACCATGAATATTGCGATGATTACCGACATCCTCGAAGCCCTGACCATCTTCTGCTTCGGCCTGTCCTGGCCCATTTCCATTCGGAAGTCCATCATCTCCCGTACCGCCAAGGGCAAGAGCCTGTTCTTCGAGGTGTTCCTGCTGGTCGGCTACGCCTGCGGTATCGCCCGGAAGATCATTCAGGTGAGCGCCGGCAGCTCCGGCTTCATCTTCTTCCTGAGCTTCTTCTTCTACGTGCTCAACTTCGTGGAAATCAGCATCGACGTGGGCCTGTATTTCCGCAATAAGAAGCTGGACGAGCTGGCTGACAGCCAGAACGCCTGAGAATCCCCCAAAAATTCACTTTGCGCCGGGGAAATAACCCCCCGCAGCGCCGAAGGAGTCAGTATGAAAATTACCGTTTGCGTTGGATCCTCCTGCCATGTGAAAGGCTCTCATGAAGTGGTGGCCCGTCTGGAACAGCTGATTACCGAGCATCAACTGAAGGATCAGGTGGAAATGACCGGCACCTTCTGTATCGGCCGTTGTCAGGAGGGCGTGTGCGTGCTGGTGGACGGCGAGTTCTGCTCCGTCAGCCCCGCCACGACCGATGCTTTCTTTGAGGAAAAAGTACTCAAGCACCTCAAGGGCTGAAAAAAGAGGCTGCCGGGTAAGATCTCGACAGCCTCTTTTTATATCAAAAACCCCGTCTGCGGGAAAACCTCCGCAGGCGGGGTTTGATTTTACGGCTGGTAGTAATTCACAATTCGATTCACCGTGCCGTTTTTTAACCAATATTGCAGCACCAGCGTCTTGCTTTCCTTGTTCTGACAGGTGTACTGAACGTAGCGATCTCCATCGTCGTCGATCAGCACCTTGCCCACGTTGGGATAATCGTAGTACAGACCACGCGTTCCATTGGGGGACTGCACCTGTCCGAAGTCCTTGTATACGCCGGTCACTTCGGCCTCGGTAGCACCGAAGCCCACGCCCCGAGGCGCGCTGGTCACGGAGGAAGTCATCTCTACCCGCACCAGCACCCAGCGCTTGTTGACCGTAGCGAAAACCGCGTATCCCCAAGGATATTCCAGATGCCGGGCGGTGTCCTCCAAGGTCAGGTAGGTGGTGTCGATCTCCTGCTGCGGACTGCCGAACGCCGCCTCGAACTCCTGCTGGGTGGTGGTCAGCAGCACCATGTCGGCGAGGGTGTCCGTTTCGGCGTACATTTCCAGCGGCGCGGGCTTGATGTTGAACTTGTAGCCCACCTCCAGAATACTGGACAGCTTGCCGTACTGGTTTTTGCACATGGCCTTCAGCGTCACCTTGCCGGAGGGCAGCTGAATGGGCGTGCCGTCGTAAACAGGGCTTTCCTCCGTAGGGGTAGAGCCGTCGATGGTGTAGTAGTAGGTGAGATTCTTCTCCATCTCCGCCTGCTCTTTTTTGGTGTATTCCTCCCGGGTCCCGGCCCGCAGACTGACCGTCTTGGCGGTCTTGTAGGTGTTGGGGGCCAGATTGCACTTGGGGGCAGGCGGGGTGGGATAATAGAAGGTGTAGCTCACGCTGAGTTCGTCGCTGACTAGTGTGCCGTTAACGCATACGGCCCGCAGGGTCACGGTGCCTTCCTCCGCGTGCAGGCTGACGCCGTCGTACAGGATGCCGTCCTGAGGCAGTACGGCGTTGTCGTCGTAGGTATAGTAGATATCAAAGCTCTGGGGCGATGAAATATCCACTTCCCGATCCATCTTGCTCAGATCGTAGCGGCCGGCGCTCAGGTTGACCTGCGGACTTTGGGGAATGTATTCCCGGCGCTGCAGACGGAAAGTCTCCCGGTCGGTGTTCTCGTAGGCCAGCTTCATCATTTCCGCCGCCTCGGGCCCCCGGTCGGTGTTCTGATACAGCCGGATCAGCGCGGTGTAGGCCTCGCTGCGGAAGGGACTGACATTTTCGATCAGGTTCAGGTACAGCTCCTCCGCCTTGTCGTTCTGATTCATCATCTCGTAGGTGGAGGCCATGTCCAGCAGACCGTCGTAGTTGTCCGGATCGAGAATGTCCGCCATGCGGTACGCAGTGATGGCTGTTTCCAGATCGCCGCCGTCGGCAAACTCCTGCGCCACTTCCCAGTAGGACTGAGCCGTCGCGCTGTTCCACTGCTTAAGCAGGTCTTCCTTTTCCGTCGTGCGGGTCGCGTCCTTGGAAACGGCCAGCTCCAGCTGGGGTTCAAAGGTGGACAGCACGTTCTTCCGAGCCGTGGAACGCTGGCCGCTGTCGCTGCGGGCCATGTAAACCTCGTAGCCGATAAACGCGCCCAGCCCCAGCACCACCACGATCAGACCGATCAGCATCCAGTTGATGTTGTGCCGCCGCACGGGGTGCAGACGCACGCTTTTTCGGGGCGTGGGATTCGCCCGCAGATGGCCGCTCTGTACCGGCACGCCCCTGCGGGTGTCCGGACGGCTGCCGCGGACGGTGTCGCTCATGGGCTGCACCGGTCTGCGGCGCTGGGCCCGGTCAGCCGGTTCCAGCGGCAGGGGAGAAAGATCGTAGTCTCCATATTCCCGCATACCGCCCTGCCGCACGGGCAGTGTCGGCTTCTGGGAGCCGGAGCGTCCCTGCCGGATGGCACGCACGCCCGTGTCTTTCATAGCGGAGGAACCCTTATCCCCCAGAAACGCGCCGCAATGGTCGCAGGTCAGCGCGTCGTCGGGAAGAAAACTTCCACAGCGTTCACAAATCAATCGTGTATCACCCCCGGGTATCGTTGGTTATTTCAGCTGAAGCCGCTTGACCGCCTTGTAGGTGGGGTCGTTGGAGAAGTCCCGCACCGGGGCCTCGCTGCCCAGCCGCTCGATGGCGCTGCGAATCTCGATGAAGTCGATGTAGGTCACATCGTCGCTTTCGGCCACGTCCAGCAGGGCCTCCAGCGCATGGTCGTCGTCCAGCTTGGCCAGATAACCGGCGTACAGCGCACGCTTGTCCTTAGTGTTCTTGAACTGGTTCAGGGCGAAGTCAAAGACCTCCTGATCGCCTGGATAATCCGCCAGCAGATCCAGCAGGGCTTCCTTGCCCGCCTCATCCGCGGCATGGAAGGCGATCTTGGCGGGCTTGACCACCTGCTCGCCCATCTGGCGCAGGCTTTCCAGCGCGTTGTCCAGAATATCGTCCTCGTCCTCCCGCTCCACCTGCCAGCGCAGGAAATCTACCATGGGCGCGGTGGAGTCCATCTGCCGCAGCAGCTCGATGCCCATCATCCGGGCTTCGCAGGGGGCGGACTTGTCCTTCACCAGCTCCATCAGGGGCTGGTCGTCGGCGATCTCCGCGATACGATCCAGCAGGGGATCGGGCACGGGGATCTCCTCCTCAATATAACGTTTCATCAGGGCGACTAATTCCCCCGCATCGCTCACATCGTCAAAGGCGTTGCCGGGGGCCTTGCCGCCCAGCCAGTCGGCGGGGGTATTCAGGAAGCGGAGATACACGTCCGGCATGGCCGCTTCCATCTCGTCCGCGTTGGCGAACTTGGTCTGGTTCTTTTCCACCCAGTCGTTGAGCACCTGCGTGAACTTGTCGTCAAAGTCGATCAGTTCCATCTTTTCATTCTTCTCTTCCATAGTTTGCGCTTCCTTTCTGATTCCATGCTCTGCGAATGCTTTTAACCGCCCGGCGATACGCCTTCCAGCGCTCGGGGAACGAAAGCATCGTTCCGTCCAGCCGGGGCACGGGATTCCCGTGCTTCTGGGAATAGACTGTCACAAAAGCCGCTGCCCATACGTGCATCCGATCTCCGGCCCATGCGTTCCGCTCGCTTTCCGTCAGGCGATCCTGAATGGCCAGCGCGCAGGGCAATGCCGAGCCGCCCAGCACGCTGCGGATTTCCCGCAGACGGCGGAAGCACATCCTTTGCAGGAAAGTGGGCTGCTCCGGCTCCGGGGCATAGGGGTCGAACAGCGTCAGATGCCCGTCCCGGCGCACCAGATAAGGCGGCTGGCAGCCGTAGTGCTCCAGCAGATTACCGAGCACCCGGACGATCTCCATGCTTTCCGGCTCGTCTAAAAGCAGACGACGCAGCAGGGTCTGAGCGTCCAGCTCCGGCATTTCCTCGCACAGGGCGGGGATCATGTGATAAAGGTCGGGGTGCAGATGCAGCACCCGCAAAAGCTGTCCCCGCAGCCGTTCGTCCTGCCGCAGGGCGGTGAAAAAATCGCCCAGATGATCGGTCAGGCGGCTGGAAAACTCCATGACGTCCTCCGCCACGATCACGCCGTCGGGAACGCCGTAAAAGCACTGCTGCTTCCCAGCACGGCGGACTTCCGTTTCGTCCGCCTGGGCTTCTTCCAGCTGGCGCACGGTGGCAAACAGCCGCTCCACCTGACGATCCAGCGGGTCCAGCTCCCGCAGCAGATGCGCCAGCCGCGTTCCCTCCGCCAGATCGCCCCGGCGAAGCTGCAGCACGCACAGGTTATAGGCGGCGCTGAACCGGGTGGGCGTTTGCTTCAGGCTGCGGCGCAGCATTCCCAGGGCCACATAGGCGCACTGGAACCGATCCGCCGCGTTGCACACCGCCGCTTCCTCCGGCGGCGTTTTGGCATACAGCGCCGCGGCCAGCAGCGCGGGTTTCCAGCCCGGGTCGTTCAGCCGCCGCAGCAGCAGGGCCATGGACAGCAATACGGAGGACGAACGGGCGTTGGAGTGCAGGGCGACGCGAATGGCTTCCAGCGCGTTTTCCTTCGGCGCGGTGTGGAACAAATAGGCTGCGATCAGGCTGTCCCGTTCCGGGGACGGCGCATAAAAGGGCGTTTGCCGGGAACGAACCAGCAGCTCTCCCGCCCGCTGATAATCTCCACGAGCCATACACTTGCCCGCGATGCGCAGCAGGGCGTTCAGCCGGTGAAAATGCTCCGGCTCTTTGCCCATGGAGAACATCGTATCCTCCACCTCATAAACGTCCTCGTCCCACTCCGGCATGGCGTCGGGGTGCATCCGAATGAACTGGGTATAGATGGAGTAAGCATCCATGCACTCGCTCATGCGGCCCAGCGCCATCATATTCAGCGTCAGCAGGCCGAAAGCGGAGAACGCGGCGGGCCAGCGGGCCAGCAGATCCAGACATTCCCGGTTGCTGGCTTCATAGCAGGAAAGCCGGGTGAGCTGCCAGGCATATTCCAGCCGCCAGTCCCGCTCCTCCGGCTCCTCGTGAGTCGCCTGACGAAGCAGCGACAGCGCCCGGACGGGCTGGCCCTCTTCCCGGCTCCGTTCCGCCCGCCTGACCCAGAAATAGGCCGGCATCTGGAAGGAACGCACCTGCCCCTCGTGATTCTGAAAAGCCATGCCCGCTCCTTTCTGTCAGCGCGTCGCCTGTTCCAGCAGACGGCGCAGGTCATCCTGCGTAAAATGATATTTTTCCTTGCAGAAGTGGCAGACCAGCTCCGCGCCGTCGATCTCGTCCTCGATCATGCTGGTCAGTTCGTCCTTGCCCAGCGCGATCAGGGCCTTTTCCATCCGGGCCCGGGAGCAATAGCAGCGGTATTCCAGCGGATGGGTCTCCAGCACCACGGGCTTCAGGCCGTCGAACCACTGGCTGAGCAGGTTCTCGGCGGAGTCATAGCACAGCTCCCGGCTGATATCGGAAAACAGCGGACTGCGCAGCTCCAGCTGGCTGACGATGTCGTCCGGGCAGCCGGGCAACGTCTGCAACAGCACGCCACCCGCGCTCAGCACCGTGTCACCGCTGACCAGTACGCCCAGCGCCTGCAGGGTGGGGGTCTGCTCACTCTGCACATAATATGCGGCAAAGTCCTCCGCGATCTCTCCTGACAGAAGCGCCGTCTGACCCACATAGGGGTTCCTCATGCCCAAGTCCTTTACTACGGACATACGGCCCTCCCTGCCTACGGCCATGCCTACGTTCAGCTTGCCGTCCTTGCGCAGGGGCAGCTCCACATTGGGTACGTCCACGCATCCCCGGACGCTTTCCCGGTCGGCTACGCAGATGATCTTGCCGATGGGTCCTCCGCCATCGATGGTGACGGTGACAGAGGCTTCGTCCCCCTTGAGCATCGCGCCCATCATGGCAGTGCCCATCAGGGTGCGGCCCAGCGCGGCGGCCACCACCGGCGTGGCGCAGTGGATGGCCGCGCCCTTTGCAACGGTATTCACCGCCGTGCAGAGCAGACCGCGCACCATGCCGTCCGCCAGCGTAAAGTGGATCATCTGATCCTTGCGGTTATAGAGTTCCTTGATCTCGCTCATTTTTCTTCCGTTCCTTTCCCGGAAATCAGACTTCCGCGCCGCCAAGCGGCTTGCGGGCGGCAACGAACCAGCGGCATTCCTTTTCGCCCGGCGCTTCCATGTGCTTATCGCCGAAAACAGCTACGTCAGTAAAGCCGCATTCGTGCAGGAGCGTCCCCAGCGTTTCCGCCGTATGGGCGTACTGGCGCTGCTGTTCGCCGATGCGCAGATAGGTCTCGCCCTCCTGCCGGACGAAGATGGCCAGATTCATCTCCACACAGTTCTGCTGCTCATGGTAGCGGTTCTGCCACAGGTAGGCGATATTTTCGTCCTCGTCGCCGATGAAATGATTGCCCAGCACCCGGCGCAGCTTGTAGGGGGTGCTCAAGTCCAGAAACAGACCGCCGCCCTCCCGGAGCACCCGATGCGCCGCCTGAAAGAACTGCCGCAGCTCGTCCTCGCTGCGCAGGTAGTTGACGCCGTCATTGGTGCACAGCACCGCGTCCATCTGCCGATGCAGGTGCAGCTGGCGCATATCCTGCTTTACAAAGGGGATCATGGCCCCGGCCTTGCGGGCCTTCTGGCTGGCCTCGAAAAGCATATCGGGGCTGATATCCACCCCCGTCATCTGGTAGCCCATGGCAGCCAGCGGAATGGTCAGGCTGCCCGTACCGCAGGCGCATTCGCATACCTTTCCCCGGGGAATCCCGTAGCGCTCCATCAGGGCGTGATAGAAATTCGCCCAGCCCTGATAATCCACGCCGGTCATCAGCCGGTCGTATACGGATGCAAATGCGGTGTACATGCGTTCATTCTCCTTCTTTTGTCGCCTGTGAGTCCGGCGGTTCCGGCACTGTCAACGGCTTCGGCACTGCGAATGGCACCGGCACTGCCGGCGGGACACGGTTTTCCCGGCCCATCAGCCCGCCGATGCGGCCCGTTTCCTTGGCGCTGAGCCCGGCCCAGCCTACGGCCTTCACGCGGTCCAGCAGCCCCAGCTCCCGGGCGATCTCATACTTCCGGCGCTCCTGCCGGGTAAGGAAGGCAAAGGCGTTCCGACGCATTGCGCCGGACGCCCAGCCCTGTTTATGGTTCATAGACGCTCCCTCCTTCGATCATAGCTTGCCGAAGGGCGGAGCCGTCCATGCATGGTTCATTCTTTTTCGGAGGGAGCGTTGTTTTCGTCCGGGAGAGCCGCCGGTTCGTCCGCGGCTTCTGCGCCTTCCTCGTTTTCCTTGTCCTCGTCGTCGTCTTCCTCCACGTACAGGCCGCGGCCCACCTGCGCGCCGTCGATCTTGACGTTGATCAGCTTGTCAAACACACCGTTGGTGTAGCTGGCGCAGATGAAGCGATCCAGACTGAAGCCGATGAGGATGTAGTACAGCGCATAGATCATGACCGCATACTGGAAGTAGGGAGTCAGCAGCGACACGACAGCGAAAATCAGCGTAGGCACCAGCGCCAGCAGCCGCAGACCCACCGTCATGGGCAGACGGCCGATAGCCATCAGCAGACTGTTGCGCAGCACACCCTTGTATTTCAGGTCGTAGGTGACGATCTGAGGATAGACGTACATCTGCATCATCAGCCACACCACGCCGATCATGATGCAGATCACCTCGGGCAGGATAAACACCCCACTCTGGCTTTTCGCCATGGAGCCGTAGAAGGTGCAGCACACATACAGCATGACGGGCACCAGACCGGTGATGAAGCTGTTGAGCAGGGCGGGCTTCCAGTTGGCCTTGATGGCGTCCTTATAGTCCGACCAGATAAAGGCGTGTTCGTCCCGGGCCCAGTTGCGGGTCACATAGCACAGACCGGCGGTGGCGGGGCCGGTGATGCCGATGCAGGGAATCAGGAACACCAGTGTGGAAAACAGCAGCGACCGCATTCCTTCCTGGAACAGGGCGAAATTCTCCTGATAGGCCTCGGCGGTGATGGAGCCGGCCTCCAGCTGCGCCTGAAAATCGCTCAGGCTCACCAGCCCGGAATAGCCGTACATCAGAAAACGGCCGATGAAGAAAATGGCGGGAATCCACACGACCACATACATCAGATTCAGCCGCAAAAGCGCGGAAAAACGCACCCGCAGCATTTCCCAAAACAGCTGCCACCGATTTTGGGGCAGGTCTTCCTTTTCAAAATCTCCCTGTCCGCTCTTTCCGTAGAAATAGCGGTTCATCAGCTTCCCGAACATACCAGAGCCCTCCAAACAAACAGCGATAATGAACGCATGATAGAATCATACATTTTGCATTATACCATACTTTGCGTAAAAAGAGAAATAAACGGTTTGTGAACGTTGGAAGGCGCAAAAAAAGGAGCCCCCGGAACGCTGCTCCGGGAAGCTTCTGACGTGCGGAAAATCAGTTCAGTTCTTTTTCGATCAGCTTGCTGAGGGTGTACACATCCCGATCCATCTCCCGCTGGTCGGGGCCTTCGATCATCACCCGAACACGAGGCTCGGTGCCGCTGGCACGGATCACCAGCCGTCCCTTGTCCTTGTACTTTTCTTCCAGCTGGCGGATCATAGCCATGATTTTTTCATTTTTGTCGAAATCATACTTCCGGCTGTCGGAAACATTGGCCGCGTACTGGCTCTGGGGCATGATCTGCATCACCGAGCTCAGGCGGCTCAGAGGGCGCTGGGCCTTCACCATGGCGCTGATGACCTGCACCGCCGTCACCAGCCCGTCGCCGGTGGTGTTGTGATCCAGCATAATCACATGGCCGCTCTGCTCGCCGCCCAGCACAAAGCCGTCGGCCAGCATCTTTTCCAACACGTAGCGGTCGCCCACTTTGGTCTTTTCCACCCGGATGCCATGCTTCTTCATGGCGATATCCAGGCCCATGTTACTCATGATGGTCGCCACAATGGTGTTCTGCCGCAGCCGTCCCTGCCCTTTCAGATAGACGGCCAGCATGGCCATGACCTGATCGCCGTTGATAAGAGAGCCCCGCTCGTCCACGGCCATCAGGCGGTCCGCGTCGCCGTCGAAGGCAAAGCCCACGTCCGCGCCCAGCTCCCGCACCAGCTCGCACAGGCGGCGGGGATGGGTGGAGCCGCAATGATCGTTGATGTTGGTGCCGTCCGGCTCGTGATAGTAGCAGCTGACCTGCGCGCCCAGCTCCTTAAAGACCATGGGCGCTACCTCGAAGCTGGCCCCCTGCGCGCAGTCCAGCACCACGTGCAGGCCGTCCAGACGCACATCCGTGGTCTCCTTGACGAAGTCCACATAGCGCCGGGTGGCGTTGCGCTGCCGCACGGGACGGCCCACCCGCTCGCCGGTGGGCGCCTCAAAGTCCGCCGGCATCCCGTTGCGGACGATCTCCTCGATCTTGTCCTCCACCGCGTCGGGCAGCTTGTAGCCGTTTTTATCAAAGAACTTGATGCCGTTATATTCCACCGTGTTGTGGCTGGCGCTGATGACCGCGCCTGCGTCCGCCTCGTAAAACCGGGTCAGATAGGCGATGGCCGGGGTCGGCAGCACCTCCACCAGCACCGCCCGCGCGCCCACGCTGCAAATGCCCGCCACCAGCGCGCTTTCCAGCATCTCCCCGCTGATGCGGGTGTCCCGTCCCACCAGGATCGTGGGCCGGTGAACGTCGCTGGCCAGCACATAGGCGCTGGCCTGTCCCAGCCGGAAGGCCAGATCGCAGGTAAGTTCCGTATTGGCGATGCCGCGCACACCGTCGGTTCCGAACAGTCTTGCCATATCGTTGCTCCTTTGGATAAGATGTATTGAATCGTCCCCCAGTATAACGCGATTCGAGCAGGATTTCAAGGCCAGTTTTCTCCGGCGGGCGCGGTTTCATCCGTCGGAGAAAAACGGCTGTTGATTTTGGGCTTACCGGCGGGCCTTCCGTTTGGCGTAATTCAGCGCCGCCGCGGGGGCTGTGCCGCGCAGAGGCGTTACCACCATGGCGGACGCGCCGCTATCCGCCGAAGTTTCGCTTTGTGCTGCCGTGCCGGACTGGGCGGCCGTTTCGCAGCCCGGACAGAAGGTAACGAATTTCAGGCTGAACAGGTCGCTGGCCACATAATTGCCGTTATCGTCCTTCAAAAGAAAATAATCTGACTGCACCGCGTAAATTTCCCCCGTTTTTTCCGCCATGCCGTCCTGACCGATCAGAAATTCCGCCACGACTCTCCGCCCCATGTTGCTTTCCAGCAGGCTGCGCCAGCCGTTGGACGCGGTCTGGCTGGTGACGCTCCCCGCCGCAGGAAGCTGAATGCTCTGCACCTCGCTCACGCCGTTCCCCTCCCCATTGGTTTTGCAAAAGCCTATGCGGCGGCGTTTGGAAAGATTCCATTGCTTTTTCTAATGACCTATTCCCCATTTATAACGTTCTTTTTTGTGTTTCACCCCTCCGAAAACGTGGTATACTATTCATCGTCCAAATAACCATATTTTGTGCCCGACCGGGTGATATAAAGGAGCGTCATACTATGGCTTGTACTGTTACCGTCACTAACGGAACGCTGGAGCAGCCTGAAATCCAGGCATATATCGACCGTGCCACCAAAAAGTTCGGCCATGAACCCCGCCATATCGATATCAAGGTCTGCGGCGACGAGGTAGAACTGGATTACGATCTGGGCGCGCAGCCCTTCCACCGCATCCGCCGCATCACCGGCTACCTCGTGGGTACGCTGGATCGCTTCAATAACGCCAAGCGCGCCGAGGAGCGTGACCGCGTCAAGCATACCGTCAGCTGACCCAAAATGCATAACAAAAGACCAGCGTGGAACAAAAACCACGCTGGTCTTTTTGTAAGTCATGAGGCCTTCCGCCGAATGGCGGCCTGTACACGCCAGCTGGCTGGAAACCCTGCCAGACCCGCGAGCCGTGGCACCTTCCGTGCCACGGCGGTAAAACCCCGGCCAACTTTCATGTCCCTCTACGCCCCTGCGCGGCGGAGCCGCGCAGTCCGGGGTGCAGGG
>URJB01000058.1 GCA_900548145.1 uncultured Eubacteriales bacterium | reverse complement strand
GCCGGGGTTTTACCGCCGCTCGGCGACAGGCCTCGCGGCTCGCGGGTCTGGCAGGGCTAAAGCCCTGCACCCTTCTCTGCGCTGGCGCGCAGGGGCGTAGAGGGACATGTGGCTTGGCCGGGGTTTTACCGCCGCTCGGCAACGGGCCTCGCGGCTCGCGGGTCTGGTGCAGTTTTCTGACAGTTGAGTAGAAAAGACCGCCATTCGGCGACGGGGCCTCATGGCTCGCAATAAAGGCCAGCGTGGATATAAAATCCCGCTGGCCTTTTTCGTTGCAAAAAATCAATAGAAAGAATCAAGTCTCTTTTTCTGTGCTGCGAAAAAGCACAAGCTGCAATGCAATATCCCAACTGGCATCCCTTTGAGTATGCCCCACGCCAGCGGCGGGGGAGCCGAGCGGCGTTAGGCAACGCAGGGAAAAAGGCCCGCCCATTTTGACGGCGGAAAAAGGTGAGCACGAGCGCGCTCAAAGCGTAAGTGATAGCTATCTAACTCCATTGCGCGCGACATTGCGAGCCCCGCCGTCAAAATGGGCAATAAAAGCCATTTTCCCGTAGTGCCGTGCCGCTGGCTTTCTTTTGCACACTTTTCTTTCGCCATCGAAAGAAAAGTGTGAGCGCCCCATGGGACGGCAAGTCCCACTCCCGCGCCGTAGTCGGCGCGTCAGACCCCTACAAGGGAAATTTTCACGGCAAACTTGTCGCATCCCGATGCTTGCAGGGGGCTTTCCGCTCGCCCCCTGCACCCCTTCGGGCCGTCGAAAGAAAAGCTTGAGCGCCCCATAGGGCTGCAAGCCCAGCTCCTGCACCGGAGTCGGCGCATCATTCCCCCCAGTGGGGGAAAATCTCGGCATAACTCCCACGCTCGGTGTAAGCAGTATCTTTTCGGTTGCCTTATAACCTGTCAGAGCGTAACCATCGGGGAATTCCCCAAATACCTTTCCCAGGCGAACAACCAGCGCTCCAAGGGTGAAACCCGCTCCCGCCAGTACTTCATCTGCTGTGCTCCTTGCAGCTCCATTCTGTTACATCCAGCCGGAATACCGCTGTTCTCTCCAACATGGCCGAAGGAAAATCCCATTCCTTCCCCGGCGCGTAATGTCTCATCAGCACGGTTAACCCGTGCTTTTTTTCTTCCAGATTTGAGAGAATCTCTATTTTCCCTTTCCCGATCACACTTTGATAGAGAAAAGAACAGGAGCACGCCTGTGCGCCCGGTACAAGCCCGTGACCCGTGTCCATCTCAAACCCCACGCACGGATTTTTCTGCATCAATTCTCCCTTTTTCCCTGCCGATGCTCCGTGAAAATAAAGCGTCATCTGCTCAGCAGCCCCTGTTTCAAAGCCAAAATTCAAGGGCACGATATACGGCCCGTCCGGCTCACTAAAGGCCACACGGCAGCAGTCGCAGCTCTGAATGATTTCCAGTACGTGATTCCAGTCGGACACGGCACGCTCCCGCCGTCTCATGGGGGACAGCATAAAAATCCCTTCCTTCTGTGTTTGAGGAGTAGAAATCCGCCATTTCCTGTTTTTGTATGCTTTTCCATTTCGCCGGTCATGCTATCACCGGGAGGGATGAATATGTCCGAAGGACTGATGACGGAGCGGGAATGGCGCAGCCAATATGTCCGTACGGCTCGAAGGAGGACGGACTGCTGGGGCGCTCAGTGCTGGAAGCCGAAACCGCGTTGGCGGCAAAACCGCCGGAATTGGGCGCTCCTGTTGCTGGGCGCGTGGGCAGTCGCACTTTTGCTGCCGGTCATAGCGTCCCGCTCCAAACCACGGGAATACAGCCAGTTGCAGCAGACGGAAGAAGCCCTTCTGGCAGCGCGTCCCCAAAGCAGCGCCGTTTCCTATGTCCTCCCGGAGGGGATCACCTGCTCCCGGCAAATTTTTCCAAAGGAACAGCTGCTGCGGGGAAAACTGCTGTATCTGGACGAAAACCATGTCCTCCCGGATGGAACGCCTGCACCCAACACCATGAGCATCGCCCGATACGGCAATGGCATGGTGCCGGTCAACGATCTGACCATCAAGAGCGGCAAGGAAACCATTCGGGCGCTGGCGCGTCTGTTTGCGGCTTTGCGGGGCAGCGGCGCGGACGGTTTCAAGGTCAGCCGGGGAACCATGACGCCGCTGGAGCAGCGGGAATGGCGGCTGAATCGCTTTCGGGTGCTGGCAGCCAGTCATTCTTTGCAGGAAGCCGCAGAACGGGTCCTGCAGGAGACGGACAAGCCCGGACAGGGCGAACTGCTGCAGGAGTATACGGTCGAGATTTCCGCCCCGCCGGACGCAAACCGCCCGCTGGAGGAAACTCCCCGCGGGCGGCTTTTACTGCAGACGGCCTGGCGCTATGGCTTTGTGATCATCTCGACTTCCCGGAACGGAGTCCGGCTCCGATATGTGGGGGAAGCCCATGCCGCCGCCATGACCTGCCTTGGGCTGAATTTTGCGGAATATCTGGCCTTCCTGCACCAGCACCGGCAGGTGATGATCCGCCCGACCGGCGAGGTGGGCTACTGGATCGTCTGCCGCCCTGTGCAGGGAAATTACGTGGAATTTTCGCTCCCGGAGGGGGCGGCGTGGGAGGTCAGCCTGGATAATCTGGGCTATGCCGCAGCGGCTTGTACGCTGACGATCACTTCCACTCCTCCATAAGAGCGGCTTCCATGCCGGAAACCTCGCAGACCCGCTTGTGACGGATGGGCAGAGTCTCCAACTCCCGAATCTGCCGGGGTACAGGCACGCCGGAAAGTTCTTCCAGCTTTTGGGCGCACTGGAAAGCGTCCATCCCTTTCACCGCGTCCTCGCCCTGCAGACTGGCCAGCACACTTTCGGAGAACTTGTAAGGGCTGGCGGTGGACAGGATGACAGCGGGGGTATGATCGCCGGTCTCCTCCCGGTACTGCTTGAGGGCGTAGCTGGCGACGGCCGTGTGAGGATCCATCAAATAATGGAAACGCTCGAAGATACGACGAATTTCCGCAGCCGTCATAAAATCGTCCGCGTACCCGGCCCAGAAGGTCTTTTTCAGCTCCTTCAGGCGCTGCGCACCGATGGAGAAGCTGCCGCCCTCGGAGGAGAGCAGCGCCATCCATTCCCGCACCAGCGCGGGGTCCCGACCGGTGCTTTCGAACAGAAGCCGTTCCAGATTGGAGGAGATCAGAATGTCCATGCTGGGGGACATGGTCTGGAAGAAGGCACGATGGGTGTAATAAGTGCCGTCGGCGAAGAAGTCGGTCAGCACGTTATTGCGGTTGCTGGCGCACAGCAGACGGGCGATGGGCAGTCCCATGCGCATGGCGTAGTAGCCCGCCAGAATGTCGCCGAAGTTGCCGGTGGGCACCACGAAATTCACGGACTGGCCCATGCGGATGGAGTGCTTCTGCACCAGCTGCGTATAGGCGTTGAAATAATAGACGATCTGCGGGGCAAGACGGCCGAAGTTGATGGAATTGGCCGAGCTGGGCAGCTTGCCCATGGCGTTCATCTTCTCCCGGAATTCCGCGCTGGAGAACAGACGCTTCACGCCGGTCTGCGCGTCGTCAAAATTGCCCTTCACGCCGATGACGTGGGTATTGCCGCCGCCGGTGGTGGCCATCTGCAGTTCCTGCATACGGCTTACGCCGCCGTAGGGGTAAAATACTGTGCAGCTGGTGCCGGGCACGTCCTTGAAGCCTTCCAGCGCGGCCTTGCCGGTATCGCCGCTGGTAGCCACCAGAATGCTGATCTCCCGTTCCTCATCGTTCTTCTTCGCGGCCAGACGGATCAGGTGGGGCAGCAGATTCAGCGCCACATCCTTAAAGGCCAGCGTGGGACCGTGGAACAGCTCCAGCACGTGCACGTCCGGCATCAGGGTATGCAGTGGCGTGACGGCGGGGTCGTCAAAATGCTTGTCGTCATAGGCTGCGTTGACCGACTGCTCGATCTCGGCAATGGTATAGTCCTCCAGATAATCCCGAAGGATCCGCGCCGCCTGCTCCTGATAGCTGGCCCCGCACAGGGAAGCCATGCGTTCGCTGGAAAGCTGGGGGAACATGCTGGGCACATATAGTCCGCCATCCTTGGCCAGCCCCCACAAAATAGCCTGAGAGGCGGTCACGCACGCACCGCCGCGGGTGGAAAAGAACGACATAGGCACACACTCCTGTCTTTCCGGAAAAGCCGGAAATTCTACTTCGATCCAATCCTATCATACAACGTCCCGGCGGGCGGTGTAAAGGGCTGGCCCGTCTTTTCTCAGCATTTTCTCATTTCTTCCCAAGCGGCGCTTCAGTTACTTTGAACGCGCGGCTTCTTTTCTCTGTGGACAAAAAGTGCTATGATGAATCCGTACCAAGCGCCAAAGGCGCGGGAAAGGGAGAAGAAACCATGACGCAAAACGATAACGGCGGGCTGGGGCCCGAAGGCAGCTATTACGAAGCCGTGGAGAAAAAACGGCAGGAGGAAAAGCGCCGTAAGCAGGACGCGCTTTTTCCCATTGAAATTACGGCGCTTTATCTGGTACTGGGCGCGGTTTTCCATCTTTGGCATCCGGGTTGGCTGATCTTTCTGACCATTCCGTTGCACTATATGCACCCCAAAAACCGGCTGGAACAGCTGAGCAACCCCATTCTGGTCACGCTGATCTATCTGGTGCTGGGATTTTTCTTCAACCTGTGGCATCCGGGCTGGCTGGTCTTTCTGGCCATCCCGCTGGGCGCAATAGCGAACCACTAACGAACGAAGGAAACGGGGAAAAAGAAAATGCGCAGAGAAACCATCACCAAAACCGTCAAAGGCGGCATTACCTTCGGCAGCGCGCTGGCCATGGTCATCAGCTATGTGAACTGGCATTCCGTGGGCTGGGCCATCTTTCATGGCCTGCTGAGCTGGGTGTATGTGATCTATTATCTCATTCGGTATTAAAAAGCGGCTTGTAAAACCCGCCCCGGACGATGAAAAGTCCGGGGCGGGTTCCTTTCTAAAAATAGTGAACGCGCAGAAAGTATTGCCTTCTGCCGGGCAGGATAGAGGTACTAAAACCTTAAGCTGTGCTCCTTCTCCGGCAAAGCCATTTCAAGGGACAAACGGCAGCAAAAGCCCGAAGCCTGTGGTCACAAAGAATGGACAAACAGGGAACCCCGTCCCGGATAAAGAGAAGCCCGGGACGGGCCCTTATGGAGTTTCAGCGAATGAACGTTGCTCCGTGGCGCTGCTTAGGGGCCACAACTCCAAAAAGCGGTCCACTTCATAGGCATAATCCCGCTCCGGGACGCCTTCCGTCACGATCAGCGGGGAGGAAGCCAGCGTGCGGCCGTCCAGCATCAGGCGGACTTCGCCGATCTCGTCCCCCAGCGGGAACCCGGCGGGCAGTTCGTCCGGCAGGGTGTATTCCAGCGTAGGCATAAGCCCCTTCCGCACCGGCGCGCCCAGCTCACGCTGGGTCACAATGGAGACGGTCTCCCGAACACCGTCCTGCACCGGCAGGACGCGCACGCTTTCCCCGGCGGCAAAAGCCGTGAAGTACTCGTATTCCGCAAAGCCCATGTCCAGGATCCGCTCCGCCTCCTGAAACCAGTCGGGGCAGTTCAGCATCACGCCGATCAGCTCCAACCCGTCCCGCTTGGCCCCGAAGACCAGACAGCGGCCCGCCGCCTTGGTGTAGCCGGTCTTGATGCCGGTGGCTCCGTCATAATCGGCCAGTAGGCGGTTTTTGTTGTTGAGGATGCGGGAATAGCTTCGGCCTTCCCACGGGATGGAAGCCCGGCGGGTGGAGACGATCTCCCGAAATTCGGGGTGGTTCATGGCCTCCCGGGCGATCAGTGCCAGATCGTAGGCCGTGGTATGGTGGCCGGGGGTGGGCAGACCGTTGGGGCTGAGAAACACGGTGTTCTGGCACCCAAGCTCCGCCGCCCGCTCCGTCATCCGACAGCAGAAAGCGTCCACGCTGCCGCCGATGTGCTCGGCGATGGCAACCGCCGCGTCGTTGCCGCTGGCCAGCATCAGCCCATAGAGTAGGTCGCGCAGGGTGATCTTTTCCCCTTCGGAAAGGTAGATGCTAGTGCCCGGTACGCCGAAGGCATTTCGGCTGACCGTCACCACATCGTCCAGATTCCCTTCTTCCAACGCCAGCAGGGCTGTCATGACCTTGGTGGTGGAGGCCATGGGCAGGGCGGTTTCTTCGTTGCAGCGGTAGAGCACCCGCCCGGTGTTTTTTTCGATCAGCACCGCAGCCTTGGCGGAGGTCTCGATGAGCTTTTCCTCCTGGGCGCGGGCGTGGCCGTTGAGGAGGGTCAGCGCCGCGCAGCAGACGAACAGAAACAATCGGCGGAACCGTTGGAAAAGACGATCTTTCATTGCAGCTCGCCGTCCAGAAGCTCATCGTCGGTCTTTCCGAAGATTTTGTTTTTCTTCTTTTCGTCCTTGGCGTTTAATTCCTCGATCAGCTGGGGCAGAAGCTCCACCATGCGTTCCATGGCGCCGGTGGTCTGGGCGGGCAGCATTTTCACCTGCTTGTCCGTCACCACCAGAAAGCCCACCGGCTGCACCGATACGCCTGCGCCTGTGCCGCCCGCAAAGGGGAAGATGTCCGTGGGCACGGGCTTTTGCTTGCCGTCCTCTACGGCGTATTCGCCGCCGCCCGCCACAAAGCCGAAGCTGACCTTGGAGATGGGAATGATGGTGGTGCCCTTCTGATCCATGACCGGCGCGCCTACCACCGTGTTTACGTCCACCATGCCGCGGATGCTCTCCATGGTGGTCTGCATCATATTGTCGATGGGATGTTGCTGCTGCATCGTTGTTCCTCCTTGAAAATGAGTGTGGGAATGGGTCAGACCGCGGCTGCCGGCCGTTCGCCGGACGCGTACTGCCTGCGGCTGCGCAGGTAGACCGAACCCATCAGGGCCATCGTTGGAATTAGACTGCCCAGCCGCAGGCCGACTATACCCTCCACCAGCGCTTCCGTGCCGCTTCGGGAGAAATCCGCCTGTAAATGACAGCGGAAGACCTCGGGAAGCGCGCCGGTCAGCCGCAGAGTCTCCGTCAGGGTGCGCAGGGCGCAGAAGCACAGGGCGTTCAGTGCCGCGTCCTCCATGGAAAAACGCAGGAAGACCGCGCATTTCCGCAAATGGAGCATCCGGGCAAAATGCCGCCGCACTGCCTTGTCCGTCAGGGTACGAAGAAGCGCCGCGTCTGTGGAAAGCAACTTCCGCAGTCCCTTCTTCCGGGAAACGGGCGTTTCGCCGTCCGGGTCTCCCAGCGGGGCGGTGCGGCGCAGGGGCAGCCCCGCCGCCCGAAATTCCACCCGGTAGCCCGAGCGCCGGCCCAGCCGAACCCGAAAATGAACGCTGACGGGCAGGATCATCAGGCTGTAGATCAGCAGGGACAACAGGTACAAATTCACGTTTTTTCCCTCCCAAGGCGTATTGTTTACGGTTTCTTCATTTTTACGCTACGCTTTTTCCGAAAATATAGGTTATGATAAGAAAGAACCTTAGGAAAGGAGTCTTTTCTCCTATGAGCAGACTGATCGGTATTGACCTTGGCACCACAAACTCCTGCGTTGCGACGATGGAAAACGGCGAAGCCGTGGTCATCCCCAATGCGGAGGGCGGACGGACGACCCCGTCCGTGGTAGCCTTTACCAAAAGCGGGGAGCGCATCGTAGGCGCGGCGGCCAAGCGGCAGGCCGTGACCAACGGATCCCGCACCATTTTTTCCATCAAGCGGGAGATGGGTACGGATAACCGGGTAAACATCGACGGCAAGAAATATACGCCCCAGGAAATTTCCGCCATGATCCTGCAGAAGCTCAAGCAGGACGCGGAGGCCTATCTGGGCGAGACCGTCACGGACGCGGTCATCACCGTGCCCGCCTATTTCAGCGACGGTCAGCGGCAGGCCACCAAGGACGCGGGCCGCATCGCCGGACTGAACGTGCTGCGCATCATCAATGAGCCTACCGCCGCGGCGCTGGCCTACGGCGTGGACAAGGGCGGTTCCCAGCGCATCATGGTGTACGATCTGGGCGGCGGCACCTTCGACGTGTCCATTCTGGACATCAACAACGAAGTGATCGAAGTGCTGGCTACGGCGGGCAACAACCGGCTGGGCGGCGACGATTTCGATGCGTGCGTGTCCAACTATCTGGTGGAGGAGTTCCGCCGCCGGGAGCATATCGACCTGACCCGCGACCAGACCGCCATGAGCCGCATTCGGGAGGCGGCGGAAAAGGCCAAGATCGAGCTGAGCGCGGCCATGACTACCACCATCAGCCTGCCGTTCCTGACCTCCGGCCCGGACGGGGCAAAGCATCTGGAGATCGACCTGACCCGGGCCAAGTTCGACGAGCTGACCGCCCATCTGGTGGAAGCTACCGTCGGCCCGGTGGAGCAGGCGCTGCAGGACGCGGGCCTTCAGGCGCGCGATTTGAGCCGGGTACTGCTGGTGGGCGGCTCTACCCGCATCCCAGCCGTACAGGCGGCGGTCAAGCGTCTGACCGGCAAGGAACCCAGCAAGGACATCAACCCGGACGAGTGCGTAGCCATGGGCGCGTGTCTGCAGGCGGGCGTGCTGGCCGGTCAGGTCAAGGGGCTGCTGCTTCTGGACGTAACGCCCCTTTCGCTGGGCATTGAGACCGTGGGGGACGTGTTCTCCCGGATCATCGACCGCAATACCACTTTGCCCGTACAGCGCAGTCAGGTGTTTACCACTGCCGCCAATTTCCAGACCTCTGTGGACATCCACGTGCTGCAGGGCGAGCGGGAGATCGCCAGCTGCAACAAGACGCTGGGTCGCTTCCGCCTGACCGGCATCCGCCGGGCGCTGCGGGGCATCCCGCAGATCGAGGTCACGTTCTCCATCGACGCCAACGGTATCGTAAACGTGTCCGCCAAGGACTTGGGCACGGGCAAGCATCAGGAGATCACCCTGACCCAGTCCACCCACATGTCCGACGCGGAGATCGAACAGGCCATGCGGGACGCGGAACGCTACGCCGCCGAGGACGCGCGCCGCAAGGAGAGCGCCGAGGTTCGCAATCAGGCGGAGCAGCTGCTTTACGAATCCAAAAACGCCCAGCGCAGATTGAACCGGGAGGACAAGGAACGCATCGAAGGTCTGCGCAAGCAGGTGGAGCAGGCCATGCAGGGCACGGACGACAGCGAGCTCAAACGCCGCATGGCGGAGCTGACCAATGCCCTGCAGGCAGTGGGACGCTACACGGACAACAGCGCCGCCGACGACGCAGACGGCGCGGTGGACGCGGACTTCAGCGACTCTCATGAGGAGAAACACTGATGTTCGGCTATGTGACCGCTTCGGCGGAAATGCCGGAAGAACGCCGCAAGCGCTACCGGGCCTATTACTGCGGCCTGTGCCGCAATCTGGGCCGGCGCTACGGCGCGGCCGGCCGGATGACCCTGAGCTACGACGCGGTGTTCCTGTACATGCTGCTTTCTTCTCTCTACGAGCCGGAGGAACAATGCGGGCAGGAGCGCTGTCTGCCTCATCCCATGAAAGAACATGAGTTTGTGGAAAATCCGCTGGCGGATTACGCTGCGGACGTGAATCTTCTGCTGAGCTACCACAAATGCATGGACGACTGGCAGGACGAACACCGGCTCTCCGGCCGGGCGGAGGCGGGGCTTCTGCAAAAGAGCTTTGCTTCGATCGAAGCCCGTTACCCGGAGAAAAGCGCCGTGCTCAAGCATTGCTTGGACGAGATTCATCAGGTCGAAAAGTCCGGTACGCTGGAACCCGACCGTCTGGCCAACCTGACCGGCGAAATGCTGGGCACTCTCTATCGCTGGCGGGAGGACGAATGGGCGGACAGTCTGGAAAAAATCGGCCAGTCGCTGGGACGGTTTATTTACCTGATGGACGCATACGACGATCTGGAAGGCGACCTTCACCACGGGCGGTACAATCCGCTCCGAGAGCTTTCCAAACAGGAGGATTTCGAGGAACTGATCCGGCAAAGCCTGATGCTGGTGATGGGGGAATGCACCCGGGAATTTGAGCTTCTGCCGCTGATCCGGGATGTGGACATTCTTCGCAACATCCTCTACGGCGGCTGCTGGGGCCGATACCAGCTCAAGCAGCAGAAGCGGGAAAAGGACAAGCCCGCCGTAAAGCGGCAGGGCAGACAGGAGGGCGGGGCATGAGAGACCCCTATGAGGTACTGGAGCTGAAGCCGGGCGCTACCGACGACGAGATCAAGGCGGCCTACCGGCGGCTTGCCAAGAAATATCACCCCGATCTGAACGGCGGTTCCGCCGAGGCGGAGGCCAAGATGAAGGAGGTCAACGAGGCTTACTCCATCCTTATCAAGCACAAGGGCAGCTATCAGAGCGGCAGCTACGGCTCGACCGGCGGGTACGGTTCCGGCGGAGGGTATGGTTCCTCCGGCGGCAGCTATGGTTCGGGCAGCTATGGCGGCTACGGCCAGTCCGGCGGAGAATATGGCGGCTACGGCGGCCAGCGCCAGTCGGGCAATTATGGCGGAGGGTTTGATTTCGGCGGCTTTGACTTCGGCGATTTCTTCGGCGGCGGTCAGCAGCGGAATTATCAGACCAGCAGCTACACGGAGAACGACCCGGAGCTGAAAAACGCTTCCAGTGCGGTATTGAGCGGCCGGTATTCGGACGCGATTTCGCTGCTGCGGGCCGTGCAGAACCGCAAGGCAGCGTGGTACTATTGGAGCGCCAAGGCCAATTTGGGCCTGGGCAACCGGGTGGCGGCGCTGGATCACGCCCGGAAGGCCGTCCAGATGGCCCCGGACGAACCCGCGTTCCGGGAACTTCTGGCGCAGCTGAACGCAGGCGGCGAAAGCTACAACCGCCAATGGACGGGCGGAAACTTTGGTTCCTATTGTCTGTCCAATCCTATTCTCACCTGCTGCGCCATCAATATTTTCTGCAACTGCTGCTGCGGCAGCCGCGGGTTTTATTACGGCTGCTAACGCGAATTTCGGGAGGAAAAAGCAATGTCATTTTGGGAGAAAATCAAGCAATCTCTTCGGAACTTCATGTCCGGCCGCAACGGTGCGGACCGTCTGGGCCTGACGTTGTTATGGACTGGCCTGATTCTTTACATTCTGGGCACGCTGATCGGCGCGGCTTCCGGCACGTTCTGGATGCTGCTGGGCTCGCTGCTGAATCTGGCCGGATTCGCCTGCTACGTCCTGTGCATTTACCGCATGTTCAGCCGCAACCTGACGAAGCGTCAGGCGGAAAACCGCCGCTTCGAGTCGGCCTGCGCCCGCAGCAAGACGCAGCTGCGTCAGGCGAAGAACCGCTTCAAGAATCGCAAGCAATACAAGTACTTCCGCTGCCCCAGCTGCAAGGCATGGCTCCGTCTGCCCCGGGGCAAGGGCGTTGTGACCGTCACCTGCAGCCGCTGCCACACCAGCTTCACCCAAAAATCCTAGCAGGGGCAGTGCCCCTGCACCCCGGCCTTCCGGGCCGGCGGGGGGGGGGGGGGGGGGGGGGGGGGGGGGGGG
>URJB01000057.1 GCA_900548145.1 uncultured Eubacteriales bacterium | reverse complement strand
CGGGGTGCAGGGGTACTACCCCTGCAAAAAGGGGTTCATGGAGGAAAGGCGGTCGAAGATCAGGTCGGGCTTGACGTCGCTTTTTTCCACGTCCTGCAGGGTGGCTTCGCCGGTGAGCACCAGAATGCTCAAAATGCCGAAATTGCGGCCGGTGGCGATGTCGGTGTACAGGCGGTCGCCTACCATGGCCAGCTCGTCCTTCTGAAGGCCGGTGGCCTTCAGGGCTTCCTCCACGATGCCGCCGTAGGGCTTGCCGATGATCAGATCGGGGCGGCGTCCCGTGCTGGCCTCGATAAAGGCGATGATCGCGCCGATGTCCGGGGCGAAGCCCGTCTCTGTGGGGCAGTTGAAGTCAGGATGGGTGGCGATATATGGCAGACCCGCCCGGACAAAGTCGCAGACGGCGGTCATTTTGGCATAGTCCAGCGTGGTGTCGTAGGCGATAAGAACGTAGTCCGGGTGGGCGTTGTCGATGGCTACGCCCATCTGTTCCAGCTCGGCCCGAAGCATATCGTTGCCCAGAAGAAACGCCTTTTTGCCGGGCATTTCCCGCAGACACCAGCTGCCCGCCGCCTGCCCTGAGGTGAGCACATTGCGGTAACGCTCCGCCACGCCCATACGGGCCAGCTTCTGCCGGTATACCTCGGCAGATTTGCTGGAATTGTTGGTCAGAAAGAGATTCGTCCGGCCGGTCTCCCGGAGCTTTTCCAGAAAATCCAGCGAACCGTCCAGAAGATTGGCGCCCAGATAGAAGGTTCCGTCCATGTCCAGCATGAAACACTTGATGCGGGACAGTTTTTCGCGGATCGTGCTTTCGTCCATGAGTCGTCCTCCGTGAAGAAATCAATCGCCGTTGATACTGCTCCTATTGTAGCATATCAACGGCGATTTTTCCATATACAATGCGCGGGAAAAAGCGGTGCGGAGCTTACTCGGCAGGGGCGGAACGAGCGCTGCGTTCGTCTTCCAGCGCCATCTTCAGCAGATCGACCTCCACCTTGAGCCGGTCGGCCTCCTGCCGGGCCTCCAGCCATTTGGCGTGAAGCCGGGCTTCCTCCGAAGCGGGGGTGGGAGGTGAGGCGCTGTCCCGCTGTTCCAGAAGATGATTCAGCGCGTCCAGCATCTGCCGGACTTCCGGGTCGCTCTGGTGACGATTGAGCGCGCCCAATTCGCCGTTTCCCGGCACAGGCTGGCCGTACCGGCGGAAAACCACCACCTTCTCCGGGCAGGGCAGCCCCTCCTGCCGCAGTTCTTCCGCCGCCTCCATCAACAGCTCGGGGCGGTTTTTGAGCACAGAACGATACTTGTTCTGCATCCGCAGCATTTGAGAACGGTCGCCCCCGGAAAGCCGGGTGACGCAGGCGCGGACACTTTCCCCCTGTCCCCGGCCCATGAGCACTTCCCGCAGCAGGGTGTGCAGCTCCTCCGGGGTAAAGGCGCGGAAGGGCGTGGGCCGGGGAGAAAGATCCGGCGTTTCCCGCACCCGGGCATAGTAATAGTTGCGGATGGAGTTGGGCTTGCGCTGCAGTTGGCCGCCCACCTCCTGAAACACCTCACGCAGGGAACGCCCGTCCTCTGTGGCGGCACGGACGGCGTCGAACAAAAGCCGGGCTTCGTCTTTCTTCCAGCCGCTGCGGGGATGATGCGTCGTGATCTGAGTCATGGTATCGCCTCCGAAGTTTCATTCATGCCCTTAGTATGGTAATTTTCGGGGGAACTATGCATGGAAAGCCCGGCCCGGTCAGCGCAGCCGAAGCAGAATTTCCACCGGGTCAAGGCCCCGTCGCAGGCCGTCCGCGCAGAGGGCGTTCAGCTCTTCCCGGGTGTGGGCGAAGGCGTTGGGCAGGGAATCCGCCTGTTCGGCGGGCAGGAGCCCGGCGACTTCCGCTTCCTCCCGGCAGCCCTCCGAGCGGAGAAAGGCAAGCAGGGCGCGAGTCTCCGCCGTGTCCCGGCAAAGGGCCGCATATCGTACCCGGTCGCTGACAGCAGGCCGCAGTGAAAAGGCTGTCAGGGCTTCCTTTTGAGCGGCGGCCAGATGCTCCCGACGCGTCCAGACCCGTGCCGTACCCTTGACCGGCTTTTCCGCCGAATGAAGCGCCGCCGAGTCCAGTTCCTTCCGCAAAGAAGACGGCGCGGTGAACGCCAGCTGCGGCCCTGCCGTGCCGGGGCTGACCCACAGCGCATTTTCTGCCAATAGCCTCCGCCACGGGATAGACGGTGTCTCGTCCGTTTCCGGCTTTGGGGTGGCAGCGGTCTGTCCCAATAAGGAATGGGGCTGGACGGTAACGGTGGGCGTTCCGTCTTCTTCCAGCCAGCCATTCGGAACGCTCAGCACGTTTTCCTCGTACCAGAGGGGCAGGGCATAAGTCTCGCCGCCGCTTTTCCCGGAGGAAAGATTCCCGTCGTCCTCCGAAAGCGTCAGCGGAAGAAACAGCTGCTCGGGATTGACCACGTCCCCCATGCCGAACAGCACCGCGTCCGGCAGAAGCGCGTCGGGAGCCGTCAGCTCCGCCGCGTCCGCCCGGCGCAGAAAGACGCGCAGTCCGGGGGTTTCCTTTTCCAGACGGGTACACAGGCGGCTGATGCAGCGCTGATCGCCCATTTCCCCGGGGAACCACCACAGGGTCAGGGTGCGGCGCTGGGCGGGGCGCAGTTCGCCGGCCATTCGGTTGTCCGTGTCCGTCCACAGCCCTTTCAGCAGTCCGGGCCATAAATAGAGAAGCAGCGCGGTCAACAGAAGCGCGCTGAGCACCGCGCCACGGCGCATGGCCATTCCTCCCCTCGTTCGCCACAGGGTATGCGGCGGAAGGGGGAAAAATGCTTGCCCACGGAGCGGGTTTGTGCTACATTGAAGAGGCGTTTCATGCTTTTTATAAGGAGGCGCTTGGATTGACGAAGCTTTCTGCCCGGGAACGGGCGCGGATCGGGCTGCTGGCGCTGATCATCGCGGCGGCGGTGCTGTTTTTCTGCTCCAAATCGTCCCCGGCCTATCCCATCAACGACTGGTCAGACGCGAATATTTATTTTTCGGCGGGCAAGGGGATGCTGGCGGGCCGGGTGATGTACCGCGACCTGTACGACCACAAAGGCCCGCTGATCTATGCTCTCCACGCCCTGTGCGCGCTGGTCTGCCCGGCGGACTTCACCGGCGTATGGGTGCTGGAAATTCTGTTTGCGGCGGCCTTTTTGCTGGAAGGCTACCGGGCGGTCAAGGCCATGGCGGGCCGACGGGCGGCGCTGCTCTCCATCCCGCTGACGGCGCTGTGCGTGTACACGTCCTACTGCTTTCAGGCAGGGGACAGTGCGGAGGAACTGGCCCTGCCCATGATCCTGCTGGTGCAGCTGCACTGGCTGGAGTCGCTGAAAAGCGAAAAGCCCGTTTCCCTCGGGCGGCTGCTGGGGGACGGTTTTCTCTTCGGCTGCGTGTTCTGGATGAAATTCACCCTCTGCGGGACGCAGGGAATGGCTCTGCTGCTGGGCTGCCTTCTGGCTGCCCGGCAAAACGGGGCGAAGGGATTCTTTCGCTCTCTGGGCGGGCTGCTTCTGGGCTTTCTGCTGTCCACCCTGCCGTGGCTGATCTATTTCGGCCTGAACGGCGCGTTGGCCGACTGGCTGAAAACTTATTTGTATGATAATCTATTCCTTTACTCCAGCGGCGAGGGCGGGCTGCTCTGGCGGGCGAAGCAGATGCTGAAAAGCGGCTGGGAATGGCTGAGCCGAAGCCCCCTGTGTGCCCTGCCAGTCTGCGCCGGGGTGATTGCGTCCTGCTTTGGCCGGGGCAAGACCGGCTGGCAGCGGATTGGCTGGCTTCTGCCCTTCCTGCTGGGAGCGCTGGGCGTGTTCATCGGCGGCAAGACCTACCCCTATTATCCGCTGGCGCTGGCGGCGTTCCTGCCCTGCTTTTTCGGCTGGCTGGGCGCTCTGCTGGAAAAGCGGCTGGCCGGGCTGTCCAAGCGGGCCTATCCCCTTCTGGCGGCGGCTTTGTGCGGGCTGTGCGTGCTGCTGTGTCCTGTTTTCAGCCCCAATGTGAAGGAGTCCTTCGGCCTGCCCCGGGAGGAGACCATGCAGTACCAGTTTGCCGCCAAGATCGCTGAAACGCCGGGGGCCACGCTGCTCAATTACGGCTTTATGGACGCGGGCTTCTACACCGCCGCCCAGATCACGCCCAACGTGAAGTATTATCACCAGACCAACGTCCCCCTGCAGGAGATGCTGGACGAGCAGGTACGCTACATTCGCGACGGCGTGTGCGACTACGTCGTTACCCGGGGCCGTCAGCCGGAGGACATTTTGAAGACCTACGACCTGATCGCCGCGGCGGAGACCCCGGAGGGCTTCTGGTACGACGAGGTGTACCTGTACCGCAGAAAAGGCCTGATCGGGAAAGAAAAAGATCGTTCTTGACACTCTGTCAGCGAGTCTGCTACAATGAATTGGAACGCAGACGATGACGTTCCCCGAATTTGATGAACGAAACGGAGGGTCGGGATGCGCAAATAACACTGCCATGAACCCATTTGAATGGGGGAGGAAAAACAGACCCCGGCGGATGAATGTTTCCGCAGGGCTTGTTTTGCCGTGGCAGTGAAAAAGCGCAGTCCCGAGGACTCCGCTTTTTTTGCGCGTTTTTCAGACGCGCCGCCATGCCTCCCCCTGCCCTATCAGGAAGGAGGCTTTTTTCATGCGCTGTTCGATTCAAAATTTGACTTTTACCTATGACGGAAGCAGTGAGCCGGTATTCCCCGGCTGGAGCGCGGAGCTGGACACCGGCTGGCGGCTGGGGCTGACCGGGCGGAACGGCCGGGGCAAGACCACCCTTTTGCGGCTGATGATGGGCGAGCTGCCCCACGGCGGGCAGATCAGCCTGCCCCTTCAGCCTGTCTATTTTCCCTATTCCGTGTCCGATCCGGAGGACATGACCCTGAACGTGATGCAGGAGGCCGCGGGAGGGGAACCGGAGTGGAAGCTGATGAAGGAAATGCGGCTGCTGGAAGTGACGGAGGACGCGCTGTACCGTTCCTTCTCCACCCTGAGCCGGGGTGAGCAGACCAAGGCACTGCTCTGCGCTCTGTTCGCCCGGGAGGACGCTTATCCCCTGATCGACGAGCCTACCAATCATCTGGATCTGCTGGGCCGTCAGGCCGTGGCGGAATACCTGCGCCGAAAGGACGGTTTTCTGCTGGTGAGCCATGACCGCGCCTTTTTGAACGACTGCGTGGATCACATCCTCAGCATCAACAAAACCGGCTTTCAGGTCATTCAGGGCGATTATGACACCTGGGAGGAGCAGTTTGACCGGCAGAACGCCTACGAGCTCAAGCGGAACGAGGGGCTGAAAAAAGAGATCGGCCGGCTGAATCAGAGCGCCCGGCAGGCTTCGCAGTTCGCCCAGAAGGCGGAGAAGGACAAATTTCACGTGCCGGAAAGCGTCCAGGCAGCGGTGGACCGGGGCTACGCGGGCGCGCGCAGCGCCGCCATGATGAAGCGGGCCAAGGCGGCGGTGCAGCGCCGGGAACGTGCCGCCGAGGAAAAGAGCGGCCTATTGCACAATGTAGAACGGGTGGGCGATCTGAAGCTGCGCACACTGCACCATCCCAAGCAGGAGCTGATCACCGTGGAAAACGGCGCGGTCTGCTACGACGGACGGGAGGTCTGCCGGGGCGTGCAGTTCATCCTCCGTCAAGGCGAACGGCTGGCTTTGACCGGCCCCAACGGCTGCGGCAAGAGCAGCATCCTCAAGACGCTGGTGGGCGAGGGCGAAGCGCTGCACGGCAGCGTCCGTCTGGCCTCCGGGCTGGTGGTCTCCTACGTGCCGCAGGACACGAGCGGCCTGTCCGGCCCGCTGGAAGGAGCCATCGCCGCCCGGGGCGCGGACGAAACGCTGGTGAAAGCCATTCTGCGCAACATGGATTTTTCCCGGGAGCAGTTTGCGCTGGATATGCGGGACTACAGTCAGGGGCAGAAAAAGAAGGTGCTGCTGGCTTTGAGCCTTGCAACACCTGCGCACGTATACATTTGGGATGAGCCGCTGAACTACATCGACGTTTTGAGCCGCCGCCAGATCGAAGAACTGCTTCTGGCCTCCGACCCCACGCTTCTATTGGTGGAGCACGACCGGCGCTTTCTGGAAACGGTCATGACCGGGGAGATTCCCCTTGCCGGGCTTTCAGCAACTTGAGTATATCCACATCCGCCGGGCAGAACTCGTATCGGTCGATCTCCTCCGGGGGGATCCACGCGATGGCGTTATGCTCCAGCAGTGTGGGTTCGCCCTGGGTAATGGCGGCGTTGAGCAGCGTCAGGTGGATGGTCAGGTCCGGGTAGACGTGATCGACCTCGCAGAAGACCGTTCCGACCTCCACCTGCACGTCCAGCTCCTCCCGGCATTCCCGGGCAAGGGCCTGGGCTTTGGTCTCGCCCGGCTCCACCTTTCCGCCCACAAACTCCCAAAGAAACCCGCGGGCCTTATATTCCGGACGCTGGCAGATCATGAAGCGGTTATCGCGCCAGATCAGCGCGGCTACGACTTGAACCATCGGGAAGGACTCCTTTCGGGGATGGGATTGGGTGGAGAAGTATCTTTGCCGGTCATCCCCCGCCGCGCAGAGAGTTCGGCGGGGGAACGGGATGACAGGCTTGACGGAGCTGCTTGACCCTCGACGGCCAACACAGAAAAAAGAGGGAAAAGCGTCGGGCGCGCCCCTCGGCATCCATCCGGCGTTTTTTCGCCGTCCTACACCCCAGCAGCACTCCGCCGAGATGATGAAGCAGGAACGGGCCGTTCGATCAAGAGCGGCTCGTCTGTTATCATTGCACGATCATTTGCCCAGAATGCTCTTGGAAAGCGCCTGAATGATGCCGTCCTCCTGCTCCTTCAGGGGCAGGGCGGGGTCGTAGGGCACGGGTTTGGAGACGGTGATGCGCCGCGCCGCCCGGTCGACGTGGACGGGGTAAAACTTCAGCGCCTTGCCCGTGCGTTTGCAGATCAGGGGCGCCACCTGCAGGAAGCCCCGGTTCAGCTCCATTTCGCTGCTGCCGTGGCCGGCGGGCTGCTCGGAAAAGATCACCAGATGATGCCCCTGCGCCACGTATTCCAGACTTTTACGGAAGGTGCGGATGACCCGGTTGTCGTGGTACACCGGTACGCCGGGCACGCTGCCCAGAATGGGCGGCAGCAGCAGAGCCATCAGGTAGGGAAGGGTCATATTGAGCAGCGGCTCGAAAAAGCAGCCCGGCTCCCACCAGTAGTCCTGCCGGACATAGGCGGGGATCTCCTTACGCTCCATGATGCCCGCGTTCAGCCATGGGTGGCACTGATCCCGCAGAGAGAAAAAAGCGCACATAGCGATAGGGCCGAAGGAGGCGGCGTGATTGGGGCAGAAGACCGCCGCTTCGCCGTCGAAAGGTTCCTCCCAGACCGTTTCCATATCCGGCAGGGCAAAACGCACCAGCCGGATCAGTGCGTTGTAGAATTTGCTCATGCGTTTCTCCCAACGCCGGAGACCAGCGCCCGGCCATGGCCTTCCAGCCCCACCTCAGGACAGGCGGCGGGCAGCAGCACCGTGTCCCCGGGGTTCAGCTCCATTTCGCCCTCCAGCCAGCGCAGGGTCAGAGGCTCCAGCGCGGTCAGCACCCGGAAGGTCTCCGCCGCGGGCAGGATGCAGGCGCCGTCCGCGGCCACGCAGTCCAGCGTAAAGGCGGGCACGTCCAGAAGCCGGGTGATCTCCTGCGCGGGATGCTCCGGCATATGGGCCCGCAGGCCCTTCAGCTCAGGGCGGATCACGTCCAGCGACTGCTGAATGTGCAGGGGCCGCTTCTCGCCCTTGTCGTTGACCCGGTTGAAGTCCCACAGACGGTAGGTCACGTCGCTGGACTGCTGAATTTCATACAGCAGAATGCCTCCGCCGATGGCATGCACCATGCCCGCCGGCATATAGAACACGTCGCCCGCCTTGACCGGAACCCGCTGAATCAGCGGCTCCACGTCCTCGCCGCCCGTCAGGGCCCGGCGCAGATCGTCGATGGTCACGCCCTCCCGGATGCCGTACAGAAGGGACGCGCCCTCTTCGGCATGGAGGATCACCCACGCCTCGGTCTTGCCCAGCTTGTTCTCGTGCGCTTTGGCGTATTCGTCGTCCGGGTGAACCTGTACGCTCAGGGTGCCCTTGGCCGCCAGCAGCTTCAGCAGCAGGGGAAATTCCGTGCCTTCCGGCAGACCCGTCAGCCGGGAACCGTAGCGCTCGATCAGCGCCGTCAGGGTCACGCCGTCGTCATCCGTGCTTTCCAGTCCGGGAATCACGCTCATTTCCAGCGCTTCGCCGGTGCGCTCGTCGGGGATGTCCTTGCCGAAGACCGTTTTCAGCTGTTCGCCGCCCCAGGGGGTCATATCGCCGTGGCGGTAAGCCGGATGCATCCGCATCGGGGGAAGGAAACGGTTCTGCTCCTTTATTTCTGTCATCTTAAAGATCCTCCGTATACATGCTGTACAGTTCGTAATACTTGCCTTTTTTCGCCATCAATTCCTGATGGGTGCCCTTTTCCACAATGCCGTCCTGGGTCAGTACCCAGATGGAGGTGGCCCCGCGGATGGTGGTCAGCCGGTGGGCGATGGTGAAGGTGGTGCGGCCCTTGCTGAGCTTTTCCAGCGAATCCTGCACCAGCCGTTCGCTCTCGTTGTCCAGTGCGCTGGTGGCTTCGTCCAGAATCAGGATGGGCGGATTTTTCAGGAACACCCGGGCAATGGAGATGCGCTGCTTCTGCCCGCCGGACAGCTTTACGCCCCGTTCGCCCACATAGGTGTCATACCCGTCGGGCAGCTCCCGGATGAAACCGTCGGCCCCCGCCTGCTTCGCGGCAGTCTCCACCTGCTCCCGGGTGGCTCCGGGCAGGCCGTAGGCGATATTTTCATAAATGGTGCCGGAGAACATGTACACCTCCTGCTGCACCATGCCGATGTTCTCCCGCAGGCTGCGCTGGGTCAACCCCGCGATGTCCTGACCGTCGATCAGGATGCGGCCGCCGCTGACGTCATAGAACCGGGGGATCAGGTTGCAGAAGGTGGTCTTGCCGCCGCCGCTGGGGCCCACCAGCGCGATTTTGTCGCCGGCCTTCACGGTTTCGTTGATGTCCGCCAGTACGACGCGGTCGTTATCGTGATAGTGGAAGCTGACGTGGTCGAAGGTCACATCGCCCTTCACGCCGGTCAGCTCCTTCGCGCCGGGCGCATCGTTCACGTCGGGCTGCACGTCCATGATCTCGCAGAAGCGCTCGATGCCCGTCATGCCCCGCTGGAACTGCTCCGCGTAGTCCACCACCCGGCGGATGGAGGTCAGCAGGGTGGAAATGTAGAGCAGATACGCCATGTAGTCCGCCGCCGTGATCTTGCCGTCGATGATGAACAGCGCGCCCACGATGACCACCACGATGTACATCACGCCGTCAAAGGAACGGGTGGTGGTATTGTAGCCCGCCATGTAGCGGTATTTGCGGCGGCCGATGCGCACAAACTCCTCGTTGCCCCGGTCGAACTTGTCGATCTCCATGGGCTCGTTGGCGAAGCTCTTCACCACCCGGATGCCCAGCAGGCTGTCCTCCACCTGAGCGTTGATCTCGCCCACCTGATGGCGGCTCTCCTTGAAGGCGGCCCGCATCTTCTTGTTAAAATACCGGGCCAGCACCAGCATAATGGGCAGCATGAGGAAAATGATGACCGTCAGCACCGGGTTGATGCCCAGCAGGATCACGAAGGGCACGGTGATCTTGATGGCGGCGATCAGAAATTCTTCCGGGCAATGATGGGCGAACTCCGTCACATCGAACAGGTCGCTGGTGATACGGGCCATGATCTGCCCCACCTTGGCGTTGCTGTAATAGGCGAAGCCCATCTCCTGCAGATGCTCGAACAGGGCGTGGCGCATGTCCCGCTCGATATAGGTGCCCATCACGTGGCCCCGGGCCACCATGATGTAGTTGGCCACGGTGTCGATCAGGCGCAGCAGCACATAAACGCCGCCCACCTTCAGCACATAGGCCACGGTGAGGGCGGCGGCGCTGCCGCTGGCCAGGCCGGTGATGCTGCGCACGATCATGGGCAGCACCAGATCGCACAGGGTGGTCAGCGTGGCGCAGAACAGGTCCAGCGCCAGCATGCCCCGATAGGGACGGAAATAGGGCAGAAAGCGCCGGACCAGCTCGGAGGTTTTCATAGTGCGTTGGTTGCCGTTGGTGGATTTCGTTTGCATGGGAATGATGCTCCTGTTCTGAATGCTCCTTTGGTATCGGTTGAAAAAATTATTCTGCGGACGGCGCGGCAATCAGGGTCGTCTGCTTCAGCAGTACTTCCAGATCGGCCTTGTGCCCGATGGGGCAGCGGACGGCGTAGGCCGCGTCCGCCGTCTGGCCGAAAACCAGCACGTCCGTGCCGTTTTCCATCCACGCAGCGTCCATGCCGCCGATGTAATACAGGCTGTCGCCATTGAGATGATAATCCTCGCCGCGCAGCAGGGCAATGGCCGAAACGGGACGGATGCTTTCCACCGTCAGGGATTGTCCGTCCTCAAAGGCATAGGTCAGCGTGACCCGGCGGGCGTATTCGCCCCGGAAGGCGGTGTCGTATACCCGGGAACGGGTCATGGACAGGGCGCTGCCGTACAGGCACAATACCGGCTGGCCGAAAAGCTCCGCCAGCCCCTCCGGGCTGGTATCGCCGGGGCTTTCCACGGCGCTCATGGGCAGGGTGATGGGCTGCGCCTGCGAAGGCTGCTGGGTCAGCTGCTCGTCCTCATCCGGCTCGCCCAGCAAAAGGAACAGATAGCACAGCACCAGCGCCAGCACGACGCCCAGCCACAGAAGCACCTTTTTGACGATCTTGCACCAGCGGGGCGGCTGCTTCGGGGCCGTCTCCTCGTCGGTCAGCGGCTGCTGGGGCGGAAGCGCGTCGCCGGGCTTTTCTTCCTTCAGCTTCGGCTGCTGGGCTTTGACCTGCCGGGGCATGTTCTCCGGCCGTTTGCTTTGTTTTTCCATGTTGCTCCTTTCCGGCGTTTCTGGCCGGTCAGTCCAAAGCGCCGTCCATCGAAACGCCCCGCCGGTCCAGCTCCTGCCGCAGCCATTCCGTCTGGCCGTCCATCCGGCGGCTGAAGCCGCGGTACAGGGCATGGGTCAGCATCCGGCGCTCGTCCAGGGTCAGTGCTTCATCCGCAGCCATGTTCTCCATCATCCGCGCCACCGGCTCCGCCAGCAGACGGGGCGCGTTTTTGCGGGAGGTGAAGCCGAAAAAGCTGCGCATGTAATAGGTGCTGCCTTCCAGAAACAGCCGCACAAATTCCTCGCTGAGCCGTTCCAGATAGTGGCTGACGAAAACGTCCGCGTCCGGGGCCAGCGCCTTGCACCGTTCCAGCTGCTCGTGATGGAACAGCTCCTGCCGCATAGCGTCCCACTTTTTGGGGGTAAATTCCTTCGGGGTCAGATAGGGGTGCAGCAGGAAGCATTTGATCACGTCAAAGGTGGGATTCTTCCCGTCCCGCTCGTGCAACCTCCCCAGAAAGAGCAGTTCTTCCTCGATGGGCAGGCAGTTCGGGAACGCTTCCCGGGCGTCGCAAAGCAGCCTGTATTTTTTCACCGGGTCGTTTTCCTTCCCGGCGGCGTCCAACGTGGCGCGGACCGGCTCCGGCAGCTCGTCCCCTTTTGCAAGGGCCGCGCCGCAGTACGGGCAGAAAGTGCCGTCAGCCACGGGCAGCTCCCGGCGGCAGGAGGGGCAGCGGTTTTCACTCATATTCAGGACTCCCTTCACTGTTCGTTCCTGTTCAGGGAAAGAGTGGGTCCAAAAACCCTTCCTCTTATTCTAACACAGGGCCGGACGGTTGAAAAGGGGCGCTAGTTGCTCAAAAAACGGCGGATTGTAGGACTACAATACATCTTGGACAAACGCAAAAAAGGAAAGAGAGATAGGGTC
>URJB01000056.1 GCA_900548145.1 uncultured Eubacteriales bacterium | reverse complement strand
CTTGGCCGGGGTTTTACCGCCGTGGCACAACGAGTGCCACGGCTCGCCGGTCTGGCAGGGCTTTGCCCTGCGCCCCTCACTGCGCGCTATGCGCGCAGGGCACTCGGGGGACATGCGGCTTGGCCGGGGTTTTACCGCCGTGGCACAACGAGTGCCACGGCTCGCCGGTCTGGTCGAGCAAAATTGCCGCTTGGCCTCCAAATGCCGCCGTTTCCCTGCCAAAATTGCCCTGCTTGTAAAAACACTGCCACATTTTCCCGTTCTCATGCGTCTTATAAGGGGCGCAATTGTCGATTTTCGTCAGGCTTTCCATCAGAATCGAGGTTTTTGCTCATGAGTCCTTTCATTTATCTGGACAACGCCGCCACCACGGCGGTCAGGCCGGAAGTCCTTTCCAAAATGCTGCCCTTCTTCTGCGACAGGGCGGGCAATCCCAGCTCCATTCACGCAGCTGGGCGAGAGGCCCGCAAGGCGGTGGAGAACGCCCGGCGGCAGGTGGCTACGGCGCTTCATGCCGAGGCCCGGGAAATTTACTTCACCGCCGGGGGCAGCGAAAGCGACAACTGGGCCATCCGCTGCGCTACAGCAGAGACGGGCAAAAAGCACGTCATTACCTCCGCCGTCGAGCATCACGCGGTGCTGCACAGCTGCCGCGTGCTGGAACGGGACGGCTTTCGCGTCACCTATCTGCCGGTGGACGAAAACGGTCTGGTTTCCCCGGACGACGTTCGCCGGGCGCTGATGGACGATACGGCCCTGATCTCCATCATGGCCGCCAATAACGAGGTCGGCACGCTGGAACCCATCCGGGAGATCGGCCGGATCGCCCGGGAGGCGGGCGTGCTGTTCCACACCGACGCAGTGCAGGCCGCCGGAGTCGTTCCCATCGACGTGAACGACTGGAACGCAGACCTGCTTTCCCTCTCCGGCCACAAGTTCCACGGTCCCAAGGGCGTGGGCGCGCTGTACATCCGCAAAGGGACGCGCATCCACAATCTCATCGAGGGCGGCGCGCAGGAACGGGGGCTTCGGGCGGGAACGGAAAACGTGCCCGGCATCGTGGGCATGGGCGATGCCCTTTCGCTGGCCGCCGCCGAGCTGCCCGAATACACGGCCCGTGTTACCACGCTTCGCGACCGGCTGATTCACGGAGTACTGTCCGCCGTGCCTGACGCACGGCTGAACGGCCATCCCACCCTCCGTCTTCCCGGAAATGTGAATTTTTCCTTTCCCGGAGTAGAGGGCGAAAGCCTGCTCATGCGGCTGGACTTGGCCGGCATCGCCTGTTCCAGCGGTTCCGCCTGCACCAGCGGCAGCTTGGAGCCCAGTCACGTACTGTCCGCCATGGGGCTTTCGCCCGATATGGCCCGCAGCAGCCTGCGCTTTTCCCTGGGCCGGGACAATACCGCCGAGGAGATCGACCGGGTGCTGGCCGTCCTGCCCCCCATTGTCGAAGACCTGCGGGCGCGCCTGCGCTCCTGACCCTGTCCCTTCCGTTTGTTAAAGAAAGGAATCTCTATGCCGGATATTCATGGAAACATCGAGGGCATCCGCAAAAGCGTTCTGGACGAAATGAAGATCCTGTACGACCTCCAGCTGGAGCCGGACGTTTTTCTCCCACAGGAAGTGCTGTCCGCCCTGTGCGGCTGGTCGGCCTCCTTCAACCGGGAGGTGGCCCTGTACGTCACCCGTTACGGTGAGATTGCCGATATTTTCATCGGCCGGTCGGACGCCATCGACCTGCCCGACCTGCGCCTGCGCCGCAGCCAGCGGCGGCTGAGCATGATTCGCTGCATCCATACCCACCCCAGCGCCACGGGCCAGCTGAGCGACGTTGACCTGAGCGCCCTTCTGTCCATGCGTTTTGACGCCATATGCGCCGTGGGCGTGAACGCGGAGGGCCAGCCTACCAGCACCCAGTGCGCGTTTCTGGATCAGCATGCCTCCGCCGGGTATGTGCTGACGGAGCTGCTGCCCGCCCGCCGTCTGCCCCAGCAGGACTGGCTGGATCATATCCAGCAGGCCGACGCGGCCTATCTGGCCGAGGAGGAAAAACTGCAAAAAGATCATGAGCGGGCGGTTCTGGTAGGCATCGAAAGCGAGGAATCGCTGGACGAACTGGAGGAACTGGCCAAGACCGCCGGAGCCGAAACCGTGCTGCGGGTGCTGCAGAAGCGCCCCTCCCCCGATACCGCCTTCTGCATCGGCAAGGGCAAGGCCGAGGAGCTTTCCCTTCGCTGTCAGGCCGTTCAGGCTGATCTGGTCATCTTTGACGAAGTCCTCTCCGGGGTCATGCAGAAAAATCTGGAAGAAGTGCTTCACATCAAAGTGGTGGATCGCACCGCCCTGATTCTGGACATCTTCGCCGCCCGTGCTTCCACCCGGGAGGGCAAGCTGCAGGTGGAAATGGCCCAGCTGAAATACCGCAGCCAGCGCCTTCTGGGGCAGGGGCTGGTGCTGAGCCGTCTGGCCGGCGGCATCGGCACCCGGGGCCCCGGCGAAAGCAAGCTGGAGGTCAATCGCCGCCGCATCCGGGAGCGGCTCACTGACCTGCGTCGAGAGCTGGACGAAATGGAGAAGCAGCGCACCCTCCGCCGCCAGAGTCGGGAAAAGGGAGGCGTGCCGGTGGTGGCGCTGGTGGGCTACACCAATGCGGGCAAATCCACCCTGTTCAACCGCCTGACCGGCGCGGACGTATACGTGCAGGATCAGCTGTTCGCCACGCTGGACAGCGTCAGCCGTCCCGTGAACCTCCCTCATGGCACCAAAGCCCTGCTGGTGGATACCGTTGGCTTTATCCGCAAGCTGCCCCACGAGGTGGTGGAGGCCTTTCACGCCACGCTGGAAGAAGCCCGGCTGGCCGACGTGCTGGTGCTGGTGTCCGACGGGGCCGACCCCCAGCTGCTGGCCCGCCGCCATACCGTGGGTCAGGTGCTGGACAGTCTGGGCGCTACGGAGGCCCCCCGCATCGACGCGCTGAACAAATGCGACCTGCTCTCTCCCTCCGCCGACGTGCTGCCCGGCGCGCTGCCCATCAGCGCCGCTACGGGTCAGGGGCTGGACGAGCTGCTGACCGCCATCGAGGACGCGCTGGACGCGGGCACGGAGGAAGTCTCCCTGCTGGTCCCCTTCGCCCGTTACGCCCTGACGGACAAGCTGCGCCGCCTTGGCAGCGTCCTTTCGCAGGAACACACCGCCGAGGGCGTGGTGCTGCGCTGGCGGGCCGAAAAGGCAAATGTGGATTACGCCCTCCGGGAAGGGGCTGTACTCCTTGAAACAGAAAGAAAATAGTTGCTATATTATTACAAAAATGATACAATAATTATAGTGTGTCTCTGTTTCCCGGTGGCTCTTTCCCGGGGCTGCCGAAGAAAGCACAGACAAAATTTTCGTTTCCAGTTGGAAAGGGTGTGAGGAATCGTGGTGCTGGGAAAAATGCTTTCCATCGTCCTGACCGGCGCAACGCTGCTTTCCGGAAGCAAAAATGCCGCCCTGCCTGAAAAAGATATCGACGGCACCATTTTTCTGGTCAATCGCCAGCACGTCATCAGTGAGCAGTACGTCCCCGAACCCCTGCGCAAAACGCAGGTTCACGGCATGTCCCAAAGCATGCGGGAGGACGCGGCTGCGGCACTGGAGGAGCTGTTTCAGGCGGCGCAGGCCGAGGGCGTCAAGCTGTCCAGCGTGTCCGGCTACCGCAGCTATTCCAAGCAGTCTCTGCTTTATGACCGCAAGACCAAACGCACCGGCAGCGAAACGGAGGCCGACAAGCTGGTGGCCCGTCCGGGGGCCAGCGAACACCAGCTGGGGCTGGCCATGGATCTGGCCACCCGCAACAGTTCGACCCTGTCCGAAAAATTCGGCTCCACTCCCGAAGGCCAATGGGTGTACGCCAACTGCCAGCGGTTCGGGTTCATCGTCCGCTATCTGAAGGGCTACGAGGACGTGACCGGCTACAGCTACGAGCCGTGGCACATCCGCTATGTGGGCCGGGAAAACGCCGAGGCCATCGCCGCCTCCGGCCTTCCGTTTGAAACGTATCTTTCCGGCTGGAAGCTGGAACTTTATGATTATCTGCTTCATCATGCTACGAACTGAGGTGCTCCCATGAGGAATTTCCGCCGCGTTTTGCTGGTCTGTCTCCTGTGCCTGATGCTGCTCCCCGTTTCCGCCCTCTGTGAAGACGGCTTAGCCATGGGCGGCTCGGAGGTGAAAGAGCCGGAGGTCCGCTGGACCTACGGCGTTTCGCTGACGGCTCTGCAGTCCCCCTATCTCATTCTGGTCAACGAGCAGAACCCGCTGGATAAGACCTTCGAGCCCTCCCCTCTGGTGAAGATGACCAGCGTCAAGCGGGCCACCTCCGCCACCATTTACCTGCAGGAGGCCTGCGCCAAGGCGATCGAGGAAATGTTCGCCGCCGCGCTGGAGGTGCAGGAATACACCTACACCACCGTTAATTCCAAGGGCGAGGAAACAGAGCACACCGCCAGCTATCCCAACGGCATGGTGCTCATGCTCAAGAGCGGCTACCGCAAGTACGGCACGCAGGCCACCATCTACCAGAACTATCTGGCCCGCAATAACGGCGTAGACGACGGCTATGTCAACAAGCCCGGCGCCAGCGAGCACCAGAGCGGCCTGTGCTGCGACATCCTTAACCGGGACTACGCCACCCGGGAATATATGACGCAGGATTTCAAATACACCCCCGAAGCCCAGTGGATGAAGGAAAACTGCGCCCAGTTCGGCCTGATCCTCCGCTACACTGAGGACGGCGAAGCAGCCACCGGCATCAAATTCGAGCCTTGGCACTTCCGCTATGTGGGGCAGGAAGCCGCCGGTTACATCAGCTCCACCGGCATGTCGCTGGAGGCCTTCACCGAGGAATGGCAGGCGGCGCTGGCGGATTTCGAGGCCCGGGGGGGCGACGTGAAGGCCCAGCTGGCCTACGAAGAGAGCACCAAGAACGCCCCTCCCGCCAGCTATGTGCTGGACGAGACCGGCGAGGACGGCGACGCGGAGATTTCTCTGGTTTTCTGATGAACAAAGGACGCGAGGGAACTTGAAATGGGCAAAATGATTGCGATCACCAACCAAAAGGGAGGCGTGGGCAAAACCACCACCGCCATCAACCTGACCGCCTGTCTGGCGGACGCGGGCAAAAAGGTCCTTCTGGTGGATCTGGATCCTCAGGGGAATTCCACCAGCGGTCTGGGTCTGCAGGCAGGTTCCACCTCGATCTATGAGGTGCTGATGGGCCGCGCGCCGGTCAACGCCTGCCTGAAGCACACCGCCGTCAAGGGATTGGACGTGCTGCCCGCCGACATCCGTCTGGCCGGCGCCGAGCTGGAGCTGGTGGATCTGGATCAGCGGGAATATCGGCTCAAGAGCGTCCTCATGGGGCTGGAACGCAATTACGATTTCGTCTTTGTGGACTGCCCGCCGTCCCTAAGTCTCCTTACCCTCAACGCCCTCACCGCCTGCCAGCGGGTGCTCATCCCCATCCAGTGCGAGTATTACGCGCTGGAAGGCGTATCCAGCCTGATGAACACCATCAGCCGGGTAAAGCATACCTTCAATCCCTCCCTGGAGATCGAGGGCGTGCTTTTGACCATGCTGGACGGGCGCACCAATTTGAGCCTGCAGGTGGTGGAATCCGTCAAGAAGCATTTCCGGGATAAGGTCTTTTCCGTGGCCATCCCCCGCAACGTGCGTCTGGGCGAAGCCCCCAGCCACGGCGTTCCCATTCATCTTTACGATCCCCGCAGTCAGGGCGCGGAAAGCTACCGCCAGCTGGCGCAGGAGATCATCCGCCGCAATCGGTAAGGATTGCCGGCCGCAAAGGAGTCTGTGAAAACCATGAAGCATTCCGGATTGGGACGGGGACTGGACGTCCTGCTGCCCCAGAATGACGAGCTTTTTCAAACCGTGGTGCAGGAGATCGCCATTGACGACATCGACCCCAACACCGCCCAGCCCCGTAAGGATTTCGATAAGGAAGCGCTGGAACAGCTGGCGGAAAGCATCCGTTCGGCGGGCGTTCTCTCCCCCATTTTGGTGGTGCAGGACGGAATGCGCTACCGCATCGTAGCCGGCGAGCGGCGTTACCGCGCTTCCCGGCTGGCGGGCCTTTCCACCGTTCCCTGCATCGTCCGTGACCTGACCAACGAGCAGCAGATGGAGGCCGCCCTGATCGAAAACCTTCAGCGGCAGGATCTAAACCCCATCGAAGAAGCCTCCGCCATTCGTTCCCTGATGGACGAATGCGGCTACACGCAGGAGCAGGCCGCCCAAAAGCTGGGCAAGAGCCGTCCCGCCATCGCAAACACCCTGCGCCTTCTCACCCTGCCCAAGCAGGTGCTGACGCTGGTGCAGTCCGGCGAACTCAGTGCGGGCCACGCCCGGGTACTGGCGGGGCTGGACTCTGCCGAGCAGCAGATCGCGTTGGCCCGGCGCTGCGTATCAGAATCCCTTTCCGTGCGCAAACTGGAAGAGCTTGCCAGGGAAGAACCCGCAGCCCCGGCGGCGAAGAAATCCGCCGTCCCCCGCCCCCTGACCCCCGAGCTTCACACCCTGCAGGATACCATGCGGCAGGCGTTGGGGCTCAAGACTGTGCTGACCGGCAACGAGAAAAAGGGCAAGATCACCCTTTCCTATAACAGCTCCGAAGAATTGGAGCATCTCTACGAGGTCGTCGGACGGCTGACCGAGTAAGGCAAATTGCCAGCGAGGTGAATGCAAATGCGTATCAATCCCAACAAGAAGGTTCACAAGATCAAGCGCGATCCCTACAAGGTTCTGACCCGGGTGGCTCTGATCCTCGCCATATGCGTGGCGGCGGGCGTAGGGATCTTCTACCTTTGCTCCAAGGCCGTGGAGCGGGATTATGTCATCAAGCGCGACCAGATCGACCGGATGAACGAGGAAAACGAGGTGGAGTTCAACACCCGGCTCAACGAGCTTCGGGCGGGCGCCAACAGCGCTTTCAGCGATCCCATCTCCGGCGATACCGTCGACGAGAACCTCCCTTCGTGGGAAAAGATGCTGGACGGCAAGGTCTGGCGCGTGGAGGACGAGGGCAAGACCGGGCTGGAAAACGTCTCCACCGTCACCATGAGCCGCTCCGAGCTGCTGCAGGGCGGGCTGGCGCTCATCAACCCGTGGCACAGCGTGCCATCCGACTACAGCTATGAAGGGCTGATCAGCGTCGGCTCCACCAGCGGCTACAAGATCCCCGTCACCGACAACACGGTGCAGCTCTTCCCCGCCGCCTACGAGGGGCTTCTGTCCCTCATCAACCGCTGCACCGAAGCAGGCTACGACAGCTACATCGTCCGTCAGGGCTACCGCAGCAACGAGGAGCAGACCAAGCTTTTCGAGGACGCCATGCAGCGTCTCAGCAGCCAGTATTCCGGCGACATCCTGATCGAGCAGACCAAGAAGGACGTCAACTACCCCGGCACCAGCGAATATCAGTCCGGCTTTGCGTTCCAGATGGGCCTTTATAACCGGGATGCGGCCATCGCCAACACGCTGGGCAAATTCTCCGAGGACAAGCGCGGCCAGTATTTCATTGAAAACTGCTGGAAGGACGGCATCGTCTTCCGCTTCCCGGTGGACGGCTTCCCCCGTTCCGACTGGGAAAGCAAGACCTACAAGACCGGCATCAGCGCCAAGCTGCTGCTGTTCCGCTATGTGGGCAACGCTCATGCCGCCGTTATGCGCACCATGGACTACTGTCTGGAGGAGTATCTGGAGTTCCTCATGGCCCATCCCCACATCACCGTCTACGAGGACGGCGCGCTGCGGTACGAGATCTACCGTATCTCCGGGGCGGACGGCGACTCCTTCACCCTGCCGGTGCCCAACCCGGCCAGCAGCTATCAGGCCAGTCTGGACAATCTGGGCGGCGTGGTGCTGGCCTACACCTACAACTGAGCATTTTTTGCAACGCGAAAGCTGATCCATGGAATTAACAGAATCCCTAAAAAAATGGTTTGGCCACGACTCCTTTCGGGAGGGCCAGGAAGACCTGATTCGGGCGCTGATGAGCGGACGGGACATTCTCGGGGTGATGCCCACGGGAGCGGGCAAATCCGTCTGCTATCAGCTGCCCGCTTTGCTGTTTCCGGGTATCACGCTGGTGGTATCCCCCCTGATCGCCCTGATGAAGGATCAGGTCATGGCGCTGAAGCAAAGCGGCGTGGCGGCGGCCTACATCAATTCCAGCCTGACCCCCGGCCAGCAGCAGGAGGCCATCCGCCGGGCGAAAAACGGCGCGTACAAGATCATCTACGTGGCTCCCGAGCGCCTGCAGACTCCTGCTTTTCTGGATTTTGCCACCCATGCGCCCATTTCTCTGCTAGCGGTGGACGAAGCCCACTGCGTTTCCCAGTGGGGGCAGGACTTTCGCCCCAGCTATCTCAAGGTGCCGGATTTCGTCCGTGCTCTGCCCCATCGGCCCCCGGTGGCGGCCTTTACAGCCACCGCTACCCAGCAGGTACGCCGGGACATGATCCGCCTTTTGGAGCTGGATCATCCCTACACGCTGGTCACGGGCTACGACCGGCCCAACCTGCGCTTCGTTTCGGTCAAGCCCACCAGCAAGCCGGGCTATCTGCTCCGTTATCTGGAAGAAGCCGACCCGGACGCCTGCGGCATCGTCTACTGCTCCACCCGAAAAAACGTGGAGGACGTATGCGAACGTCTCCGGCAGGGCGGCTTTTCCGCCACCCGTTATCACGCCGGGCTGACGGACGAGGAGCGCCGCCGCAACCAGGACGATTTCAAGTTTGACCGTGCCCGCATCATGGTGGCCACCAACGCTTTTGGCATGGGCATTGACAAGGCGGACGTGCGTTTTGTCATTCATTACAATATGCCCCGGGATCTGGAAAGCTACTATCAGGAGGCGGGTCGTGCCGGGCGGGACGGCGATCCGGCGGACTGTCTGCTGCTTTACAGCGGGCAGGACGTGATCACCGCCCGTTGGATGATCGAGCATTCCGACGACAACCCGGAGCTGGACGCAGACGAGCGGGCCGAGCTGCAGCGCCGGGATCTGGAACGGCTGAAGCAGATGACCTTCTACGCCACCAGCAAGCGCTGTCTGCGGGCCTTTCTCCTGCGCTATTTTGGGGAGGAAGCGCCGGACGACTGCGGCAGCTGTTCCGTCTGCGAGGAGCTGCCCTTCGAGGTAGACACGGGCAGGGGCCGTCTCTACGGCGTGCCCGCCAAAGAAGCCCGGCAGGAACGCAAGCGCCGTCAGGAGTCGCTCCCCTTCACCGGCTGGGAAGCCGCCCAATACGAGAACCTCCGCACCCTCCGCGCCCTGCTGGCCGCCCACTTCCATCTGCCCGTCTACATGATCTTCTCTGATGCTTCCCTCCGGGACATGGTGCAGAAGCGCCCCAAGACCGAGGACGAATTTCTGGAGGTCTCCGGCGTTGGTCAGGCCAAGCTGGAGCGCTACGGCTCCTACTTCCTCGCCGTCCTCCGCGATGGCAAAGAGCCAAACTCCCTCCTGCAGGGGGGCTGAGCCCCTTTCGGACTGCGCGCTATGCGCGCAGGGGCGTAGGGGGGTATGCGGCTTGGCCGGGGTTTTACCGCCGTGGCACGACAGGTGCCACGGCTCGCGCAAGGGGCAGTGCCCCTTGACCCCACACCGCGCCCATAGGGCGCGGGGCTGCTCGGGGGACATGCCAGTTGACCGTGAAGCTACCGCCGCTCGGCGACAGGCCTCGCGGCTCGCGGGCCTGGTGCGGCTCCCTGCCGGTTGGCAAGTTCATACCGCCATTCGGCGACAGGCCTCATGGCTCGCAACAAAGGCCAGCGTGATTTTAATTTCACGCTGGCCTTTTGCGCTGCAAAAAATCCCAAGACACAACGAAGCATCCCACCTTGCAAGGGGTAAGTCTGCCCGCCGCCAACTGCGGGGAAGCAGAGGCCTTTTTTCATTTAAGCTGCAAAACAGTCAAACTATGCCGAAGCATCCCACTTTGCAAGGGGTAAGCTTGCCCCACGCCAACTGCGGACAGGAAAAAGCGCCCATTCATCATTGTGGCAAAGTCTTCCAGCTGAAACGGAGTATCTCAATTCGCAAGGGGTGCGTATGCCCACCGCCAACTGCGGGGGAGCCGAGCGGCGATAGGCAGCGAAGGGAAAAAGGCCCGCCTATTTTGACGGCGGAAAAAGGCGAGCACGAGCGCGCTCCAAGAGCTGGTGAAAGCTGCCCAACTCCATTGCGCGCGACATTGCGAGCCCCGCCGTCAAAATGGGCAATAAAGGGCTTTTTCCCGTAGTCGCCGTGCCGCTGGCTTTCTTTGGTACTTTCTTTCGCTTCGAAAGAAAGTACTGCCCTCCTCGGGGCAGCAGCCCCACCTTTCGCGCCGTAGTCGGCGCGTCAGGCCCCATCCAGGGCAAGGGATGTGCGCCTGTAGGCACCCCAAAAAGTTTCCCTCTTTTCTGCGCAAAAAACACCGGCAGGTTCCCCCACCGGTGCAACTCTTTTAACTTTTTCCTTACTCCATCGGCTTAAACCCTTCCCCCAGCACCTCGTGCGCGTCGCTGATAAACACAAACGCCTGCGGATCCATCCGATGAACGATATTCTTCAGCCGCCCCAACTCCTGCGCGCTGACCACACAGAGCACCACGGGACGCTCCTGCCCGCTGAACCCGCCCTTGGCGTCCAGCATGGTCACGCCCCGGCCGATCTCGTCCATCAGAGCCTGTTTGATCTCCTTCCCGTGCAGGGAGTTGATAAAACAGGCCTTTTCCGTGGTCAGACCGTTCATCACCACGTCGATGAGTTTGGAGGAGGAATAGAGGCAGATGAAGGCGTACAGGGCGTACTCCGCCTGAATCTGGAAGCCGGCCAGCAGCACCACCAGACAGTCGATGATGAACAGGATCACGCCCACGGAGAGATAAGGGATCCTTTGGTGAATCACCCGGGCGGCCATGTCCGTGCCGCCGGTGGTCGCGCCGCCCTTGAGAACGAAGCCCAAACCCACGCCCAGCAATACGCCGCCGAAAAGGGAACCCAGCAGCGGATCGTGGGTCATGGGCTGCAGGGGCAGAAAGTCGATCAGCAGGGAAAAAATCACCGTCGCGCCCAGCGAACGCACGGCAAAGGTGCGCCCCATGGAGCGATAGCCGATCAGAAACAGCGGGATGTTCATCAAAAGGCTGGCTGTGCCTACGGGCCAGCCGAACAGATAGTTGAGCACGGTCGCCAGACCAGTCACGCCGCCGGGGGCAATGTGATTGGGCACCAGAAACCACGGATAGGCCATGGCTCCCAGCAGACAGCCCAGTAAGATCTGCCCCCAGGCAGTGATCCGTTCTTTGGTGAACCATTCCTTCATGGGTTTTGTTCCTCTCTTTCTCCCTGTTCCAAGGGATAGGGACGCATATCCAGCGAATGCCGCAGCGCTTCCTCTACCTGTTCCAGTCTGCCCGGCGGAAGGGTTCCCAACCGCCGATCCAGCCTTGTTTTTTCCAGCGTGCGCACCTGTTCGCACAGCACGGTGGACGGCTGGCGCAGCCCGCCCTCCCCCATTTCCAGCCGCACATGGGTCGGCAAAGGCGGCTTGCGGGGGCTGGCGGTCAGCGGAACCGCGATCACCGTAGGCGCGCGGCGGTTTCCCAGGTCATTCTGGACGATCAGCACCGGCCGCCGTCCGCCCTGCTCGCTGCCGACGACAGGATCCAGCCGCGCCATATAAATATCTCCGCGTTTCACGCATTTCACTCTCCCGGACGGCAAAAATCAGGCCGCGCTAAGGAAATGCGCGGCTCAAGCCCCATTCGGAGCCCATACCGCCCTTTTCATTCTATGCGTGTGATAATGAGCGTGCGCTTGGGTTATGGTAACATTTTCCCGGCTTTCCGTCAAGGTGGGGAAAAGCCGGAGTTCCGCGTCCAGTGTAGGACTACAATACATCTTGGACAAACGCAAAAAAGGAAAGAGAGATAGGGTCTCATATGCTAAAGTTGAGTTACCACATCAC
>URJB01000055.1 GCA_900548145.1 uncultured Eubacteriales bacterium | reverse complement strand
CGGTTTTGCAGGTGCTGTCCCTGCTGGGGCTGATCGTAGACCCCACCACGGCGGGCGTGGCTGACAGCCAGCGGGCGTTGGGGTATGAGACACCGTATTCGCAGGAAGAAAGTACTTCTGCAGACGCGCAGGAATGGGAAGAGAAGAACTTGTAAAAATGGACGCGGCATCTCTTTTCAAAAAGCATCCATCGCGGATATAATAAAAAGGGAGGGATGCAAAATGAAACGAACAGGCCGGTGGGCTGTTTGTCTGCTGATCGCACTGCTGTTCTGGATAGCGTGTCCGGCAGGAAATGCAGAGGATCAGATTCAGGCTTATTTTTTGAACGTGGGGAAGGCGGATGCGATCCTGCTGCGGCTCAATGGGCAGGACTATCTGGTGGACACGGGCACCAAGGAAAGCTACGATCAGATGGAGGACGCGCTGCGGATGCTGGGCGTGGACAGGCTGGCGGGCGTTATCATTACCCATACGGATAAAGATCACGTGGGCGGGTTAAAGAAGCTGCTGAAAAGTGAGATCGACGTAGAACGAGTTTATGCCGGAAAGCTGCACAGCGAGAAAAGCGACGAGGATCATCCGGCATACAGCGCAGCTGAAAAGCGAAACGTTTCTTTTACATGGCTCGGCGCGGGAGAGAAGATTCAGGCGGGAGAATGCGTGATGGACATTCTGGGGCCGCTGACGCTGGATACGGAGGATGAGAACAACAACTCGCTGGTCCTGAATGTGGAAACGCCCGAGGGTAATTTTCTGCTGGCGGGCGACATGACCCAAACGGAGGAAGAAGAACTGCTGAACGCGGGCGTGATCCCACGGGCAACGGTGCTGAAGGTAGGGCACCATGGCCGCGACGACGCAACCGGGAAAGCACTGGTGGCGGCCGTTCGGCCTCAATGGGCGATAATCTCCACCAGCAGTCAGGAACGGCCCGACACCCCGGCGGCGCAGGTGACGGAAACGCTGGCATTGTTTCAAGTGAAAACAGCGGTTACGCAGGACGCGCAGGTTGGGATCCTGGCGGAGTTGGAAAATCAGACGGCTACCGTATGGCGGGTGGACTGGGACGGAAAGCACCCTCTCGAAAAATAAGCATAGGATGACCTGACGGGGAAAAACCGTCGGGTCATTTTTGTCATAAGGAGGAATGCTTATGTCCTGTACGCCCTCCAGACCCTTTCCGCCGCCAAGGCCACCCGGATATCGTCCGCCGCCGCCCTGCCCGCCGCCGAAACCCTGCCGGGATAAGATGGAAAGCGTGTTGCTGCCGAAGATCGCCGCGTGGGATCGTTGCCGGCTCCCATGTCTTTCTACGGAACTTCGTCTGGAAGAAATGCCTTGCTGTGCCGAGGGGCCGTGCCGTCTGCTGATGGTGCAGCAAAGCGGCGCACAGCCGTGGTGGGAACCTGTTAAGCAGCCCTGCGGCGACCGTAGAATGCATGTGTGCGTCAGGATCCCGGTATGCTGTCAGGTGATGGACGCTTGCGAGCGTTTGCACAGCGCGTCCGCCGTTGTGAAGGTGGAAACGGCGCTGCGGTTATGCTGTCCGCCGTCGGAATGCTGGCGGTATCAGCTGGTGATGATCCCCTATGTGCGGCTTTTGGATGCGGAATGTTCCGGGGATTGCGGGGTGTTTTGCGCCCGGTTGGAGGTGCAGTTGGAGTGGTATCAGCTGCGGCCGGAAGTCTGCGGGATGCGCCGCCCGGAACCGCGATGCCCGGAGCTGCCGCTGTATCCGCCGCCGATCCAGAGGGATTGTTCCTGCGGATGCGAGACGGGATGGTGGAGGCAAAGATAGAAACGAAAGGGGACCCTGCCGCGGAAACGGCAGGGTTTTTACATATGCTGACAAACTGGGCGGAAATACTTGCAATACTGCGATTTCACACCGTCTGCGCCATGTGTCAGGCGCATTGACAAAGAAGAAGGGATGATTTACTATAGAATAGGATTCGAATGTTGATGGCTCAATGGAGGCGGAAGAATGAACCATTGGAAGCACGCAAAAAAATATGGAGTGTTGATCGTTCTGATCTGCGCGGCGCTTTGCTTTTGGCTTTCGCAGGCTCAGGGAGCGGAAATGGGTTCTTTCAGCGGAAAGGTTTTTGAGGATCTGAACAACGACGGCATTATGGACGAAAACGACCCGGGCGTGGCGGGTGTGACGCTGAGGTTGGCCGGAAAAAAGACGGGACAGACCTTTGAACTGGTGACGGATGAAACCGGTCTGTTCACTTTTGCCGACCTGCCGAAAGATCGCTATGTGTTCACCGCTAAGCTGCCGGACGGGCTTTTGTATGCCCGGTATTCCAGAACGGGCGGCGACCTGCGCAGCGTGTTTTCCGGCGAAACGCTGGAACGGGAATTTTCCGTGGGACAGGGTGAAGCGGTCAAGGATAAAAACGTGGGCGTGATCCAAAAGGGCGCGCTGACGGGCAAGGCTTTTTTGGATTTGAACTACAACGGCTATTATGACGAGGGCGAGCCCGGCTATGCCCATGTGACCATGGAGGCCATTAAGATCAGCAACGGCGAATCCATGGGAAAAACAGAGACGGATGACGATGGCAATTTCCGGCTGGAAGGGCTGCGGGGCGGGGACTACAGACTGCGGATCATTTTGCCGGACGACGGCAGCATTTTCACCATTGTGCCGGAAAACGGCGGAGAGAACGCCAACGGGGCCGCTCAGCGCTATTCCCGTCGGGAAAGCGCCATCGAGCCCCTGACCCTGCAGAGCGGGGGAGAGGCTTCCGCACTGGTGGGCGTGGCTATGGGCGCGAAGATCCGCGGCACGGTGTTTCAGGACGCGGACTATAACGGCCAGCTGGATCAAAAGGAAAAGCGAATCTCCGGCGTGCAGGTGCAGGCCGTGGATGAAAACGGCGCGATTGCGGCGACCACGACGACCAACGCCGACGGCAAGTATGCGCTGGACGGCCTGATGCCCGGAACGTATACGGTAGAATTTAAGAGGGTCTCCGGCATGGGCTTCACCCGTCTGCGGCCGGAACTGGACGGCGGCAGCTGGGTCGTGGAACTGCTGGACGGCTTTGGCAAAACAGCTCCCATGGAAGTGACCATGGGGGCGCTGATCGACCAGATCAATGCCGGGATGCTGCCCGCATCGACGGTGACGGGCCAGCTGTTCCATGACGCGAACGACAACGGCCTGTGGGACGAAGGAGAGACCGGCATGGCCGGGGCGACGGTGCGGCTGCTGTCCGAGGACGGAGAAACCGACTGGACGCGGAACGTGGACGAAAACGGCGATTTTCTTTTTGACGGCGTGATGCCCGGAACCTATCAGGTGACATATCAGCTGCCAGAGCATACCGTCATGGCGCGGGTGGCTGAAAACGGCAATACCCGGAGCGAGGCGGAAACGCCCACGTTCAAAGTAGAAATGGGCACCAGCAGCCAGCTGCCGCTGGCGGGCGCGGTGGAACTGGGCACATTGGAAGGGACGATCACGGCGGACGGAAACGGACAGGCGTTGGCGGGTGCGACGGTGACGCTGACTCCCGACCGGGCATCTGCCGAGGAAGCAACGGTGCAGACCGGCGCGGACGGCAGCTTCCGGCTGGAAAACCTGCGGCCCGCGCAGTACCGGCTGACGGTCGAACTGCCCGAAGGATGGATCTTCAGCGGAAAGTCCGGCATGGAGCTGACCTTTGCCGCGGCGCAGCAGCAGACGCTCTCCATTGGCTGGCAGGCGTTGGTCAGCCGGGAAAAACTGGAGCTCGGCTCGGTTAAGCCCGCGACTGTCAGCGGCGACCTCTGGCTGGACGAGAACAAGGATGGCACCCGGCAGACAGAAGAACAGCGCTTGAGCGGCGTGACGCTGGAGCTGGTCAACCCTGCGACGGGCAACCGGGCGGCGGCCGCCACCAGCACGGAGGACGGGTTCCGTTTCGAAAATGTGCGGCCCGGAACGTATCTGCTGCGATTTGAGCTGCCCGCGCAGGCGGAAGCAGCGGGAGAAAGCGGCGCTTCGTTCCGTCAAAGCGGGAGCTTTATGGAAATGACGAATTTGACCGTTCAGGAAGGCGAGAACGTCACAGGAATCAGCGCCGGTTTGGTGTCCAAGACCAGCATCGGCGGCAAACTGACGCTGCATTTGGAAAACGGCGATACCCCGGTGGCGGGTGTGAATATTCGGCTGTATCAGGTTGGGAGCGAAAGCGCCCTGCAGACCGTGACCACCGGCGAGGATGGTTCCTACCGTTTTGACGGCCTGTGGCCGGGAGAATATGAGATTGAAAGCGATTTGCCCGAAGGCATGATCTTCGTGCGGCAGAACGACCCCAATTTTGAAAACGGCGCGACCATCGTGGAAAGCTCGAACGAGACTACGGGCCGCAGCGGCGTTTTGGTGCTGGAAATGGCCAAACACCGCCTGAAGGAAAACATCTGGTTCATCGAACCGGCCAAGGTAGGCGATCAGGCGTGGCTGGATGGAAACGGCAACGGGCTGATCGACGGCGGCGAACGGCTGCTGCCCGGCGTGAAGGTCTCCCTGTGGATGGACGGCGCGAAGGCCTATGAGACCGAGACGGACGCGGCGGGATATTATCTGTTCGATCAGGTCTATCCGGGAACCTACACCTTGCAGGCAGAGGCCTACCCGGAACTGGACATTGCCCAAAGCGTAGAAGGACTGCGGATGATCTCCAGCTGCCTGACTACCGGCGATGGAAAGCAGGCCAGCAGCGAAGCGTTTCAGGTGGAGAGCGGGTCTGTTTACACGACCTTCAAGCTGGGCTATGTGCTTCGGGAGGGCGAGAGCCTGCCTGACGGTCTGGCGGACGAACCCCGGCGGGACTGGACGGAAAGCTATCAGAAATATCAGGATATTCTGGGCCAGCAGCGCTGACCGTATCACACGAAGGAGGCGTCTTCCATGGAGAAGGCCAAAGTATATTTTACGGATTTTCGAACGCCCTACGGCGGGGACACCATGCCCGGAAAGCTGAAAAAGCTGATCCGCAAAGCGGGGATCGCCCAGTTGAATCTGGAAGGGCAGTTTGTGGCGATCAAGATTCATTTTGGCGAGTTGGGCAACGTGAGCTATCTGCGGCCCAACTACGCCCGCGCCGTGGTGGACGTGGTGAAGGAACTGGGCGGCAAGCCCTTCCTGACGGACTGCAACACGCTGTATCCCGGCAGCCGGAAGAACGCGCTGGAACACCTGTACTGCGCGTGGGAGAATGGATTCACCCCGCTGACGGTTGGCTGTCCCATCCTGATCGGCGATGGCCTGAAGGGCACTGACGACATTGAAGTGCCGGTTCGGTGCGGCGAATACGTGAAGAACGCCAAGATCGGCCGGGCGGTGATGGACGCGGACGTGATCATCAGCATGACCCACTTCAAGGGCCACGAGGCCACCGGCTTCGGCGGAGCGCTGAAGAATCTGGGCATGGGCTGCGGCTCCCGGGCGGGCAAGAAGGAACAGCACAACAACGGCAAGGCCTATGTACAGCAGGAAATCTGCCGGGGCTGCCGCCGCTGTATGCGGGAGTGCGCCAACAACGGTCTGGTATTCGACCCGGAGACCCGCAAGATGCACGTGGACAAGGAACACTGCGTGGGCTGCGGCCGTTGCGTGGGTGCGTGCAACTTCGATGCGATCGACTTTGAAGACCCCAACTCCAACCAGATGCTGAACTACCGCATCGCCGAGTACGCCAAGGCGGTGGTGGACGGGCGGCCCCAGTTCCATATTTCGCTGGTGATGGATATTTCTCCCAACTGCGACTGCCACGAGGAAAATGACGCGCCCATCCTGCCGGATGTAGGCATGTTCGCTTCCTTTGACCCGCTGGCGCTGGATCAGGCCTGCGTGGACGCGTGCATGAAGTGCGAGCCCCTGCCCAACAGTCAGCTGGGCGAGCATATGCGGGATCCCCATTTCGTGGATCATCACGACCATTTCACCAATTCCACCCCGGAATCGGAATGGCAGAGCTGCCTGAGCCATGCGGAGAAGATCGGGCTGGGCACGCGGGACTACGAGCTGATTCGACTGTAAGGCACCACAAAAGCACGGAGGGGGACGAAATTATGCTGGTCATCGGCATCTGCGGCGCAAGCGGCAGCGGAAAAAGCACTCTGGCACAGGAACTCAGCAGCGCCATCGGCCCATGCGCCACGGTCATCAACCATGATTGCTACTATCGCGATCATCCCAGCCTGACGCTGGAGGAACGCCAGCAGCTCAATTACGATGAACCGGAAATTTTCGACCATGACCTCTTTCTGGAGGACATGAAGACCCTCATGGCGGGTAAGCCCATTACCCGCAAGCGTTACGATTACGCCAATCACCGCCGGGACGATACCGACGAGCTGATCTACCCTACGGAGGTTTTGATCATCGAGGGCATCCACGTGTTCTACGATGAACGCCTGTGCGAATTGATGTTCCTGAAGCTGTACATGAGCGTGGAGCCGGACATCTGCCTGCTGCGGCGCATCACCCGGGACATCAACGAGCGGGGACGCACCATCGAGAACATCTCCGTGCAGTACCTGACCACGGTGAAACCCATGTACGATAAGCACATTCGCAATTACATCGATCTGGCGGATGTGATCGTGGCCCACGGCGGCAAAAACGCCCGGATCGTCAGCATTCTGGCGGGCTATGTGCGCGACGTGCTTTCCGGCGAGAAGCCCCGCTACGACGGTCAGGAAACTGAATAAAAAATACCCGTTTCTTCGTAAGCAGCATCGCTTCGGAGGAACGGGCATTTTTTAGTTTTCTTTGGGCAAGTCCGAAGAAATGTTTGCGGCTTTCCCGGCCTTTTTGCGGCGGGAGGCGTTGAGAGTGCTCACGTCCTTGGTCTTGCTGAAATAGCCGTGGGGAAGCTGGTTGCCCTTGAGACCGGACTGCACCACCGCGGCGATGCAGAAGACCAGGAACAGCGCGCCGAGGACGATGCCCAGCACCAGAGCCAGCCCGTCGTCCTGCACAAAGAACATCAGCAGCGCCAGAAACGGCAGGGGCACCACCAGCAGATAGAAGAAGCCGTACCGCACCAGATACTGCCACAGCTTGGGCCGTCCGCCGGTGCGGATATCCACCAGTTTCAGGTGGAAGAACAGCTTGCCGGGCGAACGTCCGCCCATGAGCCATTCCAGCACGCCGAAATACAGCATTACAAACAGCGTATAGAAGCCGAACAGCATCAGCACCGCCAGAAAAACGGAAAGCTGGCTTTCACCTGCGGAGGGAAGAAGGGGCAGAACGTTGATCATCACAACGAAGAAAAAAACCAGCAGAATCATGCAGTCCAGCGCCGCCGCAAACAGTCGGCGCAGAATGGACACGTGTTCGCTGCGCTGATAGGCCACTTCCTTCATTCGGTCGGCCGAAGGCAGGAAGCAGGTGAGCTTCGGGGCGATCAGATAGCCAAGATAGCCGCCCAGAGTATTGGTGATAACATCATCCACATCCGCCAGCCGGTAGGGTCGGGGATAGATGAAATACAGGCCGCTGAGCTGGGTCAGCTCGTAAAACAGGCTCAGGGCCAGCGAAAGAATGACGGTCTGTTTTCGGCTGGCCTTGAAAAAATACCGCAGATAGACGCCGAAGGGCACAGTCAGCAGAATGTTGAAAATAATCTGGAAAAGCGCGGAATTTTTGAGAATTTGTTTGATAGAGGCGTGGTCGGCCAGATCGTCTTTCAATTCCCGAAAAACGTCCAGCAGTTCGTTGAAGGGTTTCAGCTGAAGCCATGGCGAGGTGTATTCCGCCACTTCCTCCACCGGCGGGAGGGGAAGGATAATGAGAAAATAGGCGCACATCATGTATAGAATAAAGGAATAGACCATCAATGTGCGCAGAAAGAGAATCGCGCCGTACTTGCGGTACTCGTGCAGAAGATAGGGCAGGGTGAAGAAACCGGCGATCAGAGGGAAAACCACCACGGCCTGTTTGATGGGGCCAAAATATCGGGTCAGCAAGTCCAAAAAACCTCCGTAAGGTTGCAAATATCGGAAGAAAAGAAAGTTATTTTTTCAGCAGCCGAACCAGCGCGCGGGCCATGTACTGCTCCGCCCGAACGCCCGGATGATTGCGGCTTCCCTGCCAGGAGGCGGGCAGACTTTCCCCATCCACCGAGCCGAATTGGACGGGAATCCCTTCCGCAGCGGCTCTTTCCACGGCCCGCCGGGTAGCCTGAACGATGGGATTCTCCCGGAAGTAGGAGAACCACGTGAGCCGCGCGCCGGGGTTCCGCTGGTGAAGGTGGCGCAGGAAATCCAAGGCTTCGTTCTCGAACACTGCCAAATCCTCCGGCGTGTCGTGCAGCTTGAACTCGCGGCCTGTGATGGGGTCGGTAAAGGGCGGCTGCTTCGTAGCGCCGTTGTCGTTGGCTCCCAGTGCGATGACCACATCGTCGGGCTGGAAGGAAAAATCATAAAGCTTGCCCGAACCCCAGTTTTCCTCCGGGGTTTGACCGGCCTGCGGCCCGCAGAGCTGGTCGTAGATCCGGGGCAGGTTGCAGTGGGGGTCGTTGTTCCAACCGCAGTGAACGCCCCAGCCGCTTTGGGAAACCAGCTGATATTGAGCGTTCAGTCGGTCGGCGACGAAGCGGGTGTAGTTATCGGACGCACTGAAGCACATGGGCACCCATTCCATAAAGGATTGCGGGCCTCGGCCGCCCTCACCGCTGGTCAGGCTGTCGCCGATGAACTCTATTTTGCGCCTGCGGGGCGGCAGCGGATCCAGTCCGCCGTCTGTGCGTCCTTTGAGCAGCACGCATCCGGCAGACGGGTCGTTTTCGAAGGCCTGACTTTCCTTGAGAATACGGACGGTGTGAACGGTGTCGGGCTTCAGATGAAGAAAGACGCTGTACCAGTGCTTTCCGGGCAGCGGCGCGAAGGTCTGCGCCCGAAGCCCGTCCACCTCGAAGGAAAGATAGGGCTTGTGGGTACGATAGGCACAGTCGATCTGCACTTCCAGTGAGGAGCCGCGGACGTTCATTTCCGCCGAAGAAGCGCTCCAAAGCATGGGAAAACCCTCCTGCGCCGGGTCGAAACGGCCGGAGAGACGGATCATCGGATGATTGCGGATGGAAAATGATTTCATGGGAAAATCCCTCCTCCAAGTAGCATCGCCTTTTAGTGAACCTGAACCATTATACCCTGTTCTGAAAAAGAAGAAAAGTATTTTTTGAGCACTGTTCACTATAAAAAGAAGGTTTTTGAATCAAAAGGAACGATATTGACAGAGAACAGGCAAAGAATTATATTAAACCCAATTGTTAACTTAACGATTAACTGCGGAATCTTCGACCGCTATCAGAACCCCGTCCTGACCCGGGAGCAGCTCCCGCCCTTCTGGATGTACGACGCCGACCCGGAGACCAATCCCTACATGATGCAGCGTCTTGGCGTGAACGCCGCGCTGAACAGCGGCGCGATCAAGCTGAACGGCAAATATTATCTGGTGGTTCGGGTGGAGGGCATGGATCGCAAGAGCTTCTTCGCCGTGGCTGAAAGCAGCAGCCCCACCGATGGCTTCCGTTTCTGGGATCATCCAGTGGTGCTGCCGGACACACAGCCCGAGGAGACCAATGTGTACGATATGCGCCTGACCCAGCATGAGGGCGGCTGGATCTACGGCGTGTTCTGCTCGGAAAGCAAGGACACCAGTGTGAACGATCTCAGTGCCGCCGTGGCGGCTGCGGGCATCGTCCGCACCAAGGATCTGAAAACGTGGGAGAGGCTGCCGAACTTGCGCACCCTGCGTTCGCCTCAGCAGCGCAACGTGGTGCTTCACCCGGGATTTGTGGAGGGAAAGTACGCCTTCTACACCCAGCCTATGGACGATTTCATCGAGACCGGCTCCGGCGGGGGCATCGGCTTCGGCCCGTGCGACGACATTACGAACGCTGTCACCGACGAGGAGAAGATCATCAGTCTGCGGCGGTATCATACCATCACCGAAAGCAAGAACGGCGCAGGCGCGGTGCCCATCAAGACCAACAAGGGCTGGATCCATATCGCCCACGGCGTGCGCAACACCGCCGCCGGGCTGCGGTACGTGCTGTATGCCTTCGCCACTTCGCTGGAAGACCCGTCCAAGGTCATTGCTGAACCCGGCGGGATGCTGCTGGGCCCGCTGGGCCGGGAACGGGCGGGCGATGTGAGCAACGTGGTGTTCACCAACGGCGCGATTGCGGATGAGGACGGGCGCGTGTTCCTTTACTACGCCTCGTCCGATACCTGAATGCACGTGGCCGAGACCACCGTGGATCGCCTGTGCGACTATGTGTTCCACACGCCCGCCGATCCCCTGCGTTCCCCGGACTGCGTGCGCCAGCGCTGCGAACTGATCCGAAAAAATCTGGAATATCTGGGCAAATAAGGAAAACCCCGCATTCGTCAAAAAAGGCGAATGCGGGGTTTTTTTGCTGTTAACTTTCGCTGCCCAGAATGCCCACCATCTGGTCGGTGAGCACGAAGGCTCCATCCCGCCAGTCCAGCGTATTGAGAAAATATCCCAGCGAATCGGCGTTATACAGCCCGGCGATCCGCTGCCACGCCATCAGGGAGAACTGCCCGTCGCCGTCAAAGTCGATGGGGTAAAGGCCGCTGAGGGGATTGACGAAGCCTTCCATCGGCTCCCGCAGGCTGCCGTCGGCGTTGTAGAGCTGGTTGAGATAGGCGCTGCCCTTCCCAGTCAGGTCGATGAAGTACTCCTGCCGGTTCCGCAGACTGGCGGCCTTGACCGCGTAGCCGTCCAGATACTGAATCTGATAAGGGTAGGCAGCGTTATAATCATCACTGGAAAAAATTTGCCGGAAAGCTCTGTCATCGCAGGTATAAATGATATAATTAGTGATCCCGCCGCTTCCGCCGGTGGGGAGGGACAGCAGAATATCACGTTTATCCTTGCCGGTCAGGCTGACCAGCGCAATGGACGGGGCGTAGGCCGCGTCCTCCGGCAGGGCGATGGCCGTGATCTGTCCGGTCGCGCCGTTCTGGATGACCAGGCTCATCTGCTGCCATGCGTTGGAATCTCCAAACTGTACGCCGATGAGGGAAACCGTGTCGGAAATGCCGTCATAAGTCACGTCGCCTTTGACGGAGGTAATGATGCTTGCCGCCATAGCAGGGCTCCTTTCCTGTTGCTGAGGTCAGCCTATGCGCCTTGGCGAGGAAAGATGTGCTGCGCGAGGGCGCAGAAAGGAATTTTCATGAAACAGGCGATTCAGGTCATGACGCGGGAAATCCTTCGAATTTTGGACGGGCAGGAGCCGTCTCTTTACTTGTTCGGTTCCGTGACCATGGATGATTTTCATTTGGGATGGAGCGACATTGATTTTCTGTGCCTGACAAAGCAGTCGATTTCTCCGGCCCAACGGGAGGAACTGGTTCCGCTTCGGCAGACGCTGCTGAAGACGGAGCCGGGGAATCCTTATTATCGTTCCTTTGAGGGTGGGATGCTTTCGCTGGACGCTTTTCTGACGGGAAAGCCGGAACCGGCGGTTTACTGGGGAACCAGCGGTCAGCGGGTGACGGAGAATTATCGCTTCGACTGCTTTTCCATAGTGGAACTGCTGGAGTTCGGTGTTTTACTGGCTGGGGAGGATGTACGCCCCATGATGCACCGTCCCAGCCGGGAGGAGCTTCGCCGGGGCGTGGAGGAGCATCTGCGTTCCATTCGGCAGTACGGTTCCTCAACGGGAGAGAGTCTGTATTCCTACGGATGGCTGCTGGACATTTCCCGCTGTCTATACACGCTGGAAACAGGCGGCATTATCGCCAAAACCGCCGCCGGAGACTGGGCGCTGGTACGGGGGCTTTGCCCTGTGCCGGGGACGCTGCGGGAAGCACTGGCGGTACGACGCTGTCCGGAGGCTTTTCATACCGACGCGGAGGTACGCCGGCGGGCGGCGCAGTTGGGGGACGAGGTTCAGCGGTATGGGAATGTTTTGGAGGAGCGGCTGCGTGTTGGAATGCCAATAGAGTGAGAAGGTGGTTTTGGCGCGGGGCTTGCATTCGCTTTTTGGGGGTGAAGGAAGGCAGACAAACAACAAGCGGAGCGCGGCAGTGCGGGTCGCGTCGATGTTTTTTTCGAGGAAAGCCTATGTTTATTCTGTTGAGTGGGTATCTCGATGATACGGCCCGAAGGGGTGCAGGGGGCGAGCGGAAAGCCCCCTGCAAGCAGCGGGAAAAGTCAACTTTGTT
>URJB01000054.1 GCA_900548145.1 uncultured Eubacteriales bacterium | reverse complement strand
CGAAAGAAAAAACTATGAAAGTGAGGACAACACAATGAGAAAATCGGATTTTACTCTACCCACGCTGGATGACCTGTTCTCCACGCAGGCGGAGCGGGACGATGCCAAACTGGAGCGGGTGCGGAATATTCCGCTGGCCGAGCTGCATCCGTTCAAAGGTCACCCCTTCAAGGTGCAGAACAACGAGGAGATGCAGCGGATGATCGAGAGCATCCGCAAGGTGGGAGCCATCACCCCAGCGCTGGCAAGGCCGCTACCGGACGGCGGTTACGAGCTGATCTCCGGTCACCGGCGACTGGCGGCGTGTCAGGTGCTGGGCGTCGAGACGATGCCTGTCATCGTCCGGGAGCTGTCTGACGATGAAGCGGTGATCGCAATGGTGGATGCCAACTTGCAGCGGGAGACTATCCTGCCCAGCGAAAAGGCGTTCGCCTACAAGATGAAGCTGGATGCCATCAAGCATCAGGGCATCGCTTCTGTGCAAGTTGCAGAGAAGTTGCTTAGCGTAGAAAAAGTGGCAGACGATGCAGGTGAGAGTAAAGACCAAGTGCGAAGATATATCCGCCTGACCTACCTGATTCCCGAACTGCTTTCGATGGTGGACGACGGCAAGATCGCCTTTAATCCGGCGGTGGAGCTTTCCTACTTGGACTCGTATCAGCAGCGGGCGGTGCTGGATGCGATGGCGCTGAACGACTGCACCCCGTCCCACGCCCAGAGCATCCGCCTGAAAAAGCTGGCGCAGGAGGGCTTGCTGGATGACCAGATAGTCTACGCCGTGCTGGCGGAGACGAAACCCAACCAGCAGGAGCAACTGAAATTCAAGCGGGAGGAGCTGCGGAAATATTTCCCCTCCGGCTACACCGAGGAGCAGATGCGCCGGGACATCATCAAGGGGCTGGAATTGCTGAAGCGGCAGAGAGAACGGAACCGGGATGCCCGCTGATTCGTACCGATACGGTTGCGATCAAACAATTCGTAGAATAGAGAGAACCTCAAACCGATGGTATACTGATGCTGTCGGTTTGGAGTTCTGTTCTGCAAATACAAAGGACAGGAGGAAATGAAATTGGTAGCAGGACATCTGACTTTGAAAAACGGCAGGTATTACGCCGTGCTGAACTATAGAAACGCCGGAGGGCAGCGGAAAACGAAATGGATCGCGCTGGGGCTTCCCGAAAAGGGCAACAAGCGCAAGGCGGAGGCGGAGCTGGCGAGGCTTCGGGCGGAGTTTGAGCCGCCCAAAGAGGTGGGCGACCTGAGCAGCGATATGCTGTTTACCGATTATCTGCTGGAATGGCTGGAGATCGCCAAGGGGCGGCTGGCTGTGGCAACATACAGTTCTTACGCCGCAATGATCAAGAAGCCCGTCGGGCCGTACTTCCGCCAAAGGAATCTGACCTTGCGGGAGCTGGAAGCCAGACACTTGCAGATGTTTTATTCCGAAATGCTCAGAAAGGTAAAGCCGAACACGGTCATCCACTATCACGCGATTATCCACTCGGCACTGAAATATGCGGTCAAAACCGATATGCTGGTGCAGAATGTGGCGGACAAGGTGGATAGGCCAAAGAAAAACAGCTTTCAGCCGGTTTTCCTTTCGGCAGAGGAAATGCAGAAAATGTTTGAAGCTCTCCGGGGAACCAAGCTGGAGCTGCCGGTGCTGGTGGCCGCTTTTTTACGGATTCCGTCGGGGCGAAGTGTTGGGACTGAAGTGGGACGCCATCGACTTTGAGCGTGGAACGATTTCGGTCATACGAACCGTTACGACCATTACTATTGATGGCAAGCAGACAGAAATTGAACAGCAGTCTGCCAAGACCAAGTCCAGTCTGCGTACCCTGCCGCTGATCGGCAGTTTCCGGGAATACTTTTTGCAGGTGAAAGAGGCGCAGGAGCTGAACAAGCAGGTCTGCGGCAACTGTTACAATCACGAATATGATGGCTTTGTATTTGTGGACGAGCTGGGCGAGCGGATGCGGGCCAATTATCTGACCTCGGCATTCCCAAAATTCTTGGAGGACCACGGCCTGCGCCGGATGCGCTTTCACGATCTGCGTCATAGCTGCGCCAGCTTGCTGCTGGCCAACGGCGTTCCCCTCAAGCACATTCAGGAGTGGCTGGGTCACAGCGACTTTACCACCACAGCCAATATCTACGCCCACTTGGATTACAAGTCCAAGATCACCTCGGCACAGGCGATGGAGACAGGGCTTGCGCTGCCGGAGGGCGGCGACTTTAGCAGCCGCTGGGGGCGATCAGTGCAGGAAAGAAATGCTGATTTTTTCCCTTGAAAACCAAAAATCGTGCAGACTTTGTCTTTGGGCAAAAATAAAAAAGCCTGTAATCGGCTTGATTACAGGCTTCAGACTGTCGAAAAACCCATGATCGACCGCCAGCGTCCGCGAACAGCGCTTCACTGGTTCGCGGGAAATGGGCTGTTGCACAAGGCTTAGGGAATCTGCCCCTAAAACCCCGGCAGAAGGCAGTGCCTCCTGCACGTCCACTTTTTGCGACCTTTTTTGACAGGACTGAGGCTTTCCGTATCATACGGAAAGCCCTGTATTGGCGGAGCGGGTGGGATTCGAACCCACGGAGGCTTGCACCTCAACTGATTTCGAGTCAGTCCCGTTATGACCACTTCGATACCGCTCCAGAACCGAAAAACAGTATACCATGGGCGGCGAAGGATTGCAAGGGCGGATTCAGCGGAAAGAAACGCAGGCAGGGAACGTTGACATCTCATAACGGGTTTATTATGGATTTTTATCGACCATATCGTAAAAATAAGATAGAAATTATCAAAGGACGTATATTCCTTCGGATATGGGTTTAGAGTATACTGATATTACTAAAGCGGAGGAAGAGAAGCAATGGCTCCGCAGTGATCGAATCAAATTAAAGAAGGAGGATCATCCCATGAAACGTACGCTCGCTATCCTGCTGGCTCTAGTGCTGGCGCTGTCCGTGTGCAGCTTTGCTGCAGCAGAGGACGAGATCACCCTGACCGTGTTCCATTACATGGCGCAGACGACCAAGCAGGCCGGTCTGAACGCTATCGAGGCGGCCTTCACCGAGCTTCATCCCAATGTGAAGTTTAATAACATCTACTACAATCAGGGCACCGACTACTTCCCCCAGCTGTCCACCGCCCTGTCCAGCGGTGACCAGCCTAACATCATCATGGGCAACCCCGGTCTGTATCCGGATCTGGTGACGGAGGGCTTCGTTATGGATCTGAGCGATAACGAGGTCATCAAGAGCCTGAATCTGCCCTCCGGCGATTTGGGCGACGTGTCCGCCGACGGAAAAATTTACGGCTTCCCCATCGACTTTAAGACTTGGGGCATCTTCTACAATAAGACCATCTTCGAACAGAACGGTCTGGAAGTTCCCACCACCCTGACCCAGCTCAACGAGCTGCAGGATAAGCTGATCGCCGCCGGGATCGACCCCTACGTGCGCAGCTTTGCTGATGCTGTCTACGGCGACATCGAAGCCCGCAACACCGTCTGGACCCGCGCGCTGGAAGCCGGCGACAAGGACGTGTTTGAAAAGCTGATGAGCGGCGAAAAGAAGTTCGCGGATTACCCCTATTTCGCCGAAGCATTGGAAAACTGGAAGGCCCGTCTGGTGGCTCCCCGCACCGACGATATGAGCAACACGCAGGATATGGCGCTGGAAATGTTCGCCGCCGGAAACGCCGCCATGCGGTATGACGGATCCTGGAATATCGGCGATATGCTGGCCAAAAATCCCGATTTCGAGATTGGCTTCTTCGTGGCTCCCATTGACGATAACGGATCCGCCAAGATGAACGTGCAGGTGGATCAGAGCTTTATGGTCAATCCGCAGGCGGAAAATGCAGACATGGCGCTGGCTTTTATGGAATACTGGATGAGCCAGGGCATCGCCTGGTCCGAAGCGTCCCAGAATCCTCTGTGCTCCGGTGCTGTCAGCGATAAGCTGCAGCCTATGGTGCAGACCATGGCCGAAGTGAAGGCCTCCGGCAATATCGCCCACTACGGCGACTTCACCAAGCCCCTGTCCTCTGCTTTCACCACCGCGTGGCGTACCGAACTGACCGCCTTCGCCGAGAGCGTGCTCACCGGCGGTTCCATGACTGTGGAAGACTGTATCGCCAATCTGCAGGCGGCCTTCGATGAGGTCATTTCTCTGAACTAAGCAAGTCTTTCCTTTCCAAAAACAGGGCCGCTTGCGGCGTCCACGCGGGCGGCCCTGCCCATACCTGCTTTTCAAAAGAAACGCCCTATTTTTACCGCAGGAGCTGATCATTTATGACCGCCATCAATCCATCCCGGCTGGATCGCAAACACCGGCTGACGCGATTTGCTGTTCGGGAGCACGGAGGAAACATCCTATTCATGCTTCCTGCTTTCGCATTGTTTGCTTTCGTCGTTCTGATCCCCTTTCTTCAGTCTATCCCCACGTCCTTTACCGATAAGAAGGCCATTTTCGCCAAGGAATGGAATTTCGTCGGCTTTGAAAACTACGGGAAGCTGCTCAAAAGCGCGTCCTTCCGGGACAGCTTCTTACACACCTTCCAGTTTACCATTGTGTATATCATCGGCGCGAATATGCTGGGTCTGGCGCTGGCACTGCTGCTATGGAAGTCCGGCCCCTTCAATAACGTGATGCGAACGCTGCTGTTCATGCCCTTTACGGTGTCACTGGTGGCCTCTACCAAGGTGTGGAGCTACGTTTACACCGACGTGCTCTCCCCGCTGACCGGTGCGCCCAGCCCGCTGGGCATTTCCTCGCAGGTCATTTACGGTCTGGCCGCCATCGCCATCTGGCGGGATATGGGCTACTGTATGCTTATTTACATTGCCGCCCTGCAGTCCATTTCGCTGGAATACTACGAGGCGGCCCGGGTGGAAGGCGCGAATGTGTTCCACGAATTTATCCACATCACCCTGCCCATGATCGTGCCCGCCATCACCTCCAACGTGACGCTGCTGCTTTCCTGGGGCCTGCGCTGCTTCGACTATTCTCAAATGGTCATCAACATGAAAACGGCCAAAACCACCGCTGTGTTCGTATATGAATACATCTTCGGCAATTCCCGTGCCGGTCTGGGACAGGCGGGCGCGATCATCCTGACGCTGGTGCTGGTGATCCTGACCAATCTGGTCACCACTATCCTGCGCAAAAAGGAGGTTGAGCTCTGATGGCGGAGTTTGGTGTTCGGATGCAGAATACCTCCAACTTCGGCAAACAGGCGGGTCGCAGCCGCACCCAGATCTTCTGGGGCAATACCCTGCGGGTGCTGTTTATTTTGGCCGTTGTGATCGTGGTACTGATTCCTTTCTATATCAGCTTTCTATATTCCATCAAGACCCATTCGGACATCAGCCTGAACCGGCTGGCATGGCCCCAACACCCCACGCTGGAAAATTACGCCCGTGTGATCCGGGAAAACAAGTATGTGGCGATCGGTTTTAAAAACAGCATCCTGACCACTGTACCCTGCACGCTGATCCTGCTGTTCACCACCTCCATGGCCTCCTACGTGTTGGCTCGGAACCATTCCAAGTTCTATAAGGTGCTCTATTCCCTGTTCATCAGCGGCATTCTGGTGCCCTTCCAGTGCATCATGCTTCCTCTGTATATGAATATCTATAATCTGGGACTGGTCAGCACCAATCTGGGCTTCATTCTGGCCCGAACCGGCTTTCAGGTCTCCATCAGCGTCCTGACCATCACCGGCTTCGTAAAGGGCATCCCCAGGGATCTGGAAGAAGCCGCCGGTATCGACGGCTGCGGCAAATTCCGCACCTTCTGGCAGATCATTTTCCCTCTGATGACCCCCATCAATGTTACTCAGATGGTGCTTAACACCCTGTTCGTCTGGAATGACTATTCCACCGCTGTGGTGCTGCTGCGCACAGATGAGAGCCGCACGCTGCCGCTGGCCCAGATCATCTATTTCGGTGAGAACATGACTGAACTGAATCTGGCCTTCGCCTTCTTCATGCTGGCCATGCTGCCCATTCTGGTTTTGTACCTGAGCACCCAGCGCTTCATCGTGTCCGGTATTATGTCCGGCGCTGTGAAGGGATAACGCCGTACTTCCTGTACCCTGCGGGGCGGGCCGAAAGACCCGCCCTGTTTTTTGTGAAGGGGAAAATCTGCTTTCATTGCCGTTTCGGGCACTTTTTGGTATAATGAGTCCATCTTGATCGTTCGTTCATCCCCCATAAGGAAGGAGCCGCTATGAGCCTGAAAGTCGTAATCGTTGAGGATAACCCTACCACGGTGCTGTCGCTGGTGAAGACCATCGACTGGGACATGATGAAGTGTGAAGTGGCCGGCACTGCGGGGGACGGGGAAAGCGGCGGCGTGATGATCCGCCAGCTGAAGCCGGATATCGTGCTGACGGATATTCGGATGCCGGTGAAAAGCGGGCTGGATATGATCGCCGATGTGCGGGAGGATGTGCCGGACTGCCGCTTTGTCATCATTACCGGTTACGATGAGTTTCAGTACGCCAGTCAGGCCATCAAGCTGGGCGTGTTCGACTATTTGCTCAAGCCCATCGACAATGAAGAAGTCATGCGCACCGTCCGCCGGGCTGCAGCCGTGACCCGCCGCCAGATGGAAAACGATGTGGCGCTGGAACAGGCCGAAAACCTGAAAATGTGCGCCCAGCTGCTGACCCTTTTGACCAATGATTCTCAGCGGGGACAGGGCGTTCATGAGCTGCTGGCCGGGGCGGGGCTGCAATTTCACACCTACTACATTATGGCGCTGCAGCAGACGGAGGAGCGCTATTTTTCTCAGGCTGTGCTCAACCGGGTGGAGGCGGTACTGGCCCGTCGCCGGATGCGGACGGTCACGCTGCTGCTATACGATCTGGCGGTGATCTTCGTCCCCCGGGGGGACGACGGCAAGGGCTGGCACGAGGAAGCCACGGAACTGGCCTGCGACCTCTTTGACGAGCTGGTCAACCCTGTCCGTATCGGCGTCAGCGGGCTGGGGCAGAGCAGCCACGCCATCCGTCAGGCCTATCTGCAGGCCAGGCGCGCCCTGTGGGAGGCGGCCCTGCGCAAGGGAAACCGCGCCTGCGTTTTCTACGAGGATCAGGGCGACGGCCCAGTGGGGCAGGAGCATATCGCCGACACCCAGCGGCAGATCGATGAGCTGATCGCCAGGGCGGAGCTGACGGACGGTTTTGCCGCGGAAGCGGCCCGGGCATTGGCCGAGCAGAGCGGCCGCCAGTACAGCAATTTGCGGGCTATGATGTTTCTGTACACTACAGGCCTGCGCCGCCGGTTCGGCCTGAGCGCAGACGAGGAGCTGGACGCGGTGATGAGCGGCATCTGGTTCGTCAGCACGGAGGAGGATGTGCGTCTGTGCCTGAAGGAGCTGAACGAGGCTTTCCTCCGGCGGATGGATATGCCCAAACAATCCCTTTTGACCCGCAATGCTCTGCAATATATCAATCTGCACGCCATCGAGGGCATTCAGCTCAACGACGTGGCGGATAAGCTGTGCGTCAGCGCCAACTATCTCTCCGCCCTGATCCGCAAGGAGACCGGCGTGACCTTTCACGAGCATATGCTGGAAGCGCGTATGAACGTGGCCCGTTCCATGCTGGCTGACCCCCGGATCCTGGTGGAGGAAGTAGCCAGGGCGGTGGGGTACGGCAACTATATTTCCTTCTACAATGCCTTTAAGCGCATCGAGCACATGACACCCACCGAATATCGCAACCGAAAGGCCAAGCTATGAAAAAAATCGGCGTCTTCAGTTACCGGGTCAAGCTGATCCTGATCTGGTGCGTGGTCATTCTGCTGGCTACGGGCATGGTGTCGCTGGGGCTGACGTACAACGCGACCCGGCAGATGCTGGAAGATCAAAAGGCCCATCTGGAGCTTTTGACCGAGCAGGTGCTCATCAATTTCATCAACCAGACCGAGGCGGTGGCCCGGCAGCTGAACAATCAGGTCAATTCCACTGGCCTGAGCGCCCAGCTGTACGCCATGCGGGATATGACCGCCGATTCCGCCGGGTATTACCATGCTACCCAGTCTCTTTTGTATGCCCTGAATCAGACCATCACCACCCAGTCCGGCTATGACGCGGTGTATCTGCGGCTGGATCGGGGAAACAGCTTCACCACTTCCTATGCCTCCGCAGGGTTCCGTCAGGAGGCGGCGGCGCTGATGGAGCGGGAGGAGCTGCGGGGCACGGCCTATGGCCGCAGCCAGTGGCGCACATCGGAGACCGGGCAGGTCTATCTGATCCGGGATGTGTACAACCCCGCGCCCTTTCGTCATATGGGCAAGCTGGTGGCCCGGGTGAAGCAGGAAGAACTGGGCAGTCTGGGCACCTACAACGACAACCTGCACTGCGCCGTGGCGTTTTTATCGGCCGACGGCCAGACCCTGACCGTCAGCGGCGCTGCGGGAGAAGGCATAGCACGGGCCGCGGAGGAAGCGGCTCGAACCGGCGCGGCGGAGCTTTCCGCCGGGGAGAAATACTATGTTTCCATCCAGAAGCAGGGCGACTGGACGGCGGTGGGCCTGCTGCCGGAATCCATCCTGCGGCAGGTGCGGCGTACGGCGGCGCTGACCGGCATCCTGACCGGCCTGGTCGGCGCGGTGCTGGGTTCGCTGGTAGTACTGATGGTCACCGACCGCATGACTCGGCAGATCCATCTGCTGGTGAGTTCGGTGGACGAGGCGGCCGCCGGAAATCTGGAGCTTCGGGTACCGGTGGTCAGCCGCGATGAAACAGGCAAACTGGCCAGCCACTTCAACAGAATGCTGGAGCATCAGCAGCGGCTGCTGGCGCAGGTGCGGGAGGAGGAGACCCGCAAGAACCGGGCGGAGTATGAAATGTTGGAATACAAGTATCGCTCGTTGCAATCCCAGATCAATCCTCATTTCATCTACAACGCCATGGAAATGGTCAACGCTCTGGCCAAGATCGACGGCAACGCGGAGATCTGCGAAGTTGTGCAGCATATTTCGTCTTTTTTCCGACAGAACACCGGCAATATGCAGAAACGCTTTATTCCCGTCAAGCGGGAGTTCGACAGTCTGAAGCAGTATGCCTATATTTACCGGCATATCTACGGCGAAAATTTGGAAACGCCCTTTCACTGCACCACCGGCGCGGCCTTTGCCCTGATCCCCACCATGATATTGCAGCCCGTGCTGGAAAACGCTCTGGTTCACGGCGTGCGCACCGATCACGCTGTGGTGGATATCTCTGCTCGGGACGAGGGCGACCGGCTGGTAATCTGCGTGAAGGACAACGGCGAGGGAATGTCTTCGGAGCGGGTGGAGCGTATTCTGAATGGTTCGGCGGAGGAAAGCGAACAGCAGGGCCGCAAGTCTACGGGCATCGGGATGCGAAACGTCCGTGATCGGCTGCGGCTGATCTACGGCAGCGCGGCAGAGCTGCGTATCGAGTCCCGGCTGGGCGAGGGCACTGCCGTCACGGTGCTGCTGCCGCTGGCCTGCGAGGAAGAAGAATGGAACCTGCACTGTGGGCAGGATGAATGAACGGAAATAAGCTCATGCCATTTTCTGCTTTCATTGGGCGGAAAACGGCTTTTTTCGGAAAGGGACGCGCCTGAATCGCAGAATGCCTTTGGGGCCTCGGATAAGAAAACTTTTGGGGTCATTAAGGTTTGTTTGCGTCCATTTTGGCAAAAGATTGATAAAACTTTCACAGAAGGGACTTCAAAGCCCATGAACCCGGCGTTTCCGCAGTGCGCGGAGACGCTTTTGTTCTTTTGTCCATTCCTCTTCATAAGCATTTCTTATCGATAAATACGGAATGATTATTGGATATTTTGGAGAAAGGCCCATATAATATGCCTATCCCAAGGGGAACGGCCATGAAAGGCTTCTCCAAAAACCACAGGAAAGGACGTGCCGGGATGAATAGCAAACCATCTTTTTCCAAATCGCAGATGAACTTGTCCCGGCAGCAGAGGCGAAGACGTCGTTCCGTCGCATAGACGGACGGCACGGACGCTTCTGCGGCGGCTGCGGCATATTTGCGCGGCCGCCGCTGATTTTTTTAGAAACGGAGGGACCCCGGTTATGAAGGAAAGAGAAAAGACGTTGTTTGAAGACGTGCCTGTGCTGGAGGCGATCTTCAAGCTGGCCGTGCCCACGGTGGTCGGCCAGATCATTCTGGTTTTGTACAACATGGCCGATACGTTCTTTATTGGCCTGACCGGCAGCGACGCCATGATCACTGCCGCCACGGTCTGTATGCCCGCATTTATGTTCCTGCAGGCCATCTCCAACCTGTTCGGCGTGGGCGGAGCCAGCGTCATCTCCCGGGCGCTGGGCGCGCGGGACCTGCAGCGGGCCAAGGATACGGCCTCCTTCGCCTTCTGGGGCTGCGCAGCGCTGACGGCGCTGTATTCGCTGGGCGCGTGGCTCTTCGCCGGGCCCTTTGTAGACCTGCTGGGCGGTTCCAATCCGCTGGTGCATGACTACGCGGTGGAGTATCTGACCTGCACCGTGGTCATCGGCGGTCTGGCCACCTCCCTGAACGCGCTGCTGGCCCATCTGGTTCGCTCCGAGGGCCGCTCCCTGCAGGCCAGCATCGGCGTGGCGTTGGGCGGCGTGATGAACATCGCGCTGGATCCCCTGTTCATGTTCGTCCTCCTGCCCCGGGGCTATGAGACGCTGGGCGCCGCCATCGCCACGGCCCTGTCCAACGTGATCGCCCTGGTGTATTTCCTTGTGGTGGTGCTTAGGGAGGGCAAGCGCTCCATCCTGCGGCTGAGCCCCCGCCGTCTGGGCAAGTCCATCCGCGGCAGGATCCCCGCCGACGTGCTGACCACCGGTCTGCCCGCCTGCCTGATGACTCTGTGCGAGAATATTTCCTATGCGGTGCTGGACGCGCTGATGGCGGTCTCCGGCACGGCCCTGCAGGCCGGTCTGGGCGTGGCGAAGAAGGTCAATATGCTGGCCCACAGCATCGTCCGCGGTATGTCGCAGGGCGTGCTGCCCCTGATCGGCTACAACTACGCCTCCGGCGATCACAAGCGCATGAAGGCCTCCATTACCCTATCCATGGCGCTCTCTATCGCCATGGCGGCCCTGTGCATGACCGTCTCGCTGGTGTTCAGCCGCCAGCTGATCGGCCTGTTCATCCCCGGCGGCAGCGAGTCCGTGACCTACGGCGCGGCCTTCCTGCGGATCCTCTGCCTGGGCGGGCCCTTCTCCGCCTGCGCCTATGCGCTGATCTCCTTCTTTCAGGCGGTGGGCAAGGGAATGCGCTCCTTCCTGCTGGCCATCCTCCGCAAGGGCCTGCTGGACATTCCGCTGATGTTCCTGCTCAACCGGCTTCTGCCCATCTTCGGCGTCGTCTGGGCCACCCCCATCACCGACGTGATCTGCTGCTGCATCTCCATCGCGATGTTCGTCGCCTTTCTGCGGGGGCAGGAGGGTCTGCTGGACGACAAGCCCGCCACGGCGGAGCCTGTGCGTCGGCGCTGGATGAAGCTGGCGCATTCCTAAAGTTTATGGTATAATCATCATTCATAAAAAATTTTTTTTGAAAGGGCGGGGAAAGGGATGGTCGATCCGAAGCTTCATTCCCTGATGAAGGTCGTGGAAACAGGGAGCTTTACCCGGGCGGCGGAACAGCTATCCCTGACCCAGCCCGCCGTGAGCCAGCACATCCGCTCGCTGGAGAGCGAACTGAACGTGCGCATTTTTGAGCGGACGAACAACGAGCTGCACGTGACCCACGAGGGCGAGATGGTCATCAAGTACGCCCGGCGGATGCTGTCCCTCTACAACAATCTGCGCAAGGACCTGACCAGTGAAAAGCGCCAGCTGACCTCCCTGACCGTGGGCATCACCCACACGGCGGAGAGCAACGCCATTGCCGAAGCGCTGGCCCGGTACGTGAACAGCCGCAGCGGCGTGACCATCAAGATCATCACGGATTCTCAAAGCAATCTGCACGACATGCTCAAGAATTACGAGCTGGATTTCGCCATCGTAGAGGGCAAGATCAACGACCCCAGTCTGAAATACCTGATTTTGGACACGGACTGTCTGGTGCTGGCGGTCTCTCCGGGGCACCGGCTGGCCCACCGGGGCTTGGTGACCATCGGCGAATTGCAGAAGGAGAAGATGATCCTCCGTCTGCCGGACTCCGGCACCCGCAACCTCTTCGTGGCCAGTCTGGAAAGCCAGAACCTGAGCATCGACGATTTCAACGTGGTTCTGGAGATCGACAACATCGCCACCATCAAGGATCTGATCCGCCGGGACTTCGGCGTTTCCGTACTGGCCAAGAGCGCCTGCATGGACGAGCTGAAAAAGAAGAAGATCGTGGTGCTGCCCATCGAAAACCTGAGCATGATGCGGGAGATCAACATCGTCTACACTCAGGACTTCGAGCACTTCCAGCTCCTCCGGGACATCGTCAGATACTACAACGAGACCCGTCAGGCAGGGGCAGTGCCCCTGAGGGGCTGAGCCCCCTTTCGGACTGCGCGCCTAAGGCGCGCAGGGG
>URJB01000053.1 GCA_900548145.1 uncultured Eubacteriales bacterium | reverse complement strand
AATACAAGAGCCGGGCACGGCAGTGCCCGGAACGCCGATATTTGCGAATAACGCGAAGCGGGGCGGGCCGCCTCTGGAGTCGCCGTGCCGCTGGCTTTCTTTTGCACACTTTTCTTTCGCCGCCGAAAGAAAAGGGTGAGCGCCCCATAGGGCTGTAAGCCCTGCTCCCGCGCCGGAGTCGGCGCGTCAAGCCCCAGCAAGGGTATGCGCCTGCGGGCGCACCAAAGGACTTTCCGCTCGCCCTTTGGAAACCTTCGGGCACCGAAGCTGGCGAGAAACCCAGGAAACTGCAACCATTGCTCCTGCAAAAAATTTTCGCTTTTGGAAGCGAACAAAATGACCTTCCTCGGGGCAAACCATCAGCGCAGCCCGCACTGCCGTGCACACCGCTTGTTGTTTGCCTGAACTCCGAGCCGTTAACCGTCTACGGCGGTTGTATACACCGAACACGCACTTTCCTCCCCTGTCCCCAGAAAATTCCCCTTTTGCTTTTTTCAAAAATCCGTGCTAAAATAATCCCGCTGTGTGGCTGAAAGGCGTAAGTCCAAGTGAACGGACTTGCGCCTTTTGATTTGCTCAAAGCGCAGGTCTTGTTTGGGGACCTGCGCTTTTTTCATTTCATCGGCAAATCAGAGAAAGAGGAATCAACCATGGAAAAATCCTGTCTGGAAACCACCCCCATTCCCAAATTGATGCGGAAATACGCTCTCTCCTGCGTGATCTCACTGCTGGTGGCGGCGCTGTATAATATCGTCGACCAGATTTTCATCGCCAATGCCAGCTACCTCGGCTCCAACGGCAACGCCGCCAATACGGTGGTGTTTCCCCTGACGGTGATCGCGCTGGCCGTGGCCGTGATGATCGGCGACGGCTGCTGCACCTTCGTCAGCCTTTGTCTGGGCCGTAAGCAGCCGAAGGACGCCAGCGGAAGCATCGGCAGCGCCGTGCTGTGCTGTGTGTCCGCCAGCCTTGTGCTGACCGCCTGCTATCTGCTGTTCCGTGACCCGCTGCTGACTCTGTTCGGCAGTACGGTCAATGAAGAAACCTTCCGCCTGTCCAAAGAGTACTTCTTCTGGATCACCCTGGGCGTGCCGTTCTATATGTTCGGTCAGTGTCTGAACCCCATCATTCGCTCCGACGGCAGCCCCCGCTTTGCCATGATCTCCACGCTGGCGGGCGCGGCGGTCAATCTGGTGCTGGACCCGCTGTTCATTTTCGGCTTTCGCTGGGGCATGACGGGCGCAGCGGTCGCCACCGTGCTGGGTCAAATGCTGACGGCCGGTCTGGCGGTGTGGTATCTGGCCCATATGCGCACCGTGAGGTGGGAACGGGAAAGTTTCCATTTTCACCCCCGGCTGATCCGTCAGTATGTACCGTTGGGGATCTGCAGCTTTCTGAGTCAGGCCTCGCTGGTGGCGGCTATGGCGGCGATCAACAGCATGACCCGGAAGTACGGCGCGCTGGACCTGGTCTTCGGCCAGCCGGAATACGCTCAGATTCCTATGGCCGTCATCGGCATTGTAATGAAATTCTTCCAGATCGTCATTTCGATCTCCATCGGCATGGCGGCGGGCTGCATCCCGATCGTCGGGTATCACGTGGGCGCGGGTCTGAACAGCCGAACCCGTCAGGTGCTCCGCCGCCTTCTGCTGATGGAAGCCGCCGTGGGCGCGGCGGCTACGCTGATCGTGGAGCTATTCCCCCAAGCGCTGATCGGTATTTTCGGTGCAGCCAATGAGAGCGTCTATTACACACAGTTCGCCGTCAGATCCTTCCGGGTGTATCTGTGCCTGATGACGCTGGCGACAGTCAATAAAGCCGCGTTCATCTTCCTGCAGTCCATGGGCAAGCCCTGGGCCTCCACCCTGCTTTCCATGGTTCGCGAGGTGGTGTTCGGCGTAGGCTTCGCCCTGCTGCTGCCGCGAATGTTCGGACTGGACGGCGTGCTGTACTCCATGCCGGTGTCCGACGCGCTGACCTTTGTGATCTCCGTATGCCTGATTCTCCGTACCTGGCGGGAATTGAAAGTCGACGATTCCGGCCGTGTTTATCCCGCATAAGACATTCTTCGTATCTTTCCGAACGTTCGGTGAAAATTTTTCTGGTAAGATTCGGAAAGCCGTGGTATAATGCCTACGAACTCCCGGTTTCTTCCGGAAAAAGGAGGAAGACGTTTGGAACGCATCAAGCGCAACGAGCGAATGGCTGCCCTGACCAAATGGCTGACCGATTCGCCCAATCAGATTTTCACGCTTTCCCAATTCTGCGAGCGCTTCGGCTCGGCCAAGTCCACCATGAGCGAGGATATCGACATTCTCCGTCAGGTGTTTGAAACCTTTGAACTGGGGCGGCTGGAGACCGTCACCGGCGCGGCCGGCGGCGTTCGTTACCGTCCTTATTTGAGCCCGAAGGCCTCCTATGACTTCGTGCAGGAGCTTTGCGGCCAGCTGTGCGTCCCTTCCCGGGTGCTGCCGGGCGGCTTCCTGTACCTGAGCGATATTCTCAGTATGCATGAACTGGTGTGGAAAATGGGCATCATTATCGCGGGACAGTTCTATGACGCGGCCCCCGATTTTGTCCTCACCATGGAAACCAAGGGGATCCCGGTGGCGCTGATGACCTCCCGGGCGCTGGGCGTTCCGCTGGTGATCGCCCGCCGCTCCAGCAAGGTGTACGAGGGCTCCGCGGTGAACATCAACTACGTTTCCGGCTCCGATCACCACATTGAGACCATGAGCCTGAGCCGCCGGGCCGTCAACGAAGGCCAGCGCGCCCTGATCGTGGATGATTTCCTCAAGGGCGGCGGCACCGCCAAGGGCATGATCGACCTGATGGCCGAATTTGATGTGGAGGTGGTGGGCACGGCCTTCGTCATGTCCACCGAAAACCCCAATCAGCGCTGCATCCGCAATGAAAAGGCGCTGATGACCATGAACGTGACCGACGACCCCGCGTCTCTGACCGTCCGCCCCGCCCCGTGGCTGCGGGAGCTGGCCGGAGAGGGCGCGGTCTGTGCAGAACAGGAGGGAACGAACTGATGACCTGTTACGGCTGGCTGACGGAAGGCAGCGCTTTTGCCAAAAAGCCCCTGCTGGGCAAAATGAGCCGGGATTATGTGCTGGAAGCCCTGAAGGGCGTTGAGATCATCGAAAAGCCGGAGCAGCTTTCCGGGCGAAAGACCGATCTGGTTATCGTCATCCGGGAGGACATGGCCACTTTCCGACAGAAGGAGCTTGCGCTTTTGCTGGAAGACGCCAAGCGGGAAGCGCAGATTTTCCGTGCGGTGGGCACAGACGAACCCCTTGCCATTGCCATGAACGCTGAAACGGCTGTGCAGGTAATGAAAGGGATCGAGACGCTGCCTGACCTGACGGAGCTGGAAAAACGGCTGAAAAAGGCCGGGCTTCATACGGCTGACTGGTCTGCGGACGAGAAGATGGAAAGCGTGCCCTTCCCGGTAGCTTCAGCGTCGAAGTTTTCCGCCGCCTACAAGGAGATCAACCAACGGAATATCGCCCGTCACGAGGAAAACGGCGTGATTTTCCTGGATCGCGACCGAATGATCGTGGAAAGCGACGTAGTCATTGCTCCCGGCGTGATGATCTACCCGGGCAATACCCTGCAGGGCAGCACCCGCATCGGCGCGGACTGCGTGCTCTACCCCAATAACCGGCTGAACAACGCCGTAGTGGGCCGGGGAACCACTGTGGAAAGCAGCGTTCTGCTGAACTGCGCTGTAGGCGAGGAGACCACCGTCGGCCCCTACGCCTACCTGCGGCCTGATACCAGTGTGGGCAATCACTGCCGCATCGGCGACTTTGTGGAGATCAAAAATTCCTCCATCGGCGACGGCACCAAGGTCTCTCACCTGACTTACGTGGGCGACAGCGATCTGGGCAAGGATATCAATCTGGGCTGCGGCGTGGTGTTCGTCAATTACGACGGCAAGGTCAAGAACCGCTCCAGGGTGGAGGATCATGCCTTTATCGGCTGCAACTGCAATCTGGTCGCGCCTGTCCATGTGGGCAAGAACGCCTATCTGGCCGCCGGTTCCACCGTGGTGGAGGACGTGCCGGAGGACGCGCTGTTCGTGGCCCGCTCCCGCGGTGTGGTCAAGGAAGACTGGGTCAAGCGCCGCAAGGAAGCCGGGAAACTGTGATTTTGAAAGATGCCAAAAGCTCAGAGCAAACGCCCTGAGCTTTTTTTACGCTATTTAAGACGAATCCTATCTCGGAGTGGCCGTACTCTGGTCTTCCTTCCAGAATCGGCAGAATGCCCGCCGGTCCCGGCAGTCCGATCCGGCAAGGCTTGCCTGCTATTCTTTGCCTTACTCCTTGACTTCTTCCTGTTCCTTTTTCAAACGGCGGCGGCCCAGCAGGAACCACACGATGGACGCGCAGAAGGCCGAAGCCGCATCCCAGATCAGGTCCTCCATGGTGTCCTGCAGAGCTTCCCGGCCCACCAGCTCCACGCCCTGCGCCGTGCGGAATTTTTGCATGTTCAGACCCAGCAGCGCGTCGAAGGAATATTCGTAAATTTCCCACAGCGCGCCCAACGCCACCGCGAAGCAGAAGGCGAACATCGCCGTAAATCCCGGGCTCAGCGACACGGAAATTTTGCCGGAGCGGTTCAGCACGTCCACGATGGTAATGCCCAGAAGGCTCAGCATCACTGCGGAGAAGCTGTGCAGAAGCGTGTCCCAGAAGGGCACCAGATAGTAGAAGTCAAAGACCTCGCCCAGAAAAATAGCGCAGTACAGGAACATATAGTACTGAACGTACAGCACGTCCGGCACAGGCAGCTTCCAGCGCCGGGCCGCCCGGGAGGGCAGCAGCATGACCACCAGACCCAGAATGCACTGGGTGAGCATGAGCAGATAATCGCTGCGGGTCTTGCCCTCCGTGCCTGCCGGGAGGGACTCCGGCGCGCCCGCCAGCCGAATGGCGGAATAAACGGACGCTGCGGCCAGCGACACAAACAGGATGATCTCGAAAACGCGGGATAGCGTATGGTGACGGTTTGCCTTGGACTCGGGTGTTTTTTTCATCGGGCGGTCTCCTTGCACAGTTCGGGGATAAAGTCAGTCTGTTCACCTTCCGCACGCTCCATTCCACCGGCAGAAAGCACTTTATCAGTATACGGGAATCAGTGGGAATTGTCACTAGTCAGAAATCCGATTGTGCACAAATCCAGCGCAAAAATCCCGAAACAGGCAAAGCCCGTTCCGGGAAAACTTACTATTCCGCATTTTTTCGGATCAGCGGGGCAATCAGCCCGGCAAAGCCGTGGCAGCAGCTGGCCCGGGGGCTGAGAAACTCCCACAATGTGCCCGTCTGCCGGGCCATTTCGCCGTAGGACGCGCGGATTTCATCCAACACCTGCCCCTTGCGGCCATAGCGATCCAAAATCAGCATCCGCAGCAGTTTGCCGATAAAAGCGTTAGAGGGGTACAGCCCTGAGGCCGCCAGCCACGCTCCGTCCGCCGCAAAAAGATTTTGGAACAATTCCGGCGTATCATCCGGGGTGGACAGGTCGAAAAAGAACGCATAATACTGGCAGGTCTCCGTGCATTCCTCCGTTACGGTCAGCCCGCCGCCCTCCTGCCGCAAAGCCCGGTCGTGCCAGAGCGTGCCGTCGAAAAACACGTCCCGCAGGGTATGCCGTACCCGCGCCGCTTTTTCCGCCAGCGCGGGGCGGTCGTACAGCCGTGCCACCGCTTCCAGCGCCGCCACGTAGAGCATATTGCTGGGGGCGTTCACATCCTGCACCAGCTCGTTGGCCTTGGACCACTCCACAAACACCCACGCTTCCAGCTTTTCCAGCAGCCCCAGCTCGTTTTCAAAGCCCTCGAAATAATTCAGCGCGTCCAACAGATGTTTCTCTGCCAGTTCCGCCATTTCCCGGTCGCCGGTGCGGCGGACGTACTCCTCCGTTTCCAGCAGGAGCCACAGCATCCAGTTGGGGATAAAGTTGCCGTTGCGCGGGTCGGAGGGGTAGCACATGGGGATCACGCCCGGTTTCAGCCACGGATAGCGTTCCGGCAGGAAATAGTTTTCCAGATAGGTTTTTTCCGTCCGATTGGCCCCGGTCAGCGCCCATTCGGCCCGCCCCATGAAGAAGCTGTCACAGCTCCAGCCTGCCCGTTCCCGGGAGGGGCAGTCGGTAAAAAGATCGTAGCTGTTCTGCCGCAGGGTCTCCACGGCGGCATGGTCGATCTGCCGAAGCAGGCCGTCTCCTACGTACTCTGGCAGCGGCGGATAATCCTCCGCCGGGGCGGCGGCTTCCAGCAGGTGCAGACGGCGGATGGTGCAGCGACCCTCGGCGCAGACCAGCTTGAGGTATTGCATCGCTGCCGGTTCAAAGGCCGTGAAGCGATGAACGCCCCGGCTGAACGTCAGCTTCATAGCCCCGATCAGGCTCATTCGGAGAGGATTCACGTCCCCATCCGTCAGAATCTCATCATACAGAGCATACATAACACCGGGTTCGTCCCATTCGATCTCCATCGTAAGGAAGCCCGTTTTTTCCCCGTCAAAACGCAGCCACGCGCCGTCTCCCTTTTTCAGACGAAGGGGCAGCGCAAAAGGCACGGAAACGGGCGGTTCGTGATTCGGCAGAATGGCGGAAATGTCCCGGGTCAGCAGAGTCGTGCATTCCTCCCGGCGGTAGCCGCCGATCAGCTCCCCTATGCCGGTGGTGCAGCGGTCATCCCACGGATGCGCGTGGACAAAATCCCATGAAACGGGCTTCTGCTTCACCAGCCAACGGGGCGCGATCTCCGGCAGCGCAGGTAAAGACCGCCGCGCCGGAATCAGCCGCTTGGGCTCGCAGCCCGTCAGGGGCTCGGCCATTCCCCGCCCGCTGCGCCAGCCGTTCCAGTCCCCCGTCAGTTCATAGACCTCGCTGAAGCCCCGCTGATAGCTGTAGCGTTCCACCTTCTGCTCCCGGTAGGGCAGACGCAAGCCGACGAATCTGCCGCCCTCTGGAAGGGTTCGGGCAATACATTCCCCGTCCGCCCAGACCTCCGCCTGCAGGAAGGGCGGCTGATCGGCCAGAAAAAACGTATTCACCCGGGGCACGTTGATCTCGATCGCCAGATGGCTGATCCTTGGCCCCGCTGCGCCCGTCAGGTCGATCTCGCTGACCCGGTGCCAGCCGTGGGCGCAGCGCACCGGCCCGTAGGCCAGATGTTCCCCGTTCAGATAGACGTGATAATGCCCGGCTGCGGCCAGCTTCAGTACGGCGCTGCGCTTTCCTTCCAAACTGAGCGGCGCATAAAACCCGGCGGTCAGGTTCTTTTCGTCCTGCCGCCCCTGCAGCCATACCGGCAAAGACTGTTCCATCATGGAGCGCGTCCTCCTTTGCCCTGTGCTTCTTCCGATTTTCCCACAATTTAGCATATCCCAGCCATGAAAACAAGCACGTTTCTTATCCCCAAAGACGACCTGTGTGAACTTTTCCAGCAAAAAAGCACGGAGAGATTTTTCTCCGTGCTTTCGTCCCCCTCTAAGGGGATTATTGTTTTTCCCGGCGCTGCCCCAGCTTTTCCACGCCCAGCAGCGCCAGCACCAGAAACACCGGCGCGTACAGAAACAGATATCTGGGCCAGACCTCGAACAGCAGCTGATAAGCCGTCAGCCCCAGCAGGGACAGAGCGCAGAGCTGCACGGCGTACTCCCTCCGCCGCAAAAGGGCGGCGGCGAGGCAGCCCAGCAGCACCACCAGCCAGAGGCACTGCATCGCGGCTCGGTAAGCGGGATTCCACGTGCCTTCCCGGTAGAAGATTTTCCGCAGGAACAGAGACAGACGGTCGCTGCGTCGCACCGGCTCCTCCACCAGATAGCTGTTGAAGGCGAAAGTGCCGTCTGCGTAAGCCTTATAGGCCTTTACGGAAAAGAAGTGCAGATTTTCGCCCAGGGTACGGTTCTGTACTTCTTCCAGCGCCCGGGCCAGATTGGCGCGGGTGCGTTCCTTCGCCGTGGCAAAGCTGCCGGAATAGGTCACGCCCTCAGCGGAATGTCCGCCCCAGTACTGGTCATCCAGCCCGATCATGAGATAATGGGCGCTGCCCAGCGCTTCCTCCGGAGCTGTAGAGCCCGTCAGCAGCTTGACGGAGCCTTTTTCCAGCGCCATACCGGGCAAAACGCCTATGATAACGGCGGCAAGGATGCACAAACCCCGTTTCCAAAGGGCGGCGTTTTTCTTGCGGAAAAGGAAGCGGATCGTACCCAGCAGCAAGGCAGCGATCAGCAGGATATAGGCACTGGGCTTCACCGCCCCGCCCAATGAGCAGCACAGCGCCGCCAGACCGTAGCGCACCGGCGCTTTCCAGTCCGTCAACAGGATCAGCATTCCCAGCACGGGAAACAGACAGGCGTAGGTGTCCGTATAGGGCATGATGATAAAGGGCGAAAACAGCAGCCATACCGCCGCCAGCCCAAAACCGACCCGCCGAACAGAGGGACGCACCTTGAGCCGCCGCAGTACCGCCATGGCCGTGGCCACGCTGAGGTTGGTCAGTAGCGCCGCGCCGTAAACCTCCAACACATAGGGCTCGGCCAAGCCCAGCTTCTTTCCCAGCCGATACACCAGCGACAGGATCACCGTCAGCGGCGCGTTGTTGGGGCACTGACGGAAATAGGCGCGCCATTCCTCGGACAGGGGCTGACCCAGGGCCAGCGCTTCCGCACCCTGCCGGACGGCGGAAGGGTCGAAGGCAAAATAGAACCACAAACACCGGGCCATCAGGCATTGAACGGCGAACAGCGCCAGATACAGTGCGGCCCGTGCCCACGCCATTCGAGAGGAAGAAGCCGGCTGCGGCAGCTTGACCGGCCGAACTCTCAGCCGCCAGACCCATAAGCCGGTCAGCCCTGCCGCCGCCAGCAGCAGAACCCAGTTTTCCACGCAGAAGCCATGGGCATAATACCCCTCCATGGCCCGCTGGCCCAGCGTCAGAAGCCCCAGCACCCACAGGAGCATGGCGGCGTACAGCCAGCAGAAAAGGGGAGAAAGCCAGTCGCGGCTTTCTCCCTTCAAGGTTTTGGTCATGCTTTCACCTGCTTGGCGAAGGTATCCTTCAGCCCCACCACCCGGTTGAAAACGGGCATTTCAGGGGTGGAATCCTGATCCTTGCAGAAGTAGCCCACCCGCAGGAACTGATAGGTGTCGCCCACGTTGGCCTCGCCCAGCGCCTTGGAAAGATAGCCGTGGCACACTTCCAGACTGTTGGGGTTCAGCTTCTTGAGGAAATCGGTCTTGAGAGTGGCGCTGGACACCACGGTCTCCTCGCCGTCGGCCTCCGCCTTGGCTTCGGCCTCGCTCTGAGCAGCCTCGGCGGCGGTCTCCTCCTCGGTCTCCTTCATCATCAAAGGCTCGTACAGACGAGCTTCGAAGGGAATATTCTCGCTGGCGCTGACCCAGTGCAGCGTGCCCTTCACCTTGCGGTTGGCACCCTCGGTGCCGTTGCGGGTGTCCATATCCACGGTGCACAGGACGGCGGTCACATTACCGTCTTCGTCCTTTTCGCAGCCGTCGCAGCGCACGATGTACGCGCCCTTGAGCCGCACCTCATTGCCGGGGAACATACGGAAATACTTTTTCACAGGCACTTCCATGAAGTCTTCCTGCTCGATGTAGATCTCCCGGGTCAGCACCACCTTATGGGTGCCCCATTCGGGATGATCGGGATGGTTTTCCATTTCCAGTTCTTCCGCCCGGTCCTCCGGCCAATTCTGCAGAACGACCTTCAGGGGATGCACCACGGCCATGGCGCGGCGGGCCTTGCCGCCCAGATCCTCGCGCACGCAGTGCTCCAGCAGCGCCAGATCGACGGTGCTGTCCGCCTTGGCCAGACCGATGCGGTCGATGAAGTCATGAATGGCGGCGGGGGTGTACCCCCGGCGGCGCATGGCGCACAGCGTGGGCATCCGGGGATCGTCCCAGCCGGACACATAGCCCTTTTCCACCAGCATCCGCAGATAACGTTTGGACATGATGGTCTGGGTCAGGTTCAGGCGGCTGAACTCGATCTGCCGGGGATGGCCGGGCAGCATATTCTGGGCGTGCTCCACCACCCAGTCGTACAGGGGGCGGTGATCTTCATATTCCAGCGAGCACAGGCTGTGGGTGATGCCCTCCAGCGCGTCGCCGATGGGGTGGGCGAAGTCGTACATGGGGTAGATGCACCACTTCTTGCCGGTGCGGTGATGTTCCTTATACAGGATGCGGTACATGGCCGGGTCGCGCATATTGATGTTGGGGCTGGCCATGTCGATCTTCATCCGAAGGATCATGCTGCCCTCGGGATGCTTGCCCGCCTTCATTTCTTCAAACAGGCGCAGACTTTCCTCCACGGGACGGTCGCGGTAGGGGCTGTTCTTGCCGGGCTTGGTCAGGGTGCCGCGGTATTCGCGCACCTGCTCGGGGCTCAGCTCGCACACATAGGCCAGACCGCGTTTGATCCAGTCCACGGCGATCTCGTAGCATTTGTCATAGTATTCGCTGGCGAAGAACAAACCGCCCTTCCAGTCGAAGCCCAGCCAGTGGATGTCCTCCATGATGCCGTCCACGTACTCGGTCTCTTCCTTGGCGGGGTTGGTATCGTCAAAGCGCAGATTGGTCACGCCGCCGAATCTTTCCGCAGTCTGGAAATCCGCGAACATGGCCTTGCAGTGGCCGATATGCAGGTAGCCGTTGGGTTCGGGTGGAAAGCGGGTGTGCACGTTCTGGTAACGGCCACTCTCCAAATCCTGCTCTACGGCTTCCCAGATAAAATTGGTCTTGTTCGTCGTGGTCGTTTCCATTCTGATCGCTCATCCTTTCCTGTATTGACGGCTGATAGCGGCGGTTGGCCGCAGAAAGCAGTCGTTTCGCCCATTATAGAACGAAAACGGGCGTTTGGCAAGGGGCGCGGGCCACGCGCAGCCCTATTTCCTTCTTGTTCTTTGGGTCTGGCAGGACTATACTGTGGGGGAGTTTTTGGAACGTCAAGGGAGATGGAAATTCATGTGGGCTGTGTATGCGGTGCTTTCCTCGGTATTTGCCGCGCTGACCTCGATCTTGGCGAAAGTCGGCATCGACGGGGTCAATTCCACCCTGGCGACGGCCATTCGCACACTGGTGGTGGTGGTCATGTCCTGGGGCATGGTGTTCCTGACCAACGCGCAGGGCGGCATTGCCGAGATCAGCCGGAAAAGCTGGCTGTTCCTGATCCTGTCCGGCCTGGCCACGGGCGCGTCGTGGCTGTGCTACTACCGGGCGCTGCAGTTGGGTCAGGCCAGCAAGGTGGTGCCCATCGACAAGCTGAGCGTGGTCATCACGCTGATTCTGGCGTGGGTGTTCCTGCACGAGCAGTTCAACATGAAAAGCCTGATCGGCGCGGCGCTGATCGCGGCGGGCACGCTGGTCATGGTGCTGTAAGCCGGTCACGCTCTGGCGGCGAACTCGGCAAAGGCGTTATCCACCGCCGTTTCAAAGGCGGGATAGCGCATGGCCTTATGGATGGCTTTCAGGGTCTTGGGTCCCAGCCCCATGCCCTTGCCCAGACAGGCCCAGACTTCTTTCATTTTGCACAGCACAAAGGCTTCGGTGCCGATCTGCGCCCGGTAGCCGTCATAGAGCATCTGGTGAAACCGGCGGAGAGCTTCGACGCTCTCCGTTTTTCCATTGTACAGATTCACAAGCCCCGGATGATACAGAAAGCCCCGGCCGCACATGACGCTTTCCGTTCCGGGATAGCGCCGTTTGAACTCCCGCAGGGCTTCGGCGGTGAAAAGATCACCGTTATAGCACACGGGGAGTTTGCTTTCCCGAAGGGTGTAGTCGTACCACTCCCGATGCGGGCTTCCGCCGTATTGCTCCGCCCGGCTGCGGGGATGCAGGATCAGCCGCCGGGCCGGGTATCGGTTGAACAGCTCCAGCAGGGCGGGCCATTCCTCCGGGCTTTCCATGCCCAGCCGGGTCTTGAGGGACACGGCAACCGGCGATTTTTCGAAAACTCCGTCCAGAAAGCGTTCCAGCTCCTCCGGGTAGGCCAGCAGCCCCGCGCCCCGATGCTTGCGCACCACTGTGCCGGAGGGACAGCCCAGATTGATGTTGACCTCCTCGTAGCCCAGCGCTTTCAGCTTGTCCGCCGCCCAGAGAAAGTCCTCGCTGCTGTTGGACAGGATTTGGGGCACGGCCTTCATACCGGCGTTATTCTCCGGCAGAACGTCCGCCTGCTCCCGATGGGTCAGCGACTGGCCCCGGGGGCTCCAAAAGGGCAGAAAATATTCGTCCGCCCCATCGAAACAGGCGTGCTGGGCGCTGCGGTACAGCCAGTGCGCAATCCCCTCCATAGGGGCGAATAGAATTTTCATCGGGCATCTTCCTGTTCTTTGCCATAGTCAAAAAAAGTACCGTTTGGATGATAACAGAAAATATGGTAAAATGAAACGGAGAAAGTCAAAAAATGGGAAAAACCCACTGGGAGGGACGCGTATGGAGAAGCAAAGGCACCGGGAAATTTTGCTGCTGGGCACGCTGCTGATCGTGATCTACACGGCGGTGCAGCACGCCGATCTGGCCTGGGGGCTGCTGCTGGCGCTATTGAAGATCCTGCAGCCCTTTCTCTTTGGCGCAGGGCTGGCATTTATCCTCAACGTGCCCATGCGGTTTTTTGAGACGAAAGTCTTCGGCGGCATGAAAAAAGCGAAAAGTCTGCGCCGCCCGCTTTCTTTGCTGATCGTACTGCTGCTGGTGGCGCTGGTGATCTACCTGATGGTAGCGCTGATGGCCCCGGAGATCAAGCGGGCTATCGAGAGCATCATTCTGCTGGCGCCCAAGGCCTTCGCCAAGCTGAATCAATGGCTGCTGCAATACGACATCGATCTGAGCGAGTATGTTCAGAGTATGCTCCAGACCCCGGATCAGATCAAGAATCAGCTGGACCAGCTGCTGAATCTGGCCCTGAAGGGCGCGGTCTTCTCCACCGGCGTGATCGGCGCGGTGTATTCGTCGGTTTTGCAGTTTTTCTTCACCGTCATGTTCATGATCTATTTTCTTTTCGCCAAGGAGCGTCTGCAGCGGCAGCTGACCCGGGTGGGCTTCGCCTATCTGCCGAAAAAGACCATGGACCGGCTGCTGGAAGTGGGCAGCCTGACCCTGCGGACGTTTTCCTCCTTTATTTCCGGGCAATGTCTGGAAGCGCTGATCCTTGGCGGGGCCTTCTTCCTGTGCATGACGATCTTCCGTTTCCCCTATGCTTTGCTCATCAGCGTCTTTATTTCCGTAACGGCGCTGATTCCCGTCCTCGGCGCGTGGATCGGCTGCATTACGGGCGCGCTTTTGATTTTAATGGTGGATCCCATGCAGGCGCTTTTATTTGTGGTCATGTTCATCGCCCTGCAGCAGTTGGAGGGCAATCTGATCTATCCCCACGTCATGGGCAACGCCATCGGTCTGCCGTCCCTATGGGTGCTTTTGGCCGTCGTACTGGGCGAAGGGCTTCTGGGCATTGTGGGGATGCTGCTGTTCATTCCCCTCACGTCGGTGATCTACACGCTGCTGCGGCAGCACGTGAACCAGCGGCTGCGGGAGCGTTCGCTGGAGCATGTGGGGGAATGAAATGGGGGCTTCCTTTGGCGGTATCCCGGCATTATTTTCGTGAATAAAGGAAGTTCAGGTGTACACAAACAGAGCGCACTGTCGTGCGCTCCGTTTAATGTTTGCGTTGAGGAAAGAGCAGGCCTATTTTATAAATTTGAATGGGATATGTCTGCGGCTGCGGCCCAAAGGGGTGCATGGGGCGAGCGGAAAGCCCCCTGCAAGCGGCATGATACGGCAACTTTGCCGAAATCAGTTCCCTGTCGGCGGGATTGACGCGCCGATTCTGGCGCGGGTGGTGGGGCTGCCGCCCCGAGGGGGGAAGTACTTTCTTTCGCTTCGAAAGAAAGTACCAAAGAAAGCCAGCGGCACGGCGACTCCAGAGGCGGCCCGCC
>URJB01000052.1 GCA_900548145.1 uncultured Eubacteriales bacterium | reverse complement strand
CGATGGTGCCGATGTTTACATGGGGCTTCGTACGTTCAAAATGCGCTTTCGCCATTTGAGTGTTCCTCCTTGTTGTCGGTAGGGTTAGTTGAGTCAATATTCAAGCATTGCTGCTTTGATTTGGATTACTTCTTGCCGATGACCTTTTCGGCAATGCTCTTGGGCACTTCCTCGTAGTGGTCGAACTGCATGGTGAACAGTCCGCGGCCCTGAGTGCGGCTGCGCAGGTCGGTGGCATAGCCGAACATTTCGGACAGCGGCACGAACGCGTGCACCGTCTGCTCACCCACGCGGGCTTCCATGCCTTCGATGCGACCGCGGCGGCTGGAGATATCGCCCACCACGTCGCCCATGTACTGCTCGGGGATGATGACTTCCACCTTCATCATGGGCTCCAGCAGGCAGGGATCAGCCTTGGCCATCGCCTCTTTGAAGGCCATGGAGCCGGCGATCTTGAACGCCATTTCAGAGGAGTCCACATCGTGGTAGCTGCCGTCGTACACGCTGGCCTTAAAGTCCACCACTTCGAAACCGGCCAGAGGACCGGCCTGAGCGGCTTCGCGAATACCAGCGTCGATGGGAGCGATGAATTCCTTGGGGATCACACCGCCGACGATCTTGTTCTCGAAGGAATAGCCTTCGCCGGGCTCCACGGGCGTGATCTCGATCCAGCAGTGACCAAACTGGCCGTGACCGCCGGTCTGACGGACGTAGCGGCCTTCGCCCTTGGCCGCGCGGCGAATGGTTTCGCGGTAGGCGACCTGAGGCTTGCCGACGGTGGCTTCCACCTTGAACTCACGCAGAAGACGATCCACGATGATTTCCAGATGCAGCTCGCCCATGCCGGCGATGATGGTCTGACCGGTCTGCTGATCGGTGAAGGTCTTGAAGGTGGGGTCTTCTTCCGCCAGCTTGACCAGCGCCATGGTCATCTTATCCTGACCGGCCTTGGTCTTGGGCTCGATGGCCACCTGAATGACCGGATCGGGGAAGACCATGCTCTCCAGCACCACCTGATTCTTTTCATCGCACAGGGTATCGGCGGTGGTGGTGTCCTTCAGGCCCACGATGCCGCAGATGTCGCCGGTGTAAACCGTTTCGACTTCCTCACGATGGTTGGCGTGCATCATGACCAGACGGCCGACGCGCTCACGCTTCTGCTTGGTGGAGTTGAACACATAGCTGCCGCTGGACAGCGTGCCGCTGTAAACGCGGGTGAAGGCCAGCTTGCCCACGAAGGGGTCGGTCATGATCTTGAAGGCCAGAGCGGAGAAGGGCTCGTCATCGGAAGGATGACGGTCGATCTCCTTTTCGGGATCGTGGGGATCCACGCCCTTGATAGCCGGAATATCCAGCGGGGAGGGCATGTACATCACGATGGCGTCCAGCAGGGGCTGTACGCCCTTGTTGCGGTAGGAAGTGCCGCACAGCACGGGGGTCATGGTGCAGCTGATGGTCGCCTTGCGGATGGCGGCGTTGATCTCATCCTGAGAGAGTTCCTCGCCCTCAAAGAACTTTTCGAGCAGCGCTTCATCGCTTTCGGCGACGGCCTCGATCATCTGCTGATGATACTCCTCGGCCATTTCCTTCAGATCCTCGGGGATCTCCTCATCGCGAACATCCTTGCCCTCGTCGTCGTAATAGACTTCCGCCTTCATGCGGACGAGGTCGATGATGCCCTTGAAATCGGCTTCTTTGCCAATAGGCAGCTGGATCGGCACGGCGTTGGCGCCCAGCCGTTCCTTCATCATGCTGACAACGCGGAAGAAGTCCGCGCCCATGATGTCCATTTTGTTGACGTAAGCCATGCGGGGTACATTGTACTTGCTGGCCTGACGCCAAACGGTTTCGCTCTGGGGCTCTACACCGCCCTTAGCGCAAAACACGGAAACGGCTCCGTCCAGAACGCGCAGGCTGCGCTCTACTTCGACAGTAAAGTCCACGTGGCCGGGGGTGTCGATGATGTTGATCCGGTGTCCTTTCCACTGGCAGGTGGTAGCAGCGGAAGTGATGGTGATACCGCGTTCCTGCTCCTGCTCCATCCAGTCCATGGTGGCCGAACCTTCATGCGTCTCACCCAAGCGGTGCGTACGTCCCGTGTAGAACAGGATGCGCTCGGTCGTGGTGGTTTTACCGGCGTCGATATGAGCCATAATGCCGATATTTCGCACCTTTTCCAAAGGGTGACTTCTAGGCATAGATGAGGGTCTCCTTTCAGATACACATTAAGATGTGTGGGGGACGCGCCTGCGTCCAGGGGAAGGGATCGCTTACCAGCGATAGTGGGCGAAAGCCTTGTTGGCCTCGGCCATGCGGTGCATTTCTTCCTTGCGCTTCACAGCCGCGCCGGTGTTGTTGGCAGCGTCCATGATTTCGGCGGCAAGGCGTTCCGCCATGGTCTTTTCACCGCGCTTGCGGCTGAATTCCACCAGCCAGCGCAGCGCCAGAGTCTGACGGCGTTCGGGGCGGATCTCGATAGGCACCTGATAGGTGGCACCGCCCACGCGGCGGGCCTTGACTTCCAGCTGGGGAGCGACATTGGCCAGAGCGGCGTTGAACACTTCGTCCGCGCTCTTGCCGGTCTTTTCGGCGACGGTTTCAAAGGCGGTGTAGCAGATGTGCTGCGCAGTGCCGCGCTTGCCGTCCAGCATGATCTGGTTGATGAGCTTGGTCACAACCGTGGTCCCGTGTACGGGATCGGGCAGAACCTCGCGCTTGGGGACAAATCCACGACGGGGCATTTGATTTCCTCCTTCGTTGGGCGATTTTTGATCGCCTCAGTAAGATGTAAGGGACTCAAGATGCGTTCAGACGCTTCGGGTACAGACTTTTGACGGCTGTCGGCCAGCCGCTCCCTGCGGGCAAAAGCTACTCATTCCGGCTTACCCCTACCTGGCGGGAAAGTCACGCGGTGTTCCTTTGTGCGGCTGCGTTTGGGTTGTGACGCGTTCCGCTAGGCTCCTGCGCCCACTCCAAAGTAACCTGCAAACCCTCAGCGCAAAAACGGCTTACTTCTTGGGCCGCTTAGCGCCGTACAGGGAACGGGCCTGCATCCGCTTGGCCACGCCAGCCGTGTCAAGAGCGCCGCGAATGATGTGGTAACGAACGCCGGGCAGGTCGCGAACACGACCGCCGCGGATCAGCACCACGCTGTGCTCCTGCAGGTTATGGCCAATGCCCGGAATGTAGCACGTACCTTCGATCTGATTGGTCAGACGGATACGGGCGATCTTACGAAGGGCGGAGTTAGGCTTTTTGGGGGTCGTGGTCTTTACGCTGAGGCACACGCCGCGCTTCTGCGGGCAGCCCTGCAGAATAGGAGCCGTAGACCGGTTGGCAGCCTTTTGCCGTCCCTTGCGGATCAACTGATTGATCGTGGGCATGGAAACACCTCCGAGATTGATGTGCTATAAGAGCGTCCAACCCAAAGACGCTTTATAGTTCCTTGGTACGCCGCGCTTACTTGAGCACGGCTGCCGCGGCGGTTTTGACGCCAACGGCGCAGAGCTTTCCCAGCTCCTGCATGGTATCCACCATCGTGACAGGGGTTTTGGTTTCCTCGCACAGGGCGTTGACCCGGTGGTAGATGAAACCGTCTGCATCCTTCGCCAGAAAGACCCGGGCGGCGAAGCCGCCGTTGAGGGCGCGAAGCACCTGCTTGGTGCCGACCACGCGTTTTTCCGCGTTTTGCAGTTCCTGATCCATTCAGGGTTCGCCTCCTTCCGGAATGGCCGCAGTGTTTTTCCTGCCGTTTTTCCGTGCCGGTTCTGCACCTTTATCGCGCAAAATGGGCACACAAAAACACAGATTGCGGACAACCATAACATAATAACATGTCCAGCGCTCTGTGTCAAACGTTTTTCAAATTTTTCAAGCCTTTCAGCGCCTTTGAAATGTACTGCGGAAACAAAATGACCAGAATGACCAAATGCAGATAAAAACCTCCCGGAAGACGTTGGTTTTCAAGGCTTCCGGGAGGTTTTTTTATATTCAATTTGGACGGGTGGAATTTTCGGGAAAACTGACCAGAGATCAGCCCTGCGCCACCCATTCCTTCCACACGTCCTCCTGTGCGCCGATAGTCACTTTGTTTCCGTTCCGCACGATGGGGCTGACCAGCGCCGCGGGATCGTCCAGCAGCGCTTCCACGATCAACGCGTCGGAACTCATGTGAGCCACGGGGCGTTCCAGCGCCTTCTGACTGGAACGATCCACCAGCGCCTGTGCTCCGCCCGCGGCACGGACGAACAGCTCCAATTCCTTTTTGCCCAGCTTGTGCTTTTTCAGATCCATCGTCTGGTAAGGAATGCGGCGCTCCTTGAAGAAACGCTCGGCCTTGAGCACATCCGGGTTTTTCTTGGCGGCATAGATTTGAATGTTCACGCTTTTGCTCCTCCCAGTTTGCGGCGCACGTCGTCTCCGCTCAGCGTCAGCTTGCGCCAGCGGGTGGAATCTGTCAGCCGGGAGGCGATGCGCTCAGTGTAGCGTTCCTTCAGTTCGGGAATGTCCAGATTGGTGGAGATCACCGTGCGCAGCCCGGCCAGCTGACGCTCGTTGAGCAGATTGAAAAGCTGCGTGATGGTGATGTTCTGCATCAGCGGCTCCGTACCCAGATCGTCGATCAGCAGAAGGGGTGCGTTCAGCAGGGGAGACAGGGGCGCGGAGCTGTTTTCCATGTACCCCTTCCTCGCCAGCTCCAGAAAATGATAAGCGCTGGTGTAGACCGGCAGTACGCCCCGATCCGCCAGCCGGTGGGCGATGCAGCACAGCAGATAGGTCTTGCCGAGACCGCTTTTGCCCGTCAGCAGCAGATTGTCGGGCGAAGTGTTGGGAAAGCTGTCCGCATAGGCCTGACAGACGTTGCGGGCCAGCAGCGCCGCCTGCCGGGGAGAAACCCCGCTGCGTCCCGTCACGTCGCTGAAGATTTCCTCCCGGAAATTCTCGAAGGTCTGCCGGTCGGCCTGCAGCCCGGCCTCCCCCAGAATGCGCCGGTTCAGCTCCCGCTCCATGCAGGTGCACATATGGCGGGACGGCTCGAAAAGATACCCTTCGTCCCGGCAGATGGGACAGGTGTAGATGGGCTTGAGGGTATCGGGAGAAAGCCCGCCAGCCTTCAGCGCCGCGGCGATCTTGTCGTTGAGCAGGTTCATGGCGTTGGGCAGCTGCTGGCTGGAGCCTTCCTTCCGCTCTACCAGACTGGCCCGGATGCCGCCCAGCACCAGTGCGTGGCGGGCGTTGAGCAGCTCCCGCAGACCGGGGCAGCGTTCACAGGCTTCGTCCACCCGCTGCTCGTACAGGCGCAGGTTGTCCTCCCGGCGCTTCATATAGTCCTGCTGCAGCTGCAGAATGATCTGATCCCGGTTCACAGCTTCTTCGCCTCCTCAATATCGGCCTGACTCATGCCGCCGTATTCGTCGGGATCGTAATCCCGCTGACTGTATTGCTGCTCAATGACCTTTTTCACGGGCGCGGGGGCCTTGGCCCGATCGGCTGCGGCGGCTTCCGCAAAGCGGCGGTGTTCTTCTTCGGCCTCGGCGACGGTGGTGATGTCCTTATCCCGCCAGCCGGAAAGCAGCTTGTCCATATAGAGCATGGGTTCCCGGGTATTGCGGGCATAAGTGGCGGCCAGCTCCACCAGCGGGTCGGACAGCTTCCAATCCTCCCGCCACTTGCGCAGCAGCTCCCGGTTGGGCTGGGTGCAGCTGGCGTCCTGACCGGCCAACGCGAACAGCGCCCGCAGACGTTTGTCCGTGTCCCGGACGTTTTTGAGATAGGCCGTGACCTGGGCGGAGGTCGTCAGCCCCCGGTCGTTCCACGCTTCCAGCATCAGCAGCACATTCTCGATGGTGTGCTGTTCGCCCCGCTTTTTACCCACCTCCCGGGCCGCCAGCAGGATCACGTCGTCTGTGGCCAGGGCACGCATGGCCTGATACAGGCTGCGCATTCCCTCGTCCACCACAGAGACCCGGCTGCCGAAGGCGGCCAGCATGGCCCGAACCCGGGAGGACTCGTCCTCCTCGCCACGCAGCTGCTTTTCCACCTGCGCCGCCGTGGTGGCCGTACCGCCGCTGCGGTCACGGATGCCGGACAAAATGCCGTCCAGATAGCGAAAGCTGGGGTTGGTGCCCGCCGTGGTCTCACTGCAGGCCATCTCGATGGCCTTGGGCGCATATCCCCATTCCTGCGTCCACTTGACGTACAAGTCGATCTCGTCCATGGTGGGGGAACGGTGGACGTTGAAGCGGCTCAGGATTTTCTTAGCCCCTTTCCACGCGGCTTCGGAGCGGCTGAATACCGCTTCGGCGGCTTCGGGGGTGCGGGCATTCTGTTCACACAGCTCGTTGACCACCTTCTGCGCGTCTTTGAAAGGGAACTTGATGCCCCGGGTGGAGATCATGTGGCGAATCAGCATGATGACCACTTCCGGCGGAAGCTTCTGCTGCTCCACCCACTCGTAGGCCAGCACGGTCTCGCTGCCGTGCAGCTGCCGCCGGGAGCCGAACAGGTCGCAGAGCGCCCGGGCAAATTCCTCGTAGGGACGATCCTGGGGCGCGGATTGCTTCATCAACAACGCCTGCTGGACACTGGCGAAACGGTACACCGGCGGCTGATCCTGCACCCGGCTGACCAGACGGCAGCGCTCCCAGTATCGGAGCGCCTGTTCCACGTCGGCCCGCTGCATTTCCAGCGCCTTGGCCAGATCGTCCAGCACGCCCTCTTCCTCCAGCATACCGCCGTGAGCATACATCAGGCCATACAGATAGACCTTTACATAGCCGTCCGGGGCGGCGGGCATAAATTCGCACAAAAAGGCGTTGGAGACCGCCGTAGCGTCCCAGAGCAGGGCGGAGGTATCGCATTGGAAGGTGGGCATGTTGAAAAACCTCTCTTAGTGCAGGTTGCAGCCGTACAGACCGCTTTGTTGGAAAGCGGCGGTCAGGTAGGGCTTGGTGCGCATCAGCGCGGCGTACAGGGCAGAGCCCTGCTCGGACAAAGTATAGGGGACGATCAGACGGCTGGAAAGCGCCTCGTCTTTTTCCTTTTGGAACAGGTGCAGGCCGCAGCCGGTCTGTTGGACGGCCTCCCGCCAGACGCGCAGGGCTTCGTCCAGCTCCTGCTGGGTCGCGTCCTCCCGCTGGGTGGCGGCGTAGGCAGTCTGCAGCAGGGAAGCAACGGACTCCTGCGAGGTCTGCTTCACGGGCTGACCGTTGACGGTCTCCGTTTCGCTATCGGAAGAAGCGCCGCTTTCCTGCTGACTGGCCAGCGCGCTGACGTCAAAGGCGATCTGTGCGCCGGACAGAGCGGGGGACAAATCGATCAGTTCACTGCCGTTTTCCAGCCACGTCTGAACACGCATCAGGGGCGCGCCGTCGCCCTGCAGGGTATAAGCGGCCTGTTCCTGTGCGGAAAGCTCGCTGTTGGAGAACACGGGAATCAGGTCAAAACGGAAAACGGTGTTGCCCTTGGGCAGGCCGCTTTGACGGCGGTACTGATCCACGCCGTCGCTCACCAGATCCCGCAGGGAGAAGGTCAGCGTAACGCCGTTTAAGGAGAAAGCCACGTGTTCTACGTGCTTGTTCAGCAGCTGCTGAACGTGCCAGTAGCCCAGCCGCAGGGTGCGGCCCTGCCAGAGGGGCGTACCGTTCCCATCAGTTCGATAGCCGCCGTCTTTGCTTAGTTCGGCGGTGGGGGTCAGGATCAGCAGCGCTTCATCCCGTCCGTGACGCAGCCGCAGGGACGGCGTAAAGGGCCGCTCCTCACCACTTTCCGTGTCCCGGATGATGGAGCCGAAGTAGGTTTTATCCAGATTCAGCATATCGGCAAGCCGGTACTGTACCTTGAGGGACGTGCCGTCGCTGAAGTGGAGCTCCTCGTATACCGGGTCGATCACGCTCAACGGATCGAAGGGCAGATAGTGGTGATAGTTCCAGTCGATGAAAAAATGGCCGCTGTCCGGGGATAGCACGAAACGGTAATGGTTGACCGTCTGGCCGTTTTCATCCACGGCGGACAGTTTGTCGGTGGAGTAGGCATAGTTGCCGTATCCCTCGCCCTTGGCGCGGGTAAGACGCCCCTGCAGCCGGTCACGGCCGCAAAGCTCATCCGTGTCAAACTCAAATTCCGGGTCGTCTTCGCCCTTCTGCTTGGTCGCATCCAGCGCGTAGACGTAGATCAGGCGGCGTTTGATCTCCAGCGGCATAACGACTTTTCCGGGCAGATATTCCGGGTCGTCGTCCAGAACAGTGATCTCGGCGTAATAGCTGCCCTCCTTGGTGGGCGGGGTCTGCAAGGGAGTGCCGTCCTCCAGAAAATAGGCCACCTTGCATTTACGGGGCAGGTGGGAAAGCTGGATCGGCTGACCGTTGTAGGTCTTGCTCTGCCCGGCGGGCTCGTAAGCCGCCCGGGACTCGATGGTGATGGACTGGTTTTTGTAGAAGGTGAAAGCGTCCGCCGTTGCGGCGCTGAGCCGCGCGTCCTTTTCCCGGGCGGCAAAGACCCGCAGACTGACCACGTCGCCCAGCTCCAGCCCGGGCAGGTACAGCGTGGTTTCGCCGTCGGCGGCATACAGGGTCTGTGCGGAGGCGTTCCACGAATCCGTCAGGGAAACGGGCGCGTCGCCTACCACATACTGTACGCCCCAAACGCCCGCGTTTTTCAGCGTGACGGACACCACGCCCCGATTGGTCAGGGACGCGGCGGTGATTTCGGGCGCTTCGTCGATCTCGGCCTGCCCGTTCAGAATCACGGCGGAATAGGTCTCGCCGCCGGACAGCGCCACCGCGTCCACCTGATCAAGCTTTTCCGCGCGCCAGAGCGTAATGCGGCCCCGGCTGTCCGTGGTGGTCAGGAAGCTCTCGCCGCTGCCCAGCTTCAGCTGGACGCGGGTCGAGACGATGGGATGATTTTCTTCGCCCAAAATCTGAATCTGTGTGGGAACCAGACCGCCGATCGCGTCCGGCAAAGGCTCCACGCTGAAATTGCACTGAGGATCAATCGTGTAAGAACCGCTGCCGCTCAGTTCGCCGACTTCCAGTACGCCGGAGCCCTGCACGGACAGGCTGCCGTTATTGACCAACCCGTGCAACGAGAGCCGCCCGCCCAGCCGCAGGGACAGACCGGCGGACGCGTCGAGGATCATTTGGCTGAAAGCACTGCCTCCTTCCGCACGGAAGGCGGACATTCCGCTCAAGGACAGACTGCCGCTGGTGCGGGCCGATTGCAGCGTCAGGTTTGCAGCGCTGACCTGCGCACTTTGGGTCGCGTTTTCCTCGCTGGTCAGAACGGCGGAGGAACCCTCCACGTTCAGCACCGACGCGGCGCTTTGCGAAAGCACATATTCCTGCGGTTCATCGGAAAGATAAATCAGAATCTGCTGGCCGTTGACGCGGGCTTTGTAGGTCTTGCCGTCTTCGGGAGCGGGCAGGGCGGCATAGGCCGTGTCGTTTTTATCGGGGTCAGAACTCAGAACCAGCGGTACTTCCGTGCCCCGGAAGACGGCGGGCAGATCAGCGGAAAACCGTTCTCCCCCGGAAAGGGTGAGCTTTTGCAGCTGACGGAGGGCCTCCGCGCCGCAGCTTTGGTACACCACCCGCACACTGCCGGTGGAATTGCCGGAGATCGTGGCGTTCAGATCGCCAACGGTCAGTCGCCCGGAGCCGGTCAGCGTCAGCGAACCGGCGGAAAGCTTCTGCACTGATACCGCACCGGACACGTCCAGCGTCGCGTTGACGGGCACGATCTCACTCAGAGACGCGCCGTTTAATTGCTGCAGCGAGGCGGCGGAACCGTCGGAAAGCTGCAGGCGTGCCAAAAGAGCGCCGTCCAGCAGCAGTGATACGGCCCGTCCCTTGGTCACCACCAGCGTGCAGGCACCGTCGCCGCCCGTCACCCGGTAGGTGCCGCTGCGGTAAATGGAATTCGTGCCCGGCTGCAGGGCCAGTTCCGTGACCGGATTGGCGCTGAACACCATATAGGGGTTTGCGGACAGAAGGTACTGTCCATAGGGGCACAGGGCGGTCACATTGCCTTCTTCATCCACGGAAACGTGGGCGCAGGACGGGTCGATGCATTGGCTCCGGGCCGCCGCTTCTTCCGCGGACAGAGAAGCGCCGCTTTTTTCCTGCTCGGCCAGCGCTTCGAAAAGAATGCGGATGCTTTCCTGACGGGTGGTTTCCGCAACGGCAGACCGGCTGCTCAGCAGCACCAGTCCAGCCAGCAGCAGGGAACCCCAAATGCGTTTCTTCATGGTTGCAATGCCCCCTTTGAAATCCGTTTGACAAAGAAAATGCCGGTTGAAAAATCAGAGCAGCTTATCCTTGTGCTTGTTCAGGAACCGGACCAGCGGAACGCCCAGCGCAAAGCAGACCACCGCTTCGCCGGCGGCCACGGTGAGCATGTTCATCCACAGGGCGGGGATCTGATAGGCATAGGTCAGCACCAGACCTACGATAACGCCGTTGCAGACCACCGGGGGAATGGCGGCGTACCAGAGCTTTTTCTTGCCTACCCGCCAGGAGATCAGAGCGGCCAGCAGGGTCGCCAGCGTGCCGAAGACTACGTCGTAGACGTTCGCGCCTGCCAGAAAATTGCTCAGGAAACAGCCCAGCGTCAGGCCGATGGTGGCCTCCGGGAAAATGGCGGGCAGCAGGGTCATGGCCTCGGAGATCCGAAACTGAACGGCGCCGAAGCTGATGGGCTGGAACAGAAGCGTCAGCGCCAGATACAGCGCGGCGATCATGGCGGCCAGACAGAGGGAACGGACGGAACGGTTCATTTTTTTCATTGGAATAGCCTCCCAAAAAGAAAACATTAAGGTTCCGCCAGCGTCAAAAAATGCCCTGCGGACACACTCCTTTACAGTATAGCATAGTTTTGGAAGGCGGTCGAGGGCGGAGGGCATTTTTACATTTTCGCGTATTTTGGGAAACGGATGAATGAAGCTGGCATGGCGGGGGCAAACTGCCCTTATCAAGTCATGGGGAGGTGAAGGAACATGGCCTTTTCCGACAAGCATCAGTGCATCCACTGCGAGGTGACCAGCTGCCAGCATCATGACGCGGGCGACCTGTGCCAGCTGGACGCCATCAACGTCAAGCCCCGCTGCGACTGCCACTCCGGCAAGTGCGACGAGAGCGAATGCGGCAGCTACCGCGCCAAATAAGGAGCGTTAGCCGATTCCGTTAAACAAAAAACACCGCCGGGCGCTTCCCTTTCGGGGGAAAGACCCGGCGGTGTTTCGATTGCTGAAAAACCGTTTTTACTTTTTCTTTTGGCCGATCACGCCCAGCTCCTTGGCCTGACGGACGTTCTTCCAGACGTAGAAGCACAGGGCGCACAGGGTGCAGACCACTGCCAGCCAGATCACGATCAGGTCGGGGGTCATGAACCAGCCCGGACAGAGACGAACAAAATCCTCGTGGAAATAGCTCAGCAGAAGACCGGCGATGAACAGGCAGTGAGCCACCTTGCCCACCATGCTGGAATAGACCACGATGCCGTGCTTGAGCAGCAGCGCGCCCCCGGCGATCATCACCAGTTCCTTGGCCAGCACCACCAGCACCGCCGCCCACGGGATCACGGCGGGAATGGCGTCGTTGCCGATGGTCATGGAAAACATGGCGGTCAGAATCATCACTTTGTCCGCCACGGGATCCAGCAGCTTGCCCAGATCGGTAATCAGGTTATACTTGCGGGCAATGCGGCCGTCCAGAAGGTCAGTAAAACAGGCGGCGGCAAAAACGACCAGCGCAGCCGTCTTTTGTCCGCGAACGAACAAAATCAGATAAACCGGCACCAGCAGAAGCCGGATCAGGGATAAAACATTGGGAACATTCAGATTTTTTTTCAGTATCTCTTTCAGGGTCACGAAAAGGGGCCTCCTTGCGACTGGACTTGGAAACCGATGTCCGTTTCATTATAACATTCCCGGCAGGGGTTCGCAAGCGTTGAAATTAGGACATTACTTGTGATAGCGCTCGCCGGCGTTGATCTTGGCGGCGCGAAAGAGCTGCTCCAGCAGCATGACCCGGGCCAGCTGGTGGGGAAAGGTCATGGGGCTCATGCTCAGCTTGAGATCAGCCCGGGCCGTGACGGAGGGATGCAGCCCCAGCGACCCTCCGATAATAAAGACGATATCACTTTTTCCCTGCGTGAACAGTTCCTTCAGTTTCGCAGCTATGGCTTCGCTGGAAAGCTGTCTGCCTTCGATGCACAGGGTGATGACGTAGGCCTTGGGCGGAATGTGGCGCAGGATCGCTTCGCCCTCCTTGCGCATGACCGCCTCGTTCAGGGCGGGGGAGGGATTGGTGGGTTCCTTTTCATCGGGGAGCTCCACCACTTCGGTGGGCATCAGCCGGGAAAGGCGCTTCAGATATTCCTGCGCTGCATCTGCGTAAAAGCGCTCCCGCAGTTTGCCGACGCACAGTACGGTGACAGACAGGGCTGATCCCTCCTTCATCCAGAAATGCAGATCGAGTCAACGAATGGTATAAACCACGCTGGGCTGATAACGACTGGCCACGTGCAGCGTCACGTCCGAGCCCACGCGGGCTCCTTCATTTTCCAACGCGGCTTTTGAGGTTTGGAAAGCCATTTCCGGCGTGTTGTTTTCACTGCTTAGATGGCCCAGCAGCAGGTGACGGGCTCCGGCATTGAGCAGCTCTACCGCAGCGGACGCGCCGCTGGCGTTGCTCAAATGTCCCTTTCGTCCCAGAATGCGGCTTTTCAGCGCGGAGGGATAGTGGGGATTCTGCTTGAGCAGGTCGGGGTCGTGGTTGCTTTCCAGCAGCACCACATTGGCGCCCAGCACCGCGTCTCGAACGGTTTCGGAAAAATAGCCCAGGTCGGTGGCTACGGCGATACTGCTGCCGCCGGGCAGATAAATGCGGTAGCCCACAGGCTCGTTGGCGTCGTGGGGGATGGAGAAGGGGTTGACTTCCAGCCCGTCCAACATGAAAAAGCTTTCCCCTGGCTCCACCAGCACCTGATGAGCGGCGGAAATTTCCCCGACGGCTCCTGACATGCCCTCCCAGGTGCCCGCCGTGGCATAGACCGGCAGGTTCAATTTCCGGGAGATCACGCCCACGCCCTTGACGTGGTCGCTGTGCTCGTGGGTCACCAGCACGGCCCGCAGTTCAGCTGGGGCGATATGCGCCGCCTGCAGGGCGGCCAGCACCTGTTTGCCGCTCATGCCGCAGTCGATCAGCAGCGCGCCGCTTTCGGTGCGCAGCACGGAGGCGTTTCCGCTGGAACCGCTGAAAAGGGTGCAGAAGGTAATCAAAACAAAGGCTCCTTTGGTAAAGGGGATGGAAAGCATTGTATCATTTTCTTCCTGTAAAGACAACCCCGGGAGGGAACAAAGCAATTTTCCGTCCCAGGCCGCATATCCTTTCCCAAACCTCCGGGGAGGGATGGACATGCGGGAAGAAATTGAAACACGCTGTCTGGAAATCGGGCAGTATATCGCGGAGCACGGGGCGACGGTGCGCGCCGCCGCCCGGCGTTTTGGGGTCAGCAAGTCTTCCGTACATAAGGACATGCACGAGCGCCTGCCGGAGCTGAGCCAGACGCTGGCCGCGCAGGTGAGGCGTATCCTGAGCTACAACAAGGCCGTGAGGCATCTGCGGGGCGGCGAAGCGACACGCCGGAAATACCAAAGCAGGAAAAATGAATCGAATGGCGAATAGGAAAATACAGGGGCCGAAATTCCCCTTCCGGCCTGTTTTCATTTCTGCAGAAAGAAAGGGTAATGACCGATGGCTGGCGTCAATGATATTGGCATTGATCTGGGTTCCTCCCATGTGCTCATTTACATGAAGGGCAAGGGGATCATCCTCCGGGAGGCATCCGTGGTGGCGATCGACCGGGACAGCCGGGAGATCATCGCCTTCGGCGAGGAAGCCAGCCGGATGATCGGCCGTACCCCCGGCAATATTCTGGCGCTGCGGCCCTTGCGGGACGGCAGCATTACGGACTACGAGCTGGTCAGCTTCATGCTCAAGGGCTTCGTGATGAAAGCCGTCGGCAAGCATATGTTCGCCCGGCCCCGGGCCATTCTGGCCGTGCCCAGCGCCGTAAATGAAATGGAGCGCCGCTCGCTGATCTCCACCATGTTTGACGCGGGAATGCGACGCACCCAACTGTTGAACCGTTCGCTGGCGGCGGCGCTGGGCGCGGGCCTGCCTATCGACGAGGCCTACGGCACCATGATCGTGGACATCAGCGCCGGTGTGACGGACATCGCGGTGCTGTCCTTCGGCAAGGTGATCGTCAGCGACTGCATCAAGGTGGGCGGCGATCGCTTTGACGACGCGATCATCCGCCATCTGCGGCGCAAACACAATCTGCTCATCGGCGAACGGACGGCGGAGGAGCTGAAGATCAACATCGGATCCGTCATTCCCCGGTCGGAGCAGCTTTATATGGAAGTGACCGGCCGCAATCTGATCACCGGCCTGCCTAAGACCATGCGCATCACCAGCGACGATGTGACCGAGGCGCTGGACGATCCGCTGCAGCAGCTGATCGAAGGAATCCACGGCGTGCTGGAACATACGCCTGCCGAGCTGGCGGCGGACATTTTCGAATACGGCATCCTGCTGTCGGGCGGCGGCGCAGAGCTCTTCGGCCTGTGCGAGGCCATCGCCGATACGCTGAAGGTGCCCTGCTCCTGCGCGGAGGATCCCCAGAACAACGTGGTCATCGGCTGCGGACGAGCCCTTGAAAATATGGCCGATCTTGGCAAGTTTCTGGATGACGGCCGCCGCCGGATGTTGGGACGAGCCTGAACGGTTTGCTGGCTGAACTTCTCTGTGATAAAGTAAAAATGACCGGCGTGCCCGCTCCCTTTACAGGACGGGCGCGTTTGTTGTAGTTTGTTGTAGAATGAATGGACAAGGTTCGATTCTCCGCTGATTCAAGGAGGCACTTAAGATGAAAATATCTTCCAAGATTCGTTCTCGGTGGGCGGTGTTGGCTGTCTGTCTTATTTTGGTGGCCGCGCCCCTTTGCGCGCGGGCTGTCAATGAATGGAAGGCCACATTCGCTGCTTTATCGGATCAGGAATTGCAGGAGGCCTATCAGGCGCTTTCAGACGAAATGGAGGCGCGGGGCATTCAGCCGGACGAAGGCGGCTTAGGCGACGTGCTGGTTTGGATTCCCAAATCCGGCTCCAAATATCACAGCAAGCCGAATTGCTCCCGGATGAAAAATCCGCGGCAGGTTTCGTTGGAGACAGCCGTGGAGGCGGGGTATGGGCCCTGCTCCAAGTGCAACTGATTTTTGCGGGGAGGAAGGGACAACCGCCGACGGCGGTTAGCGATCCGGCAAACGGCCATGGGAGCGTATGGCGGCGCGGATGGTGGGGTTATCTTCTATAGGTTGACGCCCGAAGGCTTCCAAAGGGCGAGCGAAAACCCCTTGTCCGTCCCGCAAGCGCATATCTCCTGCCGTTGGGGACTGACGCGCCGACTATGGCGCGGGTGATGGGGGTGCAGCCCTATGGAAAAATCTCGCTAACCTTCGGGGCCCGAAGGTTTCCAAAGGGGAACGAAGGGAAGCGGGTATCCAGTGGATACAACC
>URJB01000051.1 GCA_900548145.1 uncultured Eubacteriales bacterium | reverse complement strand
GCGCCCTATGGGCGCGGAGTGGGGTGCAGGGGGGTCACCCCCTGCTGCCCCTTGTCAGGCTTCCTGCATGAAGGCGTGGTAGGCTTTGACGGCTTCGTAAAGGTCGGCCTTGCTGATGATCTCCAGCGGGGCGTGCATGCTCAGCACAGGCACGCCACTGTCCACTACTTCCATGCCGTAGAGGGCGCAGATGTAGGCGATGGTTCCGCCGCCGCCCACGTCTACCTTGCCCAGCTCGGCAGTCTGCCAGGCCACGTGGTTGTCGTCCATGATCTTGCGCAGACGGCCCAGAAACTCCGCGTTGGCGTCGTTGGAGCCGGACTTGCCCCGGGAGCCGGTGTACTTGTTGTAGCACACGCCCCGGCCCAGATAGGCGGCATTTTTCTTTTCAAAGCAGCTGGCATAGAGGGGATCGTAGCCCGCGCTCACGTCGCAGCTCAGCATCCGGCAGGCGGTCAGCGCCCGGCGCAGCATAAGGTCGCTGTACTGCTCAGAGGTCAGCGCCAGCAGCTCCGCCATGGCGTTTTCGAAATAATGGGCCCGCATGCCCGTAGCGCCCACGCTGCCGATTTCTTCCTTGTCCGCCAGCAGGCAGCAGCAGGTGTGCTTCGGCACGGCGGGCAGACGGAGAATGGCTTCCAGAGAGGCAAAGGAGCAGACGCGGTCGTCGTGGCCGTAGCCCAGCAGCATGCTCCGGTCCAGACCGAAATCACGGCACTTGTCAGCAGGCACCACTTCGATCTCGGCAGAGAGCATGTCTTCCTCTTCCAGACCGTACTTTTCCTTCAGAATGGACAGGAGCATGGCCTTGACGGGCTCCTTTTCCTCGCCCGCCAGCGGCTGGCCACAGAGCAGCACGTCCAGCGCCTCGCCGGTAACGGCCTCGCTGGCCTTCTTGCCCATCTGTTCGCCCGCAAGATGGATCAGAATGTCGCTGATGCCCACCACCGGGTCGTCCGCGTCCTCGCCGATGACCACGTTCACCAGCGTGCCGTCCTTCTTGGCCACCACGCCGTGCAGGGCCATGGGACGAGCCACCCACTGGTACTTTTTGATGCCGCCGTAATAGTGGGTGTCGGCATAGGCCAGATCGGTGTCCTCGTAGAAGGGGTTCTGCTTGAAGTCAATGCGGGGCGAGTCAATGTGTGCGCCCACGATGTTGACGCCTTCGGTCAGGGGCGCTTCGCCCAGATGGAAGAGCATAACGGCCTTGCCCATGCAGTTCACATAGACCTTGTCGCCGGGCTTGAGGGCCTTGCCCGCCTTGATGGCATCGTTCAGGTCGATGTAACCGGCAGCTTTGGCGGCAGCGACGGTTTCGGTCACGCATTCGCGCTCGGTTTTGCCGTTGTCCAGAAATACCCGGTATTTTTGGCTGATCTCCTTCAGCTCGTTCAGGGATGCTTCGTCATATTGTTTCCACGCGTTGGGTCGTTCCATGGTCAATACCTCCAGTTTGTTGATATTAACAGGGATAGTGTAGCACGGTTTTGAGGGCTGGACAAGGGGCAATCGGATCAGGCCAGGGATACGCCGGTAACGGTGTCGTCCATCAGGGCCATGACGTAGGGCATACCGCGGTCCTGCTTGGATTGCAGGATGATCTCGTCGGCGGAAAGCTGGGTGGGCTGGCTGGTCTTCTGGTGGATGACCACATTCTGGCCCGCCTCTGTCACCAGCGCCACCCCGGCGATACGAGAGCCGTTGGAGCCGCTCTTCTGGTAATAGAAAGTCTTTACGCCCTTGCCGCCCCGGGCCTGCGGCTCGTAGTCGGTGTAGGGCACCCGTTTGCCAAAGCCCCGCTCGGTCAGGAGCAGCAGCTGATCTGCGGCGGCGGGCTGGCCCACCCAGAGAATGCGGTCGCTCGGGTCGAGGGTCATGCCCTTCACGCCGCCGGAGACCCGGCCCATGGCGGGCACCTGATCGGCATGGAAACGGATGCACATGCCGGTTTCGGAGATCATCAGCACGTCGGAGGAAACGTCCAGCGAAAGCACCGCGTGGAGACTGTCGCCCTCCCGCAGGTTCAGCGCGCCAAACTTGGAACGCTTCACGGCGTATTCGCTGGCGGCGGAACGCTTCAGCTGGCCTCGAGACGTGACGAACAGCAGGTCGGGCAGGCTGTTCAGCTCCTCCGCCGTGGCGCACATCAGATAGACGGGTTCTTCGCCGTTCTCCAACCCGGCCAGCACGCCGCTGAGCAGAGAGCCGCGATCCTTGGGCTTGTTCATCTCCGGCAGCGCGCCCACATTCAGCTGATAGCAGTTGCCGATATTGGTAAAGAAGAACAGGGTGTGATCCGTGTCCGTCTCAAAGGAATACACGGGCGGATCGTCCGGCTGACCGTCCTCAGGCTGGGCCGCTTTTTTGGCCTTGGGCCAGCTGCGGCGCAGATACCCTTCCCGGGAGAAGGTGACCAGCGCTTCCTCTGCCACCTCTTCTTCCTTCACCAGCGCCTCCACCACGTTGTGGACTTCCTCGATGGTGGTGCGGCGGTCGTCGCCGAACTGATCGGCCACGGCCCGAAGCTCCTTCTTGATGACGTTCATGAGCTTCTTTTCGTCGTTCAGAATGGCTTCCAGTTCGGCGATGGTTTTCAGAAGCTCGGCGTATTCCTTGCGCAGGGCCAGAATTTCCAGCCCGGTCAGGCGCTGGAGACGCATGTCCAGAATGGCCTGGGCCTGGATCTCCGTCAGACCGAAGCGCTCCATCAGGCCCGCCTTGGCCGCCTTGGGGTTCTCGCTTTTGCGGATGAGCTGGATGACCTCGTCCAGATTGTCCACGGCGATCATCAGGCCCTCTAAAATGTGGGCCCGGGCTTTGGCCTTGTCCAGCTCGTACTGGGTGCGGGCGGTGATGACGTTCTTCCGGTGGCGGATGTAGTAGCGGATCATCCGGCGCAGGCTCAATAGCCGGGGCTTGCCGTCGGCGATGGCCACCATGTTCACGCCGAAGGTGACCTGCATGTCGCTGTACTTGAACAGATAGGCCAGCACCTTGTCCACGTCCGCGTCCTTGCGCAGCTCGATCACGGCCCGCATCCCGGTGCGGTCGCTCTCGTCCCGGATGTCGTAGATGCAGCCCAGCGCCGCCTTCTTTTCCTCGCTCAATCGGAGAATCTTCTCCAGCATGGCGGATTTGTTGACCTGATAGGGGATTTCGGTAATGACGATCAGCTTCCGGCCCGCGGTTCCGTCCTCAATGTGGGTCTTGGCCCGGAGCAGCAGCTTGCCCCGACCCGTTTCATAGGCGGCCCGCAGCTCCGGGGTGTTGAGCAGGATGCCGCCGGTGGGAAAGTCCGGGGCGGGGATGATCTGCATCAGCTCGTCCACGGTGATATCCGGGTTGTCGATCTGGGCGATGACCGCGTTGATGCTCTCCCGCAGGTTGTGGGGCGGGATGTTGGTGGCCAGACCCACGGCGATGCCGCCCGCGCCGTTCACCAGCAGATTGGGGAAGCTGGCGGGCAGCATGTCCGGCTCCTTCAGGGTATCGTCGAAATTCAGCCGGAAGGGCACGGTGTCCTTGTCGATGTCCCGGAGCATGAGCATGGCCAGCGGGGTCATGCGGGCCTCGGTGTAACGCATGGCGGCGGCGCTGTCGCCGTCCACGGAACCGAAGTTGCCGTGGCCGTCCACCAGCGTGCCCCGCATGCTGAAATCCTGCGCCAAGCGCACCAGCGCGTCGTATACGCTGATGTCGCCATGGGGGTGATATTTACCTAAACAGTCGCCCACGATACGGGCGCATTTGCGGTACGGCGTGTCCGGGGTGATGCCCAGTTCGTTCATGGTGAAGAGGATGCGGCGCTGCACGGGCTTCATGCCGTCCTCCACCCGGGGGATGGCCCGATCCATGATGACGTGCTCGGCATAGGGGATCATGCTCATATGCATGACCTCCTCCATGGGCACGGAAAGAATGTTTTCTTCTACGACCGGGGTCTTGTCGTCTTTGCGGCTCACGAGCGCTTGCCTCCTTCTTCCAGACTGTCGGTCAGGGTGGTGAAGCTGTCTTCCCGGTTGAAGTCAGCATACTGGCTGATGTATTCCCGGCGGGGCTCCACCTTGTCGCCCATTAGGATGGTGACCAGCCGCTCGGCCTGTGCGCCGTCCTCGATGGTCACTTTCATCAGCTTGCGGTTGGCAGGATCCATGGTGGTCTCCCACAGCTGCTCGGGATTCATCTCGCCCAGGCCCTTGTAGCGCTGCAGGGTGTAGCCCTTGGCGCTGCCCTTGGTCAGCTTGGCCAGCTCCGCGTCATCGTAGGCGTACTGCACCTTGTTGCCCCGCTGGATCTTGTACAGGGGCGGCATTCCGATATACACATGCCCGGCGGTGATCAGCTCCCGCATATAGCGGTAGAAGAAGGTGAGCAGAATGGCCCGGATATGCGCGCCGTCCTGATCGGCATCGCTGAGGATGATGACTTTATGGTATTTCAGCCCGTTCAGGCTGAAACTCTCGTCGATGTTGGTGCCCAGCGCGGTGATGAGGGAGCGGAACTCCTCGTTGTTGAGCACCTGGTCGATGCGCTTTTTCTCGGCGTTCAGCGGCTTGCCGCGAAGGGGCAGGATGGCCTGAAAACGGCGGTCGCGGCCCTGCTTGGCGCTGCCGCCGGCGCTGTCGCCCTCTACGATGAACAGCTCGTTCAGCTCCGGCTTGCGGCCGGTGCAGCTGGCCAGCTTGCCCACCAGCGGGGCGGCCTCCAGCGCGTTCTTGGTGCGGGCCACGTCCCGGGCCTTCCGGGCGGCTTCCCGGACATGGGCGGCGCGGACGGCCTTTTCCACCAGCTTCTGGCACAGCTCCTGATTTTTCAGGTTTTCAAAATAGGCGGTCAGCTGCTGGGTAACGATGGCCTCCACCAGCGGACGGACTTCCGTATTGCCCAGACGGCCCTTGGTCTGCCCCTCGAACTGGGGATTTTTGACCATGGCCACCATGACGGCGGTCATGCCCTCCCGGAAGTCGTCGCCGCCCAGATTTGGATCCTTGTCCTTCAGCGCCCCCAGACGGCGGGCAAAATCATTCATCACCTTGGTATAGGCGGCTTTGAAGCCCGTTTCGTGGCTGCCGCCTTCGCCGGTGGGGATGTTGTTGACATAGGAGAACACATTCTCCGTGTAGCTGTCCGTATACTGGATGGCCGCCCGGAAGATCACGTCCTCCCGCTTGCCCTCGATGTAGATGGGCTCGTCGTGGAGGGGCGTTTTGTCCTCGTTCATGTATTTCACATAGTCCAGAATGCCGCCCTCAAACAGGAAGGTCTGGGTGCGCTGAGGCGCGCTGGCGGCGTTCTCGGCATTTTCCTCCGCCGCGTCCGCGTCGGCTTCGGCAGAAACCGCGGGCTTTTCCGGGATGCGCTCGTCGGTAAAGGTGATGGCCAGTCCCTTGTTCAGATAGGCCAGCTCCCGCAGGCGGCGGCAGACGGTATCGTGATTGAAATGAATGGTCTCAAAGACACGATCGTCCGGCAGAAAGCGGATCAAGGAACCCCGCTGCCGGGTGTTGCCCAGCTGCTTCAGGGGCTGCACGGTGTGGCCGGCGGTGATCTTGCCCGTGGCCGGGTCAGTCACACTTTCGAAGCGGGCCTGATAATGCTTAAAGTCATGGAATACATCCACGGTGGTCCAACGGCTCAGGGCGTTGACCACGGACGCGCCCACGCCGTGCAGACCGCCGGAGTAGGCATAGTTTTCGTTATTGAACTTGCCGCCCGCGTGCAGCTTGGTGAAGATGACTTCGGTGCCGCTGACGCCCATGGTGGGGTGGATGTCCACGGGCATACCTCGCCCGTCGTCCTGCACGCTGGCGGAGCAGTCGTTGTACAGGGTGACCTTCACATGATGGGCATAACCGCCCATGGCTTCATCGATGGCGTTATCCACGATCTCCCACAGCATATGGTGGAGACCCCGGCTGCCGGTGGAGCCGATATACATGCCCGGACGCATCCGTACTGCGTCCAGCCCTTCCAGAACCTGAATACTGCTGGCGTCATACTTCTTTGCCATGAGGTTTAACCACTCCAAATCTCTTTATAAAAGGGTGCACAGCACCGAGGACGATGACAACCGGCGATAAGCCGCAACAATTTATTATACCACGAAGGGGGAAAAGGGTGCAAATACGAAAAAACCGCGGCAGAACGCTGCCGCGGGTGGGCCTTATTTTCGGCGTACCCGGTTTTCCCTGTCAAAGGCAAGCAGATAGCCGGAAAGAACCAGAAAGAAGTAAAACGGCAATTCCACCTGACAGAACAGGTAGCTTTCCAGCATCCCCTGCAGGCACAGCCCGGCCACAGGCAGTACCAGCAGCTGCCGGTACAGCGGCGCTTTGCCGGAAAAGAAGATCCGCACGCCTGCGATCACCACCAGCACGAGGAAAGCCGCAGCCGCCAGAAAACCGGGGATGCCCGTGAGCATCAGCGTTTGCAGCAGAGAGTTGTGCCAGTGATACAGCGGTCGCCCGGCCATGCGGGTGGCGATGCCGATGGTTTCGCCGTCCAGACTGCCGGTCAGCAGGATAGAGGGGCGCTGCTTGAGAACGGGGAGCGCCGCGCCGTAAATATCGTTGGTGCGCCCGGTCAGGGTGAGAAGATCCTGCGTCAGTTCCCGGTTCTGGGGAAGGATTCCTTCGCCAGCCGAGTTGGCGGGAGAACTGTCCTCTGTCTGCGAAACGGCGGGAATCGAATCAGCCGCAGAGGAGGCGGGGTCTTCCGTCGCATCGGAGGGCAGTTCCGGCTGGGGCGTGGGGAGCGTCGTTTCTGCCGCGTGCTGCAAAGCCTGACTCGCCGACGCAACGCCGCTGACGATGGCTTCATAACCCTTGTAGGCTCCGTAGGCTGTGCCGCAGGCCAGCAGCAGGGCCAGCACAACGCATAGCGCCTTTCTTTTTGAAGGCAGTCGCCCGGCGATCAGCAGAAAGACGAAACCGGCGGCTTCCAGCGAGGCGGCGATCATGGCCGTGCGGCTGACCGTGAGGCTGGCCGCCGCAAACAAGCTGACGGCGGCCACGGCATAGGCCGCTTTGGCAGGCCAGCGCCGGGCGAGGGAGACGCCGCACAGGCTCATTCCGAAACCGGCCACGAAGATCGCCGCAGTCACGTTGGGGTGCAGATCCCAAAGATTCAGCCGAGCGCCGTAAACATCGTTAAAGCCGATGACCCGGGCGAAGGAAAAAGGCTGCACCGGCTCCCCGCGAATAGCCGCGTACAGCGAGACCCACGCCAGTATGGTCAGAACGCCCGTGAAGAGAGCCAGACAGAAATGAAACGCCTTTTCCCGGCGATTCGCTTTCCACTCCGCGGCCAGTGGATAGATCGCCAGAATAAAGCAGGCAAGCCTTGGCAGGAAGCCGCTTTCATCCTGCAGGTAATGGCAGCCGTTCAGAATACGGGTGACGGCGTACCAGCAAAGGAAACCGGCTAAAAGCCAGAAGTCTGCTCCGGCTTTTTCCCGGCGGCGGAACATCCACCCGCCTGCGGTGAGAAAGCTGAGGGGGATCAATACATTCTGGATCAGCAGCGTTCCTCTTTCCGTTACAAAGCGTTCCAGCAGCAGGGCCATGGACCACAGCAGCACAACGCAGAGATGAAGCCGGTTCCATCGGCTCTGGCGTTGATCCCAAGCGGATAGGGACATGGAAATCCTCCTTCACGCGACGGGACGGCCCATTCGCAGAGCCGTCCCTCGCAGGTTCGAGAGCCCGGCGGCGTTTTCCCGCCGGAACCCGTTTGTTCGGTTTTCAAAAATGGGCGGTGAAAGCCAGTCAGAAACCTGACCACGCCCGAAAAAGGGGACACGATTTAGAATTTCACCCGCTGGGCAATGTAGGCTTCCAGATCGTCCACCTTCACGCGCTCCTGCTGCATGGTGTCGCGGTCGCGGATGGTAACGGTGCCGGTCTCTTCGGTCTCGAAGTCCACGCAGATGCAGAACGGCGTGCCGATCTCATCCTGACGGCGGTAGCGCTTGCCGATGGAGCCGGTCTCGTCGTAGTCCACCATGAAGCTCTTGGACAGCTTCTCGTAGATGCCGCTGGCCAGCGCACCCAGCTTGTTCTTCTGCAGGGGCAGCACGGCGGCCTTGAAGGGCGCCAGCGCGGGATGGAAGTGCAGCACGGTACGCACGTCGCCGCCCTCCAGCTCCTGCTCCTCATAGGCATTGCACAGGAAGGCCAGCACGGCGCGGTCCACGCCCAGAGAAGGCTCGATGCAGTAGGGGATATATTTCTCGTTGGTGACGGGATCCAGATATTCCATGCTCTTGCCGGAATGATTCTGGTGCTGGGTCAGGTCGTAGTCGGTACGGTCGGCCACGCCCCACAGTTCGCCCCAGCCGAAGGGGAACAGGAACTCGAAGTCCGTGGTGGCCTTGGAATAGAAGGCCAGCTTCTCGGGCTCATGGTCCCGCAGACGCAGGTGATCCTCCTGCATCCCAAGGCTCAGCAGCCAGTCGCGGCAGTAGGAGCGCCAGTAGTTGAACCACTCCAGATCCTCGCCGGGCTTGCAGAAGAACTCCAGCTCCATCTGCTCAAACTCGCGTACCCGGAAGATGAAGTTGCCGGGGGTGATCTCATTGCGGAAGGATTTGCCGATCTGGGCAATGCCGGCGGGCAGCTTCTTGCGGGTGGAGCGCATGACGCTGGGGAAATTGACGAAGATGCCCTGCGCGGTCTCGGGCCGCAGGTAAATTTCATTGGTGGCGTTCTCCGTCACGCCCGCGTGGGTCTTGAACATCAGGTTGAACTGGCGGATGCCGGTAAAATCCTTCTTGCCGCACACGGGGCAGACGATGTCATGCTCGGCAATGTACTTTTCCAGCTCCTCGTTGGTCCAGCCGTCGCCGGTCTCCTCGCCCTTGGTGAAATCTTCAATCAGCTTGTCTGCGCGGAAGCGGGCTTTGCAGGCCTTGCAGTCCATCAGCGGATCGTTGAAGCCGCCCACGTGGCCGGAAGCCACCCAGACTTCCCGGTTCATCAAAATGGCCGCGTCCAGACCCACGTTGTATTTGCTTTCCTGAACGAACTTCTGCCACCAGGCCTTTTTCACGTTGTTTTTGAATTCCACGCCCAGCGGGCCGTAGTCCCAGCTGTTGGCCAGACCGCCGTAAATTTCGCTGCCGGCGAAAATAAAGCCGCGCCCCTTGCAAAGCGCAACCAGTTTATCCATCGTCAATGCTGCCATGGTGTTCATTCCTCCTCCGATTCGATACCCGTCCATCATAGTTGGAAAAGCGAGATTTGTCAATATTTTGATGGGGGATCGGCCCGCTTTTTGCGCATGGGAGGAGAGAAAAATGTGCTGCAATGACTGGTTGGCCGCACACAAGTCCGCTTTTTTGGCGGCAGACTGAAAAAGGAAAAACAGCGTTTTTTGAATCTGGAGGCGCTTGAATGCGCCCGCAGACACAAAAAAATGTATGCCCTTATTTCCTGCCGCTTCATCATGCTTGCGCTTTCCTTCTTCGGGGTCAGCCACTCTTTCCTATACTACAACAAACGGGAAAAACGATCAGAAGAACGGGTCTTTTGTTAGAAAAAAAGACTGCGGCCTACATGAGCCGCAGCCATAGAAAAAATGGAGGAAAAACTTATGGATGCTGCTTCCGTCCGGCGTTCAGGATAAGCAGCGCCGCAGCGGCCAGACCGGCCAAAGCCAGCAGCATACCCAGAGGCGTTGTATCGCCAGTCTGGGGAACAGAGGCGACGGTGTAGGAAACCGTGGGCTTCTGGAAGTCTTCTCCCTTGCCGACGACCTCTGCGTCGGTGGCCTTCGGATACAGCGTAGCCTGATTGTTGGTATAAAGGCCGTCATATCCCTTGCTGCCGTCCCGATCATAAATTCCATAGGTGCCAACGGCAGCCTTGGGAGCCATCAGCTTGACGGTATAGTGCAGCTGCACATAACGGAGGTTGGTAACGGGAACATTGATATCCCAGCGGAAGTTTTCAGTTCCGTCTTCTGCGGGAGTATAAGTCAGAACGTAGTCATAGGAAGCGCCGCCGTCCCCGACTTCATGCTTACCGAAGCCATAGACGTTCTCACTGATCTTCACAGCATTCAGCTTTTCCTCGCCAACTGTAACATAAAGCTTCGCTGCTTCATTGACCAGATCGAAGTTGTAGTCACCCTTCACATACCCCATGTAGTTGGTGACGTAGGAACCGGCGTCTACGGCGTAAAGAATCTCATTCTGAATATCGGAGAAATTTAAAATTTTTCCTCCATTCAAGTAATTCATAAAGCAATGCGAATCATCGGCATTTCCTTCGCCTGCCGAGCCGTCTTTTGTTGCAACAGAGTAGGCGTTATATCCCGCTTCCTTGATCTGCTGCCAAACCTGATCGGCATAATAAAACGCCATATCCCGATTGTTGGCAGTCCGCTTATTACAGGGCTGAGACTTAAAGTCGTCGCTGGGCAGGCCCTGATTGAAGTTTTTGTCGTACTCGCAATGATAATCATATTGATCGCCGTTGCTTTCCTGATTTCTGGCTTCCACATCTTTCAGATATGCCTGCCAAGCAGCTACATCAGATGTGTTTTTGGGACGCGCAACATTGACCTCAGGATAGTTATTCGGCTCATAAAGTCCATTATCCCAATAACCGCCGGCAAAACCATTATAATTTTCCTTGGTATAATAAGAACGGGTAAACGGCGTGTCGCTTGCCCAATTCCCATCCTTGCTGTACAGATAGGTGGAACCGTCCGAAACCAGAACCAGGTATTTTTTATTGGAAGAGATATTCTGATGTTCTTCCAAGGCTTCCTTACCGGCCAAAAGGCCGGCGTGGATATTTGTACCGCCGGAATATTTATCTTCCAGAGCTGCCTTTATCGCTTCAAAATTCGTCGCAAGATCAAACCAAGCGGATTTGAAAGCCCGGCGCTTGAACTTCACAACGCAGACATTCACGGCAGCGCCGCTATCCCCGGCAGCCGTTTTCAATGCATTCAGAAGGGAAAGAGACGCTCTCACTACATCGGTATCAGCAGAAGAAGAACCATCCAGCACGAACACCACATCGGTTTCCAGCTTTTCTTCTGCGCTGGGCAGAGAAAGCGTTACGTCAGACGTCCAAGTGCTGGGGTTCAGCGCGGTTGCTGTCTTGGATTTAGAAGTACCGGCTACCGCTGTACCTTTAGTTGAAGCAGCGAAGCTTACGGTAGCAAAGCTGAGAACCAGCATGAGAGTTAGAATCAACGCAACCAGCTTTTTCATGAAGGAAAACGCTCCTTTTAGAATGGATTCTTGGAATGTGACTTTGATTTTATTGCTTGAGTGAAGCACGTTGAGAGAGCCGTTATTGCTCCAAACAGTGTCATATTATCACAAAATGAGATAAATGTAAACAATCAATATTATAAGTTATAAAGTAATAAAATAAGAGGTGAAACGCATGCGGCTGAGGGATCTCCGGGAGGATCACGACTTATCCCAGAGCACGCTCGCCGCTTATCTTCATATATGTCAAAATACCTATTCTCAATATGAAACAGAACGCCGGCAAATTCCGATCAATGTTTTGATACAACTGGCGCAATACTATGACACTTCGGTCGATTACCTGCTTGGATTGACCAATGAAACGCGTGCTTATCCGCGCTGCTGACTGCGACACAAAATTTGGTTTTACATAGAAAACCCCCGCCTTCTCCTATGAGAAAGCGGGGGAAAATGTTTTCCGTCAGGCCTTTTTCTTTTTGAAAGCCAGCAGGGCAATGGCAAACAGACTGGTAAGGCACAGTCCAATTAGCCATTCCATCGGGACGCTGTCGCCGGTCTGGGGCGGGGGAGAGGCCGGGGTAGGGGTAGGCGTCGGTTGTTCGGCAGTCTTCCAGCTAAGCTCAATGGGGCTTAGGCTATTGACCCGAAAACGGATTCCTTCCTTTTCGGCGGTCACATTCCTGACAGGTTCGTACCAGGTCAGATCATCGTAAAAATAATGGATGACACGATAGGTAAACGGCATTCCATAGCTGTGTCCCTGAGGATAGGGCAGGTAAATTTCGATTCCCTGCTCACCGGCGGTCTCATCAAAAGTCTGAATGGCGTTGACTTCTTTATCCCACAGCGCCAGATCCACTACATAAGAATTGTCACCCGTCTGGGGACGGAATGCTGCGGACAGGAGCTTTTTGCCGCCGGGGCTGATCACCGCCGGGCCGTCCAACTTGCCGGGGATGTCCTCTGCCTTCTCGTAGACATAGGTGTTGGGATGCAGTGCGATTTCCTCCGCATTTTCGGCAAACCATTCGGTCATCAACGCATTGCCCGCACTGTCATACCAGCGAATCGCGCACAGGGTGGCCTGACCCGGCTGAGTTTTCGACGCAACGGCATACAGGTTCGCCTGATATTGAGACGTGTAGGCGTGCTGGAAAATACGGTCGCTTTCATGGAGGATGAGGTCAACGGAGCCGCCGTTAAGGGGCATGCGGGTCATTTGGCTGAGCTGCTGATCCAGCTTTTGTTGATTGCTTTGCGCCGACGCTTCATCGAACGCACTCGAGGAATCCAGATAGGTCAGCTGATAAGACGCAGCGCCCGGGTAGGCCGCTACCGTATAGTGCTTGAGCGCTCCGGGCAGCTGATGGGCGGCCACTTCGCTCACATTGCCTGTCTGCATGGCTTGAATATGAGCCAAACCATTTTGATAGGTGATCACCACCGTGCCACCGCCAAAATCGGTAGAACAGGTAAAGCGATCGGCGGGAATGGACTGCCAGGCCCTGTCGTTCAAATAATCCAGACAGACCTTGCCGTCGTCTGTACAGAAACGGTAGATTGTCAACTGGCCGCTGCCCTTCAGGGACTTTCCGTTTTGATCCAGAAATTGGTAGGTCGCGCAAATGCTGGCAATGCCTTCCAAAATATGTTCGCCCTGCTTGTGCCGGATATTCAGGGTCAGGCGGGAATCCCCCGAAGTATAATCGAACCAGGGGGATTGATTCATATAGACCTGACCTGATTCGTCCGTGCATTTGACGTTGACGGTGCCCTCGGGCAGTTTGAGGATCGTTTGAATGTTGGAACTGCCGACCTTGGAAGTGCGATCCTTGTCAACCCAATAGATCACGCTTCCGTCCTCTACCTGTCTGGTAATGCCGTTATCATTTTCCGGATAAAACCGGCTGTCGATCAAATCAACAGGAACAAGACCAAATACTGTATTCACGCCCGACGTGGTAAGGTGCGGACTCAAATCGTCCGACGGGGTTCCCAAAGAGAGGTTTTTGAACCAATCCTCTGCCACTGAGGTCTGCCTCCCTGCCAGAATCAGACACAGTACTACAATCATCAGCCACTTTTTCCGCATCCGTCAGTCCACCTTCGTGTTTTTCCATGGGATATTGGGAAGTATTGGGAAAACCTTGTCAGCATCATATCATAGATTGGTACGTAAATCAATCTTGTATGAAAACATTTGCTGTGCTTTTAGACTGCAAATCGGCATAAAAAACCCTTCTTCCGATGAAACGGAAGAAGGGAAAAACGCATGTTCAGCCGCTGACGCGGTCTATTGGCATTTTACAGAACGGGACGCTGCGATCAGCCCAGCTCCGCGAAGTACTTGATGGTGCGGACCATCTGGCTGGTGTAGCTGTTCTCGTTGTCGTACCAGGACACGACCTGCACCTGATAGGTGTCGTCGTCGATCTTGGTGACCATGGTCTGGGTGGCATCGAACAGAGAGCCGTACTTCATGCCGATCACGTCGGAAGAAACGATGGCTTCTTCGTTGTAGCCGAAGGAAGCGGAGTCGTTGGCCTTCATGGCGGCGTTGATGGAATCAACGGTCACGTCGGAGCCCTTCACAACCGCCACCAGAATGGTGGTAGAACCGGTGCACACGGGCACGCGCTGGGCGGAGCCGATCAGCTTGCCGTTCAGCTCGGGGATAACCAGACCGATAGCCTTGGCAGCGCCGGTGGAGTTAGGCACGATGTTCTGAGCGCCGGCACGGGCACGACGCAGGTCGCCCTTGCGGTGGGGGCCGTCCAGGATCATCTGGTCGCCGGTGTAGGCATGAACGGTGGTCATGATGCCGCTGACGATCGGATACTTGTCATTCAGAGCCTTGGTCATGGGAGCCAGGCAGTTGGTAGTGCAGGAAGCAGCGGAGATGATCTTGTCTTCCTTGGTCAGGGTCTTCTCGTTCACGGAGAAAACGATGGTGGGCAGATCCTTGCCGGCGGGGGCGGAGATAACGACCTTCTTAGCGCCAGCCTTCAGGTGAGCTTCGCTCTTTTCCTTGCTGGTGTAGAAGCCGGTGCACTCCAGAACGACGTCCACGTCCAGCTGGCCCCAGGGGCAGTTGGCGGCGTCCTTCTCGGCGTAGATCTTGATTTCCTTGCCGTCCACGATGATGGAGTTCTCGGTGGACTCAACGGTGTGCAGGTTTTCGCCGATGTGGCCGCAGTAGGAACCCTGAGCGGTATCATACTTCAGCAGATGAGCCAGCATGGCGGGGCTGGTCAGGTCGTTGATGGCGACCACTTCGTAGCCCTCGGCACCGAACATCTGACGGAACGCCAGACGGCCAATACGTCCAAAACCGTTAATCGCAACTTTGACCATAAGAATATACCTCCCAAAATAGTGATGAAACCCACCCCATATTTTACAAAATGAACGGACGTTTTGCAAGGGGTAAAGGCAACTTTACGAAATTCTTTGGGCAATTTTCCGGGATTTGCGGTTTTCGGACGGCACTGGGCGGCAGGATACGCCGCTCCTTTGTCGAAAAAATAGCGGTGAAAAGAACGCAACGGGAAAGGACGCCGTGTGAATGAAGATCGAAAAGCTGGTTCAGCACTGGGAGCCGGAGCTTCCGCTGCTGTGCTGCCCGAAATGCGGGGCGGAATTTACGCTGGAAAGCGGGCAGCTCCGCTGCCAAAGCGGCCACTGCTACGACCTTTCCGCCAAAGGATATGTGAATCTGGCCCCGAACCATGACCAGAAGAAGGAAAAATACGACGCGGCGCTGTTCGAGGCCCGGAGCCGCATTTTTGCGGACGGGTTCTACAGGCCGGTGCTGGACACGGTAGCCGGGATGCTGACACGGCGGTTCGGCGAACGCTCTTTTACCTTGGCAGACGTAGGCTGCGGCGAGGGATATTACTGCGCCGAGCTGGCGCGGCGATTCCCTTCGTCCGCCTTCTTTGGGGTGGATTTGAGCCGGGACGGCATCCAGCGCGCCGCACGAAACCGGGAAGCATGCTGGATGGTGGCCGATCTGAAGCGTCTTCCGTTTGTGCCTGGCGGCATGGACGTGGTGCTGGATGTGCTGACTCCGGCGGATTATCAGGCGTTTTCATCGGTTTTAGGGGAAAGTGGTGTGCTCATCAAAGTCATTCCCGGGGCGGATTATTTGAAGGAAGTGCGGAATTTGTTCCGGGACCGTCTGCGGAACCCGGACTATGACAACGAACGGGTGCTGCGTCATCTGGAGGCTCACGGGGAAATTCTGGAGCGCGCGACGGTTTGGGCGGAGTTCCCGCTGGACGAGCGGCAGTCGGCGGATTTCCTGCGCATGACGCCTATGACGTTTTCCATTCCTGAGGAGGAACGGAGAGAAAAGCAGGTGGAGAAGATCACCATTCATATGGAGGTTTGCATGACGAAGGTGAGGGGCTGACGCATTGGCTTTGGCGCGGGAGCGTAGGTGCAGCCCCATGAGGTTGTTGATTCGTTTCGGAAGGCGAACCGAAGGGGTGCAGGGGGCGAGCGGAAAGCCCCCCCTGCAAGCATCAATGTGCGCCAACTTGGTCATAAGAACTCCTTCGCTAGAGCTTGACGCGCCGACTACGGCGCGGACGGAAGGGCTGCCGCCCTGAGGGGGGCAGTCCTTTCTTTCGAAGCGAAAGAAAGTACCAAAGAAAGCCAGCGGCACGGCGACTCCAGAGGCGGCCCGCCCCGCTGCGCGTTATTCGCAAATATC
>URJB01000050.1 GCA_900548145.1 uncultured Eubacteriales bacterium | reverse complement strand
CATTCTTCCCGCGAACCAGCGAAGCGCTGTTCGCGGGCGCGGGCGGTCGATCAGGTTTTTTTCGACAGTCTGAGGCCGCAGAGGGCAAAGTTGCGGCCTTTTTCATCCGGAAGGAAAAAAGCATGAAGCGTCTCTATTATATCCTGAAAGTCCTTTTGGGCTGCCTGATCGGCGTGTTTGCGGGAAGCTCCCTTTACCGGTGCTGGGACTATGCCCAACGGCCCGATTTCTATGCTGTCAATTCCACCCCGTGGTATGGGCAGCTTCTGGTAAACGGGGTGCTGACGGCGGTTGCCGCTCTGGCGATCCTGCTCGTCCTGTTCCTTCTGAAACGGAAAATAAAAGCTTCCTGAAAAGAACAAATCGCAAAGCGTCCTCCGACGCCCGCAGGCTCGGAGGACGCTTTTTGAATAGAGGAAGGAATGCTCCTAAGGTCAGTCCAGCGTTTCAAAGGCGCAGAAATCGATCTCCTGTACTTTCTGCAGATGGGCGCTGCCGTCCAGCGCTTCGTAGAAGTACACCAGCGCATAGCCGATAGGCGCGTCCGGGGTGACAATCTGGGTCTGGCACAGCAGGCAGTAGTTGGTTCCAGCCACCACCTGCGCGGCCAACAACGCCACGGGTGTGTAGACGTAGCCCTCCAAGTCCTCCGTGGCCTTGGCGAAAGCCGTCAGCACTTCTTCGGGAATCTGGGTGGGGTCGCCTTCTGTGGGAGTCCATCCGCCTACCAGAGGTTCAGCTTCTTCCGCCAGCGCGGGAACGCACAGGGATAGGGCCAGCAGACAGGCCATCAGGATGCAAAGCAGTTTCTTCATTGAAAATGACCTCTTTTCTTCAAAATCTTTTGGGATGAATGCGACGTTTCACCGCATTCACTGAAACAGACGGTCATCCCGAAAAAAGGTTCCCTGAATTTTGAAAAAACGCCTCTTTTTCAGAAATTTGTGAAAAAGAGGCGTTTCGTCATTCGGGGAAAACTACGACCAGCAGCATTTGAAAGGCATCCTCGGCGTAGAGGGCGTGGGGCTTTTGGGCGGGCATGACCACACATTCGCCCGGCTCCAGCGAGTGAACTTTGCCGTCCACCGTGAAGCGGCCCCGGCCGCTTAAGACCAGCGCCAGCGCATCGCCGTCGGAGTCATGAGTGCTGATCTCCTCGCCCTTGTCAAAGGCAAACAGCGTTACGCTCACGTGGGGATTCTGGCTCAGCGTCCGGCTGACCACCTGCCCGGCCTGATAGGGAATCAGCTCCGTCAAAACGAGCGCTTTATTCAATGGAATGTTTTTCAGCATCGCCGCGCCCTCAGTTCACCGTTTCGATAGCGGCCACCGGGCAGCCGGTGTAAGCTTCCTCGGCAGCGTCTTCCAGCTCCGGGGGGACTTCCCGGTCGGCAGCCACCGCCCGGTGATCGGCGTTCATCTCGAAAATTTCCGGGCAGGTGGAGGCACAGAATCCACAGCCGATACAGGCATTGTTGACACGGTATTTCATAAAACATTGCTCCTTTCCTGAAGCCCATGAATGGGACTTTCAGGGAAAGGATGCCCCGGCGAGGCAAAGCTCATACGCACGGTCACCCGGGACGGCGAAGCGTTTCCACAGGCTCCTGCCAGAGCGCGTAAAGATCGTTCATCCAGCCGTACACGTCCATGCTATAGACCTTTTGCAGGTTTTCCGGGGTGAAGACCGCTTCAATTGGCCCCTGCGCCACGGCGCGGCCCTCGTTCATCAGCACGGCATGGGTGCCGTACCGACGGGCGATGCTCAGGTCATGCACCACTGACAGCGCGGCCCGGCCCGGCGTTTGCAGCCATTGGCCGATCAGGCTAAACAGGCTTTGCTGGTACACCAGGTCCAGATGATTGGCGGGCTCGTCCAACAGCAGAATTTCCGGCTCCTGAGCAAGCACCTGAGCCAGAAAGGCCCGCTGCACCTCGCCGCCGGACAGTTCCAGCAGACTTTTTTTTCGCAGCAGCTTCATGCCGGTCAGCTCCAACGCCCGTTCGACTGCGTCGGGGCCGTCTTCGTCCCGGCGGCCCAGCAGCCCTCGCTGATGGGCATAACGGCCCAGCTGGACGATCTCCTCCACGGTGTAGCCATAGCTGATCGTGTGCTGTTGGGCCAGCACGGCGATTTTCCGCGCCAGCTCTGCCGGACGAAACTCGCGCAAATTCCGCCCGTTTAGACGAATTTCACCTTCATAGGGCACGCCTTGTGCGATGGCGGAGATCAGCGAACTTTTCCCCGCGCCGTTCGGCCCGGCCAGCATGAGCCACTGGCCCTCCTCCAGCGAAAAGGACAGACGATCCACCACCGTATGCGTGCCGTAGCGCACCGTGACGTTTTCAGCGTTCAGCATGGTCTATCCGTCCTTTCTGCTGCGATAGAAGATGACCACGAACACCACCGAGCCGATCAGCGACGTGACCACGCCGATGGGCAGCTCGATGGGGGAAAGAAGCGTGCGGGCGGTCAGGTCGGCCAGCAGCAGGAATACCGCGCCCAAAAACAGGGAGGCGGGCAGAAGACGTTTATGATTCGGGCCGGTCAGCATCCGGGTCATATGGGGTGTGACCAGCCCTACAAAGCCGATGGTCCCGCCGATGGACACGCACGTGCCGATCAGCACGGAAACGGCGATCATGATCTCCAGCTTGACCCGGCGGACGGAAACGCCCACATGCCGGGCATTTTCTTCGCCCACGGCAAAGGCGTTCAGTTCCCGGCCCCGGGACAGGATCCAGCCGCCGCAGGTCAGCAGCGCGACGCCCAGCAGGGCGGCGTGGCGGTAGTTGCTCCCGGCCAGCGAACCCATGGTCCAGAAGGTGATGGTGCGCAGTTTTTCTCCCGAAAAGGCAATCAGCAGGCTGATGAGGCTGGACGCGAACATGGAGAAAATGACGCCGATCAGAATGATGCTGTTGGTGCTCAGGCTGCGGTCAAGGGCATAGGCAAGCCCCAGGATTATCAGAAGTGACAGAAACGCGAAGACGATCGCTGTCACGGCGGTGCCGCCATAGGGCAGGCCGGGGAAGGTGATCCCCAGCGCCAACGCCGCCACTGCGCCCAGCGACGCGCCGGAGGACACGCCCAGCGTAGAGCCGTCGGCCAGCGGGTTCCGCAAAAGTCCCTGCATGGCTGCGCCGCACAGGGAGAGAGCAGCGCCGGTCAGCGCTACGCACAGCACTCGTGGGAGCCGCACGGAAAAAACAACGGCTTTCGGGAATCCCTCCGGCAAAGGCAGCCCCCAGAGGGCGTTCCACAGGGCGGCGAGGGTAGAATCTATGGGAATGGACACGCTGCCGATGCAGGTGCAAAGGAGCATGGTAAAAAGCAAAATCAGGGTGGCGGCGAGCCACAGGGGGAAGAAACGGCGGGGGTGTTTCATGAGGGAACCTCCCGGAAAGAGTAGGGGTCAGTGCGCTGAAAGCAGCGCGGAGTGGAAAGAGGTGTTCCATGGTGCTTCTTTGTTTTGATAGTTAGAAAAAGGATGGCAAACAACAGGCGGAGCGCACGGCAGTATGGGCTGTGCCGATGATTACCCTGAGGCAAGTGTCTAATGCATCCGTAGACGCATCATCTCTGTCCCGATGGGAGAGCCTTGAGCCGGGATGGCCCGAAGGGGGCAGGGGGCGAAAGCTGCTGCGTAAGACAACCCTGCCGTAAGGAAACCCCAGCTGGGGGAATGACGCGCCGACTCCGGTGCGGGCGGTGGGGCTGCCGCCCCGAGGGGGGCAGTACTTTCTTTCGAAGCGAAAGAAAGTACCAAAGAAAGCAAGCGGCACGGCGACTCTTGCGGCCCGCCCCGCTATGCGTCGCGGGCTTCGGTCTGCGGTAGCCCCTTCGGGGCTGTCCTCGACCTTGGTTCGCTTCGCTCACCCTTCCGGGAAAAAGCCCTTTATTGCCCATTTTTGAAAGAGGGAGTTCGCAATGTCGCGCGCAGCACACTTGGACTGCTAACATGGACGTTCGTGCGCGCTCGTGCTCACTCTAATCCTCTTTCAAAAAGGGCAAGGCTTTTTCCCTCCGCTGCCTATCGCCGCTCTGCTCCCCCGCGGTTGGCGATTGACAGACTCAAATGGCGATGCTTGAGAGGCTTCGGTGCGGCGAGGATGATTTCGCAGTGCGGAAAGACAGGGTTGATTTTTCTTCTGGGTTGGCGGCGAGCATACTCAAGCAGCGTTGCTGTGGATATTTTGGATATTTCTGTAACGCAACAAATGCCAGCGTGGTTTCAAATCCACGCTGGCATTTGTTGCGAGCCGGAGGGCCTGGCGCCCGACGGCGGTCTTTTTTATTTAACTAACAAGGAATCCACACTAGACCCGCGAGCCGCGAGGTCCGTTGCCGAGCGGCGACCTTGGGGACGAAAGCGACGGAAACACGAGGCCCTTCGCCGAGCGTTTCCAGAGCGCCATACTTATCTGTATGCCCCTGCGCGGCGGAGCCGCACAGAGAGGGGTGCAGGGCTTTAGCCCTGCCGCGAGGCCCGTTGCCGAGCGGCGGCCTTGGGGACGAAAGCGACGGAAAAACGAGGCCTTCCGCCGAGTGTTTCCATAGCGCCATGCTTTTCTCTATGCCCCTGCGCGCCCTAAGGGCGCGCAGCCCGGGGTGCAGGGGCACTGCCCCTGCTTCCGAGGTAGGCGGAGCGGACGCTTTCGCTGGCAAGAAGAGACTCGCCGCTGCCGCTGAGAATGATTCGGCCCGTTTCCATGACAAAGCCGTAATCCGCCGCACGAAGCGCCGCGTTGGCGTTCTGCTCGATGAGCAGGATCGTGATGCCGCTGTCCCGTAAACGCTCGATGATGGCGAAAATGTCCTTCACCACCAGCGGCGCAAGGCCCAGACTGGGCTCGTCCATCATGATGAGCTTGGGCCGGGTCATCATGGCGCGGCCTACCGCCAGCATCTGCTGCTCGCCGCCGGAAAGAGTGCCCGCCAGCTGCCAGCTCCGCTCTTTCAGCCGGGGAAACAGCGTGTAAATGTACTCGATGTCCTCCTGAATTTTGCGGGTATCTTTGCGAAGATACGCGCCGATCTTCAAATTTTCCAAAACCGTCAGATTGGCGAAGACCCGCCGCCCCTCCGGCACCAGCGCAATACCGCGCTCCACAGTCTTCTGAGTTGCCAGACGGGTGATGTCATCGCCGTTGTAAAAAATGGAGCCGCTCTTTACCGGCACCAGCCCGGTGATGGCCCGCAGTGTGGTGGACTTGCCCGCGCCGTTGGCACCGATCAGGGTAACGATCTGCCCTTCGTCCACGGAGAAAGAAATGCCCTTCAGCGCTTCAATGCCGCCGTAGCTGACCACCAGGTCTTTCACTTCCAGCATACTCATTCTTCCTCCACCCCCAAATAGGCCGCAATCACGTCGGGATTCGCCTGAATATCCTCGGGCGTGCCCTCGGCGATCAGTCGGCCGAAGTCCAGCACGTAGATTCGGTCGCTGATCCCCATGACCAGATTCATGTGGTGCTCGATGAGGAAGATCGTCAGCTTGAAATCTTCCTTGATCTTGAGGATAAATTCGCTTAATTCGTCCGTCTCCTGCGGGTTCATGCCGGCGGCGGGTTCGTCCAGCAGCAACAGGCGGGGTTCTGTGGCCAGTGCCCGGGCGATCTCCAGATAGCGCTGCTTGCCGTAGGGCAGGGACGAGGCCTTTTCGTCCGCTACGTCCCCAAGGCCCAGCAGGTAGAGCAGATCCAGCGATTCCTGACGGATGCGCTTTTCTTCCTGCATGTTCAGGTGGAAGGCCGCCGAGAAAAGCCCCGCCTTCATGCGCATGTGACGGGCTACCAGTACGTTTTCCAGAACCGTCATGCCCTTGAACAGACGGATATTCTGAAAGGTGCGGGCCACGCCCATTTCGGTGATCTTGTCCGGCGTGTTGGAGATGAGTCTGCCGTATTCGCCGATGTGGCTTCCGGCGTAGAGCTTCTTCATTTTGCCGGTGGGATGACCCTGCGCGATGATCTTGCCCCGCATTTTCACATTGCCGTTAGTGGGCGCGTATACGCCGGTGACCACGTTGAAGGCCGTGGTCTTGCCCGCGCCGTTGGGGCCGATGAGGGCCACGATCTCGCCCTTGTCCACGTGCATGCTCAGGCTGTCCACGGCGACTACGCCGCCGAACTGCATGGTCACGTTTTCCAGCTCCAGGATGGTCTTGACGCCATTGCTCATTTCACCGCGCCCCCTTTCTGCGTTTTTTTACGGAAGAGATCCGGGAGTTCCCGGGTGCCCATAATGCCCTGCCGGAAGAACAGCACCACGATCATGATAATAATGGAAAAAACCACCAGACGGAAGCCGTTGCGCAGCAGAGGCACCTCCCATGTGCCGATCATCTGCTTCTGATCCAGAAAGCGCAGCCACCATTCGGAGCAGGCAACGAACAAGAACGAACTCAGGCAGCTGCCGGTGACGGAACCGATGCCGCCGATGACCACGATCAGCAGAATTTCGTAGGTCATGGCCGAGGTGAAGCTCTTGGCCTGCACGGAGTTCTGATACATGGCCAGCATCGCGCCGCCTACGCCCGCAAAGAAGGAACTGATGCAGAAGGCCTGCTGCTTGTGCCGGGCCAGATTCACGCCCATGGCCTCGGCGGCGATCTCATCGTCCCGGATGGACATGAAGGCGCGGCCGTAGCTGGAATGGAGCAGCAGTACGATCAGGCCGATGCATACGCCCGCGATCAGGAAGGGAATGGTGGTGGAAAAGTAGAGCGTGACTTCTCCTTCCGCGTTTCGGATGTTGAAATCGTTAAAGGTGGGGAAAAGGCGGAGCATATTGGAACCGTTGGTGACGGCCCCCAGTTTGTCCCACTGGAAGATGGAGCGGATGATCTCCGCAAAGCCCAGCGTGGCAATGGCCAGATAGTCGCTCTTGAGCCGCAGCACCGGCAGGCCGATCAGGAACGCGAAGGCCGCCGCCATCAGCCCGGCCAGAATCAGCGCGGGAATGACGGGCATGGCGAACTGGATCAGGCCGCCGTCATAGTACTGGTACACCACGGCCCGGCTTTCTACCGGAATGGTCAGAATGGCGTAGGTGTACGCCCCGATGAGCATAAAGCCTGCCTGTCCCAGCGAGAACAGACCCGTGAAGCCGTTGAGCAGGTTCATGGAAACGGCCACCAGCGCATAGGTGGCGCCTTTTTTCAGCACGGTGAAAAGCATGGAGGTGGGCGGGATGATCTGTTCCAGCAGGAAGACCGCCGCATAGATCAGAAGTACGATCACGCCGGTCATCACCGCGCCCAGACTGGGCTTGGTATTTTGCATCCGGGGAGCTTTTTCGGGAATGGTCATCTTTCTCACCTCACACCTTATCCGTCGTTTTTTCACCGAACAGACCCGTGGGTTTGACGATGAGAATGATAATCAGCAGCGCGAAGGTAAACGCATCCGAGAAGGTGGTCAGCCCCAGCATCTGCTTGGTCACGCCGGATTTGATGAGGATCACGTCCAGCCCCTTGATGAGGTTTTCACAGATGCCGATGATGAACGCGCCCACCACCGCGCCGGGAATGGAGCCGATGCCGCCGAACACCGCGGCCACGAATGCCTTCAGGCCGGGCATGGAGCCGGAGGTCTGAATGACGGTGGTATAGTTGGTAAAGTACAGAATGGAACCCACGCCCGCCAGAAAGGAGCCGATCACGAACGTGATGGAAATGACGTTGTTGATCTTGATGCCCATGAGCTGGCTGGTCTCAAAGTCCTTGCTGACGGCCCGCATGGCCATGCCGATCTTGGTGTGATTGATGAGCAGCACCAGCGCCACCACCAGAATCAGCGTCAGAATGGGGGTGACGATGGTCACCATTTTGGTGGTGGCCGTGCCGATGGTGACGGACTCCGAAATAAAGGGAATGCTGGGGTAGTACTGGTTCAGGCCGCCGGTGATGTACAGCACCAGATTCTGCAGCGTATAGCTGACGCCGATGGCCGAGATCATGATGCTCATGCGGGGAGCCGTGCGCAGGGGCTTGTAGGCCACCCGTTCGATCACGAAGCCGATCAGCGCCGTCAGGATCAGCACCAGCGGAATGGAGAGATACAGCGGCAGGCCGCTGGCGGAGATATAGACCATCAGAATGCCGGCCACCATGAACACATCGCCGTGGGCGAAGTTGATCAGGCGCAGAATGCCGTAGACCATGGTATAGCCGATGGCGATCAGCGCGTATTGGCCGCCTACGGAAATGCCGGACAACAGGTAGGGAAGTACGGTGCTCATCGTGGGAGCCTCCTTCGTGACGGATGGAGTGGCAAAAGAATGCGAATGGAAAAGAAAGCAGATGACTTTCGGGAAAAGACAAGCTGCAAGAGAAGGGCTTGAAATAGAAGTGAACGAAAGTATGGGGTAAAGAGGACTTAGTCCCCTTCCGGGGTTTGGGTCAGGGCCCCAAAAGGCGGCTGACGCTCGCCCACCCGCAGCGATACAGAACCGCTGGGGCGGGCGGAGCGCAGCCGCCCTGACGGATAGAAAGGATGAAATTGGAAATTTACTCGACGGTCTGCACGGCGACGAAGTCCCATGCGCCGGTCTCGGTGTTGACGGACTTGATGTAGGCGGAATCGCGGATCGCGTCGCCGGTCTCGTCAAAGGCGATCTCGCCGGTCACGCCGGTCAGCTTGACGCTGGGCAGCGCGGCCAGCACGGCCTTCGAATCGGTGCTGCCAGCGGCCTTCAGCGCCTCCAGCGCGGTGAAGTAAGCGTCGTAGCCCATAACGCTCACAGCGGAGATCATGTCGTTGCCGCCGTTGTTGGTCAAATACTCGCTGTCGGAGTTCAGCCAGGCCTTGAAGCCTTCGTCAAACTCGGGGGAGCCGCCTTCCTGATAGAAGGTGGTGATGATGACCTTCACGTTGGTGCCCTTGGCGGCCTCGGCTACCTTATTGTTGTCCAGCGTGTCGCTGCCAAGAATGGGATAGCTCACGTTCTGGCCCGCCGCCTGACTGATGATCTGCGAAGAATAGGCGATGGACACGGGGCAGAAGAACACCTCCGCGCCGATGGCCGTAGCGTTGGACAGGTAGGAGGTAAAGTCGGAGTTGCCGGTGGGGAAGGTGTCGGAGATCACCATGCCGCCCATGGCCTCAAAGGCCTGCTGGAAGTAGTGGCACAGGCCCACGTCATAGTCGTTGCCCAGCTCGGCCAGACAGTACGCGGTACGCGCGCCCAGCTCTTTGAAAGCGTAGTTGGCCAATACCGTTCCCTGGAAGGGATCCAGGAAGCAGATGCGGAAGTAGTGGCTGTTGCCCGCCGTCACCTGCGGGTTGGTGCAGGTCACGCCGATAGCGGGAATGCCCGCGTCGGCGAAGTACTGGGAACCGGCAATGGAAACGCCGGAGCCATAGGAGCCCAGCACCACGCTCACGCCCTCACTGACCAGCTGCTGGGCGGCGGAGGGGGCTTTATCGGTAGAGGAGCCGTTATCCGCGTAGACCAGCTCGACCTTGTAGGTCTCTCCGCCGATCTTGACGGTGGGCTGCACGGTATTGGCGTACTGCATGCCAAGCATTTCCTGCTTGCCGCCTGCGCCGCTGTCGCCGGAAGCGGGTTCGAACACGCCGATCTTTACGACGCCCTCAGCCATGGCAAAGGTGGGGATCATCATCAAAACTGCCAGAAAAATTGCCAGATACCTTTTCATTGGGGGTCGCCTCCTGAGTTCCTGAATGTTTTTTGGTTTACGGGTGAAATTATAATTCCTTCATTTCAAAATTGCAATCCTGCAAAATAAAAATGCGGACGAAAAACAGGAAAAATACAAAAATATGAATTTAAAAGCAAAAATTCAGCACAAATCAAGGCGATTTTGGCGAGTTAAAGGAACAAAGCGTATGTTCAAAAATGCAATTAAAAGTTTTGAAATTGCATTTTCCTGCAAAATTGCAGCAAGATGCAGGAAGATGAACCCGGGCTTTTGAGTCCCAAAAGGAAGAAACATTTTTCTGTTTTTTGATGCCCCGGCCTTTTATATAGGTAAAAACATATTCAGAACAATTCATTCCCTTGACGGACGGCATCGAAGGGGGTACAATGCCAGCAACGTCCCCGGCGAGAGCCTTTTCCGCCGGGCGCGGCAGCCGACCGGATGCTTCCGGCGGTGTCATTAGAACGGTAGGATTGTAGGAGGAATGAAACATGAAAAAGGCATTGGGGATTCTGGCAGCTTTGGCCGTACTGGTATGCGGGATGACCGGCGCAATGGCGGAGCCTTTCCGCGTAGGCATTTGCCAGCTGGTCACCCACGACGCGCTGGACGCGGCTACGCAGGGCTTTATGGACGCGCTGACCGAGGAACTTGGCGCGGATAACGTAACTTTTGATGTACAGAATGCAGCGGGCGATTCCAACACCTGCTCTACCATTGCGAACAGCTTTGTGGCTGACAGCGTGGATCTGATCATGGCCAACGCCACGCCCGCCCTGCAGGCGGCTTCCGCGGCCACGGCCGATATTCCGATTTTGGGCACTTCCGTCACCGAATACGGCGTGGCGCTGGGTATTGACGATTTCACCGGCACGGTGGGCGGCAACGTCAGCGGCACCTCCGATCTGGCTCCGCTGGATCAGCAGGCGGCCATGATTCTGGAACTGTTCCCGGACGTGAAGACTGTGGGTCTGCTGTACTGCTCTGCCGAGGCCAACAGCCAGTATCAGGTGGACACCGTGAAGAAGTATTTGGAAGAAAAGGGTGTTGCCTGCACTCTGTATCCCTTTGCCGATTCCAACGACGTAGCTGCGGTGACCCAGACGGCCTGCGACGCGTCCGATGTGATCTATGTGCCCACGGATAACACCGTGGCCGCCAACACCGCCATCGTGGCGAATATCTGCCTGCCTGCGGGCAAGCCGGTCGTCGCCGGGGAGGAAGGCATGGCCAAGGGCTGCGGCGTGGCCACCCTGTCCATCAGCTACTACGATCTGGGCGTGACCACCGGCAAGATGGCCGCGAAGATCCTCAAGGGCGAAGCGAATATCTCCGAAATGCCCATCGAGTACGCTGAAAACTTTACGCCCGAATACAACCCCGTGGTCTGCGAAGAACTGGGCGTGACGGTCCCCGACACTTATCAGGCGCTGGACGTGGAATAAGATTCGTATTTTCCAAAAGGCTTTTCTGACTTTTCCGAAGGGGCAGCTGCATCCAGCCGCCCCTTCGAGTGTGTTCTCTAAAAAATCATTCGTTTTTGTTTTCTCTTTTCAAGCGACCACGACAATGGGGGAATGAGGTTTGACCAGTTTTCTCAACGCGCTCCCGGGGGCGATCTCTCAGGGACTGATCTGGGGCGTCATGGCCATCGGCGTATACATTACCTATAAAATTCTGGACATCGCTGATCTGACGGTGGACGGCTCCTTCTGCACGGGCGGCGCGGTGTGCGTCATGATGATCGCGGGCGGCTGCAACGTCTGGCTGGCGCTTTTGTGCGCCATTCTGGCGGGAATGCTGACGGGACTGGCTACCGGCCTTCTGCACACGGCCTGCGGCATTCCGGCTATTCTGGCGGGCATTCTGACCCAGCTGGGTCTGTGGTCGGTCAATCTGGCCATCATGGGCATGAAAGCCAATCAGGCCCTCAATGTGAATAAGCAGCCCCTGCTGGTCTCTCTGCGCTATCTGCAGGAAGTGGGCAAGGGCACGAAACCTTTCTATATGCACCCCATTTTCATTGTGGGGCTGTTCGTGGTGGCGATCGTGGCCATTCTGTACTGGTTCTTCGGTACGGAGCTGGGCTCCTCCATCCGGGCGACCGGCGCGAACCTGCATATGTCCCGGGCGCAGGGCATCAACACCAACAAGAACATCGTGCTGGGGCTGATGATCTCCAACGGTCTGGTGGCGCTTTCCGGTGCGCTGCTGAGCCAGTACCAGAGCTTTGCGGATATCAACATGGGCCGCGGCGCCATCGTGATCGGTCTGGCGGCGGTCATCATCGGCGAAGCCCTGTTCGGCAAGCTGTTCCGCAATTTCGCCCTGAAGCTGCTGGCTGTGGCTATCGGTTCCGTCATCTATTACGCGGTCATTCAGGCGGTCGTCAGCCTGAGCGGCATCAACTCCAACTACCTGAAGCTGCTCTCCGCTCTGATCGTGGCCGTTTTCCTGACCGTGCCCCACTGGAAGGCCAAGTACTTCACCAAAAAGCGCGTGACAGGGGGAAAGAGCCATGCTTGAGATCAAAGAGATCAGCAAAACCTTTAATGCGGGCACGGTCAACGAAAAGACCGCACTGAACGGCGTTTCTCTGACCCTGAACGACGGCGATTTCGTGACGGTCATCGGCGGCAACGGCGCGGGCAAATCCACGCTGCTCAACGCCGTGGCGGGCGTCTGGCCGGTAGATCAGGGCAGCATCTCTATCGACGGGGTGGATGTGACCTATCTGCCGGAATACAAGCGGGCCCGCTACATTGGCCGGGTCTTTCAGGATCCCATGATGGGCACGGCCGCGACCATGCAGATCGAGGAAAATCTGGCGCTGGCCAAGCGGCGCGGCAAGGCTCGCTGTCTGCGGCCCGGCATTACCGCCGCCGAGCGGGAAGAATACAAGCAACTGCTCAAGGGCCTGAATCTGGGGCTGGAAGACCGCATGACCACCAAGGTGGGGCTGCTTTCCGGCGGTCAGCGTCAGGCGTTGACCCTGTTGATGGCAACGCTGCAGAAGCCGAAGCTGCTGCTGCTGGACGAGCACACCGCCGCTCTGGACCCCAAAACGGCGGCCAAGGTGCTGGAAGTGACGGAGCGCATCATTCGTCAGGAGCAGCTGACCACGCTGATGATCACCCACAATATGCGGGACGCTATCGTCCACGGCAACCGGCTCATCATGCTCTATGAAGGCCGCATCGTGGTGGACGTTTCCGGCGAGGAAAAGAAGCGCCTGACGGTGGAAGACCTGCTGGGCATGTTCGAAAAGGTCAGCGGCGAGCAGTTCGCCAGCGACCGGGCGCTGCTGAGCTGACGGCGTGGGGGAAGGACGCAATGCGACAGACGCTGCTTCGCGGCTCGGCGCTTCTGCTGGGCGGGATCCTTCTGGGAATGCTGCTGCTTATGGCGGCGTATGCCCTGCCGACGGAACCAATTAGAAAACATTTGGGGGAATCTCTCCTGTGTTTTGACGGCAGCGACGGTATGCCGGAGACCGACGATGAAACGCTGGTTAAGACCTATTCCAGTACATGGCTGGACATCCGCACTGACTTGGTTATGATGCTGATTGCAGCCTATGATTCAGAGAATTCCCCGTGGGAACAAGCCTTGGAAAACCGTATGTACAATGATACGGAACGCTATTACCGGCTGAGCGAACGGCTGGCCGCCGTGGCGCACGGTGTTGGCAAAGATGCGGAACCGGCCTATTCCTACGGCCGTTACTGGCACGGATATTTGGTGCTGCTCAAGCCGCTGCTGCTGTTTTGCAGCTACATGGACATTCGGATTCTGAATGTTCTGGCGCAGGGAACGCTGCTGCTGTATCTACTTCTGCAGCTGAAAAAGTCAGGTGCGCGCTGTATACCGGCTCTGGGAGCGGCACTGGCGGTGTTACAGGCGTGGTTGCTTCCGCTGTGTCTGCAGTATTCGACGGCATGGCTGACAGCATTGGCCGCTATGTGTCTGTTGGTGCGGTTTCAGAGCCGCTTTGAAAAAGACGGGGTTGTTCTGTTTTTCCTCGGCACGGGCATGGTGACATCTTATGTGGATTTTCTGACCTATCCATTGATTACCTTTGGCCTGCCCTGCGTCCTCTGGCTGATGCTGGAAAAGGATCGTCAGAAGAATGCACTTTTGCTGCTGGTACAGTTGGCACTGGCTTGGGGAATCGGCTATGCAGGAATGTGGGCTGGCAAATGGCTGCTCGTTCTTCTTTTTGGCCGTGCCGGGGAAGGCAGCATGATTCTTGCGGCCATGGAAGAAAGAGGACTAAGTGCCGCTGTCAGCCCGTGGAGCGCAATTCTGTGGAATGGGAGCGTATTTTGGCGGAAACCCTATAAGCTGGCGCTGCTTTGCGTGACAATTTGGATGATAGTCCGGCTGATTCGGCTGGGGAAAAATCGCAGGAAGGTTTCGTGGAATCTGGCAATGGCTCTGCTGATAACGGCGGCCATGCCGCTGGCATGGTATGCGGTGATGAACAATCACAGCCATGTCCACTATTTCTTTACCTATCGGAATTTGGCGATAAGCGTGTTTGCCTTGGGATGCTTGGCTTCTTTGCTTCTGGAAGATAAAAGAAAAGCGAATGAAAAAGGCTTGCCAGTATAGCAGGCCTTTTCTCTTGCGATTGCTTTTTTACCCAAAACACGCTATGATATAAGATGATGAAATTTACTTGCTTGGAGGGAACAACAGTTGCACCACGAGGAACGGCTGTCCCATATTCGCAATTTCTGTATTATTGCCCATATCGACCACGGCAAGAGCACGCTGGCGGACCGCCTGCTGGAAATGACGGGCGTGTTTGAAAAGCGGCAGATGACGGAGCAGATCCTGGACTCCATGGAGCTGGAACGGGAGCGCGGCATCACCATCAAGTCCAAGGCCGTGCGCATGGAGTATCGGGCAAGGGACGGGGAAACCTACGTCCTCAACCTGATCGACACCCCCGGCCATGTGGACTTCAGCTATGAGGTCAGCCGGGCACTGGCGGCCTGCGAAGGCGCGCTGCTGGTGGTGGACGCGACGCAGGGCATCGAGGCGCAGACGCTGGCCAATGTGTATATGGCGCTGGAGCACGATCTGGAAACCGTGCCGGTCATCAACAAGATCGACCTGCCCAGCGCCCAGCCGGAGGAGGTCAAGCACGAGATCGAGGAAGTGATCGGGCTGGATACCTCCGACGCGCCGCTGATCTCCGCCAAGACCGGCGAAAACTGCGGCGACGTTCTGGAAGCCATCGTCAGGCACATCCCCGCACCCCAGGGCGACGCGGACGCGCCCCTGCAGGCGCTGATTTTCGACGCTTATTATGACAACTACCGCGGGGCCATCTGCTTTGTTCGGGTGAAGCAGGGCACGGTGAAGCCCGGAATGCGGATGCGGCTGATGCAGACCGGCAGCGAGTTCGACATCGTGGAGGTGGGCACCTTCAACCCGGGTTACGAGCCCTGTGACGAGCTGTATCCCGGCGACGTGGGCTACATCGCCGCCTCCATCAAGGATGTGGCCGACACCCGAGTGGGCGACACCATCACCGACGCGAACCGCCCGGCGGACGCGCCCCTGCCTGGCTACCGCAAGGTAACGCCCATGGTGTTCTGCGGCATTTATCCCGCCGACGGCGCGGACTACGACAACCTGAAGGATGCGCTGGAAAAGCTGCGCATGAACGACGCGTCCCTGTCCTTCGACCCGGAGACTTCCGTGGCTTTGGGCTACGGCTTCCGCTGCGGATTCTTGGGCCTTCTGCATATGGAGGTCATCCAGCAGCGGCTGGAACGGGAATTTGATCTGGACTTGGTTACCACCGCGCCCAGCGTTATCTATCATGTATACAAGACGGACGGCTCCATGGTGGAGATTGACAATCCCTCCAACCTGCCGCCTGTCGGCGAAATCGAGCATATGGAGGAGCCTTACGTCACCGCCACCATCTATACGCCTCAGGAGTTCGTGGGCGCGATGATGGACATTGCCGTGGACAAGCGGGGCGTCTTCATCGACATGCAGTACGAGGGCGGCCGCGTCAAGCTGATCTACGAGATTCCCCTGAACGAGATCATCTACGAGTTCTTCGATCAGGTGAAGAGCCGCAGCCGGGGCTACGCCAGCTTCGACTACGAGCTGCACGGCTACCGGGAGAGCGATCTGGTCAAGCTGGACATTCTCCTCAACGGCGAAATTTGCGACGCTTTTTCGATCATCGTTCATCGGGACAAGGCCTACGCCCGGGGACGGAACATTGCCGAAAAGCTGAAGGACGTGATTCCGCGTCAACTCTTCGAAATCCCCATTCAGGCGGCTATCGGCGGCAAGGTCATCGCCCGCGAGACGGTCCGCGCCATGCGCAAGGACGTTCTGGCCAAGTGCTACGGCGGCGACATCACCCGCAAGAAGAAGCTATTGGAGAAGCAAAAGGAAGGCAAGAAGCGGATGCGCCAGTTCGGCACCGTCGAAGTCCCCAGCGAAGCTTTCCTCGCCGTCCTCAAAATGAACGACGACTAGCAGGGACTGAGCCCCTGCACCCCGGACTGCGCGCCATGGGCGCGCAGGGGAGTAGGGGGACATGAAGCTTGGCC
>URJB01000049.1 GCA_900548145.1 uncultured Eubacteriales bacterium | reverse complement strand
CCCTTTGGGCGCGATCCGGGGTGCAGGGGTACTGCCCCTGCCCGTGAGGCCTGTCGCCGAGCGGCGGTAACTCCGAAGTCCACTTTCATGTCTCCTGAGCACCCTGCGCGCCTACGGCAAGCAGTCCGCCGCCAAGGTCTCAGGCCTTGGCAGTCATCTGAGCGGCGATTTCTTCCGCGAAGTTGTCCTGGCGCTTTTCGATGCCTTCGCCGCGCTCAAAACGCTCGAAGCGCACGATGTCAATGTTCGCGCCGATCTCCTTGGCGGTCTCGGCCATGACCTGCTTGATGCTCTTGTCGCTGTCCTTCACGAAGGGCTGCTCCAGCAGGCAGACTTCCTTGTAGTACTTTTCGATACGGCCTTCGACCATCTTGTCCACGATCTTCTCGGGCTTGCCTTCATTCAGAGCCTGAGCGCGGAGGATTTCCTTTTCCTTGTTCAGGTTCTCGGAGGGCACTTCGTCCTTGCGGACATAGGAAGGACGGGCAGCGGCGATCTGCAGGGCCACGTCATGATAGAACGCCTTGAAAGCGGGCGCGGAGAAGGTAGCGGAATTGTCGTTCTTGGTCTCCACCAGAACGCCGATCTTGCCGCCCATGTGGATATAGCTTTCCACAGCGCCGTCCTTGGTCTCGAAACGGGCGAAGCGGCGGATGGAGATCTTCTCGCCGATGGCAACGGTCGCGTCGCTCACCAGGTCGGTGATGGTCTTGCTTTCGTCGTCCACATACTTCTGAGCCAGCAACTCGTCCACGTCAGCGGGCTTGGCCAGCGCGATGTGCTTGGCGACCTTGGCGCAGAAGGCCTTGAAGTTGTCGGTGTTGGCAACGAAGTCGGTCTCGCAGTTCACTTCCACGATCACGCCCACAGACGCGTCATCGGACACATAGCTGGCGACCAGACCTTCGGCGGCGATGCGGCCGGCCTTCTTGGCGGCGGCGGCAAGGCCCTTTTCACGCAGCCATTCGATGGCCTTTTCCATTACGCCCTCGGCTTCGGTCAGGGCCTTTTTGCAGTCCATCATACCGGCCTGGGTCATTTCGCGCAGTTCCTTTACCATCTGAGCGGTAATATTCGCCATAGGGATCTCTCCTTTTTTAATAAAATAAACAGGGAGTGCCAGAGGGAGAAGCTTCCCTCTGGCAATCTTTGTGCTGAATTATTCTTCCACCTTGGCGGTTTCTTCTTCGGGAGCGGCTTCGCCGGCGGCGTCCTGCTCGCCCTGCTTGCCTTCCAGAACGGCGTCCGCCAGCTTGCCGGCGATCAGCTTGACCGCACGGATGGCGTCGTCGTTGCCGGGGATGACGTAGTCCACTTCGTCAGGATCGCAGTTGGTGTCCACGATGGCGACGATCGGGATGCCCAGAGCGCGGGCTTCGGACACGGCGATGTGTTCCTTGCGGGGGTCAACGATGAACAGCGCGCCGGGCAGCTTCTTCATTTCGCGGATGCCGCCCAGATTGTTTTCCAGCTTTTCGCGCTCGTTCTGCAGCTTGATGACTTCCTTCTTGGGCAGCAGTTCGAACTGGCCCTGCTGTTCCATCTTGTCGATCTGGTTCAGGCGCTCCACGCGGGTGCGGATGGTGCGGAAGTTGGTCAGCATACCGCCCAGCCAGCGGTTGTTGACATAGTACATATTGCAGCGCTGCGCTTCGGAAGCGATGCTCTCCTGAGCCTGCTTCTTGGTGCCGACGAACAGGATGCTCTTGCCTTCCATGGCCAGGTCGCGCACGAAATTGTAGGCTTCGTCCACCTTGCGGACGGTCTTCTGCAGGTCGATGATGTAGATGCCATTGCGCTCGGTGAAGATGTAGGGGGCCATTTTGGGGTTCCAGCGGCGAGTCTGATGACCGAAGTGCACGCCCGCTTCCAGGAGCTGTTTCATGGAAATAACTGCCATTTGGGGTTCCTCCTTGTTGTATCCACCCTTTGCGTCGCTTCAGCGCGGTCACTCCGCCGTCAGGCGAAGCACAAACGCGCCATCGACAAAGGTGCGTAATCGGGTAGATTATAGCAGACTTATTCGCAAAATGCAAGAAAAAAACAATCTTTTCAACGGTTTGAGAAGGATTTTTTGGAAGGCACGAAGGAGCCGCCCGTTTGCGCAGGCGGCTCCTCTTCCGGGTCCCCTTATTCGGCGTCCCACAGGCGCAGGACGCGCAGCAGCTGATCCACCTTGTCGGCGGAAAAAAGATATCCCGTCGTCTCGTTGATGGGCATCAGATAACTGCTTTCATCGTAGAGGAAGAAAGCGAAGGTTTCCTTCCCGCCGGTTCTGGTGACGATCTGAGCCTCCAGCACCGGCGTGGTGCCGGGCGTTTCGGTAACGCAGCCCGTGGCCTTCATGGCGGAGAGCTTCTCAAACAGCTGCTCCCACCGGGGCGTTTCGGCTGCGGTTTCCGTATCGGTATCGCCGTTTGCGTCGGAATTCTCAGCTGCCGTTTCGACGATGTCCGCGGCGTACTCCCATAGCGGATCGCCCGCCTTGACGGAGATCGTGCTGACTTCTTCCGCTGTCAGTTCGGTCAATGCGGCGTCATACAGAGAGCCGACGTCCGCTTCCAGCAGAAAGGCAACGTCCGCCGTGTACACCATGGCGGAATCCGGCAGACGGACATAGTGCCCGCCCTCGTCTGCTTCAGCTCCCGCCAGCAGCTTCCAGACGATCGTCTCGCCGTCATACAGGGTGATGGCCGTGGCCTGTTCGTCCGTCAGGCCGTAGCCGGACAGGGCTTCATCATCGGCGTTGACCGCCTTGAGCTCCGTCCATCTCAGGTTTTTAGCTTCGTCAATCAGGGCTTCCACTTCGCTGCCGTCCCATTTTTCGCCGGTAGCTTTCCACGTCCAGCGCAGGGAGGATCCTTCGCCTTCCGTCTTTTCAGCAGTTCCTTCCACGTCCAGCGTATCGCCTACCACCAGCCGGGTCACGTTTTCCACGGCGGGCAGTTCTTCCGACTGGGCAAAGGACAGCAGGCTTCCGCTGAAATCGCCGCTCAGCGCATCCGCCACGGTATAGACCGTGCCGTCCTCCCCGGAAAGGCTCAGGTAGTACCCGTCTCCGAAAGGCGTTTCATCGCCCATGGAATAGACGGTTTCCGTGCCGTCGCTCCAGCCCGCTGTCAGGGTAAAAGCCGGTTCCAACAGGCCGTAATCTTCGGGTTTTTCCACATTTTCCAGCTTTCGGTCCGCCTTCAGCGCCGTCAGCGTTTCCGCCAAACCTTCAACGCTGTCCTGCTTCACGGGAAAGGCTTCGTCTCCCTCCACGCGCCATTGGCCGTCCGTTTTGACAAAGTGCAGGGTCTCCTGCTCCTCCCCATCGCCGGAAGTCCATTGCAGGCTCGTCAGCTTCTCCGCCGTATGGGAGGTTAGCGGATAGGCTCCGCTTTCCTCCGTCACAGCCTCGGGCTGGGAGGATACGCCCTTCTGTACGCCTACGTAAACCAGCACCAGCACGGCCAGTACGCCGGCCAGAATCAATGCTCTCTTGCCACGTTTCAACGCCGTTTCCTCCTTATGCAGATCACAATGCCCAGCGCGATCAGCGCTGCGGGGAGAATGCCGATCATCACGGCGCTCCACAGGGAGTTTTCCGCGCCGGTCACGGTCAGACCGTCCTCATCCAGACTCTTGGAGCGGATGGAAACGGTCTCCTCCTGTCCGGCCATCCAGTCCACGGCGTTCATCAGCAGATTGCCGTTGGCCCCGGACACCATGGCGTTCACGTTGTCGTCCAAAAATTCCGACGAAGCGATCCACACCAGCCGCCCTTCGCCCAGCTCGGATGCGGCCGCCACATGGAACTGGCCTTCCTCGTCGCCGTCCTCTTTTTCCACGGTGGTGGCGTTCATGCCCGCCGCCTTGGTATAGGCGCTTTCGGAGGTGGTCAGCAACCACGTGACCGCGGCGGAAGAATCCTCCGTCTCCTCAAGGGGCTGCGCCATGGGCACCAGAATATAGTACCGCCCGCTGGTAAAGGGGCTGGTGATGGTGTGGCTTTCCAACGTGGGCAGCAGATAATGGGGATAACGGTTCAGATGCATCTGGCCGTCGCCCTCCATGATGAGCCCCTGACCGACGGTCAGACCCATGGCTTTGGTCACGGTGAGCAGATTCTCCATTTTTCCCTGCTCGATGTAGCCGGTCAGCAACAACAGCCGTCCGCCGTTTTCCACATACTGAACCAGCATTTCGGCCTCGTCGGCGCTCAAATCGCTGGTCGGCGCGTTAATCATGACCACGCTGGCGTCCTCGGGCACGCTCTCCATGGAAAGCAGACTCAGAGTCTCGGTCTCCACGTTGTCGCCCGCCAGCAGTTCCTCCATGTAGTCGCTGAGTTCGCTTTCGCCATGGCCGGTAAGTTGGTACACCTTGGGCAGGTTCTGGCTGGACACATAGTGAATGGCGTTGGTCAGCGCGTTCTCGCCGTCAAAGCTGGTGGAGGTATCGTACTGGTAGGTGCTGTAGTTCATGCTGTAGTCGGTCACATAAATGTCGCTGTAGCTGACCAGACGGCTGCGTCCGCCGCCGTCCACCAGCACACTGTTGGCATACAGCTGGTTGATGTCCAGATCATAAGTGTCCAAAAACGTGGGCTGCTCCGTGGGATCCACGTTGGACACATGAATGTGGCTGTTCAGCTCCGCATAGCTCTGCAACAGGCGGGAGATGGTATCGTCCTCGTTGCCGCGCAGGGCCAGCAGGTACAGGTTCACATCCGTATCCAGACTGGCGGCGATGCGCCGGGTCTGGTCGGACAGGGTATACAGGGACTGCGCCGTCAGGTCGATCTGGGTCGCCGTCTGAGGAAGGGCCTGCACCGCCAGATTGGCCAGTACGGCGATGGCGATGACCACTGCCGCGGCGAAAGCGGAATAGCTGCCCGCCTTGAAGCGGCTGCCAAACATCCGGCGGAGCTTGGACGGTTTCTTTCCGGGATTTGCGGTCTTCATTCACTCCACCTCCTCTTCTCCAGCGCCTGCACGGACAGGAACAGGAACACGCCCGTCACGGACAGGTCGTACACCACCGCCGTCAGGTCGAACACGCCGTCCACAAAGCTGTCGAAGCGGTCGAACACACTCAGCTGATTCATAATGTCGCTGAAAAGGCCGGAGAAGGCGCTGGAATCCTGACTGTACCAGAGATACAGGCCGCCTGCCAGTACCGCCAGCACCAGCACGGATACCGGCGCGTTTTTCGTCAGCAGGTACAGCACCAGACACAGCACCGCCGCCACGATGATCAGCGCCGTCAGGGAGGCCGACGCAGCGGTGGATACGTAGCTGGCCAGCCCGCTCATGAAGTAAAGCACCAGCATGACCACCAGCGTGATCACCGCGGCGGCCACCTGATTTTCCGTCACGGACGATACGAACAGGCCGATGGACAGAAGGCACGCGCCCAGCAGGAAGAAGCCCGCCAGCGCGCCGTAGGCCGTCTGCAGGAGCACGGTGCCGAACTGGGACAGGATCAGGGGATAAAGCCCCATAATGGCCGTGGGCACCAGCAGTACCACCAGCATGGCCAGATACTTGCCCACCACCACACTGGACAGGCTGATGGGCAGAGAATAGAGCAGCTGATCGGTCTTCTGCTTCTTTTCCTCCGCCACACTGCGCATGGTCAGGATGGGCACGGCGATCAGGTACAGAAAGCTGATGGAGCTGAGCACCCGCTCAAAGTGGGCGGTGTAGCCGCTCAGGTTGTACACCATGGTGTAAATGCCCGCAAAGATCAGAACGAACGCGGAGAACAGATAGCCCATCATGCTTTTGAAGTATCCGTTCAGTTCCCGGCGAAATACGGCGATCACGATTCCTCACCCGCCTTTTCTTCCTGTTTCGGCGCTTCGGCCGGTTCTTCGTTTTCCTTAGCCGGGGATGCGGGAACGGCCTCAGGCTGGCCTTCGCCGCCAGTCAGTTCGAGGAACACATCCTCCAGGCTGGCCTTTTCGGTGCGCAGCTCCAGCAGCGGCAGCCTTGCCTCCGCAAAGGCGTTGAACAGTGCTTCGCGAATGTCCTGTCCCTCGGCCGGGGTCACATCGACGGCGGTCAGGCCGTCCTCCTTCGCAAACGTCACGCTTTCCATGCCGTCCACCTTTTCCAGAACGGCGCGGGCCGCCGGTTCCTCCGCCCGGGTCAGCAGCCGCAGGTCTTCGCGGCCCTTCAGGAGCTTGGTCAGGTTCTCGGCGGTATCGCAGGCCACCAGCCGCCCTTTGGAAAGGATCAGGATGGAGTCGCACACCGCCTGTACCTCGCTCAGAATGTGACTGGACAAGACCAGCGTATGCTCCTTGCCCAGTTCCCGGATCAGCTCGCGGATCTCAATGATCTGCGCCGGGTCCAGACCCACCGTAGGTTCGTCCAGAATGATGACCTCCGGGTTGCCCAGCAGGGCCTGCGCAATGCCCACCCGCTGGCGGTAGCCCTTGGACAGGTTGCGGATCAGCCGCTTTCTCACGTCGGCGATGCGGGTCTTTTCCATCACCGTCTCGATCTGCCGGGCGCTTTCCTCCCGCCGCAGGCCCTTGGCCCGGGCCACGAAGTGCAGATATTCCTCCGGCGTCATATCGCCGTACAGGGGCGGCAGCTCAGGCAGATAGCCGATGTGCTTCTTGGCCTCCATGGGTTCCTCCGCCACGTTGTGGCCGTCGATGAGCACTTCTCCCTCCGTGGCGCCCAGACAGCCGGTCATGATGTTCATGGTGGTGGACTTTCCCGCGCCGTTCGGGCCAAGGAAACCGTACACCACGCCCCTGTCGATGGAAAACGACAGGTCGTCCACCGCCAGATGCGTTCCGTAACGCTTGGACAAATGCCGTACCTCGATCAATTCCGTTTCTCTCCTTTCGCCGTTTCATCAGCAGTTCGAGGATAGGAAACTTATCTGTGCGTCAGGTGATGGTTTGACGGCGGAACCGTTAACAAAATATGTCCAACCTGAAAACGGCGCGAAAAAGCCCGCAGGAACGAAATCTTCCTGCGGGCGCTATGAAATGGAGCGTTCTTTTCACCCTTCCCGGCGTTCGTGAAGGATCTGGAACCCTTTGGCCGGAAGACGGAGCGTCTGCCCCGCCAACTCGCCGATGCCGTAGTCCGCCTCCAGCGAGCGCGTCAGGCGGCAGACCTGCTCCCGGGGCAGGGAGTTAAAAACAAAAATGTACCGTTCCGTTTCGGAAAACCGGGTCACCACGCTGAGACCGTAGGCCATCTCCACCGGCGGCAGCGAAACGCCGCAGCGTTCCAGCAGCCAGCGAAGCAGCGCGGGCGCGTCCTCGGGGGCCGGAGCCGTGCCCAGATACAGGGCGCTGCCCTTTCCATAGGGATGCTCGGTCAGCACAGGCCAGCCGTCCCGGTAAGTGCCGCGAAATACGCCCAGCACCTCCGCGCCCTCGGATTCCAGTGTTTCCTGCCAGAAGTGGCTTCGGATGGTCAGTTCCCCGATCCGCACCGGCGCGTCGGTCTGGCCGTCAAAGACCGGCTCCATCTCCACCACATGCATCCCGAAAAAGTCCGTCATGCCCACCGGGCTTTTTTCGAAAATGCCGCTGCCCCATTCATCCCTGCTGAACGCCATGGTCATGGCCAGCAAGTGCCCGCCCTTTTCGGCATAGTCCCGGCACTTCCGACGGAAGTCCTCCGGCAGGATGGGCGCAAAGGGCACGAGGACCAGCCGGTAGCCGTCCAGCGGATGATCGGTGCCGATCAGGTCCACATTCACGCCCAGCGCCGCCAGCTGCCCTACCAGCTGCTGCGCATAGCCTTCGTAGGTAAATTCCTTGTGGATGGGCTTGATGCGGTTGGCCCACAGGCTGTTGTAGTCCAGCACCACGGCCACTTCGGAGACCACCTTGGTGCGGTTCAGGATCGGCTCGCAGGCCGCCAGATCCTGTCCGGCCTGACAAAACTCCTCATACCGCCGGCCCGGGATGCGGTTCAGGTCGATGAGCGCCGAGCCCAGATTCTCAAACCCGGAGGGAAACACGGAGTACTTGAACGCCGTGATCAGCTCCGCGCCGGAAGCGTAGGCAAAGGCCATGTTCTGGCGGAAGGTGCCGGGCGTGCCCATGGGCATTCCCTGATAGGCCCAGTTGCCGTGGCCGCCGCCGCAGAGGGTCTCCAGCAGCCAGAAATCCCGCCGCTTGTAGCTGCGGGCCATGGCGTAGACCGACGCAGAGCCCGCCTTGGTCTCATCCAGCGCATAGGGGTAATGATCCACCGCCGCCACGTCCTCATAGCGGGCCAGTTTGAAGTAGTCGATGGCGTTGGTACCCAGATGGGTAGTATTGTGGGTGACGGGCTTGTCGCTGAAGCGGCGCAGTGCGTCCCGCTGCAGACGGAAGTAATCCACCAGACTGTCGCTGGCGAAGCGCTCAAATTCCAGCCGCAGGGCGGGCATATTGGTGCCCCGCCAGCCCAGATTGCTTTTCGCGTCTTCCCGGGAACCGGCGGCAGGCGGCTCTACCTGTTCAAAATCGTCGAAGCGCTGCCCCCAGAACAGGGAGCCGAAGGCCTTGTTCAGCGCGCCGATATCCCCATGGAATTTTTCCTTCATGGCTTCTTTGAACTTCCGGCGGCAGACGGGGCACTGGCAGCGTCCCGAATGCTCCTGCCCCATCTCGTTATCCACCTGAAAGCCCAGTACATAAGGATTGTGCCCGAAACGGCGGCTCATTTCCAGACAGATTTTTTCCGTAAAGTCCCGGAAAACGGGCGAATTGTAGCAGTGATAGTGCCGCCCGCCGTAGCTGCGCTGCACGCCCAGATTGTCCACATACAGTGTTTCAGGATACCGGCGGGCCATCCAGACGGGCTGACAGGCGGCGGGGGTGCACAACACGGTGTAAATGCCGTTTTGCCCCAGCCGGTCGACGATCTCCTCCAGCCAGTCAAAATCGTACACGCCCTCTCGGGGTTCCATCAGGCACCAGCAGAATTCCGCCATGCGCACCACGTTGAACCGGGCCCGGCGCATATTCTCGATGTCCTCCCGGATAAAGGCTTCCTGTTTCTCTTTGGGGTACAGTTCCGGGTAATAGCAAACGCCAAAGTATTTTTCCATCGTTTTTCTTCCCGGCGTTCCGCCGCCGGTTTTCCTCCCCTGTTTGTATTTTTTCGGCAGATTCTTTCAATTTTACAACGTTCATGCTATACTTTTACGGAAATAATTGTACGGTTCCCGAATTGGCCGCGCAAGGTATGTTTCTCTTTTCTTTTGTATTTTTCGATCAGTCGGGAGGAAGAAGATCATGCCGCTTTCGGAAGATTTTGACGCTCTGCGTCTGCATTTTTTAAGCGCCGTGCCCCAGTTTTGGGCCGACCGGGGCCATTACAGCTATCTGGAGTCCCCCCGGCCGGAGGACGCGCTGCTGTTCTTTCTGCCGGAGGAAAGCGGCTGCGCCTTTACCCTGCGGCTGGATAGCGGCGCGGTGTTCCATCCCCGGCAGGGCGACATTTTCTACACGCCCCGGGGCAGCCGCTTCGCCCTGCAGGTGGACAATCCCGCCCATCCAAACGTCAACCTGCCCCACGGTCCCAGAATCGTTACCAACCTGTGCGTCAAGTTTCTGGCGCTGGATGAAGCCGGGCAGCCCGCACGGCTGGGCGAGTTTTCCCCCATCGTGCCCCCGGCTGCGTTGGCTGGGCAATGCGAGCTGCTCCTCCGCCAGCTCGCCAGCCTGTACTGGGACGTTCACGGCTCCCAGCTGCTTTTGCAGGCCAAGCTGTATGAATTGATCTACCTGCTGCGCCAGAGCCCCGGGTTTGCCGGGCAGCGGCTCATGGCCCTGCAGCCCGCGTTGGAGCACATCCGCCGCAACCTTGCGGGCGGCCTGAGCATCCCCCGGCTGGCAGAGCTGTGCGGCATGAGCGAAGCCGCCTTCTACCGGGCCTTCCGGGCCTGCGTGGAGCTTTCGCCCAAGCAGTACTGGCTTCAGCTGCGGTTGGATAAGGCCCGCCAGCTGCTGACCGACGTCACCCTCAGTGTGGCGGATATTGCCTTTCATCTGGGTTTCTGCGACGAAGCCCATTTCTGCAAGCTGTTCCGCCGCTACACCGGCTTTACGCCCGGCCAGTACCGGCGCTACCCGGTTTAAGTTCATCCCCTTGCCAATCCCCGCCCAGCCGTGCTAAAATGCCGATGCGCCCCCTCTTTGACCGGCGGCGCGGACGGGAGGAACGGTATGCCGAACATTCAGGACCACGCGCTTCAGATCGGCGGGCAGCGGCTGGCGGAGCGGGCCTTCGACGCGCTGGACAGTCTGATCCTGACCCAGCTGGTCTACATGCCCTTCGAGGGCTTTCTGGATCGCGGGGAAAGCCATACCGTCCGGGAATGCTGGGCCTTTCTGCGGGACTATGTGGAGCCGGAAAAGCTGGACCGCTTTCAGCAGAAGCGCTACCGACTGACGGAGGTCTGCGCCGGTCTGCCCCGCTATCAGGACTGGCAGGTGCACGACTATGTGAACCACATCGACCGCGAACAAAATATTCAGTTCTGCGCCGCCTGCTACGATCTGGACGACGGCGCGGTCTGCGTCAGCTTCCGGGGCACCGACCTGAATATCGCAGGCTGGGTGGAGGATATGAACATGTCCTTCATGGTGGTGCCCGCGCAGGAGGAAGCCGCCCGTTATGTGGCGGATATCGCCGCCCGGACGGAGGGGCCGCTGGAGCTGACCGGCCACAGCAAGGGCGGCAATCTGTCGGTCTACGCCGCGTCTTTTGCGGGGGAGCAGGCGCAACAGCGGCTCCGGGCCGCCTACAGCTTCGACGGGCCGGGCATGTATCAGCCCCAGCTCTACGCCGAGGGCTATCAGGCCGTCAAGGACCGCATCCACAGCTATATTCCCCAGAGCAGCGTCGTGGGGATGCTGATGTACTATCATCCCGTTTACACCGTGGTGGAGTCGGACGCCGTGGGCATCCTGCAGCACGACGCCATGACGTGGCAGGTGCAGGGCGGGCATTTCGTCTGTCTGGAAGGGCTGGACATGACGGGCCGCATCACCGACGAAGCCCTTCACAGCTGGATGGCCGGGCTGGACAGCGAAGCCCGAAAGACCTTCGTGGAGGTGCTCTATACCGTGCTGGAGGCGGCGCGTATCGAGCTGGTGACGGATTTTACCGACGACTGGCGGGATCGGGCGCTGAAAATGCTGGAAGCGCTGAAGGAGATCGACCCGGACACCCGGCGCAGCGTCCGTCTGACGCTGCAGGCCTTGTTCTCCGCCGGCGCTTCCGAGGTCATCAAAGCGGTGCTGCCCCGGACAGCCCAACGGGGCGCTCGCCTGGTGGAAAAGCTCAGCAATCTGGGCGAAGGCCCGGATTCCCTGCAGCTGGTGCGGCCCTCGGTGGTGTTTCTATCTCAGATTCGCGCCTACCGGCAGGAAATGCTGGACGCGGGCAGCAGCATGGACGGCTGCTCCGGGCTGGAAAATTTTGAGGACGCAGCCCGTTGGCTGGATCGGGTTCGCCGCCTGACCCGACCCGAGACCTGCCCCGAGGGGCTGGTGCCCTCCGACACCTATCTGGCCCTGCGGCTGAAGGACCGCCGGGTCGTGGGCATGATCGACCTGCGCCATTCCATCGACCATCCGGTGCTCTCCACATGGGGCGGACACATCGGCTATTCCGTGCGTCCCAGTGAGCGGGGCAAGGGCTACGCCGGGGAAATGCTCCGGCAGCTTCTCCCCCACGCCCGGCAGCTGGGGCTGAGCCGGGTGTTGGTCACCTGCAGCGAGGACAACCCCGCCAGTGAAAAAGTCATTGTGAAAAACGGCGGCGTGTTCGACAGTACATACGAGCACGACGGCGTTCGCACAAAGCGGTACTGGATCGCGCTGGCATAGCGTTCCGTCCGCTTTCCATCATGAAAGGAGCAACGATTATGAGCAATATCTGGCATGACATTTCCCCTTCCCGCATCACGGCGGAGGACTTTATCGCCGTCATCGAGATCGAAAAGGGCAGCAAGAAAAAATACGAGCTGGACAAGGAAACGGGTTCCCTGATCCTGGACCGCATCCTGTACACCTCCACCCACTATCCCGCCAACTACGGCCTGATCCCCCGCACCTATGCGGACGACAACGACCCGCTGGACGTGCTGGTGCTTTGCAGCGAGGTGATCCAGCCCTTAAGTCTGGTGCGCTGCTACCCCATCGGCGTCATTACCATGCTGGATCAGGGCAAGCTGGATGAAAAGATCATCGCCATCCCTTTCAAGGATCCCACCTACAACAGCTACCACGATGTCAGCGAGCTGCCCTCCCACATCTTCACGGAAATGTCCCACTTCTTCACCGTCTACAAAAATCTGGAGCAAAAGGAGACCATGGTGGACGAGGTGCGCGGCGCGGAGGATGCGAAGAAGGTCATCCAGAAGTGTCTGGATCAGTACATCGAAAAATTTTGCCGCTGAATGGTAAAAAAATGGCCCGCCGGGAGGATCACTTCCGGCGGGTCTTTTTTTGTCCAAAAATCGGCGGTGCAGGATGCGCTGCCCCGTGCCGGTGCTGGCGGCGGAGCCACGAAACTTTGTACCCCAGTTTTTTCCCGTGAACCAGCGAAGCGCTGTTCACGGGCGATAGTGGCCGATCAGGCTTTTCCGACAGTCTGCGGCCCGTCGGGTTTCCCCCGGCGGGCCGTCTTTTATTTCTGCTTGTTTTTCTTAGGGGCCTGTGCAGCCTGTTTCAGACTGTCCTTGTACTTGCCGAAGGGGCTTTCCGGCTCCTGATGCACCAGCTCCGTATCCAGACTGCGGTAGCAGTTTTTCCCGAAGCCAGCGGCCAGCATAAAGCGCAGCTTCACCCACAGGCCTTGAGGCTTGTACAGGGCGTTGAAGATATCCCGCGCCTGACCGGCCAGTTTTTCCGTGGGTTCCAGACGGCTGTAGTTGCTCAGGGCCATCATGCGCCACAGGGGCGTGACCGGCACGGCAAAGGCGCGCTGCTTATCCATGCGGCGGGCAAAGCGCAGAGGCGTTTCGCCCTTCCGGGGCGTGCGGCCCGTCAGCTTCATCAGGGTATAGGCGGCGCTGCCATACAGGAAGATCTGATCCGATACGTTCTGCTGCTTTTTGGCCATCCGATCCGGCATCCGCAGGAAAATCCTGACGCAGACCGCGGCCACGGCCGCCAGCAACAGGAGCAGCAGCCACAGCCACGGGGACGGCGGGTCTTTCTGGTCGGGCTCGTCGTCCGGGGTATCGGTATCGTCCGGTTCGTTGCTCTGCTCCGGGTTTTCCGGGCTGGGCGTGGGCTGATCCGGCTCGTCCTGCGGCGGTTCCGGGCTGGGGGTCGGCGTGGGTTCCGGCTCCGGGTCGTTCTGCGGGGGCTGCTGATCCACGTTCTGCTGGGCGGGGGTAGGATCGAAAGGCACCCAGCCGAAGCCCTCGAAATAGACCTCCGTCCACGCGTGGGCGTTCTGGCCCGTCACATAGGCGAAACCGCTGGAATCGGGCTGGGCCAGAAAGCCCTCCACATACCGTGCGGGCAGGCCCGCCATCCGGCACAGCACCGTCATGGCGGAGGCAAAGTAGGTACAGTAGCCTTCCTTGCCCACGTACAGGAAGTAGGTAACGAAGTCCTGATTTTCCGGCGGCGTGACCGGGCTGAGGGTATAGCGGTAGTAGCGCTGCAAATGCCGCAGAATGGCGCAGGCCTGCTCGTAGGGCGTGGCCGCGTCGGCGATCATGCTGCGCATATCCTGATAGACCCGTTCTTCCAGATGTCCGGGCAGCGCGGTATACTTGGCGGCGATCTGGGCGTAATAGGGGTCGTTCTTGGGCGCGGCGTTGACGAGCGCGCCCAGCGAAGCGTCGCCGCCCTCGATCACCGGGGCATAGACGGTGTAACGGTCGCCCGAGATTAGGTCCCGGGTGATAAACAGCTCGCTGGCCTCGTTGAAATAAGGCACCATGCTGCCGTAGGTGGTCAGGGAGCGCAGATAGGCGGGGGTGAAAACCGTGGATGCCGCGCTGTTCTGCATCTGAATGGAGATGGCCTTCTGATCCAGCAGGTTGCTGGCCTTCAGCACCGTCTCTGCGGGCATATTTTCCAGAAAAACCTCCTGCCGCAGGCTCCTCCAGCGGGGGTTGACGTACAGATACCGCCGCCCGGAGGACGTATCCCGCCAGCTGCGGCCAGTGTATTCGTCCTTGGTCACGGCCCGGAGCAGGGTCTTCTGGGAGGTCTTCACCGTCATGACCGGGTACTCGGTGGGCTCGGCCTCGCCGCCCAGCTTGCCGCTGCCCATGGGATAATAGCCGTAGCTGCCCAGCGTGAACACGTTGCGGGGCTCGGTAAAGAACAGGTAGTCGGTAATGGTCTGCTTCAGATTCATGGCCGCCTCATGCAGCGGCCCCAGCACCACGTTCTGACCGGGGGCGATCAGCAGCCCCAGCGCCACCAGCATCGCTGCCATGGGCAGCACCTGAAACAGATTGCTTTTTTCATGGGAACTCTGGGCGATCAGGAGCAGCAGCGCCACCAGCGCGGGAGCGGCGTACCAGAGGAAGCCCTGCTTGCCCATGCTCCACAGGCCGAAAAGCACCATCACCACCATGGCGGTGGCGGGGATGTACCCCACGCCGCGCGCGGAGAAGGTATAGCCGATCGCGGCAGCGACCACGGCCAGCAGCAGCGCGATCTGGGAGGAGAACAGCAGCGGCGCGGTCGTCACGCCGTTAAAGTACAGTGAAATAGCCTTGACGGCCTCCACCGAAGAAGGGAAAAAGCCGCCGCCCGGCAGGAAAAACTGCCCGATCAGCAGCGCTCCCAGCAGGGAAAAGCAGATCACCCGGGCTTTTTTGCCCGCAGCCTGAAAGGTCATCAGCGCGGTCAGGGCCGCCGTCGTCAGCGTGGCCGTCAGGAACGCGCTTTCCACGCCCAGCGCCCACAGCATGGGCCACAAAAGACCCAGCGCCAGCAGCAGCGCGGTCATCAGGCGGCTCAGGCGTTCGTTTGATAAAAATGCGGGTTTCTTCATCGCGTTTTTCAACTCCCCTGAGGCGTGACGTAGTTGACCTCCACGCCCGCCTGCTGCAGCCGTCCCACCAGCGCCAGCCGCTCGGGCCGGTCGGTGCGGAAGGTGACATAATACAGGCGTACATTGGGGCCCATGCGCTTCATGCGGATCAGCAGGTCGGCCACCTCGGAGGTCAGGCGAGTGGTGATGACGACCACCGCGCCCAGCTTGCGCAGCTCGGCCATCTGCATCATCAGCACCCGCTCAAAGCGCTCCGTCTCGTTGAAGGTGCAGCGGGCCAGTTCTTCCAACAGCACTGGCAGACCCATATGGGAGGAATACTCCATGGGCCGGTCCCCCACCAGCGGCAGCCGTACCTGATTATCCTGCCGGATCTGACAGGCCACCACGGAGGCGGCGGTTTCCAGCAGCGCGTCCTGCAGAAAGGCGGCATTTTCCTTCGGTACGCCCTCGTTCAGATGAGGCGGGGAGGTATCCAGCATCACCAGTGCGTCGGGCAGGGCCGGTTCCTCAAACTGCCGGACGATCAGCTCCCGTTTCCGGGCGCTCATCTTCCAGTGGATGCGTTTCAGCGGGTCGCCCTGCTGATAATTGCGGAAATCGCTGGGGCTGGAGGGATCCTCCATGGCCCGCTTCATGGTTTCCACGCCCATATCCCCGGCGGCGAAGGTCAGCGGCTCCACCTCGAAGGGCACGGGCAGCACCAGAAGCTCCTGTCCTGCCAGATCGGGCTGATGTTCTTTTTTGAAAAAGCCGAAAATATCGCTGACCACATAGCTTTCCACGCCGGGGAACATGGCTCCCACATGGTCGGCCACGAAGCGGTGGGTCACCCGCTGGCGGCGCTTGCCCAGATGGGTCAGGTAGATCACGCCTGCGGGGGTATTGCTGGTGGCGCGCATATGCAAAGCGATGGGAGCGATGGGCAGCACGCCCTTATGGCTGACGGCGATCTCCATACTGACCACTTCGCCGCGGTTGACCTTCTGACCGCTGAGGGCATTGGACACCTGCACGGTTTTCTCGGCCATCCGCACGCTGACGAAGGCGAACACCCAGCTCAAGAAAATGATGGTCGCCAGCACGAAATAGACCCGGTTGCCCATGGACAGGGCGCAGAGCAGGAAGAAGCCGAAGAGGATGCCCATGGTCAGGTTGGTATGTTTCATTGCGGGAAGGGCTCCTTTCGACGTTATTTGTGATAGGGGGTGCAGAGCGTTTAATCACTGTAGTCGGCAACAAAAGGGGGCTGTCAAGCACCGCCGTATCAGCTTGGCTGTAAAAAATCTCGCCAGCGGGCCTGACGCGCCGACTGCGGCGCAAAAGGTGGGGCTGCCGCCTATGGGTTTCTCGCCAACTTCGATGCCCGAAGGTTTCCAAAGGGGAACGAAGGGAAGCGGGTATCCAGTGGATACAAC
>URJB01000048.1 GCA_900548145.1 uncultured Eubacteriales bacterium | reverse complement strand
CCCCTGCGCGCCTACGGCGCGCAGTCCGGGGTGCAGGGGGTCACCCCCTGCCTCAGCCCCTGGCGCGTTTCCAGACGGAGGGGACAAAGGCGATAATGATGGGGAAAATTTCCAGGCGGCCCAGCAGCATGTCAAAGGAGAGAAGAAGCTTGGAAAAATTGCTGTAGGCGGAAAAGTTACTCATGGGGCCTACCACGTCGAGACCGGGGCCGATGTTGTTCAGACAGGATAGAACGGCGGTCAGGTTCGTTTCCAGCGAAAAATCGTCCAGAGAGATCAGGCAAACGGACGTGATCGCAATCAGGCAATAGGCGCTGAGAAAAGCAAAGGTGTTCTGAATGGTCTCCGGCGGTACGACCTCGCCGTCCATGTAGACGTGCTTGACCGTGTTGGGATGCAGCATCCGCCGTACCTGCCGGTTCATGCTCTTGAGCAGCAGAAGCACCCGGGAACACTTCATGCCGCCGCCCGTGGAGCCGGCGCAGGCACCGACGATCATCAAAACCACCAGCAGCGTCCGGCTCAGCTGGGGCCATAGCTCAAAATCTGCCGTGGCATAGCCCGTGGTGGTCATAATGCTGACCACCTGAAAACAGCTGTGCCGCAGCGCATCCCACGTCTGTCCCGGAAAAGACGGCAGAATATTCGTAAAGATCAGCAGACTGAACAGAACCATGATAAGCAGATACATCCGCAGCTCTTCGTTGCGCAGCGCCTTCCTGACGGAGCGCTGCAAAAGCAGATAGTAAATGCCGAAGTTCACGCCGAACAGCGCCATAAAAATGGTGACGACCCATTGAATGTAGGGCGAGTAGCTGACAAGGCCGTCGTTGCGGACGGCAAAGCCGCCGGTGCCCGCCGTGCCGAAGGTCAGCGTTACGGCCTCGAAGGGCGTGACACCACCCAGCAGCATCAGTACGATCTGTACGGCGGTCATGCCGATGTAGATCATGTAAACGATCTGCGCGCTGTGAAAGGTCTGTGGCACCAGCTTGTTCACCTGCGGCCCGGGGGATTCGGCGCGCATGATGTGCATACTGTCGCCGGAACCGGCAGTAAAGCGGGTAATGGCCAGCAGGAACACCAGCACGCCCATACCGCCCAGCCAGTGAGTGAAGCTGCGCCAGTAAAGCAGCCCCTTGGGCAGCGCTTCCACATCCGTCAGAATACTGGCGCCGGTGGTGGTAAAGCCGGAGACCGTTTCAAAAACACAATCCACATAGTTGGGAATGGCCCCGGAGACCCAGAAAGGCAGCGCGCCCAGCAGGGAGATCAGGAACCACGTCATGGCCACCACTACAAAGCCGTCCCGGGCATACATGGTCTGCCGCCGGGGCGGAAAGGGCAGGGGCAGACAGCTGAGCAGCGCCATGACGGCCATGGTGATCAAAAGACCCCATACCGCGCCGGTTTCGCCAAGGATCAGGCTGATGACCAGCGCGGGCAGCATAAACAGCGCCACAAACCGAAGCACGATGGCGATCAACCGGGCAGTCATGCGGTAATTCATTATTTTTGTCCCCCGCCAAAAATATCATTCAGCGCGTTAAAGCTCCGATCGGACTGGGTGACGATCACCACGGTATCATCCACGGCGAAATAGTCGCTGCCACTGGGAACCAGCACCTTGTCCCGCCGGCTAATCAGCGCCACCAGCAGATTGGGCTTCAGGGGCATGTCCTTCAGCGCTACGCCCAGATACCGGGTGCTTTGGGTGACGCGAAATTCCAGTGCCTCCACCCGTTCATCCACCAGACGGTGCAGCGTCAAAACGCCCTCGCCCTGTCGGTTCTGCATTGCGCGCACATAACGGAGAATGTTGGTGCTGGTCAGCTGCAGGGGCGTGACCACACACTCGGCCTCGTTGGCGGGCAGCAGGGCGCAGTATTCGCCCCGGTTGATCTTGGTGACCACCTTGGGCACCCGGCGGGAATTGGCGTACATGGCGATGACCATGTTCTGCTCGTCCATGTTGGTCAGAGGGACGACTGCGTCCGTTTCCTCGATGCCCTCGGTCAGAAGGGTGTTGATGGACGTGCCGTCGGCGTTGATGACCTCTGTCTTGGGCAGATCGGCGCTAAGCTCGTCGCAGCGATCCGGCTTTGTCTCCAGCAGCTTGACGTGAATGCCAGCGTCCGCCAGCATCCGGGCCAGATAAACGGCCGTCCGGCTGCCGCCGATCAGCATGACCGAGCGGATCTTCTGGGTCTCCATGCCCATCCACTTCACCATCTGCAAGAGGGACTGCACCGTGGAGGTGACATAGATATGATCCCCGACCTCCAGACGGAAGGAGCCGTCGGGAATATAGACTTCCTTGTTGCGCTCCACTGCGCAGACCAGTACCCGCACCTTCAAAGAGGTGTACAGGTCACTGAGAACCATGCCGTCCAGCTTGCCGCCCGCGCGCACCGGCAGCGCCACGATCTCGGCGCGGCCCTTGGCGAAAGGCTCCCGTTTCAGGAAAGACGGGTATTGCAGCAGACCGAAAATTTCCTTGGCGGTGGTGCGTTCCGGGTTCACCGTCATACTTAATCCCAGTTCTTCCCGCAAAAGATAGGTTTCCTCGGCGTAAACCGGGTTGCGGATGCGGGCGATGGTGTGGGGGCAGCCCAGCTTTCGGGCGACCATGCAGCACAGCAGGTTGGTCTCATCCGCACTGGTCACGGCGATCATCAGATCGCACTTGCCCACCTCGGCGGCCTGCTGCACCTTGACGCTGGCACCGTTTCCTTCCAGCACCATCACGTCCAGCCGCTCCTCCACCTGCACCAGCGCATCCTTGCGGTTGTCGATTACCAGCAGGTCATGCCCTTCCCGGCTCAATTCCCGGGTCAGGGTAAAGCCAACCTTGCCCTCGCCAATCACTACGATTCTCATAGTCTACTCCTTCGCAAATAACCCCATCGTAAGTCTGCATGAAGCAGCAATCATCATAGCACTTTGCCCGCAAGATTGCAACGGGCGCGAAAGGTTCCCCCTCCGCGCCCATCGATTCTTTGCAGTTCGTCAACGAAAGGTTCCGCTTTTGGGGTTCAGCAGCGCATACACATAGGTGTCCTTCCACTGGGGAAAACCCTGTTCGTCCGTCCAGAAATACACGTTTTGACGAAGATGCGCTTCCCGCGCCATGCCCAGCCGTTCCAGCAGCCGCCATGACGCTTCGTTCCGTGGATCGCACTCCGCGTAGATGCGATGCGTGCCCTGCCGGAAGGCTTCGCCGATCAAAGCCTGACAGCCTTCCCTGGCGTAGCCCTTCCCCCAATACTCGCGGGCCAGTACATACCCCAGCTCCAGCGACTGAAACTCCCGGCGGCCCAGATAGATATTGCCGATATAAATTCCGTCTGTCTTCCGTTCCATCGCCCAAAATTCCCCGTTATCCAGCCGAGAAGCCAACGTTTGCCGGGCTTCCTCCCGGCTCATGGGACGGTAAGGCTCGTAGCGGACGACTTCCGGGTCGGAAACACAGGCATAGAAGCCGTCCAGATCGTCCTCTCGGTAGGGGCGAAGAATCAGCCGCCCCGTTTCCAGCCGGGTCATGCCCGTTCCCCCGCCGCTTCTTCCGCCAGCTTGGCTGCGCCCCACAGCGCGTCATGTGCGGGCGGAACGACCTGCGCCACGGTCTGTAAAGCCTCCTCGGCCAGCGTGCGGTAAATGCCCTCGTGATCCAGCAGGCCGCCCAGCAACGCCAGCCGAGGCTTCTCCATATTCAGGCGGCGGGCCAGCGCCTCCACAATTCCTCGAAGTTCCTGTGCGCCCCGGCGAAGGATAGCCAATGCGGCTTCGTCGCCCTGCTCGGCACATTCCACCGTGACCCGGCTCAGCGCGGCGACTCCTGCCTTGCCCCGGTTCTGGTAGTATACATAGTTCAGGATATCCCCGGTGTTCTTGCCGCCAATGAAATGCAGCACGCTGTCTCGCAAAAGCGCCGCGTCCATCCGTCCATCCAGTGCCCGCACAGCGGCGGACAGCGCGTCCCGGCCCAGCGCATAGCCGCTGCCCTCATCGTCGATCAGATGGCCGAAGCCACCTACCCGGGCCGTTTCACCCGCTTCGTTCACCCCGAAGCCGATGGAGCCCGTGCCCGCGATCAGGATGCAGCCGGGGCCGTCCACCGCGCCCCGCAGGGCGATCTCGGAATCGCTGCGCAGCAGCAGCTTCCCCGCAAATCCGGTCGGTCTCAGCTCCTCCCGGATGATCTGTTCCAGTTCGCCGCAGGAAACGCCCGCACCGCCCACGCAGATGGCGCGGCATTCCTCCAGACTGCCCCAGTCGGCAAACATCTCCCGCAGCAGTTTCCGAAAGACCTCCTCGCCGATGGCGGAAATATTGAAAGGCCCGTATTTACGGCGTTCGCTCTGCCCATCCCGGTGAATTTCCACCTTGGTGCTGGTGCCGCCGCCGTCGATCCCGATAAACATCCGTTATTCCCTACTTTCGTTGGTGGTTTGCTGCCTTTGCGCAGCTTGACAATCCCGATTCTCCGGGCTACACTGAATGCAAAATTATCCTTCCCAAAGGAGGATCTTCCATGGAACATCCGATTCTGAAGCTTCTTCAAAAACCGTCCCTCATCGTGCTGGGCTTCATGTCCGGCACCAGTGCGGACGGCGTGGACGCGGCCCTCTGCCGCATCACGGGCTGCGGCCTGACCACGCAGGTGGAACAGCTTTCCTTTACCTTCGTGCCCTTTTCGCAGGAAGTCCGGGACGAGATCCTCCGCCTTGCCAGCGGTGAGACCGCCTGTGCGGCGGACTTCTGCCGCATCAACTTTCTGCTGGGACAGCTGTACTGTGAGGCAGGTGAAGCCGCCTGCCAGGAGGCCGGCATCCCCAAGGCGCAGGTAGACCTGATCGGCAATCACGGCCAGACCCTCTGGCATATTCCCGTGGAGGAAGAATATCTGGGCCGCTGCCAGCGCAGCACCTTACAACTGGGCGAAGACGCGCTGCTGGCAGAATGCTTCGGCTGCCCGGTGGTGGGCGATTTTCGCGTCCGGGACATGGCGGCGGGCGGATTGGGCGCGCCGCTGGTGCCTTACACCGAATTCCTGCTGTACCGCCGTCCAGACGAATGGGTAGCCCTGCAAAACATCGGCGGCATCGGCAACGTGACCGTACTTCCGGCGAACTGTACGCTGGATCAGGTCTTTGCCTTTGATACCGGCCCCGGCAACATGGTCATCGACGCGGTGATCTCCCGGCTGACGAACGGCCGCATGACCTACGACGACGGAGGAGCCATGGCGGCGCAGGGAAAGCTTCACCCCGAACTGCTGCGCTGGATGATGGACGACCCCTATCTTTCGAAAAAGCCGCCCAAGACCACGGGCCGGGAGCTATACGGCCCCGTTTACATAGACCGGCTGATGGAAAAAGCCGGGACGCTGAACGTCGCCCCGGCCGATCTGATGAACACCGTCACCCAATTTACCGCCGAGACCATTGCCTACGGGCTGCGCCGGTTCAGTCCTCAACTGCCCCAAAGGCTGATCGTGGGCGGCGGTGGCAGTCTGAACCGCTGCCTGATGGAGCAGCTTCGTCAGGTGCTGCCGGAATGCCGCGTCATGACCAACGAGGATCTGGGGCTGAACAGCAGCGCCAAGGAGGCGGTAGCCTTCGCCGTGCTGGCCAACGAAACCATCTTCGCCAGCTGCAACAACGCGCCCTCCGCCACCGGTGCCCGTCATCCCGTCGTGATGGGAAAGATCAGTCTTTAAGGCGCAGCGCCTCGGCCACGCGGCCATCAGCACGGTGAAGCAGTGCCCGGGCTTCATCGGCAGTCTTTCCGCACAGCAGCATCACAATGGCCGTCTTGCAGTGATAATCACAGCTTTCCAGCGCCTGCACGGCCTTTCCCTCCGGCTCGCCTGTCGCTTCGCACACGATCGTGACGCAGCGGCGGACGAGCTTTTCGTTGGTGGGCTTCACATCCACCATCAGGTTGCCGTACACCTTGCCCAGCCGGATCATCGCGCCGGTAGACAGCATATTCAAAATCATCTTCTGGGCCGTGCCGCTCTTCATGCGGGTAGAGCCGGTGACCACCTCCGGGCCCGGCGTGGGGGCGATGCCAATATCCGCCGCTTCATCCACCTGAGAGCCGGGGCAGCAGCTGACGCCGATGACCGGCGCGCCCAGCTTTTTGGCGTATTCCATCGCGCCCAGCACATAGGGGGTGCGGCCGCTGGCTGCAATGCCCACCAGCACGTCCTTTTCGGAGAACCGAATGCCCTTCAGATCCTCTGCGCCCAGCTCCCGGTCGTCCTCCGCGCCTTCCACGGCCTTATAAATGGCGGGCATTCCGCCGGCGATCAGGCCCTGCACCATTTCCGGCTCCGTAGAGTAGGTGGGCGGACACTCCACCGCGTCCAGAATGCCCAGACGGCCCGAAGTGCCGCAACCGACGTAGATCAGCCGTCCGCCCTGCCGGAGCTTTTCGGCGATCACGTCCACCGCCTTGGCGATCTGGGGGCAGACGGCCTCCACGGCCTGAGCCACCTTGTGGTCCTCGCTGTTGATGAGCTTCACCATCTCCAGTGTGCTCAGCTCGTCGATGTGGGTGGTGCGGGGGTTGCGCTGTTCCGTTGCGATCTTCCGTAAATCGACCATATTTCTATCTCCTATCTGTTTCAAATCAGGATGGTTCAGCCCTTGACTGCGCCGATGGTCACGCCCTCCAAAAAGTACTTCTGCAGAGCGAAGAACAGGATGAACATGGGCAGCGCGGACAGCGTCGCCCCGGCCATCATGGGCGCAAACAGGGTCTCATTGGCAAATTTGAAGGTCTTCAGACCCACCTGAATGGTGAACATGGAGTCCTTGCTGGTAACGAGGAAGGGCCAGAAGAAAGTATTCCACGTGGACATGAAGGTGTTGATGGCCATGACCGCCAGCACCGTCTTGGAAAGGGGCATGACGATCTTCACGAAAATGCCGGGGTGGCTGCATCCGTCCAGCTTGGCGCTTTCCAGAAGGGGCGTGGGGATGGACGTGAAAAACTGCTTGGCCAGAAACACGTTGTAGGAGCTCACGATGCCCGGCAGGATCAACGCTGCATAGGTATTGGACATCTTGAACTGCTTCACCACCAGAATGTACAGCGGCACCTGCGTCACCTGATAGGGGATCATCATGGCCACCAGAATCATGCCGAAGAGCCATTTGCCGCCCTTGAAGGGGATCTTGGCGAAGGCGTAGCCCGCCATGGAGGCGAAGATCACGTTGCCGATCACCGTGCTGAAGGAAATGATGAAGCTGTTGAGGATCCAGCGTTTGGCGTACACGTTGAAGTTGAAGAACGCCCGGTAGGAATCCAGCGACCAGCTGGAGGGGAAAATGCTGCGCATATTACCCGCCGTGGCAATGGCGGGGCCGAAGGAAGAAGTAATCATGTAAAAGATGGGAAACAGCGCCAGCGCGGCCAGAAAGGTCAAAAGCAGCGCGATCAGCGCGTTGCGCAGGTGCTTGACCCAAGGATGATTTCGGTGCTCGGAATACAGACCCATAGCAGACATGCTTTTCTTCCTCCTTTCTTAATATTCCACGTCCACGCCCATCATCTTGAACTGAACCAGCGAGATGATGGCGATGACGATGGCAAGCAGGATCGCCTGAGCACAGGCGAGGCCGTACTTGGAGTATTCGAACGCATTTTTGTAGATCAGAAGACCGATCATGGTGGTGCTGTTATCCGGGCCGCCGCCGGTCATCATGAAGGCGTTCATAAACACCTGGAAGGAACCGATCACGCCCGTGACCAGCAGGAACAGCGTGGTGGGCTTCACCAGCGGGAACACGATGTAGCGCACCTTCTGCATAAAGGTAGCGCCGTCCAGCTCGGCCGCCTCGAAATAGCTGTTGTCAATGCCCAAAAGGGCCGCGATATAGATGATGATATTGCTGCCCTGCCCGGACATCAGTGCCATGAACATCAGCGAGATCATGGATGTTTTGCTGGAAGAAAGCCAGTTCTGGGTGGGCAGATGCAGGAAGGTGAACAGCTGGTTCATCAGACCCGTAGGAGAGGAATCGTAGATCCACAGCCACACCACCGACAGCGCCACACCGGAGGCGATGCCCGGCAGATAGTACATGGACTTGAAGACGCTCTGTGTCTTTTTGGAAAAGGGCAGGATCATAATGGAAATGGCGAAGGCCATCAGCAGGCTCAAAGGCACTACGACCACCGTGTATTCCAGCGTGTTCAGCACCGTTTTATAAAACAGCGAGCTGGAAAAGGTGTCCTGATAATTCTTCAGGCCGATGAATTCCGAGCCGAAGGGTTTGTATTTCAGAAAGCTGGTCTCCACGGCGCTGATCACCGGGTAGAGCGTGAACACGCCGAAAGCGATCATGGAAACGAGGATAAACGCGTATCCCCACAGGTCATCGTCCGTCAGCCGGAAGCGGTGCTTGCGTTGTACCCCGGTTTGCGATTTCATCATGGTGTGCCTCCAAACAGTTCAAAAGGATCCAAGGGAAAGAGAATACCCGCCCCGCCAAAGCGGGGCGGGCAGTCAGTCCGTCAGAGAAGAAGCTTACAGCTGGCCGGAAACGCAGTTTTCAGCGCCGAACACATTCTGGGCTTCCTTCACGATGGTATCGAACATTTCCTGAGCGGTGGTCTCGCCCGCCAGCAGAGCCTGGAACTTGGGGATGATGACCTCGTCCATCAGGATCTTGGCGTTGGCGCTCTGCTCGGAGGTGATACCGGCAGGAGGAGCCACCACCAGACCGATGGCGCGTGCGGCGCTCTTCACGTTGCCTTCGTCCAGTCCTTCGGGAGACACATAAGCTTCACGGCCGGACTTGCAGACGGGATCCAGCAGCAGGGTCTGGTCCACGGCGGCGGCGCGTTCGCCGGAGCAGAGGTAATCCAGGAACAGGCACACGTTCTTCAGGTGCTCATCGTTGGTGTTGTTGTTACGCAGGGCGATCAGGCCGTCCACGGAGCCGAAGCAGGTCTCGGTCACGCCTTCCATGGTGGGGACGGGCAGGAACGCGTACTTCACGGGGATGGAATTTTCAACGGCGGTGCCGTCGTTGGCTTCCAGTGCCTTATTGTTCTTGTTGATGTTGTTTTCGAACAGAGGCATGGCCTTGCCGAAGATCATGGCGTTGCCGGTCTGGCACATCACCATGCGCTGGCCCGCTTCCACGCCGTAGTTGGGCATATAGCCGGACTTGGTCATGGTCTCGACGGCTTCCAGCAGCTTGAGCATATTGTCGGAGGTGTAGGCGTACTTCAGATCGCTGGTGAAGGAATTGGTCAGACCGGCAGACACGCCGAAGATGCTCAGGAAGTCGCCCGCGGTCACGCCGCTGTTGGCGAACACGAAGCCGAAGCAGTTCTCGGTGGTGCCGTTCTTGATGGCCTCCATGAACTGGTCATAGGTCCAGCCCTCGGTCTGCACCTTGGCCACGTCCACGCCGGCGGCTTCCAGCATGTCCTTGTTGGCGCCCAACGCCTGAATGGTGATGTACAGCGGCAGGCCGTACACGTGGCCGTCCAGGCTCATGTAGTCCAGCGCGTTCTGGTCGTAGTCCGCCAGACGCTCCGCGTCCATGTACTGGTCGATTTCCACGCCCAGACCCAGCTCCACGTAGGTGCCGATAGCGGAATAGCTGACCTCGGCGATGTCGGGCGCTTCGCCCGCGTTGGCCATGGTGTTCAGCTTGCTGTTATGGTCGTCCCAGGAAGTCTTGATGACTTCCACCTTGATTTCGGGATGCTCGGCCATGAAGTCGTTGGCCCAGGTATCAATGTCGTCCAGATAAGTGCCCGTTACCGGGGGAACCATCACGGTAATGGTGTCGGTCGCCTCCGCGAAAGCAGAGGTCATGCCCAGCAGCATCATGGCCGCCAGCAAAAGAGCCAGGAACTTTTTCATGTTTTTACCTCCAACATTTCAGCTTTGTGGAATGTTCCACATCGCCTTTATTGTAACGCCTGCATAAACGTAAGTCAATGAATTTTCCACTTTTCACAAAAAAATGCTGTTGTCTCGTGGACAGCAGCATGAAAAAGCACGAATTTTGAACAAGTTGTCTTGCATCGTTTCGGGCGATTCTAGCGCCAGTTCGTCAGCAGCCGAAGGAAGCCTTCCAGCAGCCCGGGCATTCCCACGTCCTCGGCGGCTACGGCGGCCAGACGGGCCACCACCCGATCGCCCAGCTTCACCCGGAGCACACCCAGCGCGTCCCCCGCTTTCAGAGGCGCTTCCACTTCTTCGGGAAGCTCCACTTCCAAGCTGAGCTGTTTTTCCTGCCCCAGCTTTATCAGCATACTCAGACCTGAACCCGCCGCCGCGTCCACCTCGTCCTGCATTCCCAGATGGACTTTCACCTTCTGGCCCAGCCGATCGCCCTTCTGCAGCACCGTCACCCGTTTGTAGCCGTTAAAGCCGTAATCCAGCATGGCCCGCGCTTCGTTGAACCGCGTCTGGCTGGCGGACGCGCCCAGCACCACGGCGATCAGCCTCATGCCGTTTTTCTCCGCCGTGCAGCTCAGGCAGTATTTGGAGTCATCCGCGCTGCCGGTTTTCAGACCGTCGCAGCCGTCGTAGAACCGCACCAGCCGGTTGGTGTTGGTCAAGTCGGTGACCCGGCCGCTGGGGTGGGTCAACGTGTCCATCCACACCGCGCCATAGGTGAAATATTCCGGGTGGGTGCACATTTGGCAGGAAAGCAGCGCCACGTCCCGGGCGGTGGTGTGCTGACCCTCTACCGGCAGACCCGTGCAGTTGACGTACACGGTGTCCGTCATGCCAAGCTCCTGCGACCGCTCGTTCATCCGGGCGACGAAATCCGTCTCAGTGCCCGCCAGATATTCGGCCAGCGCATAGGCAGAATCATTGGCGCTGGCGATAATGGTGGATTTGAGCAGCTCCTTGAGAGAATAGACCGCCCCCGCGTCCAGCAGTGCCTGACTGCCGATCTGCCCGGCAGCGGCCCTGCTGACCGTCACCTGATCCTCCAGCGAGACCGTTCCTTCCTCCAGCGCTTCAAAGGTCAGCAGCAGCGTCATCAGCTTGGTGACACTGGCCACGGGGCGCTGCTCGTCCGCATTCTTCTCGAAGATCACCGTGCCAGTCTCCGCCTCCACCAGCATGGCGGAAGGCGCGGTGATCTCCACCGGGACCGTTTCTTCCATGGGAGCCGTCCGCACCGCCGCCGTGCCGAGGGGCACAAGGCCCAGCGCCAGCAGCAGCGCACACAGGCGCTTTCCTCGATGTCCGATCATATCAAAAAGCTCCTTCCGTTTCTATCCTGAAAACAGCATATCCACGGAAGGAGTAAAATAAACCAGTGTGAAAAATTGGGAATTACAGCGCTTCGATCACGCCATCCACCAACGCCCGGAAGGTGTGCTTCACCCGGCGGCCCACTTCCAGCACTTCTTCCTCGGTGAGGGCCTTATCCAGAATGCCCGCCGCCATATTGGTGATGCAGCTCAGACCCAGCACGTCCATGCCGCTGTGCCGCGCCACGATGATCTCCGGCACGGTGGACATCCCCACCGCGTCCGCGCCCAGCGTGCGGATCATGCGAATTTCAGCGGGGCTTTCATAGCAGGGGCCGTTCATCCAGCAATACACGCCCTTATGCAGCTTGATATTCTGCTTTTCCGCCACCTGCGCAGCCAGCTCCTGCAGGCTGCGGGTCATAGCGTAGGTCATGTCGGGGAAGCGCACACCGAACGCGTCCAGATTGGGGCCTGTCAGCGGGTTTTTGCCGCTGAGGTTGATGAAATCGCTGATGACCATCAGCGCGCCCTCGCCGAAGTCCAGATTCACACCGCCCGCCGCGTTGGTAAGAATGACGGTCTTCACGCCCAGCAGCTTCATGACGCGGATGGGCATGGTCACCTGCCACTGTTCGTAGCCCTCGTAGGAATGAAAGCGCCCCTGCATCATGCAGACCTTTTTGCCGTGCAGCGTGCCGCAGTGCCAGCGGCCCGCGTGCCCCGGCGCGGTGGACACCGGGAAACCGGGAATATCCTTGTAGGCGATGCTCTTGGCGTTTTTCAGGCTTTCCACATAGTCGCCCAGACCGCTGCCCAGCACCACGCCGATCTCCGCCCGGCCGCAGGCGGCTTCGATCGTGTCGGCGGCAGTTTGCAGAGTCTTCATATATTCTTCAGGGGTCATTTTCATTTCTCCTTTCATTTTGGGGAAGGGGACGGCGAAACGCTGCCCCTCCGTCAAGGCCGTTATTCCTGACCAGACGTTTTACTCACAGCTTTTCCAGAAAGCTGACGGCGTTGAAACGCTCGGGAACGCCCAGATATTCCGCCACCGTAGCGGCCATATCGGCGTAAGTGGCCCGGGTGCCCAAATCGGTCAGCCCCTTCATGCCCTTGTGCCAGACCAGAATCGGCACATATTCGCGGGTATGATCCGTGCCGGTATAGGTGGGGTCGCAGCCGTGGTCGGCGGTCAGGATCAGCAGGTCGTCGTCGGTCATCTTCGCCTGAATTTCCGGCAGACGGCTGTCGAAATACTCCAATCCCTCGGCATAGCCCTTCACGTCCCGGCGGTGGCCGTACACGGAGTCAAAGTCCACCAGATTGACAAAGATCAGCCCGGAAGCGTCCTTGTCCATGGCCTTGAGGGTCGCGTCCACACAGGCGGGATTGCCGGCGGCATGGTCGCTCTCGGCCAGACCCCGGTGACAGAAAATATCTTCAATTTTGCCAACGCCCATGGTGAATACACCGTGAGCTTTCAACACGTCCAGCAGCGTTTCCCCGGTGGGTTCCAGCGAGAAATCCCGGCGGCGGGGCGTGCGGGTGAAGTGGCCCTTGCCCGTGCCGGTGAAGGGGCGCGCAATGACCCGGCCCACGGCATGGTCGCCAACCAGCATTTCCCGGGCAATGCGGCAGATGCGGTACAGCTCTTCCACGGGGATCACGTCCTCATGGCAGGCGATCTGAAACACGCTGTCACCGGAGGTATACACGATAGGGCAGCCGGTGCGCATATGTTCTTCGCCCAGTTCGTCCAGAATGGCGGTGCCGCTGGCGGGATAATTGCCCAGCGTCTTGCGGCCGATGCGGCGTTCAAATTCGTCCATCACGTCCTTGGGGAAGCCGTTGGGATAGGTAGGGAACGCCTTGTCCAGCTTCAGGCCCATCATTTCCCAGTGGCCGGTGGTGGTATCCTTACCTGCGGAGACCTCGATGGCCCGGCCGAACGCGCCCGCCGTTTTCTCCGGCACGGGATAGCCCAGCCCTTCGATCCGGCCAAGGCCCATTTTTTCCATATAAGGCAGGTCAGGATGCGCCTGTTCCCAGATATGGCCCAGCGTATTCGCCCCCACGTCGCCGTACTTGTCCGCGTCCGGCAGTGCGCCTGCGCCGACGCTGTCCAGAACGATCATAATCACGCGCTTCATTGCCTGTTCCTTTCTGACGGCTAAAGCCGTCTCAAGCATTGTTTTCGGGTTTTCACCCGTTTTTGTCCCTTTGATTATACTGTTGAAGAAAAGTCCCCGTCAAGCCCCGCTGCTGCGGGCAGCCACCATGGGCGCCTCTCCCGGCTTCGCCTCCCCCAGCAGGGCGCGGTAACGCTCGTCCAGCAGCGCCGGGTCAAAGCCCGTTAAAAACAGCAGATGTTTTTTCGGCATGGGATGCAGACAGAACCAGTTCGGGCATTGATGGATCAGCCGCTGCCAGAGTGTCACCTCCGAAAAGCCCCGCTTGAGTTCGTCGTCCACCTGCGTTAGATTCACCGTCAGGCGGCAGAGAGGTTTCAGCAGTTCGACCGGAACCATCGCAAAGGACAGGTCGGGAATGGCGTTGACCGTGGCCAGATGAATGCGCCCGTCCATCAGCGGTGTGAAATCCGGCTCGGCCTGCGGGCAGATGGGATGCTTGAGCGTATCCATATTCACCCACGCGACGCTGTCGAAGTCCGGGTGCTGTTCGGCGGTTTTGAGCAGCAGCAGCGGCTTGGAGCGCTGAAGCCACTGTTCTTGCGTCATGCCCTTAGGCAGATAGCTGCGGGGCAGCAGACTGTTATCCGGGCAGCTTCTGGCGTTGGGGTACAGGCTGCGAAGCGTTCGTTCCTGCGTGCCGCCGGTATAGAGATACAAGGGCAGTGCTTCCAGCGCCATCAGGAAACGGAAGCGCAGCAGATAGTTCATGATGGGCTTGCGCCGCTGGGGCAGGTCGATGAAGGCCGTCACCAGAAGCGGCTGGCGGATGCGACGGCTTTTGGGCAGAAAGCGCTGCTTCTGTTTTTTCCACAAAAGGGCGGCTGGCAGCTGCTGGGCATACGTTTCCTCCCGGGTAAACAGCCCCCACCGCGTCCGCAGGTCGGAGCGCCGATCCTCCGGCGGCCCTTCCCGGAAACCGGCCAGCTGCTCGAAACGGGCCAGCGTAGTGCCGGGCAGGACTTCCCGCAGAGGCCGCCTCAGCAGGGCGGGCGGTTCCTCCCGCAAGGGCCAGAGCACCGGCCTGTCCAGCACATACACGGGAATGGCCGACGCATAAGCCGCAAAGGACAGCGTTTCCGGCCGCAGGTCCATCCGGCGAAGCGTTTCCGTCCTTGCGAAGATCAACCCGGGGCACACCGCCATCGTAGGGGGCGGCGCGGCGCTTTCCACCAGCGGAAGCCCTCGGACGATCTTCGCGCCTTCCGCCTCGAACCGTTCGGACAGACCCGGCAGATAGGCTTGGGGCGGATAGGCTCCGTCCGCCGCGCCGATCATGCCGGTCAGCAGCGCCTCCCGGCGGGCTGTTTTGGCGAAGCGCCGCAAGAGCTCCTGATCCCACTTGGGGCCGAAGTCATATTCCCCGGTCAGCAGCAGCGTATGACTGGCGCTATCCTCCAGCGCCCCGGCGAAGCCTTCCCGCTCGCCGTAAAAATGCACCTGAGCCTGCAGCCCCATCCGAGGCCACACGTCCCAAAATTCCTTTTCCAGTCTACGGGACAAAGAAAACCGCAGCCCCGCAGGCACTTCCGCCGCCCGCATGGCGCGGCTCACGGTCAGCGCCGCCAGTTCCGCGTCGGGTATTTTCCCCAAAGCCACCAGAATGCTGGATATGGGCATGGGTTCATCTCTCCTGTAATGGATTTCAGGCTTTCTCCACGTACTTTTCGATCAGCCGCAGCGTATTTTCCACGCCCTTCACATGGCTGCGCTCGTAGCCGTGGGAGGCATACACGCCAGCGCCAATCAGGGCGTAGCGGATATCCCGTCCGGAGCGAAGCGCCGCGCCCGCGTCGGAGCCGTAGAAGGGGTACACATCCACGGCGTAGTCCAGCTGATGCTTCTGGCACAGGTCGATCAGCTCGCCGGTCATGGAATAGTCATAGGGGCCGGAAGAATCCTTGGCGCAGATGGACACCTGCTGCTCGGTGCAGCTGAGGCCCTCGCCCACGCAGCCCATATCCACCACCAACAAATCTTCGGTATCGTCCGGGATCCCGGCGGACGCGCCGTGGCCTACCTCCTCATACACGGAGAAGAACAGGGAAGTTTTCCGTTCGGGCTGCACTTCGCCCTCGGCCACGGCCCGGGCCAACTCCAGCAGCATTCCCGCGCTGAGCTTGTCGTCCAGAAAGCGGCTGCGGATATAGCCGGAGGGCGTTACCCGCGCCCGGGGGTCCAGGCAGATCACATCGCCGTTCTGGATGCCCAGCGCCAGCACGTCCTCCCGGCTCTGGACGTTTTCATCCAGCAAAATCTCCAGCGTCTTGATATCGCGCTTGCCCTCTTCCAGCTCGCGGTTCACGTGAACGGAGGCGTTCTGCATTTCCACCACGCCGGTATACTGACGGCCGTCCCGGGTGACGACGGTCACATTTTCCGTCTCCACGGCCTGACAGGAGGGGCCTCCCAGCAGAGCAAAGCCCAGTCGGCCATTGGCTTTGATCTCCCGCACCATCAGGCCCAGCGTATCTACATGAGCAGCCAGTGTCAGCGGATGGCCTTCGCCGCCCAGCGTGCACACCACGCAGCCCTTGCGGGTACGGGTGGGGGCGAAACCCATTTCCGTCAGCTGATTCAGCAGCCAGTCCGTTACATTCGCCGTATAGCCGGTAGGGCTGGCGATCGCCAGCAGGTTCATCGCCTGATCGACGGCGTTTTGTGTATTCATATTCAAGCGTTCTCCTTTGATGGAATTTCATTTCAGGGGACGGCAAACAGAGGGAGAGCCTCGTCCCCCTCTGTTTCTTTTCGGGGCGGAGGATGGAAAATCCTGCCGATGGACGGGAGCTGGGGCGCAACCTCTTGGCTCAGGAAAATGGGCGAGGGCTGCGCCGATTGTTTGCCCCAAGGAAAGTCCTTTGGTACGTCCGCAGGCGCATACTCTTTTTTGTTGGGGCCTGCCGCGTCGACTGCGGCGCGAGCAGTGGGGCTTGCCGCCCTATGGGGCGCTCACACTTTTCTTTCGGTGGCGAAAGAAAAGTGTGCAAAAG
>URJB01000047.1 GCA_900548145.1 uncultured Eubacteriales bacterium | reverse complement strand
CCGAAACGAGGATTTGGCACGGCAGTGCCAAAGACGACGATTGAGGTTGCGGAACAGAGCCCCTAAGCCTTATGCCGCAGCATTCTTCCCGCGAACCAGCGAAGCGCTGTTCGCGGGCGCGGGCGGTCGATCAGGGTTTTTCGACAGGCTGAGGCCCCGGCAATTTGCCGGGGCCTGTCCTGTTTTCGATTTTACGGAGGGGAAACCGCCGCTTACATCATGCTGCGGTACAGCTCCTTGATCTCGTCCACGCTGGTGTCGCGGGGATTGCCGGGACGGCAGGCGTCGGCGTAGGCGGACTCGGCCAGGAAAGTCACGTCTTCATCCTTCAGGATGCCCTTCAGGTCGGCGGGGATGCCCACATCGGCGGACAGCTTCTTCACGGCGGCGATGGTAGCCTTGGCGGCTTCGTCGTCGTCCATCATGTCGATGCCGTCCACGCCCATGGCCTTGCCGATGGCGCGGTAACGCTTGCCCGCCACGGGAACGTTGTATTCCAGACCCAGCGGCAGCAGGATAGCGCAGGCAACACCATGGGGCGTGTCATACAGGGCGGACAGGCCGTGGGCCATGCTGTGCACGATGCCAAGACCCACGTTGGAGAAGCCCATGCCGGCGATGTACTGGCCCAGCGCCATGCCTTCGCGGCCTTCGGGCGTGTTTTCCACGGCAGCGCGCAGGCTGTGACTGATCAAACGGATGGCCTCCAGATGGAACATATCGCTGATGGTGCAGTGACCCTTGGTGATGTAGCCTTCGATGGCGTGGGTCAGCGCGTCCATGCCGGTAGCAGCGGTCAGGCCCTTGGGCATGGAGGACATCATGTCAGGATCCACCACGGCGATCTCGGGGATGTCGTTGGTGTCCACACAGACGAACTTGCGCTTCTTTTCCACGTCGGTGATGACGTAGTTGATGGTCACCTCCGCAGCGGTGCCGGCGGTGGTGGGCACGGCGATGGTGAATACCGCGTGATTCTTGGTGGGGGCTACGCCCTCCAGCGATCGCACGTCGGCGAACTCGGGGTTGTTAGCGATAATGCCGATGGCCTTGGCGGTATCCATGGCGGAGCCGCCGCCGATGGCCACGATGCTGTCGGCTTCGGCCTTCTGGAAGGCGGCCACGCCGTGCTGCACGTTTTCAATGGTGGGGTTGGGCTTGATGTCGCTGTAGATCTCGTAAGCCATGCCGGCCTTGTCCATCAGGTCGGTCACTTTCTGAGCCACGCCGAACTTCAACAGGCTGGCGTCGGTGCAGACCAGCACCTTTTTCTTGCCCCGGTTCTGAAGCTCCGGGACGATATTTTCGATGGCACCCTTGCCATGATACGAAATGCTGTTCAGGACAATACGATCTGCCATGATTGCGTTCCTCCTTTGGAATGAATGGACTGATAGCCGAACCCCTGACGGAGTTCCTAAAAGAAATTTTCGACCTTTTAGGACGATTTCCTTCCTTGGGATTATGAAGGGTTTGTGAACTTTCTGGATACAGCATCCCAAAACATCCATGCAGCCCCGTCAGCTGAAGAACAGCGTCCGAATGTCTTCCTCCGTCAGGCTGCTCAACGCCGTTTCGCCGGAAATGACCACCCGGTCGAAGATGGCCCGCTTGCGCTGGCTCAGATCGGTGACTTTTTCTTCGATGGTGCCCTGGGCGATCAGCTTGATCACATCCACGTCCTTGGTCTGGCCGATGCGGTGGGCCCGGTCGGTGGCCTGATCCTCGGCGGCAGGGTTCCACCACGGGTCGTAGTGGATGACCAGATCGGCCCCGGTCAGGTTGAGGCCGGTGCCCCCCGCCTTGAGGGAGATCAGGAAGACCTTTCCGTCGCCGCCGTTGAAACGGTCGCAGAGCCGCTGCCGTTCCTCCGGGTGGGTGCTGCCGTCCAGATACAGGCAGGAAACGCCCTCCCGGTTCAGCCGTTTGCGGATGATCTGCAGCATCCCCACGAACTGGCTGAAGATCAGCATCCGCCGCCCGGAATCAATGGCGGAATGGACGGTCTGCACCAGCAGCTCCAGTTTGCCGCTGGTGCCCTCGTAGTCGGGCAGGAACAGCTTGGGGTGGCAGCAGACCTGCCGCAGCTTCAGCAGCACGCTGAGCACCTGCATTCGCGCCCGGGGCAGGGAGCCCTCGTCCAGCGCCTGCCCCACATGCTGCCGCAGGGTGGCCAGCAGCGTTTGATAGACCCGCTCCTGCTCCGGCGGCATGGCGGCGTACAGATACTGCTCGTGCTTTTCAGGCAGGTCGCTGAGCACCTCGCTCTTCAGGCGGCGCATCAGGAAGGGACGGATGCGTTCCCGCAGTTCTTCCGCCCGCTCGCCGCTGCCGTAGCGGCGCAGGAATGCGGCCTGGGTGCCCAGATAGCCGGGCAGGATGAAGTCGAAGATGCTCCACAGTTCGCCGGTGTGGTTCTCCATGGGGGTGCCGGTCAGCGCCACCCGCACCTGCGCATCCAGCTCCTTGGCCGCCAGCGCCCCCTGACTTTGGGCGTTCTTGACGGACTGGGCCTCGTCCAGCACGGCGAAGCGCAGGGGAATGTCCTTATAGTATTCAACGTCCCGGCGAAGCAGGGGATAGCTGGTCAGGATCACGTCCACCGAATCGTCCTTTTTCAGGTCGGCGATGGTGTGACGGCGTTCGTCCCGCTGCCCGGTCACCACCCGGACGATGAGCCCGTCGTCGAAGCGCTTCATCTCCGCCAGCCAGTGGTAGGTCAGGGACGTGGGCGTAACCACGATGCTCTTCCGGGAGCCGTCCTTTTTCTTGGCGGCGGACAGGGCGGCGATGACCTGCAGCGTTTTGCCAAGGCCCATCTCGTCCGCCAAAATGCCGCCCATCCGGGCCTCGTACAGGGACAGGAGCCAGTCGCTGCCCCGGCGCTGATAGGGAGACAGCTTCTTTTGCAGCTTCTGGGGCATATAGTCCTTTTTCGGGGGCTGGCTCAGGGTTTGAATGGCCTTCTCCGATTCCTCGTCCGTCTGAGCGTCCGCCCCGGCCATGCGAAGCATACTGATCATGTAGGCGGCCCGGTACGCGCCGAAGCTCAACTCTCTCGTGTCCTCAGGCACGGTGGGCTCGTCCAGCCGGGCCGCATCCAGCAGCTCCTGCACCACGGGCGCAAGGCCCATCATATCCCGCACGTCCAGAAATTCGCCGGTTTTCAGCCGCACATACTGCTGCCGCTGGGCAATGGCGTTCAGGATGGGCAAAAGCTCCGGCGCGGGCTTGCCGTCCTCCAGCAGGGAGAATACCAGCCGCCCGCCCCGCATATGGAACGAAGCCTTGGCCGAGAACCGGCGGGGCTTGACCCGCTCGAAGGCCTGCGAAGCGTAAATGGTGCAGTGGCGGGAAAGCTCCGCCACGCCCTGCGTACAGAAGTACAAAATTTCCCGGGAGCGGCGGAGGATGATACGGCCCTTGTGAACCACAAAGCCGAAGTCCGCCAGCAGATCCAGCACCAGCCCTTCTTTCCGGCCGTCCCGCAGCAGCATTCGTCCGTCGGGAAGCCCCTGCGCCGCCGGAGCCGCGTCCTCTCCGTCCCGAAGGGCGAAGGGCAGCACCACGGTCTCCCCGTAGTGGAATTCCATTCGGGCTTCCACGTTGCCGTCCACCAGATCCAGATAGGCCACGGGCTTCAACGGCTCCGACACCAGCCGGGCCCGCAGCTCCGGCGAAGGCACCACCGACCCCACGGCGGACAGCGCGGGCAGCAGCACGGACAGCACCTCCTCCGCATTCCGGGCGGGATAGCGGAAGGAAGAACCCTCGCCGAGCAACAGCCGGCACACCCGGGCCTGAGAGGAATACAGATGCGTGACCGTATTGCCCAACAGCACATACCGCGCGTCCGGCGTGATCATCCGCAGCTGCTCCGTGCCCTCGGTGGACACCAGAAGCTCCGTGGGGGTCAGGCTGACGGCGAAGCACAGGGGCAGCTCCTTTTTGCGGATGCCGCTGTGCATCTGCTTCTGTTCGCCAAATTGCAGCTGGAAGGGATAGTTTTCCAGATAGCGCATGACGCTCTGCAAAAAAGGCCCGGTCAGCAGTACAAAACGCCCATCGCATTGCAGCACGGAGGCAGCGTCGCTTTCGGCGGCTCCCTCCGGCAACACCGCGGGCTCTGATTCATTTTTCAGAGGAATATAGCTCATCAGCGCCGTCAGAAAGCGCTCGTCCTCCCGGGAAAAGCGCATACTGTCGGGCCGGTAGGTAAACTTTGGGGACAGGGTCAGCTCCGTTCCGCTGACAAAGCAGGCCAGCAGGTCGGCGATATTTTTGACGGCGTACAGCCGCTCCTGCCCGGCCGACAGGCCCAGACCGATCCGACCGTCCTCGTACAGGCGCAGCACCGCCAGCAGACGGACGGTCTCGCCGCCGGGCATGGCCCGGTTCAGGGCGCTCAACATCCGCTGCCCCAACGCCAGCTCGTTTTCCTGCTGGAAACGCTTGAGCGTGCCGTCGCTTTCGGCCCGCAGCAAGGCGGCCGTCACGTGCTGGCAGGGCTGCTCCGTTTCGCCGCAGGTGCACAGTGTTTCGCCCCGCCGGGTAAAAGTCACCGACTGCACGTCCGTGCCGCCCACTTCGTAGCGCAGACCGTTTTCCACCTCTATGGGCTGGGAGACCAGTCCCCGGCGGTAAAGTTTTTCCCCGTTCTGAAAGGCTGCCGTATCCACCCCGATGGATTCCAAAGCAATCATCCGCATCCTCCCAAATCAAAACCAATCTTTTTATATTTCTGGAAAAGGTTTCCGCCTTCCTGCCTTTCTTCGGGAAGAAATTCCGAAAAAACGAATGTTTTTTCCTTTTCGGCGCAGACTGATCATCGGAACGGCAATCAGGCAAACGGCCGAAAGACACGCGCACCCCGGGGCTTTTGATTGTAAAGCGCCAAGCCGCCTGCCCGGCGCACGCGGCGGATGATGTGAGATGGGTAAGAAGAAAAACTTTTGTTTTGCGCGATGGATTTCCTCAAGCACAGCTGCTGCCGAGAAGCCTTGCGCTTTCGATGGTTGACGTTTCAAGCAGGGCCGCATTTCATGCGGTTCCTGTTTGCGTTTTCCGCCGTTTAACGAAAGAATTTCCGAAAATCCGTATTTTTTGAAAAAAGAGGATTGACGCGCCGGGCGAAAGCTGTTATAATATCTTTCGCTGGTTCCACAACGTGGAGAGATGGCCGAGCGGTTGAAGGCGCTGGTCTTGAAAACCAGTGATGCTGAAAGGCACCGGGGGTTCGAATCCCTCTCTCTCCGCCACTTTATCCCTCTTGGATAAAGAAGGGCAGATCAAACCGTCCACCATGGAGAAGTACCCAAGTGGCCGAAGGGGCTCCCCTGCTAAGGGAGTAGGGTGCGTGAGTGCCGCCCGGGTTCAAATCCCGGCTTCTCCGCCAAAACCTTGCCAGACAATGTTCCGGCAAGGTTCTTTTTACGTTTGGAAAGGAAAAATCTCGCCAAAAGCACCCAATTCTTTTTTCTGCCCCATGAAAAATGACTGCCATTTCCAAACAGGCGCGGAGAGCGAACATCCTCTCCGCGCCTGCTTTTTGATTTCATTCAATTTAACCTGTCCGACCAGGAATGCCTGGTTTTACTTCTTCTCGTCCAGCAGCACCACGCCGTCAGCGGGGTTGCGGTCGATAGCACCCACAATGCGGTGGGGCAAGTAGGGTTCCTCCAGATAGGCAACGTCCTCGGCTGTCAGCCTGACCGCCAGCGCGCCCGACGCGTCGTCCAGATACTGCGTCTTCGTCGCGCCGACGATGGGGGAAGCCACGCCCCTGGCCCATTCCCACGCCAGGGCGATCTGCTGCATTTTCACGCCGTATTTTTCCGCCAGCTCATGGACGCGGGCGACGATCTGCATATCCTGCTCCTCGGTGCGGTCGTACTTGCCCATGGCGACGCGGTCGGTCTTGCTGCGCAGCGTGTCCGCGTTCCACGTGGGCCGGGTCAGGTGGCCCGCCGCCAGCGGACTGTAGGGCATCAGGCTCACGCCCATCTGCCGGCAGATGGGGATCAACTCCCGCTCATCCTCCCGGTAAAGCAGGTTGTAGTGGTTCTCCATGGCTTCGAACCGCGCCCAACCGTGGTCGCGGGCGCAAAGCTGCATATTGTAAAACTGGTAGCCGTACATGGCGGACGCGCCCAGCGCCCGCACCTTGCCCGCTTTCACCAGATCGTTCAGCGTCTCCATGGTTTCCTCAATGGGCGTTTCGTAGTCGAAACGGTGGATGATATAGAGGTCGAGATGATCCGTGCCCAGCCGCTTCAGGCTTCCGTCGATCTCCCGGTGAATGGCCTCGCGGGACAGCCTGCCCGGATTGAAATACACCTTCGACGCGATGACCACCTTGTCGCGGGAAATGTTCTTTTTCAGCGCCTTTCCAAGATATTCTTCGCTGGTGCCCACGGAATAGCCGTTGGCCGTGTCGAAGAAATTGATGCCGAGGTCAAGAGCGTGGCGGACGACGGCTTCGGTGGCGCTTTCGTCCAGCGTCCAGTCGTGCATGGTTCCCGCCTTGCCGAAGCTCATACAGCCTACGCAGAGCTTGGAAACTTCGATGTCCGTTTTCCCCAGTTTCGTATATTCCATGGTCATTCTCCTTTCACAGTCCCAGACTGTCCACCCATTTCCGGACGGACGCGGTGCTTTCCCGGCTGCTGAGCCGCTTGCCGGAGAGCCATTTCGCGGTCGGGGCGCAGCAGGCTTTTAGGATGCTTTCCGTCTTGCCCATGCCGCTGCCGCCGGAGGTGGCAAAGGGCACGAGGGTCTTGCCGGAAAAGTCGCGGCTTTCCAAAAAGGTCTCGATGATGCGCGGAGCCTGATACCACCAGATGGGGAAGCCGACGAATACAACGTCGTACTGCGCCACATCCGCCGGGCCCGCCATGGCCGGGCGGCTCTTATCGCCCTTCATTTCGAGGGTGCTGCGGCTGGAAGAATCGTTCCAGTTCAGCTCGGCGGCAGTGTAGGCCGTCTGAGGTTTGATCTCAAACAGATCGCCGCCCGTCACGCCTGCCAGCGTTTTGGCCAGACGGGCCGTTTCGCCGCTTGCGGAAAAATAGGCGATTAACATTTTACTCATATTCCCTATTGCTCCTTTCAACGAAAACGTTCCGTGAAGCCATTTTCACGGGTCAAAACTATGATAGCAGTCTTTTTTGAAACGTCCAATACCCTTTCCTTATGGTCAGATATTGGGGTTGACCAAGACTTTTCACTCCATATAAAACAGTCCGTTGGGGTCGTAATCTGTGCTTTGAAGAATCTCAATGCCAAAGTGGTCGTAGACCGTACCGGCCCCATCCTTGTCGATCCATCGCCGGTCAAATTCGTCTGCGTCGATCAGGTCGTGACCGACGCAGGCCGGGTCGTTGAAGAGAAAATACGCCTGTTCGCCGCGCTGGCCGTAGCCGACGCAGATGACCCAGTGGCCTTCGGCTAGATAGGTTTCCGGGTCGGATGGGTCGTCGAGCTGGTAGCTGCCGTCCTCGGCGGAGGACCATGCCTGCAGCGGCAGCAGAACGGGATGACCCGCGTCCAGCTTTTGCCGCAGATCGTCCAGCGTCAGGGAATGCAGAGCCGCAAATTCCACGCCGCTTTCTTCGAAGTAACGCAGGATCGCGTCCGGCGACGTACCGTTTTCGGGCGTGGTGCCCAGCAATTTTTCGTAGGCCGTCAGGTTCAGGTCGGCCTCGTAGGGATAGAGCCAGTTCATCAGCATCTGTACGCAGGTCGCGCCGCAGGTGTAGTCGCCGTACTGCCGCAGCGCGGGAACGTCGATCAGCACGTCCGCGTCGGAAAGAAAGGCGGCGTAGGGGCTGGATGACGCAATCCCTTCCGCAAGCCCGTTCCCCGCGGTCAGGAACAGACCAATCAGCAGGACTAATAAGGACAGACGGAGAAACGGGCTTTTTACGGCTTTTTTCATGGGGAGAGCGCTCCTTTCGCACAATGTTTTTTCGTTATTTGTGGCTCAAGGATAGCATCGGCGTTGGGAAACTGTCAAGGCTTTGAGGGGCAGCTTCCCGCCGACGCATGGGTGTGCTATAATGTCTTTTGAAGATCAAACGGAAGGGCGGGAAAGTCAGCGATGGAACAAGCAGGGAAGACCGCCTTTTATCACCTTCCGGGACTGTTTGAGTTTTATGAGCTGTATCGCGTGTTTCTGCCGCTGTTCCGGCAGCACCGGGAATATTTTTACGATTGGTGCGAGATCGGCTCCATTTATGGCGCGCCGGGGGATTGCCTGTGGGGCGGCGGACGGGTCGGCTACGGGGACTGCGCCCCTCGGGACGTGCTGCGACTAACGCGGGAGTACGGCGTTTCCGCCCGGCTGACCTTCAGCAATTCTCTTTTGCGGGAGGAGCATCTTTCCGACCGAAAGTGCAACGAGCTGTGCAGACTGTTTGCGGAGGCGGGCGGCCCGGCCAACGGCGTGATCGTTCATTCGGACTTGCTGCTGCACTATCTGGAAAAACGCTATCCGGGGCTGTATTTCGTCTCCTCCACCACAAAGGTGCTGACGGAGTTTCAGCAGCTGCGGCAGGAGCTGGAACGGGAGGAATTTCGCTATGTGGTGTCGGATTTTCGGCTGAACAGGGCGTTTGACCGTCTGGAAGCGCTTCCCGCGCCCTTGAAAGACAAGGTGGAATTTCTGTGCAACGAATGCTGCTGGTTCGGCTGCAAGGACAGAAAGGCGTGCTACGAGACCGTCAGCCGGAAAAGTCTGGGAGAGGACGGGCCGGAGCATCGCTGCGCCGCCCCGGACGCGGAGGGCGGGTATCGCTTTTCCAAGGCGATGACCAATCCGGGCTTTATCGGCGTCGGCGACATTTCAAATGTCTATCTGCCCATGGGCTTTTCCCATTTCAAGATCGAGGGCCGCAGTCTTGGCAGCGCGCTGATCTTGGAATTTCTGCTGTACTATCTGACGAAGCCGGAGTATCAGCTGCGCGTCCGGGAGGAAATCTATCTGGATAATATGCTCGATTTATTCTGACAAAGAAAAATCAAAGAAACGGACGCTGCCCGATAGGGTCCAGCGTCCGTTTTGGCAATGGCTTTCGTTTTCAGGAGGCGCTCGGCGTCTCGCTCTTTTTTGTCTCGATCGTTTTAACGCCGAAAAGGAAATACACCAGATGGGCCGCCCACACACAGGCTAGAACGCCGCAGGGAACGTACAGGGCTTTGCGCAGCATCATCCCGAAGCCGAACGCCATCAGCATCGTGACGGTCAGCAGGATTTTCGCCTTGGTCTTCGTCGTCATGCCCTGCCCTTTGACGTAGGATTCCAGATTGTTTTTGTACAGCTACCGCCTTTCACATACAGGCTGCAGGGGTGCTCGAAGCCCTCGTTCGCCATGGAAAGGTTGCTGCCGTCCTTGATATGCTCGCGGAAGATCAGGAACGGCAGCGAATAGCAGCCGTCCTTCAGTTTTTTGCACAGCGCCGCGCCGCTGAACTGCTTCTGCCCGCGAAGCTCGTATTTCACCCGGTAGCGTTCCTCGGTCGCCCGTACCGTTTCCATGGTGCTGTCGGTGCAATAGAGCGTCCAGACGAACGCGTCCTGCTTGGCACTTTCCAGATCGACGCCTTCGTACAAAAGATGGTTCAGCGCGGTCTCGAACCGCTCGGAATAGCGGCTGGCTGCCTGACGGCCCGCTTCGGTCAGCTGCGGACTGCGGGCGTTTTCCCGCTGAACGAGTCCGTCCTTTTCCAGCGAAGAAACGGCCCGGCTGACAGCATATTTTTCCTTGCCGAGGGTTCGGGCGATCCCCGTCACACTGCGATCCGCCGGGCTGAGCTTCCAAAAGCACAGCAGCACCCGGAGCTTCAGAATTTCTGCATTGTCCTTCATGGCCGTTCCTCCAACATATATCATGCGCCTTTATCTTAGCATAAACGCGCTTTCCCGGCAATGAAGGAAAGGCGCAGGGTGGATTTTCAGCGGAAATTTTGCTATACTGAACCAAACGTTTGACCGCAAAGCGAGGTCTTTTCATGCTGTATCTGTCCCGCTTCACCTTCCCGGACGACGGAGAGGAATTTGACTTTCTGCTTACGATCAAGCGGAAGTGCTACGACAGCTTTTATCCCTTCAAGGTTCTGTCCGCCCGGGGCGTGCGGGAGCTGGACCTGGAGCCGGTGACGGTGCTCTACGGCGGCAATGGCTCCGGCAAGACTACCGCCCTGAATGTGATGGCGGAGACGCTCAAGCTGCGCCGGGACAGTCGGTACAACCGCTCCAATTTTTTTGAGGATTATACGACCCTGTGCGTGCCGGAGATTCGAACCGAAATTCCGAAAAGAAGCCGGGTCATCACCAGCGACGATGTGTTCGACTTCATGCTGAACCTGCGGGCCGCCAACGCGGGCGTGGACGAAAAGCGGGAGGAACTGTTTCAGGAGTATCTGGACGCGAAATATTCGGATTTTCACTTCCGCACCATGGAGGACTACGACCGGCTGAAAACGGTGAACCTGTCCCGCAGCAACACCCAGTCCCGGTACGTGCGCAAGCGGCTGATGGACAATCTGCCGGAGCATTCCAACGGCGAAAGCGCTTTTCTGTATTTCACCCAGCGTATCGAGGAGGACGGTCTGTACCTGCTGGATGAGCCGGAAAACAGCCTTTCGCCCGCCAAACAGCAGGAATTGAGCCAGTTTATCGAAGACTCGGCCCGCTTCTTCCACTGCCAGTTTGTGATCGCGACCCATTCGCCTTTCCTGCTGGCCATGCGCGGTGCGAAAATTTACGATCTGGACGCAGACCCCATGACCGTCCGCCGCTGGACGGAGCTGCCCGCCGTGCACGCGTACTACGACTTTTTTCAGGCCCACGGCGGCGAATTTGAAAAATAAAGGGCTGCGGCTCGGAATCTTTTTGGCCGTACATTGCGTGGCCAATTCGTTTTTTCAAAAACGATCGGTACTATTTTCGGCAGAATGGAAAACGCACCGCCCGGCAGGGGCTGCACACGGTAAGCCTTTCGAGAAAAACGCCGACTGCAGTTCATGATAGGCCAGTCAGAGGAAAGCGGCGCAGAGGACAGTCTATAAGGAATGAGACGCTTTAACAACTTAAATTGGCCGCACTTTTGTGCGGCCAAGGAGGGGGCAGGGTATAGCCATTATGGGGGCGCAGGGTGCAAAGCCCCAGCCGTCTCCCTTACAGCGTTTCGTCCGGCAGGACGGAAACAGTACAGTGGGAACCGGCTCCGGCACTTTCCACCACAGCCTGAAAGAGGTTTTCCAGATCGCGGACGGTGACGTTCCAGGCGTTTTGGGCGTATTCCGGGTTGACCTTCGCTTCCTCAAACAGCTTGTCTTCGATGGTCTGCTTGATCTCCGTGTAGCGCTCGGGGGTCAGGGGATACAGCCAATCGACCTTCTGCACTTCGTCCTCGTGGACGGTCAGCTTCTGGTAGCCAGGAACCGGTGCGGGAACGCGCACCTGCACCTCCGTGCCCTCGGCGGAGACGGCGGCGCGGCTCAGATCCACGGTGTAGCTCATCTGGAAGGTGTAGGGTACGACCACTTTCTGCACCGTGCCGAAAAGCCACGCATCCTGCGTCACGGTCTCCTGCCCGGTAGTCTCTACCTCATAAACCACCAGGTGATTCTTTTCCTTCAGGGTCTCGCTGAAGCGTTCGCTGATCCACTGGACGTTGCCGCCGCCGAAAATTCGGGCGTAGAGCGCAGGCCCGAAGCGAATGCCCGTAAAGACCAGCGCCGCCAGCAAAATGACGGTAAACAGCTTTCGAATGAATTTTTTCATGGGTTCCACCTTTCTCAAGCAGGGGGCATCCATTTGCCTATTTCAATAAAGAGCCGCACCAGCAGCTGCACCAGCACGTACAGCGTGGTCAGCGCGCCCACCAGCATCAGATAGCCGCGCACAAAGCGGCGAAACCGGCCGGGGCGACTACGCCTCCGATGGGGCGGGGGAGTAGGCTCCGGGGAGCCGTAGGGATCGCCATAGGCGGGTTCGGGCGGCTGAACGCCCGGACGGGGAGAGGGATTCATGCGGGTCGCCTCCTTTCGGCATCGTCAGCCATGGCTGAAATGCCAGGGGTTCTTCGACAGTATACGACAAAAAAACGAAAAAAGCTATCCCTGCCGCCGAAGGAAACCGCGCCCTTCGGCAGCAGGGATCGTTGAATAGAAGGAATGGTCCTGTTATTCCGCCGTCAGGTAGCTTTCCATAACATAGCCCTCGGCGGTGTCAGTGCGCACCTTGACCCAGCCTTCCTCCTCGCAGCGTTCCAGCACCAGCAGCCGCTGATTTTTGTAAAGCCGCATGACGATATCGCCGCTCAGATCGGGCAGGGAACGAAGGTTCAGAGAGCTGTCGTCGTCGATGCCTGTTACCAGCGCGATCCATTGACCGTCGGCGGGCTGTTCGCTCACCGGCATCAGGGTGGGCCGGGGCGTGGGCGTAGGCGCGGGGCCGGGCGTAGCTGCCAGCGCTTCCGGGGCGGCGGGCAGAGCTGATTCGGCAAAGTCGTAGCGCATCAGGGACATGCCCGGATAGTAGAAAGCGAGAATTTCCTGATAGGTTTTCTGATAGCGTCCCGCCATCCATTCCGCGCCGCGCTGGCTCATGCCCACGCCGTGGCCGAAACGCCGGGCTTCCAGCCGGTAGGCGGTATCGGTTTCCACCAGCGTCCACAGTTCGTTTTCATAGTTGCTGGAAATGCTCATGGCCAGCAGCTTTTCCGCCGTGGGAAAAATGGCGATCTCCAGCTGGAAGGGCTGTTCGATGGCCGTGAAGGGGCCGTATACCGGGGCGGGAGTGGCCGAAGGTGTGGCCGAGGGTACGGCGGAAACCTCGGGAGAAGGGGAAGAACCCGGCGTAGGCGCAGCGGTTTCGGCGCTGCCGTCCAGCACCAGACTGACTTCCTCCTGATCGGAATCGACCGCCGGAACGGCCGCGTCCTGCCGGGTGCGTCCGCTGATCTGCACCGTCAGGTACAGGGTGTCCATGCGCTTGCCTTCGCCGGACAGACGCGCGTCGCTGACGGTATTCACCCGGATGCTGGCGGGCGCAGGATCGAAGCCCAGCGCGGTCAGCTCGTCCCGGAGAACGGTGGCCAGCAGGTTGCGCAGACCGTAGGGAGCAATGTCGTGTTCCTCGTTGGTGTAGCTTTTTTGGAGGGTCACGCTTTTGACCACGCTGTACGGGTTTTCCACGTCGTAGGGGTCGTCCGCAACGGCATAGTAGCCGTAATCACCGCCGCCCGGCCAGACGCTTTCCACCAGCTCCGTCTGGCCGCCGTTGGAGGCGGCGTAGTAGCACTGGGCCAGCTTGCCTTTGTAAAAGCCGCACACGCCGTAGGTCTCCTCCACGGCTTTTTCCGCGTTGCCGTAGCCGGAGATATACCCCCGGAAGACCTGATCGTTGGTGGTGTCCACCACGTCGTAGTCCGCGTCCGGGCTACGCTTGCGCAGGACGTAGGTGCGGGCGGCCACGGTCTGGGCCTTCAGCGCCTCCAAGGGGAACGAGTTGCTCATTTCATAGGGGACGACCCCCAGCAGGTAATCCTCCACGTGCAGGGTCAGAATGGGCAGAAGCGCGCCCTCCGAAATTTTCAGCCGCAGATCGCCCTGATACAGAGCCGGATAATTTACCCGGCGGAAGCCGATCTCGGTGGCGCCCGGGTCGGCGTATCGGGTCAGGGTCAGGTCAGCGCCGCCGTTCAGGGTCAGCGCGCCGCAGTAAACGAAAATGCTGCCTTCTTTTAATTGAAAGGAAATCTGACTGCCGCCGGGCAGATAAAGCTCCGTGCCCTGCTCCGTGCAAAGACCGTAGGCGCTGGACAGGCTTACGTCGATTCGATCAGTGATCTGCAGCCGCCGAAGCAGCACCCGCACCTGTGGGTCAATGGTCTGACCGGCGGAGGGAATCTCGGCGCTGTCGGCCAGCACCGGCGCGGCCAGACCGGCCAAAAGAAGCAAAGCGGTCAGAGCCGCCAACCATCGTTTTTGATGAGAACGTTGAAACATAGGGGTTTCGCGTCTCCTTTCCTGCCGCAGAGGGCAATGGGAATCCACAAAACAAACGAACGAGCCCTTTTATTCCCTGCATGTGTTTTTTTCACAGGAATGACGAAAACGGCCAACGACAGAAGAACGGCGGAAAAAGCCGGTCAATACAGCATGACCGTCAAATCATCCATCCGATCCCTGGCGGAGGTGACCAGCACGCGAAGCGCATCCGTGCGGATGGGGGCGGCGCTTCGGTCGTGAATTTGACGATGACCCACCGTCGTCCCTTCGATCGTGCCGAAGGGGCCGCTCCATTGGCCGTTTTCATCCCGCCATTCAATGAAATATTCCGAAATGCGCTGGCCTTTTTCGATGGGTTCCCGCAGCTCGATATAGCGCACGTCCTCCGCTCTGTCCAGTTCCAGCAGAAATTCACACTGATCCCCGGTAGGACGGTCGGTGCGCCGCAGGGGCCGTCCCTGCGCCAGCTCCCGTCCAAAGGCGGCTTTCAGCGCGCTGCCCAGTTCCCGCAGCCGCTGCACGTCCCGGTCGTCGAATTTCCCGTTCGGCATGGGCGGGATGTTCAGATTCAGACAGGCGTTGTGACCCACGGAGTTCAGATACGCCTGCATCAGCCGCTCCACGGAATGGGGCGCTTCCTCCGGGTGATAGAACCAGCCGGGGCGGATGGACATATCCACCTCCGCGCCGCAGAAGTTCAGCCCGGCAGAGCGGGCGATCTGCTCCGCGACGCCCAGATTTTCCTGCGTGTTATAAACGTAGTCCAGCTGATCTGCCCCGGGCACATACCACGGCCCCGGCCCGGTCTGGGTCTGCGGGGACAGCTTGCACAGCTCGTGAGGCACCACGGCCCATTCGCTCCGCCGGGCCCTGCCGGACTCGTTACCGATCCAACGAACGTCCGGCCCGCCGTCCTGAAAAATGACGGCGTTAGGCTGATATTTCCGCACCAGACGAATAATGCCGGGGAAGTCATACACCTGCTTGCGGCCGTTGGGGCCTTCACCGCACGCGCCATCCAGCCAGACGCAGAAAATATCGCCGTATTCGGTCAGAAGCTCGGTCAGCTGGTTCTGGTAATATTCATTGTAAGCTTCCGTGCCGTACAGCGGGGAGTTTCGGTCCCACGGGGACAGATAAAATCCGAACGCGATACCGCCCCGGCGGCAGGCCTCGGCGGCTTCCCGAACCACGTCCACCTTGACGGGGCAGTTTTTGACGGAATGCTCCGTGTACCGGCTGGGCCACAGGCAGAAGCCATCGTGATGCTTGGCAGTCAAAATCAGCCCCTTCATCCCGGCGGACTTGACCGCCTCCACCCATTGGTCGCAGTCCAGCTCCGTGGGGTCGAAGATGCGCTCGTCCTCGTCGCCCCGTCCCCATTCCAGCCCGGTATAGGTGTTGGGCGAAAAGTGGACGAAGGCGTAAAACTCCCGCTCGTACCATTGCAGCTGCCGGGGCGAGGGGGTTACATGGGCCGCCTGACGCAGAAATTCTTTCAGATCGTTGGAAGCATTCGTCATTGCCAAAATCCTTTCTTTGGAAGGGGCGAAAAAGAATGACAGAGCCTTTACCGCGGGAGAAAAACAGTCCTGCCGAAGCTGTCAGGATTCCATGACGCTGCGGAAGTCGATGCTCCGGGTCTGGGCCTGCTCCATCTCATCCAGACAGCGCTGAATGGCGGCTTCGTCGCTGCCCGCGTCCTTCAGCGCCTCTACCCGCGTGTACCAGAGAGGCTTCAGGCAGCGATAAAGGGGCAGCGCGGCTTCCTTTTCCGCTTCGGAGAAGGCATACACGCCCGCGGCTACCTTCAGCGCGGACAGAATGGCGTTTCGTTCTTCGTCCAGGGAGCCTTCATAAATTTCCCGGAACAGATAATTCAGGAATACGTCCTTCCCGGCCAGATTGAAATCATAAATGCCTGCGAAGTTTCCCAGATCGTCCAGCAGAACGTTGGTGTCGTTCAGGTCTGCCTGAAAGACGGACGTTGGCAGCCCGGCGTAGCACTTTTCCAGCGCGGCACGATTTTCTTCCCAGCGGGCGAACATCCTGCCGGTCTGCGCCGCAAACCGTTCCGGCAGCGTTCGGCTGTAGCGCTTAAATTCCAGCGCGTTTTCGGTCACTTCGTCCATTTCGTCGCCGCCGAAGGTGTCGAACAGGCAGTAGGCGGAGGGCAGGTTCGTATACTGAAAGCGGCATGCGGCCACTTTGGCCGTCATACGGTACAGCTCGTCCCGAAAGGGTTTCGCGTTGGGGCAGCGGTCGGCGGAAAGATAGGGTGAAAATTCCTCCGCATAGGCAAAGCACCGATGACCTTTATAAAGAACCTCGGGAAAATCGCCGCAAAGCGACGAAAAAATCTGCGGGCAATAAAAGCCCAGTCTGCGATATTCGCTGGCGCAGCGCCGCCACATGGCGATATGCTCGGGGTCGGTAAAGGCGTTTTCGGCCAGCTTGACGACCAGCTTTTTTTCGGAAGCCAGCCGTGCGAAGATTGCCTCCCGGAAATCGCCGCCCTCCCGACTGGTGTTTTTGATTTGAATCTCCGCAACGGTTTCAGCCGTAAACAGAGAAACGACCTGCTTTGCCGTGGATTCGTTCATACTGAAAAAACTCCTGCAGAAAGATGGATTTCTATGGCACAGTGTAGCATTTTTGGGGGACGCTGGCAATACAGGCCGCAAAAGAATCCTGGGCGCCGGGAAGAAATTTTCCATTTTTCCGTTGATTAGGAGAATGGAAACGGACACATCGGACGATCAAAACAATGGGGAAAAGCGAAAATGAAACGCTGTCTGGCTGCGCTGTTGCTTCTGATAATGACCATGATGATGAACTGTGGGTTGGGAAGGGCGGAGGAAACTGTCTTCCCGGCCGATACGCCCTTTGCCGACCGGGCGGCAGAGGAAGCCCATCTTCGCGCCAATCGGGCGGTACACGACCGGTGTCTGTTTGAACCTGATCTGTATGTTTGCGCCATGACCGTGCAGGAAAACGGGGACCGCCTTTTTGAATACCGCTGGCAGTATTCGCCAACAGCGATATTTTCAGTGAATGTGGCGAAGGATTCAGAGAGCCTCTATCCCTTTTTTAACGCGGAGTTCAGTTTTGAAAATTATTTTGATGAGCTTGTTCAGGTTTTCGACGGTTTGTTTGGGGACTGGACGCTGGAACAAAAGGCGTGGCTTTCTTCCAAGGTAGAGGAGTATTGGCAGATGGAGGTTTTCAGAACGTATTATCTGGACTCCGGCTATGCGCCGTTTAAGACAGTTTTATTTAAACGTCTGCTGGATGAGCAGCGGTGTGGTCTGCCGGATGAAAGCGCCGTTCCACAGGATGAAGCTTATGCGCTGGCTGTTCAATACGCCGAGAACGACCCGCAGATGTCCCGGCAGGAAACATGGTGGAAAATTCAGACCTTTTATCTGGTCAATGACCCGGAAAAGCCGGTATGGCTGTTCCGCTTTTTCAGCCGAATGAACGAATTTTATGATGTGACGGTCGATGCACACAGCCGAGAAATCTTGATGCAAAAAGGGGAGATATGACCTGAACAACGAGACTAAAATTAAAACTTTCATTACAACAGCATCCGCTATGGATTTGCTAGAGGATATTCTTCTTAGTACGCAGATATCTTCTACTGAAAGAGTGCGTGTGCTAATTGGTGCGTATGGCAAAGGAAAGTCGCATATTATGCTGATGATCCTTTCTCTCTTGATGAAAAAGGATCTATCTCTGTTTGAAAATACGCTATCGAAAATTGCTGGAACTAAACTCCTACAGTTGATTGAGAATTACTACGCAAGCAACGAAAAAATTCTGCCCGTTATCATAACCGGAAGCAATACGAGCTTAACTCAAGCATTTCTTCTTGCTTTGCAGCGGACGTTAACTAGCAATGATTTCCTCGATGTTATGCCGGAAACCAACTATAAGGCAGCTACTGCTGTGATTGAAAGATGGAAAAGCGAATTTCCAGAAACTTACGATATCTTTTCTGGTATGTCTGAAGTTGATATTCAGCAAACAATACTAAATAGCAGACGGAGAAGGAAATGGCTGGAACATCTATAGATGTAGGTTTGTCAAACATATTGGACAATGAACTCAATGGGTGAGAGCCAGTGAATGGGTCTCATAGGTAAGTTGTTGGAACGGGAATTGTGGACGGCGAGCTGCTTTGCAAAGTCATCCAGAGAGTAGAAGTCGTGGCAAGAATAGA
>URJB01000046.1 GCA_900548145.1 uncultured Eubacteriales bacterium | reverse complement strand
AGGGACTACGGCAGTAGTCCCTGCGACGATTGAGTGGCAGCAGTGCCTCCTGCACTCCACTTTTTTGACACACTGAAGCCCGCCGTCAGGCGGGCTTCTGGAACAAAAATGGAACCATTACAGCAGCTTTTTGTAGATTTTGACGTATTCGTTGGCACTGTGGGCCCAGCTGTAGTCGCCGGTCATGCCGCGTTCCTGCAGCAGTTTGATAAGTTCGGGCTGCTTCCGGTAGCAGGAGAGGGCGCGGCGGATGACGTTGAGCATATCGTGGGCGTTGTAGTTCAGGAAGGTGAAACCATTGCCTTCCTTGGTGTACTCGTTGTAGCTCAGCACCGTGTCCCGCAGACCGCCGGTCTCGCGCACGATGGGCACCGTGCCGTAGCGCAGGGAAATAAGCTGGCTCAGGCCGCAGGGCTCGAACAGCGAGGGCATCAGGAAGAAGTCCGCGCCTGCGTACAGCTTGTGGGCCAGACTGTGATCCATGGCAAAGCGCGCCGCCATGCGGCCCCGGTACTGCTGCTCCGCCCAGCTGAACAGGTTGGTGTAGCGGGCGTCGCCCATGCCCAGCACGGCCAGCTGCACGTTCTCGTTCATGATATCGCCGATGACGCAGTCCACCAGATCCAGTCCCTTCTGGTTGGTCAGACGGCCCACCATGGCGATCAGCGGGATATCCGGGTTCACTTCCAGCCCCAGCTCCCGCTGCAGCTCGGCCTTGTCGACTGCCTTACCGCTCATGTCCTTGAGGGAGTAGGTCTTGTAGATCATGGGATCGGTTTCGGGGTTGTATTCGTTCACGTCGATGCCGTTGAGCACGCCGTACAGGCTGTCCTTCCGGGCCCGGATGAGCCCGTCCAGCCGCTCGCCGTAGTAGGCGGTGGTGATCTCCTCGGCGTAGCTGGGGCTGACGGTGGTAATGGCGTCCGCATAGACCAGACCGGCCTTCATAAAGTTGGCGCAGCCGTAACATTCCAGCTTGTCGCTGCTCCAAAGTCCGTCGCCCAGTCCCAGCACATCCTGCACTTCCTTAATGCCGAAGATGCCCTGATACTGCAGGTTGTGGATGGTAAATACGGTCTTGATCTTGGAATAGAAGGGCAGATGCGCGTACTGAATCTTCAGCAGGGCGGGCACCATGCCGCTCTGCCAGTCGTGGGCATGGATGATGTCGGGCTTGAAGTCCAGAAGCGGCATGGCGTTGAGCACGGCGCGGCAGAAAAAGCTGTAGCGCTCGTATTCGTCTCCGCCCAGTCCGTAGACATAGGGACGGCCGAAGTAGAACTTGTTATCCAGAAAATAATAGGTCACGCCGTCCTTTTTGAGCATGTTCACGCCGCAGTACTGCCGCCGCCAGCCCAGCTGCACCTCAAAGTGAAGCTGGAATTCCATCTGCTGCTGCCACTTGGAGTCGATGGCGGTATACAGGGGCAGAACCACGCGCACATCGTGGCCTTTTTTGGCCAGCACAGGGGCCAGCGCGCCCACCACGTCCGCCAGACCGCCGGTCTTGATAAAGGGAACGCATTCGCTGGAGGTGAACAGGATCTTCATAATATCCACTCCTTGTTGTTGAAATTGCGCGTCCGTCGGGAAAACGGACGCGCCGGAAACGCCAGGTCAGATCACCATGTTTTTGGACAGCACGATGGGGTAGCTCTTTGGGCCGATCAGACGGCCGTCCTTCTGGATATGAGCCTGCTTATCCAGAATACAGTTTTCCAGATACACGCCCTCGTCAATGCGCGCGTCCTGCATGATGACGCAGTTCTTGACTGTGGCTCCCTTGGCGATCTTTACGCCGCGGAAGATGACGCTGTGCTCCACCCGACCGTTGATGATGCAGCCGTCCGCCACCATGGAGTTGACGGCGACCGCTTCGTCCATGTAGCGGGCGGGCATTTCATCGCGCACCTTGGTGTAGATGGGCCGATCCTCCCGGAAGAAGTTGTGCCGCAGCTCGGTATTGAGCATGTCCAGATTGAACTGGAAGTAGCTTTGGATGCTGTCCATGCGGTAGCACAGATCATGATATTCGTAGCCCTTCACTTTTAGACCCGCGTCGCGGATCATGCGCTGCAGCACGTCCCGCATCAGGCCGTGATAGCCGTGGGCGAAGGCCCGGTCCATCAGTTCTACCAGCAGCTTTTTGGAGATGAACAGGGTGTCCATGCAGGTGTTTTCATACCGGGGATGGGTGGGATCCATTTCCAGATCGGTCACCATGCCGTTTTCGTCCACGTCCAGATAGGTGCCGTATTCGGGGCGGCGCAGAGAGGGGTCCTTGCTGTACATCAGCACCGCGTCGCAGCTGTCGTCCAGCTGGTGGAACATTTCGTTGAAGTTGGGGTTGAAGACCATCAGACTGTTGCAGAAAAGCACATAGTCCTGACGGCTGCGGCGCAGGTAGTTCATGTTGGAATGGAGCGCATCCAGCGAACCATTGTAAACGCCCACATTTTCACGGGTCAGGAAGGGAGGCAGAATGTAAAGGCCGTCGTTTTTGCCGTGCAGATCCCATTCCTTGCCGCTGCCAAGATGATCCATCAGGCTGTGGTAGTTCTTCTGCATGATGACGCCCACGTTGCGCACGCCGCTGTTGACCATGGCGCTGACGAAAAAGTCGATCACGCGGTAGCGGCCCGCCACGGGAACGGCGGCAATGGCGCGCTGCAGCGTCAGTTCGCGCAGAAAGCTGTCCTTTTCACCGGTATAGATAATGCCCATTACGTCTTTCATAACGGATTCCTCACTTCATCATTCATTGGAACGAAAGGGTTTCAGAAACCGGCGTACTGCTCTCCGGCCTTGACTTCCCCGCCGGCAGCCAGATGCACGCCCGTACCGACCACGGCGATATTGCCCGTGGCCTCGCCTACGGTCGCGCCCGCACCGATGACCGCGTCCTCGGACACGATGGCCCGCTGCACCTGCGCGCCGCGCTCAATGACCGCGCCGGGCATGACCACGCTGTCCTTCACCGTGGCGCCCTCCCGGATGGTCACGCCGGAGAAAATCACGCTGTGATCCACGTTGCCAAATACCTCGCAGCCCTCGGTGATCAGACTGTTGCGGACACTGGCGCCCTCGGCGATGAAATGGGGAGCCAGGCCGGGGTTGCGGCCGTAGATGCGCCACTTGGCGTCGTACAGGTCGATGGGCATGGGCAGGGTCAGCAGATCCATGTTGGCCTCCCAGAGGCTTTCGATGGTGCCCACGTCTTTCCAGTAGCCCTCGAAATCATAGGCGAACATGCGCTGCTGGTCGTCCAGCATCTTGGGGATGATGTTCTTGCCGAAGTCGTTGGAGCTGTTGGGGTCTTCCGCGTCCGCCACCAGATACTGGCGCAGCTTCTCCCACGTAAAGATGTACACGCCCATGCTGGCCTTGTTGCTCTTGGGATGGGCGGGCTTTTCCTCAAATTCGGAAATGCTGTTGTCCTCGTTGGTGTTCATGATGCCGAAGCGGCTGGCTTCGTCCCACGGAACCTCGCGGACGGCAATGGTGCAGTCGGCGTTGTTCTGGATGTGGAACTGCAGCATCTTGTTATAGTCCATCTTGTAAATGTGGTCGCCGCTGAGGATCAGTACGTAATCCGTGTTGAACTGCTCGATGAACTGGATGTTCTGGTAGATGGCGTTGGCCGTGCCGGAATACCATTCGCCGGACTTGCCGGTCACATAAGGGGGCAGCACATAGACACCGCCGTGAGCCAAGTCCAGATCCCAGGGGGAGCCGCTGCCGATATAGGCGTTCAGCAAAAGAGGACGGTACTGGGTCAGCACGCCCACCACGTCGATGCCGCTGTTGGTGCAGTTGCTCAGCGGAAAGTCGATGATGCGGTATTTGCCGCCGTAGGGGATCGCGGGCTTGGCCACGTCGGCCGTCAGAATGCCCAGACGGCTGCCCTGACCGCCTGCCAGCAGCATGGCAACGCATTGTTTCTTGTTCTTCATGGATGGGACCACTCCTTCAAGTTTATTCCCGGGAAATTGGATATCGAAGCCCCGAAAGCAATGGGGGGAAACCGGCGGAGGTTTAAGGAGAATGCCGCCGGGAAACCGTGATTTTGGAAAGCGTCCGATAATTCCGCTTTGGCGGCGGAAGAAGCTTGTCGTAGCGGAAGTAAACGGTGCTCAGCGGCGGGACGCAAATTTCCGTGGAATAGGGGAAACCGTTAAATTCCGACTTTTCCGCGTGCAGCTCGTAGGCGTTGTACTGGTTGCTGCCGCCGTATTCCTTCCGGTCGGTGTTGAAAATCTCGTTCAGCGTGCCGCCCAGCGGGAGGCCGATGCGGTAGATGGGGTGAAACACCGGCGTGAAATTACTCACGCACAGTACGGCCTGTCCGGCCTTGTCCGTGCGGACAAAGGCCACCACGCTGTTGTCTGTGTCGTTAGCGGTGATCCACTGGAAGCCGTTCCACGAGTTGTCCACCTCATGCAGCGCGGGAATTTCCCGGTACAGGTGGTTCATTTGCCGGACGCAGCTCTGCAGGGGCGCGTGGCGCTCGTAGACCAGCAGGAACCAGTCCAGCTGATCGTCATACTTCCATTCGATGAAGTGGGCGAACTCCCCGCCCATGAACAGCAGCTTCTTGCCCGGATGGGCCATGGTGTAGCCGTACAGCGCCCGCAGACCCGCAAATTTCTGCCACAGATCGCCGGGGTTTTTGTCCAGCATACTATGCTTACCGTGCACCACTTCGTCGTGGGAGAAGGGCAGAATGTAATTCTCGTTAAAGGCGTAAAACAGGCTGAAGGTCAACTTGTCGTGATGGTATTTCCGATAGACGGGGTCCAGCTTGATATAGGACAGAATATCGTTCATCCAGCCCATGTTCCACTTGAAGCCGAACCCCAGTCCCCCCAGATAGGTGGGGGCCGTCACCATGGGGAAAGCGGTGCTTTCCTCCGCGATCATCATAATGCCGCAGAAGTCATGATAGACCGTCTCGTTCAGGCGGCGGAGGAAGTTGATGCCGTCCAGATTCTCCCGCCCGCCGTAGCAGTTGGGCAGGTACTGTCCCGGTTCCTTGCAGAAGTCATAGTAGATGATGCCGCTGACCGCGTCCACCCGCAGGCCGTCGGCGTGATACCAGTCCATCCAGAAACAGGCGTTGGAGAGCAGAAAGCTGCACACCTCGCCCCTGGCAAAATCGAACAGCTTGGTGCCCCATTGGGCGATCTCGCCCCGGCGGCGGTCGGGATGATTGTAGAGACTGGTGCCGTCAAAGCGGTACAGGCCGATCTCATCCTTGGGAAAGTGGCAGGGCACCCAGTCCAAGATCACGCCGATGCCCGCCTGATGGCAGCAGTCGATGAAATTCATGAACTCCTTGGGCGTTCCATACCGGGCGGTGGCGGCGTAGTAACCCGTCACCTGATAGCCCCAACTCATGTCCAGCGGGTGCTCCATCACTGGAAGCAGCTCGATATGGGTGTAGCCCATGTCCAGCACGTAGGGGATCAGTTCGTCCGCCAGCTCTGTATAGGAATAGAAGCTTCCGTCCGGGTGCCTGCGCCAGGAACCCATGTGCACTTCGTAAATGTTTACCGGGCTTTGATAGGGATTGAAATCGTGGCGGGTCTTGAGCCACTCCCCGTCGCCCCATTCGTAGCCTTCCAGATCGTACAGACGGCTGGCGTTGTTGGGCCTCAGCTCGCTGTAGAAGGCGTAAGGGTCGGCTTTCATGCGCCAGATATCGTCCGCCCCCCACACGGCGTATTTGTAGGTGGGGTAGCCGTCCTCCGGCACGTCGCGCCAGAGGGTCTCCTCATCCAGCCGAAGCTCCCAGGTGCCATCATATTGTTTTTTCATGGGGTGGGCGCTGCGGTCGTAATGATTAAAGGAACCGACCAGCGCCACGTGTTTCGCGTTGGGAGCCCAAACGCAGAAATGCCACTTACGCCTGCCTCCCTCCTCACAGGGATGAGAGCCAAGCATTTCATAGGCGCGGCGGCTGAGCCCCTGATGAAACGTATCTCGGATTCCACCCGATGGAGCGTGATACCGCATCGGTCTGTCCTCCTTTATGGCTTGATAAAGGGTATGCGAAAGCGAACTCTCTTGCCGCTTCCATTTTTTAACTATTCTTATTTTATGCCCTGCCGCTGGTTCCGTCAAGTCGTTTTTTGGAAAAAGGGTATCTGAGAAAATATAAATGTCTCTGGAAAAACACGGCACAGCTAAATTTCCGATGGAAGAAGTAACCGGCCTCGATCAGGCGCTTTTGCCCGCTGTGCAGCGCCTCATTGACGACGGCTATCTCTTCGCCCATCGGTTTTATTCGACCGCCTATGTTACGCAGGCAGGTCTTCGGGCCTATCAGGAAGAGAACCTACGCCGAAAAGATCAGCTTGAGCAGCAAAAACAGGATGAAGCCGGAAAGAACGCCGAACGTGCCTCTGATCGCGCGTACGCTGATAAGAATGCTAAGAAGCAATTCCGCTACGACTGGCGGATAGCTGTTTTCAACCTCTTTGGCGGTTTCGTATTGGGTGCGATAGTCAATCACTTTGTCGATATAGTAGGGTATGCTGCTTGGCTTTGGCGGTCTTTTTCTGAATGGTTTCAATCGTTTCACCCCCAGTAAGTAATTCAAAAGCGTCACTTCTGGCTTTCCTAAAACCTGAATTGCGCGATTCTTTCAGCAAACGCTTTACAAGCCGAAAGAATCCGGGACGTATGCGCAACGCTATATCCCTTGCCGCCCAGAATGCGGAGGATTTCAGCCACAACGCATACGTCCTCATCTTCAATGCCTGTACAGAGGCCCCAAAAGATATTGTTTTCCATGTAGTACAATATTTCTTCGTCAGTCAGGTATTTCCGCGCGTCCTCAACGCTTTTGATTTCTTTCCCCTCAATTTTCTTTTCGATTTCCGAAAGGCTCATGGCTTTTTCCTCCCATCAAAAAAGCACCTTGCGGGCGCAGGGTGCTTTTATAGTTCATCAAGGATGGATTCACACATCAATCCTTCGTCCGTTGGATTGTAGTCCTTGTCAAAACCGTTTTTCTGTAACCGTTCAGAAACGGTTTCTTCAATGAGTATATAATCGTCGTCGGTCAAATGGTTAAAGTTGACCGATATGCCGATTCCTTTCATGAATTCCTTTTGTTTGTTGTTAAACATATCAATCACCTCCACCATACTTCTTTCTGATCTTGCTACCCGTTTTCCTCGTTGTAATGACGCGGCCACTTTCAGGGTTTATGCAAATCGTCGCTTTTTTCCGATAATGATTTGACTTTTTCTGCCTTGAGCATCCACAACAACCGGCTTCGTATAAAGCGGGTTCTTTTTGGTATCTTCCACATCAGTATCGGTTACTTCCCTTTGCTTCATTCGCTCCGTTGCGTGGCCTGTCAAGTCCATATTCATTATACCACTTTTTCCAGTATTTTCAGCGGTTTGCGCCGCTTTCAGGTACTTTTCCTTGAACTCTGCGAAACTGTCCGTCTTATCCAGTCCGAAGAACTCCGCCCGCTCCTGCATCACTTTCAGTTCATCCGCATCCAGCGCAGCCCGCGCCCGTGTCAGCAGGGTGCAGCGGCAGTTGCAGTCCTCGGCAGGGTCGCCGAAATCGTGGGGGTACATGGCCTTTTTACCATGGGTCTCAAAGGGCTTGTCCATTTCCCTGATCTGGTGGTCAAGCTCCCGGTGGGTGTCGCGGGTCTTGCCGTCAAGGACGGCTGACCACTGCTTCACCACGTCGGCCCCGGCGGACTTGGCCTTTTGGGCCGCGTCGAAATTGGCCTGCTCCTGCACCCGGCCCGCCTCCGTGCGCACGATGGTTCGGGCGCGGGAAAGGGGCGCTTTGGTCAGCATACTGATATTCCGGGCAATTAGGAAGGGATGACCGAAGAAACACACTGAAACGCCTGTCAGCGAAGAAAGAGAAAAAAGCCGCGTGTTTTTTGCCAAAAAACAGCCCAAAAGCGGAAAACAGAAAAAAACCAAGGCTTGCGTAATTGACAAAACAATGCTATACTGTTAAATGGTGTACTTTGATAAATGGGGCAGAGGGAAACCGGCGCCCAGGGAGGAAAATACATGGAACATTCGGTAGAAAAGCTCAGCAGCAACAAAGTAAAGATCAGCTTCAAGGCGACCGCGGCGGAGTTTGAAAACGCGCTGCAGCAGGCGTATCTGAAGCTGCGCGGACAGATCAACGTTCCCGGCTTCCGCAAGGGCAAGGCGCCCCGCAAGCTGATTGAGAATATGTTCGGCAAGGGCGTTTTTTATGAGGACGCTCTGGATATCCTGTTCCCCGAAGCCTACTATAAGGCCGTGGAAGAAAACGACCTCAAGCCCGTGGCCCGTCCCGAGGTGGATGTGCAGGCCATGGAAGCCGGCAAGGATCTGGAGTTCAGCTGCGAAGTGTACGTGATGCCCGAGGTCAAGCTGGGCCAGTACAAGGAACTGGACGTGACCCGCACCATCCGCAAGGTGACCGACGCGGAGGTGGATTCCCGCATTGAGCAGGAGCAGAAGCGCGTTGCCCGGATGGTGGACGTGACCGACCGGGGGCTGGAGAACGGCGACAAGGCGGAGCTGGATTACTCCGGCACTGTGGACGGCGTGAAGTTCGACGGCGGCACCGCCGAGCATCAGACGCTGGTCATTGGCTCCAACACCTTCATCCCCGGCTTCGAGGAGCAGATGGTGGGCATGCAGATCGGCGAGGAGCGGGACCTGAACGTCAAGTTCCCCGAAACCTATCATGCGGAAAACCTCAAGGGCAAGGACGCGGTCTTCCATGTGAAGCTCCACGCCATCACCCGCGAAGAACTGCCTGAGCTGGACGACGATTTCGCCGCCGAAGTCAGCGATTTCGACACCATGAAGGAATACCGCGAGAGCGTTGAAAAGACCCTGCAGGAAGCCGCCGACATTCAGGCGGACGAAGCCGCCAAGAGCGCCATGGTGGAAAAGGCCGTCTCCAACGCCGAGATCGACGTGCCTGCTCCCATGGTGGAAGAAAAACTGGATGAAATGATGCAGCAGATGAACTGGCGGATGCAGCAGCAGGGCTTCACCATGGAGCAGTACATGAAGATCCTGGGCCAGAGCGAAGCCCAGATGCGGGATATGTACCGCGGCGAGGCTGAAAGCAACGTGCGCTCCGAACTGGTGATGGAAGAGATCATCAAGGCGGAGAACATCGAGGCGGACGAAGCCGATGTGGAGAAGCTGCTGGAAGGCTACACCGCCGCCATGGGTCAGACCGTGGAACAGCTCAAGTCCACCTTCTCCCCCGAGCAGCTGGATTACTTCAAGCACCGCGCCCAGATCAACAAGGCCATCGACCTGATGTGGAAGAGCACCAAGGTCACCGACGAGGAGATCAAGCCGGACGCTGAAAAGAAGGAAGAAGCCGCCGAGGTTTCCGAAGAAAAGGCTGACAACGAGTAATTCAAACGTATAAGGCGCGCACCGCATTCATATACTGTTATGGTATATCTTGCGGTGCGCCTGTTTCAACATTGCGCCACAAGGAGGGAAAGCAATGAATTTGGTACCTATGGTCATTGAACAGACCAATCGTGGAGAACGTTCCTTCGATATCTACTCCCGCCTTTTGAAGGACAGGATTGTTTTCCTGGGCGGGGAGATCGACGACGATACCGCCAATCTGGTGGTGGCTCAGCTGCTGTTTCTGGAAATGGAAAACCCGGACAGCGATATTTCGCTCTACATCAACAGCCCCGGCGGCAGCGTGACCGCCGGCATGGCGATCTTTGACACCATGAACTACATCAAGCCCGACGTGCGCACCGTGTGCATCGGTATGGCCGCCAGCATGGGCGCGTTCCTGATGATGGCTGGCAAGAAGGGCAAGCGTCTGGCGCTGCCGAACAGCGAGATCATGATCCATCAGCCTTTGGGCGGCGCGCAGGGTCAGGCCACCGATGTGGCCATTCGGGCCGAATGGCTGATGAAGACCAAGGAAAAAATGACCCGCATGATGTCCGAAATGACCGGTCAGGATATAGAACGCGTGAAGCAGGATGTGGAGCGCGACTATTTCATGAGCGCCGAGGAAGCCCTCCAGTACGGCATCATCGACGAGATCTACCAGCCGAGAAACGCCCGGTAAACGGCCTTTCAACGGCGCTGAAAGCAACAAAACGAGGTGACAACATTGCCGGGTGACGATACCAACTCCCGCACCCCCAAGCTGCGCCGGTGCAGCTTCTGCGGCAAGACCAGCGATCAGGTCCGCCGCATGGTGGCAGGCCCCAACGCGCAGATCTGCAACGAATGCATCCTGCTGTGTCAGGAGATCATCAACGACGATTTTTCCGCCGTCCATGACAGCGTCTCCGGCAGCGAGATTCCCCGTCCCCGGGAGATCAAGGCCGTGCTGGACGAATACGTCATCGGTCAGGAAGCGGCCAAGCGCGCCCTGTCCGTGGCGGTCTACAATCATTATAAGCGCATCAACGCCAAGACACAGAATGACGAGGTGGAGCTTCAGAAGAGCAATATTCTGATGGTGGGCCCCACCGGTTCCGGCAAGACTTTTCTGGCCCAGACGCTGGCCAAGCTCCTGAAGGTGCCCTTCGCCATCGCTGATGCCACCAGCCTGACGGAAGCAGGCTACGTGGGCGAGGATGTGGAGAACATCCTGCTGCGGCTGATCCAGAATGCGGACTACGACATTCAGCTGGCCCAGCGGGGCATTATCTACATCGACGAGATCGATAAGATCGCCCGCAAGAGCGAGAACCCCTCCATCACCCGCGACGTGAGCGGCGAGGGCGTACAGCAGGCCCTTCTGAAAATTCTGGAAGGAACCGTGGCCAGCGTGCCCCCTCAGGGCGGCCGCAAGCATCCCCATCAGGAGTTCATCCAGATCGACACCACTAACATCCTCTTCATCTGCGGCGGCGCCTTCGACGGCCTGGCCCCCATCATCGAAAACCGGGTGGGTAAAAAAACGCTGGGCTTCGGCAGCGAGCTGAAGTCGCAGGAGGAAGAGAAGATCGGCGAAATTTTCCGCCAGCTGCGGCCGGAGGATCTGATCAAGTTCGGCCTGATCCCCGAGTTTGTGGGCCGCCTCCCCATCGTGGTCACGTTGGATCAGCTGGACGAAGCGCAGCTCATCCGCATCCTGACCGAGCCGAAAAACGCGCTGGTGCGCCAGTACGGCTATCTGCTGGATCTGGACGGCGTGGAGCTGCTCTTTGAGCCTGCCGCGCTGAAAAAGATCGCCCATCAGGCCATCGAACGCAAGAGCGGCGCGCGCGGCCTGCGGGCCATCGTGGAAAAAGTGCTGATGGACACCATGTTTGATCTTCCCTCCCGGGACGATGTAAAGCAGGTGGTCATCACCGAAAAGTGCGTGGACGGGCTGGAGCAGCCCCGGCTGGTTCTGACGGACGAAGCCCCCAAGCCTGCCCGGAAGCCCCGCGCCGCTTCCAAGAAGCTGCCGAAGGACGAAAGCAGCGCTTCCTGAAAAAGTCAGGAAAACCTATTGCAAAATGCGGGCTTTCTGTGTAAACTGTCAAACGCCCGGCAGGTCGGTTCTTCCGGTCTGCCGGGCGTTTTCGTTTGCGCTGCTTTCCGCCGGAGGGCATTTTGCCTGTGGGGGAAAGACCGATCTTTTCGAAGGGCGGTTTGATCGATGGCAAAGACGCGGGATATGACGGTCGGCTCGCCGACCAAATTGATTTTTGGGTTTTTCATGCCCTTGCTGTTCGGACTTTTGTTCCAGCAGCTGTACAACGCCGTGGATACGGTGGTAGTAGGCCGCTTTTTGGGCGTGAACGCGCTGGCGGGCGTAGGCGCTACCGGCGCGTTGAACTTCCTGATCCTTGGCTTCTGCACCGGCACCTGCACCGGCTTTGCGATCCCGGTGGCGCAGAAATTCGGCGAACACGATTTCGCGGGATTGAAGCGCTACGCCGTTAACGCCATTATGATCTCCGTGGCGTTCTCGCTGGTGGTGGGACTGCTGGTCTCCTGCCTGTGCCGCACCTTTCTGGTGTGGATGAATACCCCGGCGGACATCATCGACGACGCTTTTGCCTACCTGTTTGTGATCTTTTTGGGCATTCCCGTGGTGATGCTCTATAACGTGCTGTTCGGCATCATCCGCTCCATGGGCGACTCCCGCACGCCGGTATTGTATCTGATCGTCGCGTCGCTCATCAACGTGGCGCTGGATCTTCTGCTGATCGTCGTTTTCCATACCGGCGTGGAGGGCGCGGCCATCGCCACGGTGATCTCTCAGGCGATTTCCGCTCTGCTGTGCGTCCGTTATATCCGTCACAGTCAGGTGCTCATCATCACCAAAGAGGACTGGAAGGTGGACTGGCAGTGCTGCAAGGTGCTGCTGGGCATGGGTCTTCCCACGGGGCTGCAGTATTCCATCACCGCCATTGGCAGCATTATGCTGCAGACGGGCATTAACGGGCTGGGTTCCCACGCGGTGGCGGCGGTCTCCACCGGCAATAAGGTGACGCAGCTGATCTGCTGCCCGCTGGACGCGCTGGGCACCACCGTGGCCACCTACGGCGGCCAGAATATCGGCGCGAAAAAGCTGGATCGGATCAGCAAGGGAATGCGCACCTGCGTGGCATTCGGCCTGATCTATTCCGTCATCGCCTTTTTCCTGATCAAGTATTTTGGCCCCACACTGCTGAGCTTGTTCATCGGCGCGGAGGAAACGTCGGTTTTGGCGGACGCTCAGTATTTTATCATGCACTGGGTGGCCTTCTGCGCGCCGCTGACCTTTGTGTATGTGTTCCGTTTCATGATTCAGGGTCTGGGCTTTTCCAAGCTGGCGGTGTTTGCCGGTGTGTTCGAAATGCTGGCCCGGGGACTGATCAGCCTGTTCTGGATCCCTGCGGCGGGCTTTGAGGCCGTGTGCTTCGCCAGCCCGGTGGCATGGATCGCTGCCGACGTTTTTCTGGTTCCGGCCTATCTGTGGGTGCGGAAGAAGCTGCACCGGGAATTTGGCGTTACGGCTGACTGAAGCCGTATTCAAACAGCTTTTGCAAATCTTTCCACGCCCGGTTTCGGCTGGGCGCGCCCAATACGACGGCAATGAGGGAACGTCCGTCCTGCTGGGCCGCGCCGACGTAGCAGAAGCCCGCCCGGGAGGTATAGCCGCTTTTGATTCCTGCCGCATAGGGCAGATATAATTCGGAGGCGGGGTCGAAAATTTCGTATTCGTTGCGGAGGGTCAGCGCGTCCCGCTTGGAAGTGGGGGGCAGCGTATAGCTCAGGCAGGTGACGATGCGGCAGAAGTCCGGGTCGCTCATTCCGGCCCGGGCCAGCAGCGCCAGATCATAGGCCGTCGTATAGTGTCCTTCATCGTGATAGCCGTGCGGATTAGCAAAATGGGAGTCTCCCATGCCGATCTGCGCGGCTTTTTCGTTCATCCGTTCCACGAAAGCCTCCACACTGCCGGCTTCCAGCACGGCGACGGCATTGGCCGCGTCGTTGCCCGAACGGATCATCAGTCCGTAAAGCAGATCGAGCTTGCGCATCTGTTCTCCGGGCGTAACGGGCACCAGCGAACTGTCTGCCGGAACGTCCGCCGCCTCCTGCGGGATGGTGACGATGTCCTCCAGACCGCCGCTTTCCAGGGCCACCATCAGCGTCAGGATTTTGGTGGTGCTGGCAGGATAGCGACGCTCCCGGCTGGCAGACTCGAACAACACTTCGCCGCTGGAGCCGTCCATCAGTATGCAGCTCTTCGAAAAAAGATAATTCCCGTTCAGCGTATCGGGCCGGGTGAAGTCGTAATACTCCGGGGCCTGCCAGCCATAGGCGGACAGGTCGACGTTCAACAGGCGGACGGTGTCCGGGTCAGCCAAACCGTCCGGCTCCCGCTGAAAAATGCCCCAGCCTTTTGCTTCTGCCTGAAACTTCGTCACCGCCGCCTTGGTGGACGAACCGAACGCTCCATCAGCCATTTCATGGAGAAAACGAAGGTCGATCAGCCGGTTTTGCAGCGCCCGGACCCGCTCACCCCGGCTGCCTGTGCACAGGGTGGAAAGCAGCGCGTCGTTGCTTTCGTCAAACAGAAGCTCTACTGTCTTTCGTCCGGCCACGCCGTCCTGCGTCAGGCTGTGTCCGCCAAGCTCCGTCAGCAGCCGTTGGGCTTCCGTGACGGCGGCGGTGGTCTGCTTGCCGTAAATACCGTCCGCCTTGCCGCTCAGCAGGCCCAGTTCGATCAGCCTGCGCTGCAGCTGCGTGACCGCCGCGCCGGAATCGCCGGGCTGGCAGGTCTCGGCAGCCAACGCCCCGGCAGGTAGAAGCAGACACAGGCACAAAATCAGCAGCAGGGCGCGTTTCATCTTCGGTAGCGGCTCCTTTCGGTGGGAAAAATCGGTTCTGAAAATATAGACGAATGAAACCCGCGGAATGTTGCATAGGTTTTGGCGGAGGGATGCAGTATGAAACGGGGTTATCCGCCGGTATGGCTGGGGATTCTTATATTGACGCTGGTCGTTTTCTGGCGAATGGCGGGCGCGCCGGTGACGGTGGAGGAGTTCGGAACCATGGAAACGCCCTTCTGGCAGATGAGAGTGCTGGCCCCCGCCCGGATGGCGCGGATCCTGCGCTTGTGGTTTTCCGCCCCGGCGGAACCGGCCAGTGATCTGCTTCTCCGGGAGGATGCAGAGGAAGAAGGTCTGTCGCTAGCCAGCCAAAGCGGCGAAATGGCTGAAAAGACGATCGCCGTCTGGTTGGAGGACGGCGTGCGCACCATGCCGCTGGAAAGCTACGTCTGCGGCGTGGTAGCTGCGGAAATGCCCGCAGCGTACCATTTGGAGGCGCTGAAAGCACAGGCGGTCGCCGCCCGTACCCGAGCGGTGCGGCAACAGCTGGACGGTGGCTGCAGCCGTCATCCGAGCGCGGATATCTGCGGAGATAGCGCCTGCTGTCAGGGATACGTGGGGGAGGCGGCCTGCCGGGAAAAATGGGGCGGGGAGTTTGAACTCTACCGCAAACGGGTGATGCAGGCCGTGCTTGAAACGCGGGACGAGCTTCTCCGTTACGACGGTGAGCCCATTACCGTGATGTATCACGCCATGAGCGGCGGGCGCACGGAGGACGTACAGGCGGTGTTTTCCCAAAGTCTGCCTTATCTGGTCAGCGTGGACAGCACAGGGGAGGAAAGCGCCCGGGGATTTTATACGGACGCGACTTTCTCCTACGAAGAAGCGGCTCGTCTGCTGAATGCCTACTTCATCGGCCTGAATCTGACGGCCCAGCGTCTGCGGCAGACCTTCTCCGTGGCGGCCTATACCGACAGTGGACGAGTCAAGGCGGTTGTGGCCGGGGAACATACGCTGGACGCGGCGGAGGTTCGCCGGGCGCTTTCCCTGCGAAGCACCCTTTTTTCGGTCTCCATGGATGAAACGGGCATTACCTTTCATCAGCGGGGATACGGCCACGGCGTAGGCATGAGTCAGGTGGGAGCCAACAGCATGGCGGCGGACGGCACAGATTATCGGGCGATTCTGGCTCATTATTATCCCGGCACAGAGCTGGGAACAGACGAATAACCGCTTTGGAATGGAAAACCCGGCTGCAGGGCAAACTTTAGCCGGGAGGGATGCAAATGGAAAGAAGCCGGGGATGGCAAAAATTCAAGTCCGGGATGAAACGAGCCTATCAGCGTTATGACCGCATGATGGAAAAACAGGGCTTTTATGTGGTACTGGCGATCTGCGTGCTGGTCATCGGCCTGAGCGCCTTTTATACGTTTCGCCTTCGAAGCGAGGAAGAAGAACCGGTTCTGACCAGCGGCGAGGCGGAAAGTGCGGACAGTTCGCAGGCCCAGACGCTTTCCGAAGCAAAGGAACTGGTGACTGGCGGCGAAACAGTGCTGGCCGTGCCTACGGAAGCACCCTTTTCCCTTTCCCAGCCTGTTTCGGGGTTTCTGGATCGGACATTCAGCGATACGGAACCGCAGTTTTTTGCTCAGACTAACGCGTGGCAGGTTCACGCGGGGATCGACCTGCAGGCGGAATACGGAACCGCTGTGTCCGCCTGTGCCGGGGGGAAGGTCGAGCGGGTCTGGCAGGATAACGAACTGGGGCTGTGCGTGCTGATCGACCACGAAAATGGTTACGAGACCCTGTATGCGGGGTTGAGCAGCGCGGATTACGTTCAGGCGGGCGACCCGGTCATACAGGGGCAGACATTGGGACATAGCGGCAATGGGGTGCTGGCGGAGAGCGATGGTCTGCCGCATCTGCATCTGGAAGTGCACAAGAACGGCCGGCCGGTGGATCCGCTGGCAGCGTTTTTAGGCCTTGACAATGAAAATATGCTATGATATGTTATATAACGTTTTGAAACAAAAGGAGGAAGAACCATGTGCGGCATTGTGGGATATATCGGCTCTAAAAACGCTTCGCCCATTCTGATGGAAGGGCTGGAGCGGCTTTCTTATCGTGGATATGACAGCGCCGGAGTGGCAGTGATCGGCCCGGACGGAAAGATCGGCGTGCGCAAGGCCAAGGGACGGCTGGAAAATCTGGCGGGCCTTCTGAAGGAAAGCCCTGTTTCGGGCACTATTGGCATCGGCCATACCCGCTGGGCCACCCATGGGGAACCCAGCGACCTGAACGCCCATCCTCATACGGACGTGAAGGGCGGCATCGCCGTGGTACATAACGGCATCATTGAAAACCACGCGGCGCTGCGCCGCCATCTGGAACAGACGGGCGCGAAGTTCGTCAGTCAGACCGACACGGAGGTCATTGCCCATCTGCTAAACTGGCTGTATGACGGCGACATGAAGCGCACACTCATTCGGGCTATGGGAATGCTGGAGGGCAGCTATGCGCTGGGCATTCTCTGCGACCACGAACCGGGCGACCTGTACTGCGCCCGGAACGACAGTCCGCTGGTCGTGGGCGCGCGGGACGGCGAGGGCTTCATCGCATCGGATATTCCCGCTTTGCTGAGCCACACCCGGGACGTCATTTTCCTTCAGGATAAGGAGATCGCCGTGCTGAACCGTCAGGGGATCAGCGTATTCGACGCCTATGGCAATCATTGTCACCATCCGGTCTTTCATGTGGATTGGGACCTGACCAGCGCTGAAAAGGGCGGGTATGCGCACTATATGCTCAAGGAGATTCACGAGCAGCCCGAAGCGGCTCGGAAAACGGCGGCTCCCCGGCTGGATGTGCCGGAGGAGAACTGGCTGCCCATCCGCCCTGAGGAAGCAAAGCGCCTGAAAAAGATCACCATTGTTGCCTGCGGAACGGCCTATCATGCGGGCATTTACGGACAGTATGCCATCGAAAAGCTGGCGCGCATCCCGGTGGAGGCGGCCATTGCCAGCGAATATCGTTACCGGGATCCCATCATCGGCGAGGACGAGCTGTTCATCGCCGTCTCCCAGAGCGGAGAGACCGCCGATACGCTGGCGGCTCTCCGGGAAGCCAAGCGCCGGGGCGCGCATGTGATCGCCCTGTGCAATGTAGTGGGCTCCACCATTGCCCGGGAAGCAGGGGAGGAAAACACCCTGTACACCTATGCCGGGCCGGAGATCGCCGTGGCCAGCACCAAGGCCTACACGACACAGGCAGAACTGCTGTTTCTGCTTGGCATGGCGCTGGGGAAAATGCGCGGCCACTTGACGGCAGAACAGGCGGAAGCACTGGCGGCGGAGGTGCGCGCCCTGCCGGAAAAGATGGAAACTGCCTTGAAAACAGAGCCGCAGCTGCAGCGTATCGCCAGCACAGCCAGCCAGAAGAAACACGTTTTCTTCGTGGGGCGGGGCATGGACTATGCGCTTTCCATGGAAGCGGCGCTGAAGCTGAAGGAAGTCAGCTACATTTTCAGCGAGGCCTATGCCGCCGGGGAGCTGAAGCACGGGCCGATCGCTCTGTTGCAGGAAGGCCGGTTGGTGGTGGCGACCATTACCCAGCCGCAGCTGATTGACAAGACGATGAGCAACCTAAAGGAAGTCAAGGCACGCGGTGCACGAATTTTGGCTATTTGCCGGGAAAGTCTGCGGGAAAAGGTGGAGCCGGAGGTGGACGAACTGATTCTGATCCCCGACGCAGACGAGTTGCTTTGTCCACTGCTGGCGGCGATCCCGCTGCAGCTGTTCGCGTACTGCATGGCAGTGCAGCGGGGCTGCGACGTGGATAAGCCGAGGAATCTGGCGAAGAGCGTTACAGTGGAGTGAGAAAAAGGACGGCAGACTTTTCGCCTGGTTTCTGTTTTCATCGCTGTGCGGTTGCGGACTTCCTACGGGGCCTGACGCGCCGACTCCGGCGCGAATGGTGGGACTGCCGTCCCGAGAGGGGTAGTACTTTCTTTCGACGCGAAAGAAAGTACCAAAGAAAGCAGGCGGCACGGCGACTCCAGAGGCGGCCCACGTCGCTATGCACTGCGACCAAGCCCTGCGCTGCGCTTGGGCTTGGCTACGCGCTTCATGGCTTTCAGCCATTTCTGGCGCTAGTCGGCCTTCGG